>JAZQNO010000001.1:0-13139 GCA_045627385.1 Bacteroidales bacterium
CCACCCAAGTGTCGTCGGTGTCTTCCGTGGAGGCCGAACTCTGCCACATGCAGTACAGAGCCCCCTTGAAAGCCGCCAGCACCGTGCCGTGGCTGAAATGGTCGGTTTTCGCACCGGGTGCGAAAACCACTTTGGTCTCCAGACCCTCCGGTTCGGAAAGGCCCAAGGTATTCTGATTGGAGAGATCCAGCAGATTGTCGGATACGCCGAAAGGCGCCTGCGCCTGCGCCTCCACCGACACGACAGCCGACAGGAAGCACAGAAAAGGAAGGAATCTGAATTTCATGAAGGGAATGCGATTATTGCTCCGATTGTTTCAAACCGGTGAACACAAAATTGAACGTGGTGGACTTGCGGCCCGTGCGCTGACTCATCGAGAAAGAAGCCACAGCCAGACCCTCTTCGTCGATGGAGCCGGTTATGGCATTCTTCAACTCGTTGGCCGCCGATGTGTTGGTGAAGATGAAACCT
Organism: Bacteroidales bacterium; assembly: GCA_045627385.1. Classification (GTDB taxonomy): domain Bacteria; phylum Bacteroidota; class Bacteroidia; order Bacteroidales; family UBA1402; genus UBA1757. Next base: position 472 of record JAZQNO010000001.1, read on the forward strand.
TCGCCACAGTGCGAAATGTTTACCGTCACACCCGCATCCAAAGATATGGAGGCAGCGGTAAACTTCAGATACACCGCATTCGACAGATTCCCGGTGGAATCGGCGTTTGGCTTGAAGGCGATCTCCATCACACATTCGGCCACGGTGGTGTCTGCCTTCTCGATACGGCAGATTTCACCGGCATAAGTTCCCACAGCCGACTCCGATGCCGGAGTGGGAAAGACATAATCTTCCTGCGGAGAAGACGAGCCGCAGGACACACAACAGGTAAGTACGGCAGCTGCTGCAGCCAAGTATACTATCAGTTTTTTCATCACAGTTGTTTTTTTGTTATCAATAGCCCGGATTCTGGTCTGTGTCGGAAATGCCGCTGTTGGTGGCGATTTCAGAAGCGGGAATGGGCTTGTACCACTTGACCTCGCCCTTCACATTGCTCATATCGGCGGGCGAATTGACAAACTTGTTGAATTCCACATTGTAGCGCACCAGCTGACGCGTACGGCGCAGGTCTGTCCAGCGGGTGGTCTCGGCATACAGCTCGCGGGCACGCTCGTCGAGAATGAGGTCGACGGGACGGATGGCTCCGAACGAGGTGCCGGTCACATAATTGACCGTATAGTCGGAATAGGCCGACAAGGTCGTGGCGCCGGCACGGCTGCGGACCGCATTGATGTACTCCAGTGCCTTGGTCTCGTCTCCGGCAAGCATATAGGCCTCGGCCGCCATCAGATACATGTCGCTCACATGGAACACCACAATGTCGCGGTAGTCGTTGGAACTGGTGGCCAGCTGGATGGTGGCCGGATCGTCGAACTTCTTCACACAGGTCACCGCCGCATTGTTGTGGCTGATGTAGGTGTAATACTCCTCCGTGACGGTTTCGCTGATGGAGCCGTCGAAATTGAAGGAGAACTGGATGGCCGGATCGGCCAGGATGTGCACGTGGCACTTGTTCGGGCCCTCGCCCTGCACGAACTGGCTGTTGTGCTCGGTGATGTACTGCTGGGCCTCGGCCTTGGTGACATACCAGGGGAAATAGCGGTCGGCTATGCCCATCGCGGCCTTTTCGGCCTCGGTGGCGTGATAATAGGCGTAATAGCCCGTCTTGGGCCACTCGCCGAAATAGTTGTAGATGGTGGTCATGAAAGTGGCCTCGTAGCGCGTGTCGCCCTTGTCCCACAGGTAAAGGGCCTTGGGAGCGAACGCCAGCGTGCCCGAACAGCTCTTCAGGCCCGTGACGGCCGGATCGCCGTAGTTGCTGCCGTAGGTGTTCTGACGGCCGTGTCCGCCCGTCTGTGCATCGCCCGGATAGCCGTTGCGCTCGTACTGCACCGAAAAGATTTCTTCGGCGTTGCCTTCATTCGTATAGGACCACTTGTCTTCGAACGACATCGTCAGCGCCACGCCGCCAATAGCCTCTTCGGCATATTGCGAAGCCTTTGACGTATAGGTGGAAGGACTGGTCGTGTAGGTGCCCTCCAATGCGTCGGTCAGCGTGGTCTCCAAGTCCCAGGCAGCCGCCAGGCAGACCTTCGCCAGCAGCGCCTTCACCGCCTGACGGCTAACGTGGCCCTTGTGGTCGGTTTCCGGCAGGTTGGTGTCGTCGCGCAAAGCTTCCAGTTCCGATACGATTTCCGCATAGAGCGCGTCGAGCGGTTTGCGGGGATAGTTGTTGAAGTCTGACTCGATGAAATCGGTCACATAAGGAACGGCGCCGAACTGCTGCGACAGCAGATAATGGCCGTAGGCTCTGAAGAAACGCGCTTCGGCCACAAAGGCGGCGTTGCCGCTGCCGTACTTGATGAGGCCGTTGGCGTTGTTGATCAGTTCGTAGCAGCTTTTCCAATAGCTCGAAACGCCTGAGTTTTCGGGCGTGTAGCCGTATTTCTGAAAATCGCCCGGATCGGAGCCTCGGGTGGCGGCGTAGAGGTCGGTACCCCACTCCGTCATATTCACATTGGTCACCAGCGCCTTGAGCGAAGTGTAAAGGTTCACCCTCAGGGCCGACAGGCCCTCCTCGGTGGAGAAATAGGCGTCGGCGGTCACGGTCGACTTGTTGTCGGCATCCAGAAACCCGGCGCATCCCGTCAGAAGCGTCATCGCGGCCGACAGGGACAAAGCGAAAGACAATATCTTGATTTTCATAGCTGTATCTGTTTAGAACTTGATGTTGGCGCCAAACTGCCAGGAAACGATGCTCGGACCGTCTCCGCTGAGCGATGCGCTGGCCCATTCGGGATCGTAGCCCTTGTAGTCGGTGAAGACGAAAGGATTGGTCACCGTGGCATACAGTCGGGCGCTGGCGCATCCGATGCGTTCGATCCAGTCCTTGGGAAGCGTGTAGCCCAAGGTGATGTTCTTCACCTTCACATAGGAGGCGTCCACATAGGAGTTGGTCGAACCCAGCCAGTTTTCGGTTCCGACGCCGTTGTTGTCGGCCGAATAGTTGGGGAAAGGATAATCGCCGTAGTGGGTGGTTTCCTGATATTTCGGATTGATGTACAATCCGTTGGCGTCGATGCCGTCGCAATCGAGCAGCGTGCCGGCCGGAATGTACCAGTCCACATTCATCTTGGTGCGCCCGCGGTCGCTCAGGGCCAGATACTCGTTGTAGAAGTTGGAGAACACCGTGTAGTTCTGTTTGGCATAGATGGAGAAGCCGAAATCCCAGTTGCCGTACTGCAGGTTGGAAGTGAGACTGCCCGTCCAGTCGGGATCCGACTTGTAGACCTTCTTGTCGGCATCGGTGAACTTGCCGTCGCCGTTCATGTCCACGATGATGGGGTTGCCCTCGATGAGGCCGTAGCAGGTGTAGTAATATTGGTATTCCTTCACCGTCTCACCCGGCGTGAAGCCCATGAGCGAGGCGATTTCCGTGTCGGGCACCTTCATGTCGCGGTCCGAAACGATGCCGTCCCATACATAGCCATAGATGTTGTTGTAGGGCTGGCCGATGATGAGGTTGCCTGTGGAACTGCCCGAATAGTAGTTGCCCGTGCCGTTCACCTCCAGCACCTCGTTCTCGTTGTGGGCGAAGCTGAAGGTAGTGCTCCAGTGTAGCTTTTCAGTGGCGATGTTTTCGGTGGTCAGGGCGATTTCCACACCGCGGTTGTTGACCGAACCCACGTTGGTGGTCATGCGCTGGCCCTGCAGCGGCAGCTGCACGCTGTAGAGCAGGTCGGTGGACGTCTTGTTGTAGAAGTCGACCGATCCGCGGATGCGCTCGTCGAAGAATCCGAAGTCGAAACCGCCGTTGATTTCGTGCGATTTCTCCCACCTCAGGTTCTGGTTGACCACGCCGCTGGGATACATGCCCTGGTAATAGGTGTCGCCGAAAGCGTAGTAGTTGGGGCCCGACACCGTGAGCTGAGTGGCATAGTTGCCCACATTGTTGTTGCCGGTGACACCGTAGCTCACACGCAACTTCAGGTTGGAGAGCCATTCGGCCGATGCCATGAACTCTTCTTCAGACAGACGCCAGGCGGCCGCCATGGAGGGGAAAGAACCCCAGCGGTTGCCGGGAGCGAACTTGGAACTGCCGTCCCAACGCACCGTTCCGGTGAGGAGGTATTTGCCTTTGAACACATAGTTGGCCCTCAAAGCGTATGAGAGCATGCTGTTCTCGCCGTAGCCGTTGCCCGACGAGAGATTGTTGTAGCCGTTGTCGGTCGAGCCCAGATTCCACCAGTAGGTGCCTTCCATCACCTTGTTGTAGGTGAGGTCGAAACTCTCCGACTTCGCAGCCGTCGACGACATCAGTCCCATGAGACTGAGGTGATGGTCGGTGCCGAAGCTGTGGTCGTAGGTGACCAGGTTGTCCCAGGTCCAGGAGAATGCCATCGACTGGTCATATTGGGCCTCGTTCTGCGTTTCACCCGCGTCGGTGCCGCGGAAAAAGCCCGTGCGCGACAGCGAGAAATTGGGCGAGAATGTCGACTTGATGCGCAGGTCCTTCATCGGCTGGAGCTGCAGATAGACATTGCCCAGCATCATCCAGGTGGCGCGGTTGCGCCATTCGTCCTCCATATAGACCAGCGGGCTGATCTGCGAGGTGAACTGGTACTCGTCGGTATGCAGCGCCTCTTTGGCACCCGGCTTCACATTGATGTTGCCGTTTTCGTCGTAGGGCTGCATGAAAGGATTGATGCGGAAAGCGTAGCTCACCGCGTTGTCGCTCGCATAATCGTGGTCGATGCGGGCCATGTTCATATTGAAACCGGCGCTGAAATACTTGTTGATTTCGGCGTCGAAACTGCCTTTGAAATTGAATTTCGACTGGCTGTCGCCCTTGAAGGTGCCGATTTCGTCGGAATAGCCCACACCGATGTAGTAGTGGTGCTGGGCCGCGCTGCCGCTCACCGACAGGTAGTGGTTCTGCTGGCGGCCTTGCTGGAGTACGAAATCGGGCCAGTTGTAAGTCTTGCCGTTGGCCAGGAGTTCCTTCATGCGGTAGATGCCTGTCTCGCGGTCCACCAGCAGACAGCGCTCGATGTCTTCGTTCACGAACATCGGCTTGCCACCGTTGGCCGAGCCGCCGGCATAGGTGAGGAACTTCATGAAACGATAGCGGTAGAAGTCTTCCGGACTGAGGAATTCCGGCAGACGGGCCGCATCGCTGATGCCGTAGTAGGCATCGTAGGAAATGACAGGCTTCGACTCTTTGCCGGCATTGACGCCGCCGCGCGTGGTGACCATCACCACACCGGCCGTGGCACGGGAGCCGTAGATAGCCGTCGAGGACGCATCTTTGAGGATGTCGATGCGTTCGATGTCTTGAGGATTCAGAAAATCGATGTCGTCACAGATGACACCGTCCACCACGTACAGCGGGCTCTGGTTGCTGCTGATGGAGTTTTTGCCTCGGATTTCGATATTGAAACCGCTGGCTGCACGACCCGAGCTCTTGGTGATGCTCACGCCCGGCACCGCACCCTGGAGGTTTTCCAGCACGGAAGGAGCGCCCTTGGCGTTCAACTTTTCGGTGTTGACCGAGCCCACGGCACCCGTCAGGTCGTTCTTGCGGATTGTGTTGTAGCCGACCATCACCACCTCGTCGAGGGCTTTGACGTCTTCTTCCAACACCACATCCAGGCGCGTACGGTTGCCCAGAGCGATCGTTTGGCTCAGATATCCCATGCTGGACAGGACAATGCTTGAATTGGACGATGCCGACGGAATCGTGAACTCACCGTTGATGTCGGTCACGGCGACGGGCTTGCCGTCTGCCGTGACCATGGCACCAATGATGGGATCGCCGCCCGCATCTCTGACGGTACCCTTCACCTGCCGCTGGGCGAATGCCGAAAGCAGGAAGGCCGACAGGACTAACGTGACAACGTATCTCTTGACTTGCATAGGATCATGCAGTGAATGGTGTGACAAAAATTTATCTGAGCATGAACTTCTGGCCGTTCATGATGACGATACCCTTGTAGCCTTCGTTGACGGGACGGCCGAGGATGTCGTACATCACGCCGTCTTCCATCTGAGCCTTCACGCTGCGGATGGCATCGGCCTTGCTGGCATCGTAGGGTTTGATCCACAGGCGCAGAGCGGCGCGCATCTGGTTGTTGCCGCTGAAGATGAACTGGAAGTCGCCTTCGTATGGTTCCTGACCGAAGTCGATGGTGGCGAACTTGTAGCCGGCCGTGTGGGATGTGGGCTGCAGACCCGTTTCGTTGAAGACTTCGGCGGGGTAAGCGGTGGCATAGCTCTCACCGGCTTTGTAAGAATCGCTGATGACGCAGGGGTCCACGGGATAAGCGGCCTGCTGGATGATGGTGGCATTGTCCTTCATGTCCTTTCCGATGGGGTCGACCCATTCGTAGGAGAAATCGCCGACGGCATTTTCACCCATACCGTAAGCCAGAAGGTATTCCCAGTTGTCGCCCTGAGAGAAACCGAAGAATTCGATGGCATACAGCTTGTTGTCACCGAGTTGCAGCACCTGGTTGGTGTTGTTCTTGAAGTTCAGCGCGTTGCTGTAGCCCTGACGCTCCAACACGGAATAGCTGCGGCCGCCGGCGGGTTCGAGGATGATGTCGGTGTTGGTGAACTTCCACTGGGCCGTGGTGCTGTTGATGCTGTCATAAGTGGCGCAGCACAGGTCTACATAATACACATCCTGAGCGGAAACACTGAGGAATGCTGCGAAAGCAGCGACGAGAGTAAAAAGTTTTCTCATAATTGGTAATTGAGGGTTAATAAAAAAATTGATAACACTAATGAAATAAAATTACACGTTCGCATTTGTCAAAAGGGGCATACAATGAGCGAAATCGGCTATTTTTTACGCCATTGTTGCGCATTTCTGCCCAAGGGCAAAAGTATCATAAAATTATTCTCCTGCAAAATGGTGTGAGTCTTTCCGTTCTCATCTGACTGAGTTTTTCGCTCTGCACAGACCGAAACCCTATCTTTGAAGGCTTACGAAAAATTTGCTATACAACTGATTGTCAACGAATAAGGAAAATCGGCAAATTTTACTTGCCAAAGGTCGGCCGCAAAGGGCCGTTTTTGCCGGTTTTCCCCCGACCTTAGTGGCAAAAACATGCTTCCAGCCGGCCAAAACCACACTAAGGTCGGCCGCACCACAAACCCTGGAAATGATTGAAGAACTCAAAGCAGAGCCCATTCAACCTGATACAGGGATAAGAGAAAACATTCAACCGGCTTCAGGGATAAGGCACGAAATATTCAACCTGCAGCAGGGATATATTTAATTCACTCAACTAATTTTAGGGTAAGACACACAGGCTGCCGGCACACTGTCTGGAGCCTTATTTCAAAATCCTTCAAAAACTTTTGATGAAGCAATTAATCTTACTATCTTTGCAGTCAAGATGAATGCATGATGTATTCATAATATAATCAAATTAGCATTTAAAATTATGGCACAGGCAACAATGACAGTCCGTACAGACTCTAAGGTAAAGGCGGAGTTTACCAATCTTTGCGAGCAGTTTGGCATGAGCGCTAACACTGCCATGAATATTTTTATGCGTGCTGTGATGGAAAGCCGTAGCATTCCTTTCATTATCGGTGTCGGCGCAAAAGACAATGCCAACGAAAAGCTTCGTACTATGCTTGCTCTCAATGCCGAGCGAAGGAGAAGCAGCAATGAACCGGAGATTTCTTTGGACGAGATCAATGCAGAGATATCGGCATACAGGGCCGAAAAGGACTAATCCGGCACCACATCAATGATACATGCGGTTATAGACACCAACGTCCTGGTCTCAGTGCTTCTGGCAAAATCTGAGAAGTCATCGGTGATTAAACTCATCAATGCAGTGCTTGATGGCAAGATTATTCCTCTATACAACGATGAGATTGTCGCAGAGTACACCGAGGTCCTTTCTCGTCGCAAGTTCAAGTTTGATAAAGAAATACGCGAACTGTTGGTGGAGCGTATAGTCTTTCTTGGAGAGGATGCCGAAAGAACAGCTTATCCGGAATCCCTTCCCGATGAGAACGACCGCGTCTTCTATGAAGTGGCATTAAGCACGGACGATGCTTATCTTGTCACAGGCAATCTCAAGCACTTTCCTAAGATTCCTATCGTAGTAACTCCAGCGCAGATGTTGGTTATTCTTGACCTTTAGACAGCAACAGGATAGCAACAGTCTCCATAGGACTGAACTTCTGAGCTCAAACACGAGACACCGGTCGGGGAGAAGAATTTGAGCTCGGCGGCTCGGTTAGCCGCGGGCGTTTTTTGGCGGTTCCCCCGCGACCTTAGTGGCAAAAACATGCCTTCAGCCGGCTAAAACCACACTAAGGTCGGCCGCCGCAGGCCGTTTTCGCCGCGGAAGGCGGTTTGGCCGCGGAGGGTCCTCTGCCGCGGGCGGTGTCTGTCGGTTTTCCCGGACCTTAGCGGTGCCTAGCGGTGCCGATTCTTTTAATCGCCCGATTCTTTTCACTGGGACGATTCTTTTAACTGCCCGATTCTTTAAACCTATCGGGCTTGGACAAGTCTTTTTTAATTGGATTGTCTTACATTTGCACATACAAACCTTTCAATACAATTATGAGAAAATCTGTTATCAAATCGCTTTGCGTCTGCCTCCTGTCGCTTGGTGTTCTGAGCGCTCAGGCCGTCTCCGCAGCCGGCGCAAAGGCCGGCGCCAGTGCCGTCTCCGCAGCCGGCGCAAAGGCCGGCGCAAAGGCCGGCGCGAATGCCAAGGCCGACCTCACGCTCCACTACGACCGGCCGGCCGCCAACTGGAACGAAGCGCTGCCTCTGGGCAACGGCCATCTGGGCGCCATGGTCTACGGCGACCCCTCGCACGAGACTATCAAACTCAACGACAACACCCTCTACAGCGGTGAACCCGCCAATGCACGGCCCGGCGAGATGTGGCAGCTGCCCAACATCAAAGATTCCTACGACGAGATTGTGGACCTGCTGCGCCACGACAAATACGACCAGGCCTACCAGAAGGTGCAGGACAACTGGCTGGTGCGTCTGCACGAGTGCTATCAGCCGCTGGGCGACTGGTATATGAACAACCTCAAACTGGGCGAAATCAGCGAGTACAGCCGCGTGCTCGACATCGAGAAATCGCTGCTCACCGTCAGCTACGTGCAGAACGGCGTGCGCTACACCCGCGAGATGTTCGCGTCCAATCCCAAAGATGTCATCGTGATGAAGATCACGGCTGCAGATGCCGAGACGGGCGCCAAAGTCAGCAAGGCCATCGATATGGACCTGTACCTGACCAGTGCCCACCGCCAGACCAGCCACTACGCATCGGCCAAAGACAAGCTGATGATGGGCGGCCAGGCTCCCGGCCACGCCCAGCGCCGCGGCGACGGCCTTATCCAGGGCTGGGGCAAGACCAAGTTCCACCCCGAACTCTACGATGCAAACGGACGCCGCAAATACAAGCAGGACGTTCTCTATGCCGAGCAGGTCGACAACCGCGGCACCTACTTCGAGACCCGTCTGCAGGTGCTGAGCAAAGGCGGCAAGACATCGCTCAGCCAAATCCGCGACCGTCAGGGTCTGGAATGTCCTTCCATCCGCATCAAAGATGCCAGCGAAGTCGTCTTCATCCTGTCTTCGCAGACCAGCTACAACGGTTGGGACAAGAGCCCTTCGCGTGAAGGCAAGGATGCCGCCGCACTGGCCGAAAGCGCTTTGAAGAAAGCCGCCAAAACGCCCTACAGCAAGCTGCTGGCCGAACATCAGGCCGACTACAGCCGTCTGTTCAACACCGTGAGCTTCGAAATGCCCGCCACTCAGGCCAAGAAGGCCCTCAACACCGACGACCGCATCTGCGACTTCACCAAAGAATACGATCCCGGTCTGGTCACACTGATGTTCCAATACGGCCGCTACCTGATGATCAGCGGTTCGCGCATCGGCGGACAGGCCCTCAACCTCCAGGGCATCTGGAATGAAAAAGTCATTCCCTCGTGGAACTGCGGTTACACGCTCAACATCAACGCCGAAATGAACTACTGGCCCGCCGAAAGCGCCGGTCTCGGCGAATGCACCGAGCCCTTCTTCCGCATGATTTCCGAACTGGCCCAATCGGGCGCCAAGACCGCCAAAGACCTCTACAACCGCCAGGGATGGGTCTGCCACCACAACTCATCCATCTGGCGTGAAACCCATCCCAACGACGGAACACCCACCTCATCCTATTGGTCACTGGCCAATGCCTGGCTGAGCAGCCACCTCTGGGAGCACTACCTCTACACGGGCGATGTGGACTTCCTCGAGCAGAACTACGGCATCATGAAGGGTGCCGCCGAATTCCTGACCGACTGGCTGGTGGCCAGTTCACTCGGTGAAGAAGGCAAAGACCTGCACGCCGTTCCCGGCTATCTGGTCACCCCCGTCAGCAACTCGCCCGAAAACACCTTTGTGGTCATCACCGACAGCTGGGCCAACACCGTCGATGCCAACGGACGTCCCATCATCGGCATGAACGGCAAGCGCATACGCCCGGCCAACTCGGCCATCAGCATGGGTGCCACCATGGACATGAGCCTCATCCGCGAGCTGTTCACCTATGTGCTGGCTGCCGCCGACGTGCTGAAATCGGAAGGCCGTCTGAGCGAACAGCTGGCCGCCGACCAGAAGCTGCTCGACCGCATTGCCGCCCAGCTGCCCCAGCTGCTGCCCTACCAGATCGGTTCCAAGGGCCAGCTGCAGGAATGGCAGCAGGATTTCGAAGAATACGAGCCTATGCACCGCCACACTTCCCATCTGTATGGCCTGCACCCGGGCAACCAGATCATTCCCAGCGAGCAGCCTCAGCTGGCCGCCGCCTGTGCCAAGACCCTGCGCATGCGCGGCGACGAGGCCACCGGCTGGTCCATGGGCTGGCGCATCAACCTCTGGGCCCGTCTGCTCGACGGTGACCACGCCGACATCATCATCGGCAATCTGTTCAATCCGGTCGGATTCGGCAAAGGCCGCAGCGGCGGCGGTGTCTACCCCAACCTCTTCGACGCCCATCCGCCATTCCAGATCGACGGCAACTTCGGTTTCACGGCCGGTGTGGTGGAGATGCTGATGCAGAGCCACGGCGGTTTCATCCAGTTGCTGCCTGCCCTTCCCTCCACCTGGAAAGAAGGCAAGATCTGCGGTCTGCATGCCCGCGGCGGTTTCCTCATCGACATCGAATGGAAGAACGGCCAGCTGACCGAGGCCCGCATCACGTCCACCCTGGGCGGCAACTGCCGTCTGCGCACGGCCGCTCCGGTGAAGGTTTCGGCCAACGGACAGCCGGTGGACACCAAGGTCTGCGACGGCACCGTTGCCAACCCCAACCCCCTGTTTGGCCATGTGGGCATCAACGGCTATCTCGACCACTCCAAGGGTCTGGCCGAGGCGGCTGCCAGTGCCGGCCGGCTGCCTGCCGCCAGCACCGTCGACTTTGACACGCAGAAGGGCGAAACCTACGTCATCTCCCTGCGTTGAGACGGTTTTTCCGAAATTGTCTAATACACTAAAAATGAGCATCGGCTTGCGCCGGTGCTCGTTTTTTTTCGCTTTCTCACGAAAAAAACTCCCGGATTCATGTAACTTTTTCTTTTAGAAAAATATCTTTGCAGTTTGAAAATGGCCGGGCCGCCAAACAGTCCGGCCACACATACTCGAGCATTATGCAAAATACTGTAACACTGCTGAAAGGAGCTGACCGGAAGCGTCCTTTCGTTGACAGGGAATTCCTTCCGAAAGGCAAGGACGAGTACTATCTGAGGAATCAGCAGGTCAGAAAGCCCGAAGGCGGATGGCGACATCTCAAGAGCGAGGAAATCGAGCTGCTGGTAAAGAACAGCAACACAGCCAAGTCGTGGGACAATGTGCTCGTCACCGACGAGTTCGAGCCCCGTCGCATCAAGAACAACCGTTTCTACGGTCTGGTGCGCATCGGTGCCGTGAGCGACGGCGTGCTCCAGTATCACGACCTGCAGATGCGGGTCGGCATCACCAATTCTCTGATCACCAACTGCGACATCGGCGACAACGTGGCCATCCACGACGTTCACTACTTGTCCAACTACATCATCGGCGACCACAGCATCCTGTTCAACATTCAGGAGATGAGCTGCACCGACCACGCCAAATTCGGCAACGGCATCATCAAGGACGGGGAGGACCCCTCGGTGCGCATCTCTCTGGAGGTGATGAACGAAACCGGCTGCCGCCGGGTCTATCCCTTCGACGGCATGATTTCGGCCGACGCCTACATGATGGCCAAGTACATCGACAACAAGCCCCTGCAGCAGAAACTGTCGGAGCTCACCCAGAACCGCTACGACAGCCGCCGCGGCTACTACGGCGTCATCGGCCACGACTGTGTGATCAAGGCCAGCGGCATTCTCAAGGACGCCAATGTGGGCGACTGCTGCTACATCAAGGGGGCGCAGAAGCTGAAGAACATCACCATCAACTCCAGCGAGGAGGAACCCTCGCAGGTGGGTGAAGGCACCGTGCTGGTGAACGGTATCGTGGGCTACGGATGCCATGTGTTCTACAACGTCATCGCCGTGCGTTTCGTGATGGGCAACAATTCCAACCTGAAATACGGCGCCCGCCTCATCAACACATTCTTGGGCGACAACTCCACCATCAGCTGCTGCGAAGTGCTCAACTCGCTCATTTTCCCGGCACACGAACAGCACCACAACAACTCTTTTCTGGTGGCGGCCGTCCTGATGGGACAGACCAACACCGCCGCCGGCGCCACGCTGGGCAGCAACCACAACAGCCGCACCAACGACAACGAAATCCAGGCCGGCCGCGGATTCTGGCCGGGCTTGTGCTCCAGTGTGAAGCACTCCTGCAAGTTTGCCAGTTTCACGCTGCTGAGCAAGGCCGACTATCCGGCCGAAATGCAGATTCCGCTGCCTTTCTCGCTGGTCAACAACAACACCAGCCGCAACGAACTGGAAATCATGCCGGCCTTCTGGTGGCTGTACGACATGTACGCACTGGCCCGAAACGCCTGGAAATACAAGAGCCGCGACAAACGGGTGCGCCGTCTGCAGCACATCGAGTTCGACACCTATGCCCCCGACTCGATGGAAGAAGTCATCGAAGGCCGCAAGCTGCTCGAAATATGGACGGCCAAAGCCTGGCTCCGCAGTCAGGGACAAGACCCCGAAAAGTGGGAATACTATGACTTGCGCCAAAAGGGTGCCGAACT
>JAZQNO010000002.1:0-53030 GCA_045627385.1 Bacteroidales bacterium
ACAAGGATTTTCAGTCCTTTGCTCTACCAACTGAGCTATGGCACCATCATTAAATGTACGGAGGATGAGACTCGAACTCACACAGCCGAACGGCCACTACCCCCTCAAAGTAGCGTGTCTACCAATTTCACCACCTCCGCATACTTGAATTTGAGCGAAAAACGGGGCTCGAACCCGCGACCCCGACCTTGGCAAGGTCGTGCTCTACCAACTGAGCTATTTTCGCAAGAATGTTAGCGGTGCGTACGGGACTCGAACCCGTGACCCCATGCGTGACAGGCATGTATTCTAACCAGCTGAACTAACGCACCATAATGCACGGGTGGTAAGGCTCGAACTCACGACACCTGGTTTTGGAGACCAGTGCTCTACCGACTGAGCTACACCCGTATGAGAGCATTGATTCCAATGTAGTGACCCCGGAGAGGCTCGAACTCTCGACCCACTGATTAAGAGTCAGTTGCTCTACCAACTGAGCTACGGAGTCATATGTTGTCCCCGAAAGAACAATCTACTATAATGTTAATTCTCTTCAAGTAATTTCTCACAAAATTTCAAAGACCATATCCAAGCGAACTTGAATTTGAGCGAAAAACGGGGCTCGAACCCGCGACCCCGACCTTGGCAAGGTCGTGCTCTACCAACTGAGCTATTTTCGCGTTTGCGGTTGCAAAGGTAGAGCGAATTTTATTATCTCCAAACGATTTGGATGATTTTTTTTCAAAAAAAATTCGAGCTCTTATTTACCCGCTAATTATCAAATACTTCTATTTCGAGTTTTTTCCTCGAACACTTCGAGAAATTCCTTCGGGACCTTGGTTTCAAAGCTCATCCGCTCTCCTGTGATGGGATGCGTGAAGGCCAGCGCACAGGCGTGGAGAGCCATACGGTTCATCCGATTTTTGTGTCCACCGTATTTGAGGTCGCCCGAAACGGGGTATCCGATGCTGTTCATCTGCACTCTGATCTGGTTCTTGCGGCCCGTGTCGAGCGAGAATTCGACCAAGCTGAACTGCCCGTCAGTTTTGACGACCCGGTAGTGAGTGACGGCTTTCACGCCGTCTTCGGGGTTGTTGCTGGCATAGACGATGAAGGCCTTGCTTTCCCAAAGGTAAGAAGTGACGGTTCCCCTACCCGTTCCGTCTCCTGTCTTCAATTCCCCTTCAAGCACGGCCACATACTGGCGCTGGTCGACGGCAAAACGCCAGTTTTCCTGCATCAGCTTCTGCACTTCCTGAGTCTTGGCAAAAAGCAGCAGTCCCGATGTGTCGCGGTCCAGACGGTGAACGACGAAAATCTTGTTGCCCGGACATTTGCGTTTGACGTATTCGCTGAGGATGGAATAGGCGGTCTTTTCGCGTTCGCGGCCGGCGGCGATGGAGAGCAGCCCTGAAGCCTTTTCGGCGACAATCAGATACTTGTCTTCGAAAACGATTTTCAGTTTGGGATGGTTGAGGGTCGACTGTCCCTTGTCCCAGTTGATTTCGACCGTGTCGCCTTTGTCAAGGGCGAAATCGAACTGGCGGATGACTTGTCCGTTGACCTTTACCTGCTGGTGGGCCAGCAGCGACTTGACGGTGGTCCTGGACTGGTCAGTTAAAGTTTGGGTGAGGAACTCCATCAATGGAAGTCCCTCACCCACTTTATATTGACTTATTTTAGCTTCGCGGCGCGACGATTTGGATGAAGGAGATGTTGTTGCCATACAGATTCACTAATATCGCGCAAAAGTACGGTTTTTCACCGGATTTATTTCATCAGGCGACCTTTCTTTTTGGCCAAGGTGTCGAAGTTGTTGTCCAGATTTGTCCAATCAATTTTCTTGGTCGGATCGATGCCGTTAATGTACTTCTCGATGTTTGTGTAACCATCACCGCTGCAGTCCTTGATGGCATCGGAAGGATCCTTGGGATCCAGACCGTACTTCTTTTCCCAACGGTCAGGCATGCCGTCCATGTCGCTGTCCTTGTAGGGCTTGCCTTTGTAGGTGGGATAGCCGCCGACCTGCTCGATGTCGGTGATGATGCCCTGATGGTAGGAATCGGGCGCCAGACGGCGATACTGGAACTGATAGTATTCCTTCTTGTCGGCTTTCTTGTTGTAATAGACCTTGCCGGTCTTCATCTGCTTCATGACGCGCTTGTCGACGATATCGCGCTTGGGATAGACGGCACCGCCGTTCTCAAGGACGAAATCGTAGGCTTCCTCAGCTGTCATCACGGTAACGTGAGGCATCGGCTTCCATTCGGGAGAACGCATGAAGGCCAGGTCTTCCTTGCTGTGACCGTCCTGCACGCCACCGTTCCAGTTGTCGGCCGTGACGCTGTCATTGCCTTCCACCACATTGCCTTCCACATAGGCCCAGCCCGGAGTCCTTCCACGTCCGTTGGCACGGAACACGCGGTAGGAAATGGGTTCTCCGACAGGTGTGACGGGACCCGGCTTGAAGTAGTTGTTGGCCACGTTGTAGGAATAGCCGGCACCGTCGCCGGTACGGTGATACCAGTTGTATATGACGTTGTTGATGTAGTTGAACTCACTGGTAGACATGGATGGGTTACGACCGGTGTTGTTAGCCCAAAGGTTGCGGACATACATGTTGTTGATGCCACCGATGGTGCTACCGAACGAATGATTGTAGGTATCAAGAGCGTTCGAAGAAATGGAGTTCTGGATGGTTACATTTACCGTCATCAGTTTCTGATCCTTTGAACCGTCTTCAGGATGATACATGTAGCGGTAGAAGGAAATGTTTTCGTCCAGACCCCAACTGCATGACAAGTGGTCGAGCATGATGTTGCCGATGGGATTGCCGCCTAGGCTATCATCACGACGTCCGACATACGTTTCACCTCTGCGGAATTTCATATGACGTATAACCACATCATGAGTGTTTACCCAAACGGATTCTCCAGCAATGCAGACACCGTCACCGGGAGCGGTCTGTCCGGCAATGGTCAGATACGGGGCTCGAATGATGAGCGGAGTTTTCAGACGGATGATGCCGGCTACATTGAAAACGATGATACGGGCGCCGCCCTGTTCGCAGGCCCAACGGAACGAACCTTCGCCATCGTCGTTGAGGTTGGTAACAGTCAGAACTTTACCTCCGCGACCACCGGGTGAGTACATGGCACCGCCTTCAGCTCCGGGAAACGAAGGAATTTCGGCGCGAAGAAGATCGTCTGGACGCAGGGCATGGGGAACGAAGGGGCGTCCCGTGCTGTCTTGCTGCATGATAATGGGAAGAGCTACAGCCCAAGCCGAATCGGAATGAGACTCGGCGCCGGCCATCATTTCATTGACAGCGGCTACCACCTCTGGCGGAACACTAGGGTACTGGGCATACACGGAAAGTACGAGAGCCAGCATACTGACAAGTGAGATAAGTTTTTTCATAATTTTTTTCGGTTGTTGGAAAAAGTGTTAAATATGGTCATTAGACAAATAATCTTTCTCCGGGTTTAGTGCTTTGGGCAGGAAAACTTGTCGTATCTTTGCAGAACAAACCTTTAGTATACCTTTATTATGAACTCCTATCTGCATCCAGAATTTGAAACTCTCAGCAGAGAAGGCATCCGTCAGCTCCAGCTGACCCGCCTGAAATCCACTGTCGAACACTGCATGGGTTCTGCGTTCTACCGCAATCGTTTCGAGCAGATTGGTCTGAAGCCAGAAGATATCAGAACGCTGGACGATCTGCGCAAGATTCCCTTTACGACGAAGGCCGATCTGCGCAGCACCTATCCTTTCGGAATGGCTTCCGTCCCCCTGGAGAAATGCGTACGTCTGCATTCGTCCAGCGGTACGACAGGCAATCCGACCGTTATCCTTCATACTCAGAAAGACCTGAACGAATGGGCCAACGCCGTGGCCCGCTGCCTGTATATGGTCGGTCTCCGTCCGAACGACGTATTCCAGAATTCATCGGGATACGGCATGTTCACCGGCGGTCTCGGCTTCCAATACGGAGCCGAGCGTCTGGGCATGCTCACCGTGCCCGCTGCTGCCGGAAACACCCTCCGTCAGATCAAATTCATCCGCGATTTCGGCACCACCGCTCTCCATGCCATTCCGTCCTACGCCAGCCGTCTGTACGAAGTGATGCTCGAACAGGGAGTCGATCCACGTCGCGACACCAAACTCAAGACCCTGATCATCGGAGCCGAGCCTCATAGCGAAGCCCAGCGCAAACGTATCGAGGAAATGCTCGGCGTCAAGGCATACAACAGTTTCGGCATGAGTGAAATGTGCGGTCCCGGTGTGGCATTCGAATGCCAGGAACAGAACGGTCTTCACATTTGGGAAGACTACTACATCGTGGAAATCGTCAATCCCGACACACTTGAGCCTGTGCCCGACGGAGAAATCGGCGAACTGGTGCTCACCACCATCAACCGTGAAGCCATGCCTCTGCTGCGCTACCGCACCCGCGACCTGACGCGCATCCTGCCAGGCGACTGCCCCTGCGGACGCCATCATCTGCGCCTCGACCGCATGCAGGGCCGCAGCGACGATATGATCATCCTCAAGGGTGTCAACATCTTCCCCATTCAGATCGAAGCCATTCTGATGCATTTCAAGGAATTGGGAAGCGATTACCTGATCACTCTCGAAACGGCCGAAGACAATGACATCATGACGGTCGAGGTCGAACTCGGCGAACTGTTCACCGATGACTACAGTCAGCTGCAGGGCCTTGTCAAAGAGATTACCCGTCAGCTGAAAGATGAGATTCTGGTGACTCCGAAGGTCAAGCTCGTACCCAAAGGAAGCCTGCCGAAATCGGAAGGCAAAGCCGTGAGAGTTAAAGATTTACGTAAGAACCATTAAAGTAGCAGGCTATGATTCAACAATTATCCATTTTCATTGAGAACCGTCCCGGAACCCTTCACGACACGCTGGAAACCATTAAGTCCGAACATCTGCAGATCATTGCCTCTACCATCTCCGATACGACCGAATACGGCATTTACCGTGTCATTGCGGCCGAACCCGAGAAAGCCTACGAGGCTTTGAAAGCCGACGGTCTGATGGTGCGCGTTTCAGATGTGTTCGCCATTTCGCTGAAAAACGTGCCCGGAACAGCCGCAGACACCATCTCTCTGTTTACAGAGGCTGGCCTCAACATCGAATACGTCTATTCCTTTACATGGCAGAACAACGGCATTCTCATCATGCGTACCAATGACGAGAAATTGACCCAGAAAATCATTTCGGACAACAAGTTGGTCTGCATCGAAGAATCCGAACTGCAGTTCTGACAAGAACCTCGGTTCCGCCCTATTTCCGCTTTTTCCAGTACAGGATTTTGTAGCGGAAGAATCGGCCCCAGTGATAGCTGGGGTCGATTGTTTTGTCCATCCGGTAACTGGACGTCATCAGACGGAAAGTCTTTTTCAACGACAGGATGCGCTTGAAATAGTATTTTCTGTCCACTTTGTTGGCGCCCACTTCATTGGTGCCGTGCTGACGGTACAGGATGGTGGCCTCCTTGAGCGATGCCAGCACGCCGCCTGCATAGGCCACCTTCAGCGCAATCCACTTGTCGTGCATGGTCGCCTCAGGACTGACGGGAAGACTCAGGTCTCGAGCTGCGCGGTCAATCATCATCGTGCATCCTGTAAAGGCATTGTACACTGCCAGATAATTGAAATCGCGCAAGAGGTCGCAATCGATGCGGCTGTAGGTCCAGAAGGAAGGATGCAGCACCTTCAGATGGGAATCGGTCACCTTAAGATCGGTGTTGACCACCACTGGCTTGCCGGGATTTTCAGCCTCGCATTCCTTCATTTTGGCCAGCGTCCTTTCCACTTTGAAAGGCAGCCAGACATCGTCGTGGTCGCAGAACATGTAGTAGTCGGCCTCGACCTGTTCCAACAGCCAGACGAAACTGCCTTTGGCCTTGCGGCCCGGATGGGGGTCGTCCAAAACTGTCAGACGGCCGTGTTTTTGCGCATAAGAGGCCAGAATGTCGGGCGTACGGTCGCTGGAACCGTCGTCGTGGACGAAAATCTCGAAGTCCTGACAGGTCTGGGCGTAAAGGGAATCCAGCAGTTCGGGCAGGTAGTCCTCGCTGTTGAAAACGCAGAGCAGTATGGCAATCCTATTCATCGTAACAGTCATTCAGTGAGACAATAAAGAGCAGCAGAAGGGCAAAGGGAACGATGCCCCTGACCAGCGAGAACGTAGTGTCCACGGCCATCAGCACAAACTGGCAGAACAAGGCCGACCAGACAAAGGTCTTGTTTTCCGTCCCCTTGACTTGTGTCAGCGGCCAGATAAGCGTGAACAGCAGCAGAAGCAGTCCCGGAAGCCCCATTTCCAGCATGGAATTGAGGAAATTGCTGTGGCAATGGTGCGTGTTTTCCAAAAATTTGGGCGAAAGGTCTTTCCCCACAAAACTCTCTTCCAACTTGTCGCGGGTATCCCCCACACCTATGCCCAGCAGCCAGCCATTGTCTTCCGACAACAGGGCGACAGCCGAACTCCAAGTGTTCAAGCGTCCCTCCTCACGAAGAATGCTGACATCGTGCCAGTGGTTGGGACGCAGCGGTTCAAAGCGGGGATGGTACAGATAGACGGCAAGCACCGTCAGAACACAGACCAGACCAGGCAGGACCGTGATCAAACGACCGTGCCGGGCCAGCGGCCAGAACAGCAACGACAGCACGACGAACGCCGCCAAAGCCGATATCAAACTGTGTTTCAGTTTATTCAGATTGATGCCCTGAAAATCTGCCCGGACATTCAGCGGATTTTGGCAGACCACAAAAGGATCGTTGCCCTCCGCTTTCAGGACCGTCTGTCCGTCGACGGACGAAAGGGTGCAATGGTTTGTAGTGAATTCACCGGAGTACCGGATGCCTTTCACGAGAATTTCACTGATGGCCAACGAATCTGAGGGCGTTTCGAAGTCGAGGCGCAGCCGGCAGATGCGGGCGGCAGGAATCCGGAACCGGTAAGTGTCGCAGTCCGGCACCATGAATGCCGACACGTTCTTCTGTGCCGTGAAGGTTTCCCAATGGCGTTGGGTGTAGAAAAACTGCAGCAGACCTGAATTCTCCCCTTCCAAGGTCACTTCAACGGGAATGAAGGCGTCTTTTCCTTGCTGTCTGAAGAAACCGGCGCCAAACAGGACGAGGGCAAAGACTCCGCTTGCAGCAAATGCCTGTCCCAAAGCTTTACGGATGTCGACAGTTCTCCCCATTTTCCACAACTTCGAGGTGAGGACAGCCAACGGAAGCATGACGGACAGCAAGAGGCAGATGCGGCTGCCCGTCAGCCACATCCACAGAACGACAAGCATGCCATAAGACGCAAATCCCGTGTAAAAAGGCGTTCTGCCCATTCTGATGCAGAAAAGATGTCTGAAACGCCAAGCCGCCAACAATGCAGTCAGTTGCAGAATGCCCGAAAAGGTGGGATGATAGCCCTGCTGCTGAAGGTACAGCCGGATTTCCCCTCGGTCTTCCAGCACCAGCCGGTGAAACTCGGTATCGGTGAAGAAAGAGAATGCCGGCACAAGCATCGAGCCGAGCAGTCCGATGACGGATCCTAGCAGAAACGCCTTCAGATAGGCGTTCAGAGAACTGTTTGCGGAAAAACCGAAGCAGGCCATTACAGCCACGATCGGAAAGGCCAGACGGCGCTCTATCTGGTGCATAGCATACCCCTGATTCTCGGTGAACAACCACATGGACAAGAACATCAGTAGGAAATAGACGCATAATGCATAGATAGCCAGATATTTACGGCTGAAATGCGGCTTCAGGATGCGCCCGCTCCAGACAGCTTCCAACAGCCAGGAAGCGCTCCAAAAGGAAAAGACATACTTGAGGATGACATCGGGCAGAAATAGGGAAACGGCCGTCAACTGTCCCAGACACAGACTGAGCCGTTCTAGAAAATATCCAACTTTCTCCTTGTTCGACGTATTCATTTCCAATCAGAATGTGATGAACGAAAACGCTCTGAGGTGAGATTGGGCTGCCAGCGAGTAAAACAGTCCTATTCCTAAAAGAATGACGATCAGATCGGGAATCCATCTCGGTCGGATGAAATAAGCCAGATAGGGAAACAGGAAAATCTGGACGATGTTCATCATGCCCCAAACCCGGAAAGCAAATACTGGCACGGGAAAGCACAGGTAAAACATGGCAATCGACACCAGATTGATTTTCAGGAACAGAATACCGTATGGCGTCTTTTCGGCCAGTTCTTCTCTGAAATAGATCAGCACACACGATATCACCATTTGCGCCAGCAGAATCATGTTGAACATGTCGACGGTGTAGGCATTGTCAATCTGGTCTTTGGTATAATGGTCGACTTTATAGGAATAGACGCCTAAGTCGAGATTCCGCAGAATGCTCATGAAATCCCATCCGCTGACCAGCAGCAGAAACGGCACTACGATGATGCTCAGATACAGCCAGGGATTGATCTTTTTGGTGCTGACGAAATAGAAAGGAAAAAACAGAATGGCCGAATAGTGGAAGAAGATGGCCACCAACATGATGAGGGTGAACTTCGGAAAGTTGCGGTCGATGATGTGGCGGAAACTGTAGAAGGCGATGGCCGTGGCCAGGCCGGCACGTATCTGGATGATTTCCTGAATGAAAAACGTGTGTGATATATACAGGAACAGCGTCAGGAAGGCGAACTCCGTATAGTCGTCGATGCACTTGAGTTTGATGGAAACCGCCAGCAGTGCGAAGATGAAGATGACCGACTGGTAACCTATGCTGGCCGGCAGAAAAGTCTTGCAGAGCGAAGAAATGACGAAAAACAGCGGTTCCGCCCGGTCTACACTGAAAAACAGGACCGGATTGCGGAACAGCATAGGGAACAGCAGTGTATGCTCGTAGAATTCCCTGTAGTATTTTTCATCGACGCTCACTCCCCTGCCTTTCAGGCCGGCGATCAGCACGAGACCGACTCCCATGATGAGAAGCGGAATCCACCGGTTGGTCTTGATTTCCTCGCTCAGAAAGCAAAGGACAAGGGCGGCTGCCAGAATGATGATATAGGCGGTCAGCATTTGTTTCTGTCGAAATCCTGACAAAAGTACAAAAACAATCTTCTTGTGTCAATGAAGCGATTTACATATCTTTGTCCTATCCATACAAATTCAAATGAGCAAGAAAAAACCGCTTCCTTTACTGGAAAATATAGAGATCGCAGACATCGCCGCAGAAGGCAAAGCCATCTGCCGGGTCGACAACATGGTCGTGTTCGTATCTTACGGAGCCCCCGGTGACGTCGTCGACATACAACTGACAAAGAAACGCAAGCAGCATGCCGAAGGCCGCATCGTCAGATGGGTCGAAAAGAGCCCCATGCGCTGCGAGCCAGGCTGCGCCCATTTCGGCGTCTGCGGCGGTTGCCAATGGCGCCACATCCCCTACGAAGTCCAGCTCCAGGCCAAGCAGCGCCAGGTCTTCGACAACCTCACACGTCTGGCCAGGATCGAACTGCCCGAAATGAGCCCCATCATCGGCGCCGAGCACACCGACCGCTACCGCAACAAACTGGAATTCACCTTCTCCAACAAGAAATGGCGTACGCGCGAAGAACTCGACTCCGGCGCCGATTTCAGCGGCGAAGACAACAACGCCCTCGGCTTCCACATTCCAGGCATGTTCAACCGCGTCCTCGACATCGGAGAATGCCATCTCCAAGAAGAATTTTCCGATACAATCCGTCTGGATATCAAACAGTTCTGCCTTTCCAACGGATACGACTTCTTCGACCTCAACACCCAGACCGGTCTGATGCGCAATCTGGTGGTCCGCACCGCCTCCACCGGCGAAAAAATGCTCATCGTGGTGTTTGCCCGTGACGAGCACGACAAGATCGAGGCCCTCATGAAGCACATTGCCGACACGTTCCCCGAAATCACCTCCTTGCAATACGTGGTCAACACCAAGTGCAACGACACCCTCTTCGACCAGACTTTCCACGTGTACAAAGGCCGTGACCACATCCTCGAACGCATGGAAGACCTGCAGTTCAAGGTCGGACCGAAATCCTTCTACCAGACCAATTCGGCCCAGGCGCTTCGTCTCTACGACACCGTGCGTCGCTTTGCCGACCTGAAAGGCGACGAACTGGTCTACGACCTGTACACCGGCACCGGCACCATCGCCAATTTCCTGGCCCGAAAGGCGCGCCGAGTCATCGGTGTGGAATATGTGCCCGAAGCCATCGAAGACGCCAAAGTCAACGCCGGTCTCAACTCGTTGGACAACACCATCTTCTTCGCCGGCGACTGCAAGGACATCCTCAACCGCTCCTTCATCGACACCTACGGCGTTCCCGATGTGCTCGTGGCCGACCCGCCGCGCGCCGGCATGCACGAAGACGTCATCAGGACCATTCTGGCGGCCGCCCCAAAATGTGTGGTCTATGTCAGCTGCAACCCTGCCACTCAAGCCAGAGACCTGGCCCTGCTCGATACGGACTACAAAGTGGTCGCCATCCAGCCTGTCGACATGTTCCCGCACACCATGCATGTGGAAAACGTCGTCAAGCTCGTCCACCGGTAGCCTTCCCCCGACCGTATAACCTTATACATATTTCCGACAATGAAGAAAATGATTCTCTGGCTTTCAGGAATGCTGATCGCTCTTGGAGCCCATGCGCAAACCGCCGACAATCTCGATGTCACCCTCACATGGCCCTTTTCGGCCGGCAATGCCGGACAGACAGCCGTCATTTCCCAGCCCGATTTCTTTTCGCTGGACTATGTGACCATCGGCTCCAATCTAGCCTATGCCGGAGTCAAGACCGTCGACGGACACACGCAGACCGCTGTCCAACCTTCGACACAGGCCTCATCTTCGTCCGATGACAATGCCGTGAAATTCGTCATCAAAACACGTACAGGCATCACCTTCACCCCGACCAAAGTTTCCTTCAGAACCTACCGCCATGGCACCGACGGAGGCCTGCTCGACATCAGCTGGGAGAGCAAGGGCAATAAGACCGCTCTGGCCAGCGGAATCGTCCCCATGCGCAACAACCTGGATCTCAGCAAGACACCCGAAGCCATCTCCTATTGGGAATACAGTTTTGACACAGCCGAACCCGCCGGCGGAGAAAGCGCGCTGGCCATTTCGCTCTACAGCCTGGGCAACACCAAGCAGGTCAGCTACAGCGACATCTGCATCGAAGGCAAGCTCAACGGAACGGTGGCCGCCATCCCCACCTATACCCTTTCCTTCCGTGCAGAACCCGAAGGAGCCGGAACGGTGTCATCCTTCCCCGTAGGCCAGGTGATGGACGAGAACACATCTGTCACCCTATCTCAGCAGCGCTCTTTCGGATACCGTTTTGTCTGCTGGACCGATGAGAACGGCACCGAACTCTCCCGAGACGAAGCCTACACGTTTACACTGACCGCCAACACGCAGGTTGTCGCCCGTTACGAAACCATTCCCACCTATGAACTCAAGGTGGAGACCACTTCAGGCGCCGCCGATTATATGATTACTTATCAGCCTGCTCCTCAGATGATTGGCGGAAAACAGATGTTTGAAGCCGCCACCCAGGTCAGCCTCACGGCCACCAGCAACCCGATTCTTTCGTTTGCCAGTTGGAGCAATGGTGAAACCGCCGCCACGACCAGTCTGACCATGGACGCCGACCGACTGATGACGGCCAACTACAACGCCCTCGATTACATCGCCGGATGGGATTTCCATCAGTCGGGCAACAACGGACGCAAGGCCGATTTCGCCGCCGCTGACAACGATGCCGACATGTTGGTCCTGCGCAACGCTTCCGGTGCCACCACCTCCTGGCTGGACAAGAGCCAGACCGCTGCCGGCGGATACGAAGGACGCCCATCGGCCGTCAACTGGAAGGACATTTCCGAAAAATACTATTACCAGACGAAGATCAATGCCGAGGCCTTCTCCGACATTCACGTGCAGGCCGAAATGCTCTACAATTTCATCGCCTACACGGTGCAGAAACTGGAGTATTCGTTCGACAACCTCAATTGGACAGAAGCAACTCGCGTCACCTTGGGCGGCGCCAAGAACTGGACACCCATCGAAGCCGACCTTCCCGCTGAGTGCAACCACTGCAAAGAGCTCTACCTGCGTTGGATACCCGACTACACTTCCCCGACCGCAGGTTCGGGCACGACCAACGACGGCACTTCCATTGCCAACATCTTCATTTACGGTGTGGCCACACCGGTCGACGACGGCAAGGCGCCGGTCCTCCTTTCCACCGTGCCGGCAGACGGTTCTTCCTCGGCATCTGTCAGCGGCCGGATCGTGCTCAATTTCGATGAGAAAGTGAAACTGGCCGAAGGCGCCCTAGCTACATTGGACGGAAAGGTCCTCGAACTGAATGCGACGGGAAGCACGGTGACAGCCGAATACAAAGGACTGACATACAGTGAGAATTACCATTTCGTATTGCCTGCCAACAGTGTCAGCGACCTCAGCGACAGTCTCTACACGAAAGAAATCGCCATCAGTTTCACCACCAGGTCGCATCCCGCTGTCAGCAAAGGCAGCTACGATTTCATCGTTCCCGACGACGGCACATTCCGTCAGGCGCTGGCCGCCGCCTCTGCCCGCACTGACAAGAATGTGCGTTATCGGATTTTCATCCGGAAAGGCTCTTATCTGATTCCTGCCGACGAAGGTTCGGTCACCGGATCCGACGGCAAATCCTATCCTTCGGCCACGACTTCCGTCAACACGCCCAACCTGTCCATTATCGGAGAGGATATGGACCAGACCGAACTGTACAACCGGCACGACAATTTCAAACTCATCGAAGGCCTGAACAAAGCCAACTTCATCAGTTTCGGCAGTGCGGCCAAGAACATGTACGTGCAGGACATCGCTTTCAAAAACGGCTGCCATTGGGATGAGAGCGGCAACGGAGACGGACGCTGCCCGGCTTTGGCTGACGAAGGCGACAAGAATATCTTCAAGAATTTCAAGCTGGTCGGCTGGCAGGATTCCTATCTGTCCAACAATCAGAACGCCAGATACTATTTCGAGACTTCGGAACTCCACGGCGCCGTCGACTACATGTGCGGCAAGGGCGACGTCTTCTACCAGCAGTGCAAACTCGTCATCGAGCGCAACGCCGTGCCTCTCTGCGCGCCTTCCCAGGCTCGTAAATACGGTTACGTCTATGTCGACTGCGAGGTCAGCAGCGCCAGTCCAGGCCATTACAAAGACTTCACGCTCGGCCGTCCCTGGGGCAGCGGCACGCCCGGAGCCATCTTCATCAATCTCACCGTCGGTCCCACAGTGAATCTGTCGGCTGAAGGCTGGAGCGAGATGAGCGGCGGTTATCCGATGCGTTTTGCCGAATATGGCACCAAGACGGCCACAGGCACCTTCCTCGATTTGAGCCAGCGCAAAAAAGTGTTCGGCGATTCCCATGCCAACAATCCGGTCTTGTCAGCCGAAGAGGCCGCTGATTACAGCATCGCCAAGGTGATGGGCGGTGACGACGACTGGGATCCGACCTATTTCACCGAGCAGGCGCAGGCTCCCGAAATCTCCTATGCCGACGGCAGTCTGACATGGCAGGACAGCCCCTACGCCTTCCTCTATGCCATTGTCAAGAACGGTTCGGTCATCGCATTCACTCAAAACAGCAGCTATGCCGTCACGCCAGTTGAAGGCGATGTCTACGGCATTCGTGCCGCCAATGAAATGGGCGGTTTGGGAACGATTTCCAATCTGTTGAGTTTCAACGCAGACGGAGAAGCGGTATCCCTTTTGGAAACGCTGTCCGAGCCCGCTGTCGTCTCGGTTCAGGTCTATTCGCCAGACGGTCGTCGTCTCAGCCAGCCTGCGCAGGGCCTCAACCTCATCATCAGCCGAATGGCCGACGGAAGCGTCCGTTGCGAGAAAATGCTGATGAAATGAAAAATGCACCGCTGACGCGGGTGGAGCTGATAGCCTATCCGCGTTGGCGGTTGGCTTCGAATATCATCACACCGGCAGCCACAGAAACGTTCAGCGAAGCGATGCTGCCCTTCATGGGAATCTGAACCAGTTCATCACAAATGCGCAGATTCTCCGGGGCGATACCTTCGTCTTCGGCGCCCATCACAATGGCCAGAGGACCGGTGAATTGGGCCTGAGTGTACGATTTTTCAGCCTTTTCCGTAGCAGCCACCACATGAATGCCGGAATCCTTCAGCAGACGGATGGCGTCGCGCACGGTGTTTTCCCGACAGACGGGCAGGCTGTGCAGCGCGCCGGCCGATGTCTTGATGGCATCGGCATTCACCGTCACGCTGTTGTTCATAGGAATCACGATGGCATCCACTCCTGCACAGGCGCATGTACGGGCAATGGCGCCGAAATTGCGCACATCCGTGAGATTGTCCAAAACGAGGATGAAGGGATCCTTGCCTTCTTCGTACAGCGTCGGCAACAGCATGTCAAGCCGCTGGTAGGTGACTGGCGAAATGAAAGCGATGACTCCCTGATGGTTCTTGGTGGTGATATGGTTTAGCCTTTCCTGAGGAACCCTTTGGATGGGAATGTTCGTGCCGCGAAGCATTTCGAAAAGTTCGCGTGAAAGATTCCCCTCAAGATTCTTACGGATCCAGATCTTATCGATTTCCTTGCCGGCGGCAATGGCTTCCATAATGGCACGTATGCCGAAAACCATTTCATTGCCGCCTCCAGGCTGTTTGTTGTTGTAATACATAAATTATTGTTCGTCAAGTAGTTGAATAGCATTGTTCAAAGCTGCGTCTGAAAGTGTGGCGCCACCGACCATTTGGGCGATTTCCACTATCCTCTCTTCGCGGCTGAGCAGTTTGGCCTGACTGATGGCCTGCTGCCCGTCTTCGGTCTTGTACACTTTGTAATGACGGGCGCCACGTGCAGCAATCTGCGGCAGATGCGTGATGCAGATGACTTGCCTGTTGCGGGCGATCTGTTCCATCAGCACCGCCATTTTGTGGGCGATTTCGCCCGAAACACCCGTGTCGATTTCGTCAAACAGCAGACTGGAACACTCCTCCTTGTCTGCGACAAGCGATTTGAGGCAGAGCATCAGCCGGGACACTTCACCTCCGGAAGCGATTTGCGAGACATCCTGCACGGGAATGTTCTTGTTGGCGGAGAAACGGAAACAGATGCGGTCAATGCCGCTCATATCCATTTCTTTGAGACCGTGTCCGATTTCAAAGGATACATTGGGCATACCCAAAGGCTTCAGCAAAGCAATCAGATTGCGCTCTATCTGTGCGAAAACGGAGCGCCTTTTCCGAGAGAGCGCGTCGGCCTTCTTCTGAGCCTCATTTTTTGCCTCCTCCGATTGTCTGCGGAGTTCGTCCAACTTGTCGTCGCCCTTGTCAATCTGCTGCAGACGATCTTCCAAACCGTCACGCAAAGCAATCAGTTCTTCCGGTGTCTGCACACGATGCTTCTTCTGAAGCTCGTACAGCAAACTCAGCCGCTCGCCAACTTCTTCCAGCCGCTGCGGATTCATCTCTATGCCGTTGTCCCAGCGGTTGATGTCGCGCGACAGTTCCTGCAGTTCAATCAGGCAGGAATCCAGCCGTTCGCGCGCCTCTTCCAGCGAAGCGAAGTGTCCGGCAGAACGTTGGGCCGCCTGAGAAGCGGATTTTAGACGTTTGCAAATGCCGCCTTCATCGTCGTTCAAGAGTTGGTCCATCAGGGCCAGACAATTTTTGATATCTTCCGTATGGCTGAGCATTTCCTGCTCGTTTTCAAGCTCTTCCTGCTCGCCAGCCTGCAGTTTGGCATCGCTGAGCTGTTGGAACTGGAAGGCCAGATAATCTTTTTCTTCCCGGCTCTTGCGGAGATTCTCCTCCAAGTCAAGGAGGTCTTTTTCCAACTTGTGGAACTGTCGGAACGACATCTGGTAGTCTTCCAGCAAATCCGTGCTGCGCGCCAAGGTGTCGACCATATCCAATTGGAAGCCGTCATTGCCCAAAAGCAGATTCTCATGCTGGGAATGCACATCCACCAGGCGTTTTCCGACTTCTTTCAATTGGGCAAGAGACACGGGGGAATCGTTGACGAAAGCCCGGCTTTTGCCGTTGGCATACAGTTCGCGCCGGATGACGCAGAGTGAGGGGTCGTATTCCAGGTCATTGTCCTCGAAATAGCTTTTCAAAGCTTCTGTCTGAAGGAAACCGGCTTCAAGCACACACTTGCGGCTGTCATCCTTGATGACTTTCAGATCGGCCCTTTGGCCGAGAATGAGACCGATGGCGCCCATCAGTACCGATTTTCCGGCGCCTGTCTCACCGGTGATGACTGAAAAACCCGATTCGAAGGTCAAATCGAGCTGTTCGATCAGCACATAGTTTTCAATGTGAAGATAAGAGATCATGGTTTCAAATAAGGTTTATTCTTTTATGGCATCCAAACGGTTGCTCTGTCCGGGCCATAGGCTGACCAATCGGTCATAGACACTCTGTTTTTCCTTGGCGTCCGCCTTGGAGTACAGCTGAATCCATTCGTCCATCTTGGTGTCGGCCAGATTGCTCAGCAAAGGCGACTGCGGACGGTCCTGCCTGACTTCCTTGAGCAGGTCGAAGGACTCGGTGATGGCCTGACGTCCTTCCTCGCTCTTGTCATACATCAGATCGAGCCCCAGGCGATGGTAGCGGTAATTGAAGGTCCGCATCGCTTTCTGCCGTTCGTCCCCGAGCGCATCGGCCCAGGCCCAGCAGTTGCGGTCGTCGCTGTGGGCTTTCCAATTGTCGCCCAATACGCCTTGCGCCTGCGACACGATGTTCTGGGCCTGCTGGAAAAAGACTTCTCCACCCATGGGCGAAAAAGAGTCGAAATCCATGCCGAGAATGAGGTAAGTCCAGAAAACCAGCGTGGCCGTCAGATTGTCTCCGACTTGATTGGCGTTGTATTCCAGTGTCTGATTCTCCTGATAGTCGAATTCAAGACTCTGGCGCACATTCAGCAAGGAGGTCGTGTAGGTGGAATTGAATACCGGACGGCGCGATTGGACCTGCATTTCAACGGTATGGGTATAGTCTTTCGTCTCTTGGAAAATGAACAGGAAACTGCAGTCGATCTTTTCGTTGCGGCCAATGTTGAGATTGGTCCAATGCCTGGTGTTGAGAAATTCGGTGACGGCATTTCGGAAACTTTCGTAGACGGCCTTGTCCGTGCCGCCGATCTGATCTGTGTTGATCTGTATGCGGCAGTTCAACTCCTGCGCCTGAAGACCGAGTCCGGCCGACAGACAGGATGCCAAACAAATGACCGATGCGAGAAACTTCCTGAGAAACATGTGATTATGACAGTTTTGAAGACAGACTCAGCAGAATGTCACGCGCCACTTCTTTTTTCGACTTGAGCGGATAATCCTCTTGGCGGTCGGCTTCGATGATGCACACGCGATTGGTGTCGCAACGGAATCCTGCCCCCGGATCGTTCAGAGAGTTCAGCACAATGGCATCCAGGCGCTTGCGCTGGAGTTTTTCGGCGGCGTGGGCCTTTTCGTGGTCGGTTTCCAAAGCGAATCCGTACAGTATCTGTCCGGGACGTTTCATCTGTCCCAAAGCGGCTGCAATGTCGGGATTGGGCTTGAGTCTGATGACGAGGTCGTCCTCTCCCCTTTTGATTTTGGTCTCGCTGCAACTCTCCGGGCGGAAATCGGCCACGGCCGCGCACAGGATGGCCGCATCAGCCATGGGAAAACGTTCCACACAGGCGTCGTACATTTCTTGGGCGGATTCCACGTCGGTGCGTTCCACGCCTTCCGGAGTGGGCAGACTCACCGGTCCGGCCACCAACTGCACCTCGGCGCCCATGGCCGCCGCTTCGGATGCCAAGGCAAACGCCATCTTGCCGGAAGAATAGTTGCCGATGAAACGCACCGGGTCGATCTTCTCGTAAGTCGGCCCGCCGGTAATGAGAATCTTTTTGCCTTTGAGGAGCTCCTGCGAGGCGAAAAAGGCCTCCAGACGCTCCACGATGAGGTTGGGCTCTTCCATGCGGCCTTTGCCTTCGAGTCCGCTGGCCAGAAATCCTTCAGCCGGCTCGATGATGCGGTTGCCGAAAGCGCGCAGACGCTCCAGATTGGCTTGCGTGCTTGGGTGACGGTACATGTCCAGATCCATCGCCGGGGCGATGAACACAGGGGCCTTGATTGACAGATAGGTGGTGATGAGCATATTGTCGGCTATTCCGTTGGCCATTTTGCCTATCGACGAGGCGGTGGCGGGTGCCACCAGCATGGCGTCGGCCCAAAGGCCCAAATCCACATGGCTGTGCCATTGGCCGTCGTTGGCGGCGAAGAATTCGCTCACGACGGGTCTGCCGGAAAGCGGCGAAAGCGTGACCGGTGTGATGAACTCCTTGGCGGCGGGCGTCATCACGACCTGCACTTCGGCGCCTTTTTTGCGCAAAGCCCTTACCAGATAGGCCGCCTTATACGCGGCAATGCTGCCGGTAATGCCCAATACGATGTTTTTTCCTTTCAGCATGATCAGAACAGAGAACTCTGCATTCTCAAACGGATATTGGTGAGCACTCGCTTGGTGTTGAGCGAGAAATCGCCGTTCATCATCCAGCCGTAGTAACCGATGTCTCGGCGCAGCACCTCTTCCACAGGCTGGTCTTTGTATTTGCCGAAATTGAACACTTCCACCCCATCCCTGTTGTAGATGATTTTGCCGGCGAAGTCGACATTGCGGTTCTGAGTGGAATATTCAGCCAGGAACTGCATGTCGTTCTGCAGCTCTTCCGGATAGCGATCCAACTGGGCCTTCAGCACTTCATAAGTGGCGCGCGTGTCGGCCAAGGCGCCGTGAGCTCCGACGAGGTCCTTGCCGCAGTAGAACTTGTAGGCCGCACTCAGCGTGCGCTGCTCCAACTTGTGGTAAATCACCTGGACGTCGATCATCTTGCGGGTGCTCAAATCGATGTCGATGTCGTTTCGGAGAAACTCTTCGGCCAAAAGGGGAATGTCGAAGCGGTTGGAATTGAAACCGGCCAAATCGCATCCCTTGATGTCGTTGGCCAGTTCCTGGGCGATCTCGCGGAATGTCGGAGCATCCTTCACATCCTCGTCGGTGATGCCGTGCACGGCGCTTGCCTCTTCCGGAATGTGCATCTGCGGGTTGATGCGCCATGTCTTGGATTCCTCCTTCCCGTTAGGCGAGATTTTCAGATAAGACAGTTCGACGATACGGTCCAGAACCGTATTGACGCCCGTGGTCTCCAAATCGAAGAAGACCAGCGGATTCCTCAGATTCAGTTCCATATCCGTCAGGCTTTGATCATCATCGGCATCAGCAGCATGAGCAGGTCTTCACCGTCTTCGTTCTGAGAAGGCATGATGAGACCGGCGCGGGCGGCGTCAGCCAGTTTGATGACCACGTCGTCAGTGCTGAGGTTGGACAGGATATCCATCAGGAACTGGGCTTTGAAGCCGATTTTGATGGCTTCGTCGCCATATTGGCAGGGAACGGACTCCTCGGCCGAGGTGGAAAAGTCGGTGTTCTGGGCGGATATCTTCAGGCGGTTGTCGGCGATTTCAATCTTGATGAGACCGTTGGACTGGTCGGTGCAGATGGAAACGCGCTTCAGGGCGGTCAGCAACGACAGGCGGTCAATCCAGACCGTATAGGGGTTGTTCTGGGGAATGACGGCGTTGTAATTGGGGAAACGGCCCTCGATGAGCAGCGTCGACATGGTGAAGTCGGCGAACTGTATCAGACAGCGGTTGTCGTCGAAAACGATCCGGACGTCACCGCTCTCCTTGGGCAGCAAGCCTTTGAGGATGCTGAGCGGTTTCTTGCGGAGAATGAGCTTGGCGTTGGTGCCTTCGGGCATGCTGGGATCGGAGAAGGCGGAATTCTTCAGACGGACCAGTTTGTGGGCGTCGGAAGCCACAAAGGTGACGTCCTGGGACGTGATGTCCAGCACGACGCCGTTCATCACGGGACGCAGTTCGTCGTCGGCAGATGCGAAGATGGTCGAAGTGATGCCTTTCTGCAGGGCGGATGCGCTGATGGTCAAGTCGCCGGCCTTGCCGTTGAGCGGCTTCATGTGGGGATATTCGTCAGCCTTGACGGCCATGAATTTGAAAACGCCGTTCTGATAGAAGATGCTCACTTCCATCGTGGCCGGATTCACCTCAATCGTGATGGGCTGCTCGGAAATCTCCTTGAGCGCGTCGATCATGTT
Source organism: Bacteroidales bacterium (assembly GCA_045627385.1). GTDB lineage: Bacteria > Bacteroidota > Bacteroidia > Bacteroidales > UBA1402 > UBA1757. The sequence goes on from JAZQNO010000002.1 coordinate 20,190, forward strand.
CTTGGCCGAGATGGCGAAGGTGTAGTTCTGGTCCGAATCGATCAGGTCGACGGCCGTCACCATGGTGGTTTCGGTGTCGGATGCCGTCAGTTCGAGGCGGTTGTCACTGATGTTGAACAGGAAATTGTCCAGAATGGGCAGCGTGTTCTTGGGGGCGATCACCTTGCTGATGGCCTGGATGTGTCCCGACAGAGCGGAACTGGATACGGTAAATTTCATCGTTGCAGTATTTTTATTGTTTGAATTATTCGCGTCGTGAATGTGACAAAGATAACCGATCGGCTCGTCAAATCCTATACTTCGTACAGGATTTTTTCACTCCCCTTTCACCAGAATCACTTCGGCTTTCAGACTCACGCCGAAAACCCGTTCGACATCCTGTGCGATGGCCTGATACAGCGCCATCACATCGCTGCCTCTGGCCTCTCCGTAATTGACCAGCACCAGCGCCTGTTTTTCGTAGACTCCGCACGCACCTGTCCGGCGGCCTTTCCATCCGCAGCGCTCAATCATCCAGGCGGCGGAAATCTTCACACGCCCGTCTTCGAGGGGCCAGGCGGGCATGTCCGGCCAATCGCGCTTGAGGGACGCCGCTTTTTCCGCATTCACTTCCGGATTGACGAAAAAACTGCCGGCATTGCCCAGAAGGGCCGGATCGGGCAATTTGGAACCTCTTATTTCCAACACGGCCTGCCGCACGTTTTTCAGACTCGGTCCGCCCAAGGCGGCGACCTTTTCTTTCAAAGCGCCGTACTCGAGTTTGAACTGCGGGGCGGATTGCAGCAGAAACTGCACGTGAGTGACCACATAGCGCTCTTTCCATTCGCCTTTGAACCGGCTTTGACGATAGCCGAAACGGCATTCCGACGCCGGAATGACGGCCGTTTCAAGCGTTTCACGGTCAAGCACTTCCACATTTTGTATGCAATCCTTGGCTTCCACGCCGTAGGCCCCCACGTTCTGCACGGGCGAGGCCCCCACGCAACCGGGAATGCCCGAAAGGTTCTCCAGTCCGCCCCATCCCTTTTCCACACAGTCGGACACCAGGCGGTCCCATTCGATACCGGCTCCGGCGCGCACCCATATCCGTCCTTCCGGCAATTCTTTCCATTCCAGACTTCGGATTTCGGAATGCAGCAGAATGCCCGGATAGTCTCCGTCGAACAGCAGATTGCATCCTCCGCCGACCGACATGATGGGCAGTCCGAAGGTGTTGGCGTCGCGCAAGATGGCTTTCAGCTCCTCAACGTCGTCATACTGAGCCCAATAGCGGGCCTTGACATCGAAGTGGAAACTGTGGAGTTCTTTGATGGGGCAATTGGGAAGAATCTTCATAGACGGCACATATTTTCTCTGCGAAGATAAGGATTTTCTGAAAAAAACAGGTACTTTCGCCAGAGATTAAATCATTCGTAACGATGACTTCCGATTCATCCGTCCTGCCGCTGCTGTCTGTCGTGATTCCCGTCAGGAACCGCGCCCGGCTGCTGCCTCGTTGTCTGGACTCCTTCTGGCGTCAGTCCTTCAGACCTTTGGAAATTGTGGTGGTGGACAACGGCTCCGACGACGGCAGCCTGGAGCTGGCCCGCGACTACGCCGCCGCTCACCCCGACCTTCAGATGAAAGTCGTCTGCGAGGCCAAGCCCGGAGCCTGTGCCGCGCGCAATGCCGGCCTCCGGCAAGCCACCGGCCACTATGTCTGGTTCTTCGATTCCGACGACGAGGTCTGCGAAGAATGCGTCAGCCGCTTGGCGGCTGTACTGGAAAACGAAGCATATCCCGACATCCTGGTCTACCACGGTTTGCGCGAAAGCGGCCGGCGGCTGAGCCGATTCCCGAAGAGCTTGTCGGACGACCCGGTCCGCCATTTGCTGGATCCCGTGGTGGTGACGCCCAATCTTTGGATAAGACGTCAGACCTTGCAGACTGTTTTGTGGAACGAGACGCTCGGACGCTGGCAGGATTTCGAATGGGGCTTCCGCGTGCTGCTTTCTCGCAACCGCCTGGTCGGCGTCGACGAAGCGTTTTTCTTGGTTCACCAAAGCGACGATGCCATTTCTTCCCACTCTTTCCGGCACGACTGCGGCACCTTGCTCGAAACTTTGCGCGCCATCGAAGCGGACATACGTCGACAGCCCCTAGAGAAGCAAGGTGAATTTATTGATGCACTGGCCTATAAGTACACCTCCCTTGCGGCCGAACTCTACCGCGAAGGCCAGCGCGAAGAGGCAGAATCCGTTTACAAAATTGCCCGTTCGCTGATGAAGGGATCAAAAAGACGCCCCATTGTGGCTTGGCATTACGCCTACACCAAATGGGGCGGCAGAGGATTCTGGCGACTGGCCAGACTGTTCTATTGAAACGGCTATTTTACCGATATGGCTTTCTCTCCGTTCAGGAACACCTTTTCAAAGCATACATTTTCGGCTCCGACAATGCGGTTTCCGTCCTTGACCTGGTCGAAACGGCAGTCCTTCAAGAGCACGTCCCGCACGTTGGTCACATCCTCGAAACCGTCTATCCACACGCCGTAGCGGCTGCCCGAAGAGTTCACGCCGCTGATGATGATGTCGCTCAAAGAAGGCATGTTCGGACCCGAAGTCACCCCTTCGTACTTGAGTTCCACCCGCATGATGGCTTCGCGGCAGACGCCCACCTCGAGGTTGCGCACATAGAGATGACTGATTTCGCCACCTCTCAGAGGATTGGTCTTCAGTCGGATGATACGGTCCAGATTGGGACTGTCCATCCGGCAGTTTTCGGCCCAGACCCATTTGCATCCGCCCGAAATCTCGCTGCCGATAACCACGCCCCCGTGGCCGTCCTTCATCTGGCAGTTGCGTACGATGACGTTCCTCGTAGGCGTGTGCCAACGGAAACCGTCCTTGTTGCGGCCCGACTTAATGGCGATACAGTCGTCACCGGTGTTGAAATAACAGTTCTCTATGAGCACATTGTGACAGGATTCCGGGTCGCAGCCGTCATTGTTGGGGCCGTGGCTCTCCATCGTCACACCGCGGACGGTGACATTCTCACACAGCAGTGGGTGCAACAGCCAGAAAGGCGAGTGCATGACTGTGATATCTTGAATGAGCACATTCTGGCATAGGTAAGGCTGGATGAAAGGCGGACGCAGGCAATCTTCCGGCTGCATCACACGCTCCTCCACCGGCGTCTCGGCCGCTTCGAAAGCCGCCAGCCGGTTGCGGCCGGCCACCTTGTCGCCGTTCCATTCCTGACATACCATGCCCGGCTTCCAGCCGTAGGCCGCCTTGCCCTTCCAAGGCCACCACTTCGTCTCGCTGGCCTGACCGTCGAGAACGGCGTGTCCGGTGATGGCGATGTTCTTCTGTCCGTAGGCGTAGATCAGCGGACGGAAATTGTAGCAGTCCCAGCCTTCCCAACGCGTAATCACCTGAGGCAGATAATCTTCCGGATCGTTGGAAAAATACAGCACTGTGCTGTCTTCGAAATGAAGGCAGACATTGCTTTTCAGTTCGATGGGACCGGTGCAGTAAGTGCCCTTGGGTACGACGACCGTGCCGCCGCCCTGCGAGGCGCAGGCCTCGATGGCCTTCGTGATGGCTTGACCGTAGACCTCCACACCCTCTTCCAGACCGAAATCAGTGGCACAGATCTGAAGGTCCGGGAATACGGGGTCGTGGATTTCGGCCAGCACCGCCTCGGCCTTCTGCCAAGCCTCTTTTTCGGCTCGGTCAGAGGCCCGGCAACAGCCTAGGAACGCGCAGACGGAAATGCCTATGAGTGCGATATTTAAATATCTCATGTTCAATTAATTGTATGAATACTTAAAAGTGATTACTTGAGGAAACGGCGCTCCAGCGGATTCCAGTCGCCCATCACCTTTTCAAGTGTGTATTCCTTGGCTTCCTTGTCGCTCAGTTGGCGGCTCCAAGCCACGCGGCCCTCGGTGGCGGCACCCGGTCCGAAGTTCTGGTATTCCATATAGCGGGCCGTCAGTTCGCGGCTGGGATCGCCCCAGTTGTTCCACCCGGCCGGCTGGATGAATTCGCCCAGTTCGCAATGCATGAACAGCGTGTGGGCGTAGTTTCTCCAAGGACGTCCCAGATGCATCTTCTCCACGTTTTCAGCGGCAGTCACCTTGCAATGGTTCAGAATGTAGCCGTACTTGACATACTCGGGCGTCGAAGCGGCGGTGATGAACGAATTGCGTTTGCAGTGCAGCAGGCAGTTCTCGAACCAGGCGGTGGAAGGACCGAAAATGTAGTCGGTGGTGCCCTCTATGTAGCAGTTGTCGAAATAGTTGCGGGTCTCTTCCCTGCCCGTGTAGATGGTGTCCTGATTGCCCAGAATGCGGCAGTTGAAGAAAGCCACGCGGTCGCCTTCGACGTGCAGTGCCACGGCCTGTCCCAACTGCGGAGCCTTGTTCTCGACGGTCAGGTTTTCAAAAGTGATGTCGTTGCCCTGCACCAGCAGCGTGTAGCTGCGGAAGGTGCCGATCTTGTGCACGCCGTCCTTGCGGATATTGGCGTGGTCGTGCCAGGTGATGATGGTGCTGTCGACGCTTTCACCCACGAAGACCACATTGGTGAGCCAGGTCGGCACAATCACCTTCTCCTCGTAGATACCGTTCTTGATGAACACGCGGGTTCGCGGACCCGGTTTGAACGCGCGGATAGACTCGATGGCCTCCTGCAGGCTGGTGAACTGGCCGCTGCCGTCCAGCGCCACGACGATATCGTAGGTGCAGGTGTCGGCATTCAGGCCGTATCCCTCTTGGATACCGGCCACTTTCTGAGCGCAGGCCCCTTGGCCGCAACAGGTTTCTGATTTGCCCTGACAGGCGGTGAGCGCAGCCAACACCATGGCGGCTGCCAGCATTTGTCTGATGATTTTGTCCATATCTGTAAAATTTGAGATTTCCGTCCACAAAGATATTTACTGGGCGGGACAAAACAAACTCAAAAAAAAGTATGCGCGTTTCGAGAAATAAAAGTTATATTTGTGGCAAAATTGCCTTAGAAGGTACATACGGCAGACAAAGAATCATTCAGTTAAACAAAATACTAAAACCAACATTATGAGAATCAGCAAGTATTCCTTCGGAACCGGCGACCGTTTCGCCCATCAGGGAGAAGCTCAGTTGAGCGCTCTGATCAAAGCCCGTCAAGAACTCGGCATCGATTTCACTCCCGTCTGGAACAAATCCAACCGCGAGCACAACATCTGTCACACCGAACCCATCAACACCCGCCGTGAGGCCGATGCAGCCGTCAAAGCCCTGGGCTATACCGGACAGTATTTCGTCGACGCCGACCATATCAATATGAACAATGTGGACCGTTTCATCGACTGCTCCGACTTCTTCACCATCGACGTGGCCGACTACATCGGCAAAGACGCCGCCGAAGCCGACATCGAAGCCTTCGTGAAACGCAACGCCAAATATGTCGGCAAGCTGGCCATCCCCGGCATCGCCGAGCCCTTCGACATCACCGAAGACCTGCTCCGTGCCAACGCCAGGAAGTTCCTCTTCGCCGCTCAGGAAGCCGGCCGCATCTACCGCCACATCGCCAGCGTGAAAGGCGCCGACAACTTCGTGCCCGAAGTTTCGATGGACGAAGTCGACGAAGCCCAGACTCCTATCGAGATGTTCCTCATCCTCAGCGCTCTGGCCGGCGAAAAGGTTCCTTGCCAGACCATCGCTCCGAAATTTACCGGACGTTTCAACAAGGGTGTCGACTATGTCGGCGACGTCGCCCAGTTCACCAAGGAATTCGAACAGGACCTGCTCGTCATCGACTTCGCCGTCAAGGAGTTCGGCCTGCCCGACAACCTGAAGCTCAGCATCCACTCCGGTTCCGACAAATTCACCATCTACCCCATCATGGGCCAGCTCATCCGCAAATACGACAAGGGTATCCACGTCAAGACCGCCGGCACCTCATGGCTGGAAGAGCTCATCGGTCTGGCCATGGCTGAAGACAAAGACGCCATCGCCTGTGCCAAGGAGGTCTACAAGGGAGGTTATGCCCGCTTCGACGAACTCTGTGCCCCCTACGCCACGGTCATCGACATCGACCGCAGCAAACTTCCGACTCCCGAAGAAGTCGACTCTTGGGACGGTCAGAAACTCGCCAATACGCTCCGTCATATTCCCGGACATCCCGAATACAACCCCAACTTCCGCCAGCTGGTTCACGTCGGTTACAAGGTGGCCGCCGAACTGGGTGACCGTTACACCGACGCCCTGAAGCGCAACAAGGCCGTCTGCGCCGAGCAGATTGTCGCCAACATCTACGAGCGTCACATCTTGAGAATGTTCAAATAACTGAAACTCTTAAAAATACAAAGATTATGATTACAAATTTTGATGATCTGAAAGGAAAAGTCTGCGTCATGACCGGTGGTGCAGGTGTCATCGGTGCCACTCTGGCCCGCGGTTTGGCTCAGGCCGGCATCAAGACCGCCATTGTCGATATCAACGAAGAAGCCGCCGTCAAGCTGGCTGCTGAAATTGAAAAGGAAAGCGGTGTGAAGACGATCGGTGTCATGGCCAATGTGCTTGACAAGGAATCTCTGGAAGCCGCCAAGGCCAAAATCAACGCCGAACTCGGCAAGATCGAGCTCCTCATCAACGGTGCCGGCGGCAACTCGCCCAAGGCCACGACGGTTGTCGAGCAGATGAGCGAAGACGACAAGAACAATCTGGAAGGCACTTTCTACGGCCTGTCCATGGACGGTTTCGAAAAGGTCTACAACCTCAACTTCAAGGGTACGCTCCTTCCCACGATGGTCTTCACCGGCGACATGCTGGAAAGCGGCAAGGGCGCCATCATGAACATCTCTTCGATGAACTCCTATCGCCCCTTGACCAAGATTCCCGCCTACAGCGCCGCCAAGGCTTCCATCAACAACCTCACCCAGTGGCTGGCCGTTCATTTCGCCAAGATCGGCATCCGTTGCAATGCCATCGCTCCGGGTTTCTTCCTGACCAACCAGAACCGCTTCCTCCTCATGAAAGAAGACGGCACTCCTACCCCGCGTACGGCCAACATTCTCCACGGCACTCCGATGGGCAAATTCGGCGAGCCTGAAGATCTGGTGGGCGCCACCCTTTATCTCCTTTCCGACATTTCATCCTTCGTCACGGGTATCGTCATTCCCATCGACGGCGGTTTCAGCGCATTCAGCGGTGTCTAACACTTCTGGCAAGCCCGCCCATCCGGTCGGGCTTGCCTTTTGTAATATCTCAAGATTATGCTTTACTACAGCAGAGGTTCAAAGAACGACAACATCAGCCCGGACGAAGTCAGAGCCATTCTCAAGGAAGTCTTTGACAAGATGGGAAAGAAACAGCGCGTGCTGGCCCTTCCGCCGGATTTCACCCGCTTCAATTCATACGCTGGTCCGATCACCGAAATGGTCTACGACTATTACGGTGACACGCTGACCGATGTCATGCCGGCCCTGGGCACACATTCACCCATGACCGACGAACAGATCAAAACCATGTTTGGCCACGTACCTGCCGACAAGTTCCGCGTCCATGACTGGCGCAACGACGTCGTTACCGTAGGCGAAGTGCCTGCCGAATATGTGAACAAGGTGTCTGAAGGCCGTCTAAACTACACTTGGCCCGCTCAGGTGAACAAACTCCTGCTCGACCCCAGTTTCGACCTGATTCTGTCCATCGGACAAGTGGTTCCCCACGAGGTCATCGGCATGGCCAACTATACCAAGAACATCTTTGTGGGTGTCGGCGGCAGCGAAGGCATCAACAAGAGCCACTTCATCGGCGCCACCTACGGCATGGAACGCATTATGGGCCGTGCCAAGAGTCCCGTGCGCGACGTGATGGAATACGCCAAGAAGAATTTCATCGCCAATCTGCCTATCGTATTCATCCAGACCGTTCTGGCCAAGAACTTCACCACCGGCAAGATGGAACTTAAAGGCATCTTCATCGGCGACGATTTCGAATGCTTCCAGAAAGCGGCCGACCTGTCTCTCGAGACCAACTTCATCATGCTTGACCACGAGATCAAGAAATGTCTGGTCTATCTGGACCCCGAAGAGTTCAAGAGCACCTGGTTGGGCAACAAGAGCGTCTACCGTACGCGCATGGCCTTGGCAGACGGCGCCGAACTGATTGTGCTGGCGCCCGCCCTCAAGGAATTCGGCGAGGACAAGACCATTGACGGACTCATCCGCAAATACGGTTATAAAGGCACTCCGAACACCTTGAAGTGCACCAACGAGAATCAGGACCTGCAGGACAATCTGGGCGCATCGGCCCATCTGATCCACGGTTCGAGCGAAGGACGTTTCACCATCACCTATTGCCCGGGCCCCGACATGTCGAAGGAAGAAATCGAAAGTGTCGGCTTCAACTACGGCAATCTGGACGAGGTGCTGAAACGCTATCCGCTGGACAAGCTGAAGGACGGTTGGAACACCATGCCGGACGGAGAGGAAATCTATTACATTTCCAATCCCGCCCTCGGTTTGTGGGCATATCCCGAACGTTTCAAGGACTGATATGAAAATCGTTTGCGACAACAAGATTCCTTTTATAAAAGGTGCTCTCGAACCTTACGCCGAAGTGGTCTACCTCCCCGGAGCGCAGACCACGGCCGAGGTTGTCCGAGACGCTGACGCCATCATCACCCGCACGCGGACCATCTGCAACGAAAGTCTGCTGAAAGGCTCCAAAGTGAAGGTCATCGCCACCGCCACCATCGGTTTCGACCATATCGACACCCGCTGGTGCGAGTCCAACGGCATTGCCTGGGAGAATTCGCCCGGCTGCAACAGCTGGTCGGTCAAGCAGTACATCGCATCTGTTCTGGTGAGGCTTTCGCAAAAATACGGCTTCCGTTTCGAAGAGATGACCCTCGGAGTGGTCGGAGTGGGCAATGTGGGCGGAAAAGTGTCCGAAATCGCTTCCCTGCTGGGAATGAAAGTGCTGCTCAACGACCCTCCCCGCGCCCGTCGCGAAGGTGCCGCCGCTTTTGTCCCGCTGGACGAACTGATTGAAAAGAGCGACATTGTCACAGTCCACGTCCCCTTGACCGACGAAGGCGAAGACCGCACCTTTCACCTTTTCGATGCGGCACGTCTGGCATCGATGCGCGAAGACCAGATTCTGATCAACAGTTCGCGTGGCGAGGTGGTCGACAACATGGCTTTGAAGGCCAGTCTCCGACAGCATGCCCTCAAGGCGGCCGTTCTGGATGTTTGGGAAGGCGAACCGGATCTCGACAGGGAACTGATCGGTCTGCTCGACATCACCACCCCACATATTGCAGGCTACAGCGCCGACGGAAAGGCCAACGGTACGACCATGAGCGTGCAGACGGTGGCCCGGCATCTGGACCTTCCTTTGAAACAGTGGAAGGCCAGCGGAGTCCCCGCTCCGGAGCAGTCGCTCGATTTCGAAATCGACGCTGCCGGAAAATCGCTTCAAGAGGTTTTGTCTGAAGCGATTCTCTACACCTACGACGTCTATGCCGACAGCGATACGCTCCGCCAGTCTCCCGACACGTTCGAGAAGCAGCGCGGCGACTATCCCATCCGTCGGGAGTTTACGGCTTTCCGCCTGAAGCTCCGCCATGGAACGGCAGAAATGGCCGAACGCCTCTCCCAAATCGGGTTCAATCTTTTGTAAAAGCAAATTTCCGAATATCAATTATCAATAAAAATTTATGAAACAAGTATCAGACATTGGTCTCGTAGGTTTGGCCGTCATGGGCGAAAACCTCGTGCTCAACATGGAAAGCAAAGGCTTCCACGTAAGTGTTTACAACCGCACTGTCGAAAAGGTTGACAAATTCATCAATGGCCGCGGTGCCGGCAAGAACATTTATGGTGCCCATTCTTTGGAAGATCTCGTCTCTTCACTGAAGAGCCCGCGCAAGGTGTTCCTCATGGTGAAGGCCGGACAGGCTGTCGATGATTTCATCGAAAAGCTGATTCCCCTTCTTGACAAGGGCGACATCATCATCGACGGCGGCAACACTCATTTCCCCGATACGGCCCGTCGTACGGCTTATGTCGAAAGCAAAGGCCTGCTCTACATCGGTACCGGCGTCTCCGGCGGTGAAGAAGGCGCTTTGAAGGGCCCGAGCATGATGCCTGGCGGAAGCCCCGCCGCATGGCCTTATGTAAAGCCCATTTTCCAGGGCATCTGCGCCAAGGTGGAAGACGGCAGCCCTTGCTGCGACTGGGTCGGCGAAAACGGTGCCGGTCACTTTGTAAAGATGGTCCACAACGGCATCGAATACGGTGACATTCAGCTCATCTGCGAATGCTATCAGATTATGAAGGACGTGCTGGGCATGAGCAACGAAGAAATGCACGAGACCTTTGCCGAATGGAACAAGGGCGATCTGGACAGCTATCTGATCGAAATCACCCGCGACATTCTCGCCAAGAAGGACGAAGAAGGCAAGTACGTGCTGGATTATATCCTCGACACCGCCGGCCAGAAAGGCACCGGCAAATGGACTGCCATCGCCGCCCTCGACCAGGGTGTGCCCCTTACCCTTATCGGTGAGGCTGTTTTTGCCCGCTGTCTGTCTGCTCAGAAGGAAGAGCGCGTGGCTGCCAGCAAAATTCTCGAAGGCCCGAAGGCTGTCAAATTCACCGGCGACCGCAAGGCTTTCCTCGAAGACCTGCGCAAGGCTCTGTTTGCTGCCAAGGTGGTTTCCTACGCCCAGGGTTACACGCTGATGCGTGCCGCTGCCAAAGAATACGGTTGGAACCTCAACTACGGCGGCATCGCTCTGATGTGGCGTGGCGGCTGCATCATCCGCAGCGTGTTCCTCGGCAAGATCAAGGACGCTTTCGACAAGAATCCCGAGCTGGCCAACCTGCTGCTTGACAGCTATTTCCAGGAGAAACTGGCCGATGCTCAGCAGAGCTGGCGCAATGTGGTCGCCCAGGCTGTCATGAACGGTATCCCCGCTCCCACGCTGACTTCCGCTCTGGAATATTACGACGGCTATCGTTGCGACCGTCTGCCGGCCAACCTGCTGCAGGCTCAGCGCGACTACTTCGGCGCACACACTTACGAGCGCACCGACAAGCCCAGAGGTGAATTCTTCCACACCAATTGGACGGGTCACGGCGGCGACACCGTTGCCGGCACCTATATTGCCTGACGACATTATTTTGTCCTATCAGAGGGTGGCCACTTTCGCGTGGCCACTCTCTTTTTCACCGTTTTACAATGAACAGATTCATCTTTAGCCTCGCCGCTGCCGTAATGCTGGCCTTTTCCTCGCTGATAACTCCAGTTTCAGCACAAGAATCGCAGTCTTCCTACCCTGTCGTCTCTTTCGATACGGGCAACGGAACCCTCAACGTCCATCTGATCTGCCACGGCAGTCTGGCACTCGAGTACAAGGGCTACAGCATTCAGGTGGATCCGGTTCTCCAACTCGGAAACCAGACCATCGACTATTCTTCGTTTCCGAAAGCAGACCTCATTCTGGTGACGCACGAGCATGGCGACCATCTGTCGAAGGAAGCTGTCGAATTGCTGTCTTCGGAGAAAACCCGTCTGATTCTCAATCCGAAAAGCCGTGAGATTTTGGGCAAGGGCGAAGCGATGGAAAATCACGAATGTCTCGATATAAACGATGACATTTCTTTGGCCTCCGTTCCGGCTTACAACACCACGGAGGACCGCAAGCAATTTCATCCCGAAGGCAACGGCAACGGCTATCTGCTGCGTTTCGGCGAATGGAGTCTTTACATTTCGGGTGATACGGAAAACATTCCGGAAATGTCGGAACTATACGACATCCAGCTGGCTTTTCTCAGCGCCAACCAGCCTTATACGATGACGGTGGAGCAATGCATCTACGCCGCTTCCATCATCAATCCGAAAGTGCTGATTCCCTACCACTTGGGCAATACCGATGTCCAGGCCATCGAAAAAGGACTGGCCGGCTCCGGCATCAAGGTGATGTGCTTCGAGAGCCTGCGATGAATGTGACAAGTATGGCGTGAAGCCGTGGCGCTTCGCTTCCTTGTGTCATCAAGCAAATAAAGGGCGGCCGTGGGGCCGCCCTTTTTTATTGTGGGAACCGTCGGGTTCCGTGAATATTCAGATTAGAGATAGCGTTTCAGGAACTCGAGGTAGACTTCCCAGTCGTCGGCCATCACACCATGCTTGGCTGAATGCATGTACCAGCCCAGCGTGTGGTAGATGGGAACGGTGGGTTCGGGGAACACGTCAGTGCCCAAATCGTCCTTGCCCAGGAAGCGGTACACCTTGCCGCCTTCGACCGCCGAGATGAACTCGCCGCGAGGATCGGCCCACTTGTCCAGAATGCCCGTCTGGATGAGCAGCGGACGCGGAGCCACCAGAGCCACCAGCATGTGGGCGTCCACAGGCATGGCATCCACATCGAAATCATACTGCTGGTAGGCAGTGGCGAACTGATACGGGAAATTGCGGTTCAAATGGGCGACCGTCTCGCCGTAGTTGCGACGGCTCAGCGATACGCCACCCTCGCCCGAGCAGCTCGGAATGACCACGGCGATGCGGTCGTCGTGAGCGCCGGCCCAGATGGTGGTTTTGCCCAGACGTGAGCAACCGGTCAGTGCGATGCGCTTGCTGTCGATGGAAGCGTCGGTCTCCAGATAGTCGATGGCGCAGCTGACACCCCAGGCCCAGATGCTGATGCAGCCCCATTCCGTGGGCGATTCCTTGGTGATGCCCAGTTCGCGGTACAGGCCCTTGATGCCGATGTTGGGCGCATCATAGTCGGGCTGCAGATCGGTGTAGTTGATGTTGGCGAAAGCGATGCCTGCATCCAGGAAAGACTTCACGGTGGCGTTCATGCCGAAACCGCCGACAGCTCCACCGGCCCCCGTACGCGGACGGGCGGCACGGGCCGTATCGGTGGCGGCAGCACGACGCATCGAGTCGGCACGGGCAGCGTAACGGGCCGAATCGGCTGCCGTCATGCGCGGACGGGTCATCGACATCTCCACCCGCTGGCCGTCACGCGTCCAGGTCTTGGACGGCTTCAGACCACGGTCGGAAACGACCATGCTGTTGTTGAAGAAGCTCAGGTTGATGAGCAGCGGAGCGGGCCCCGTGACCTGCTTGGGAATATACATCAGAATGTCCATCGAAGGACCGGTCTTGTCTTCCGTGAAATACAGCGTGATCTGCTTGCGGTAGGCGTCCAGCGTGAAGCTCTCGTCTTCGATGACATCCCAGGACACGGCACGCCTTTCGGGCCATACGCCGTACTGGTTTTCTTCGAACATGCGGATGATTTCGGGGCGTCTCTTTTCGTACCACTGACGCTCGTTCTTCACCTTTTTGCCGTTGTTCATGATGAGAGGATCCGGCAGGCTTTTGTGGTAATCGCCCACGGAATCTTCTTCGTAATTGGTTTTGAGGACAGGCTTGTCTTGAGCCTGCGCCTGAGAGAGTGTGGTTGCAGCCAGCCCGAACAACAGAGCCGATACAACAGTAAGGACTAAACGTTTCATATCAATATAAATTAGTTGATTGATGGGCAAATGTAGGCAATAATCTTTGAAAAAGGAAAGGCCTCAGTTGATGAACAGCAGTTCCCGGTATTTGGGCAGCGGCCAGAGGTCGTTGTCGACCATTTCCTCCAACTGGTCGATGGGCCGGCGGATGCCGAGGAGGGAAACGGAAATGTCGTGGTAGGCCTTGGCCTTTTCGTAGGCGTTCGTGAGGTTGTTGGCCACCTTGCGGGCTTCAATCATGCGGTTCACCTTTCCTATAATGTCGTTGATCAGTTCGGAAATGCAGCGCACCAGTTCGATCTCGGAAGCGGCAATCTGCCGGTATTCGTCCGGAAAGACGTCCTTCATCGAGGCGATGTTCTTCAGCAGACGGCTCTGATACTCCATGGCGGTCGGTATGATGTGGTTGATGGCCATACGGCCTGTCACACGGGCTTCAATCTGCACCTTTTTGCTGTAAGTCTCCCATTTGACCTCGTTACGGGCCTCCAGCTCCTTGGGAGAATAGACTTTAGTCCTTCCGAACATGGCTTTGGACGATTCCGAAGTGAAAGCCGTAAACATTTCAGCCACATTGGTTTCGGTATCCAAACCGCGTTTGGCCGCCTCTTCCTGCCATTCCTGGCTGTAACCGTTGCCGTCGAAGCAGACTGTATCGATGACCGATGCGATGATGGGTTTCAGACAATCCATGATGGCGATATTCAAAGCCTTGCCCTTTTCCATTTCCTGCTCGACCTGCAGACGGAAAGATTGCAGTTGGTCGGCGACAGCGGCATTCAGAACAGTCATGGCGCCGGCGCAGTTGGCGCTGGAGCCGACCGCACGGAACTCGAAGCGGTTGCCGGTGAAGGCGAAAGGCGAAGTGCGGTTGCGGTCAGTGTTGTCCACAAAAATCTCCGGAATTTCCACCAGACCGACCGAAGTGCCCTTGCGACCGGCGATTTCGATGGGCGTGTCGGACGGGACGGTGAGCAGTTTGCGCAGCACATCGGTCATGGCCTGTCCCAAGAAAGCCGAGACGATGGCGGGCGGAGCCTCGTTCCCACCCAGACGATATTCGTTGGTGGCACTGGCGATAGATGCCTTCAGCAGCGAGTTGTGCTTCTGAACGGCGGCCAGCACATTCACAAAAAAAGTGACGAACTGCAGATTGCCTTGAGCGTCTTTTCCGGGAGCCAGCAAGGGTACGCCCGTGTCTGTGCCGAGCGACCAGTTGTTGTGCTTGCCCGAGCCGTTGATGCCTTCAAAGGGCTTTTCGTGAAGCACCAACACGAAACCGTGCTTGCGCGCGATGGTGTTCATCACATTCATCATCAGCTGGTTCTGGTCATTCGACAGATTGGCTTCGCCATAAATGGGCGCCAGTTCGAACTGATTGGGAGCCACCTCATTGTGACGCGTTTTCAAAGGAATCCCCAAACGGTATCCGGCGATCTCCACCTCTTTCATGAAAGCGGCCACACGCGTGGGAATGGCACCGAAGTAATGGTCGTCCAGCTGCTGGTTTTTGGAAGATTCGTGTCCCATCAGCGTGCGGCCTGTCAGCATCAAGTCCGGACGGGCTGCGTAGAGGTCTTCGTCGACCAGGAAATACTCCTGCTCCCATCCCAGATAGGAATACACCTTATTTACCTTCGGGTCGAACCAGCGGCAGATGGGCAGCGCGGCCTCTGTCACGGCTTTGATGGAACGCTTGAACGGCGTTTTGTAATCGAGCGCTTCGCCCGTATAGGAAATGAAAACGGTGGGTATGCAGAGCGTGTCGTCTTGGATGAAAACCGGAGAAGTCGGATCCCAGGCCGTGTATCCGCGTGCTTCGAAAGTGGCGCGGATGCCACCGTTGGGGAACGACGAAGCGTCGGGTTCCTGCTGGACCAGCGACTTGCCGGTGAATGTCTCGATCATGCCGCCTTTACCGTCGTATTCCATGAAAGAATCGTGTTTTTCGGCCGTGCCTTCGGTCAGCGGCTGGAACCAGTGCGTGATATGGGTTACACCGTGTTCCATGGCCCAAGTCTTCATTCCGGCAGCCACTTTTTCGGCTGTCGCAGCGTCCAGAGCTGCGCCGTGGTCGATGCAATTGGTCAGGATGAGACAGGTGTCGGCGTCCAGATACTGCTGCATCTTCTGACGGTTGAACACCAGTTCCCCGAAATAGTCGGAAGGCCTCCCGGAGGGCGCCGATATTTCCACAGCCTTTTTCCTGAAGGCTTCCTGAACCACGTCAAACCTAAGTTTACTCATTGATTATCAATAAATTGAATTTGATTGTCAAATAATATCGCAAAGTTAGAAAATAATCAGTAAATTAGCACACTTTTATAACTCGAATACAATATGAAATTGAAAGCGCTTTGGAGTGTCCTGCTGCTCACTCCGTTTCTTCTCTCCTGCTGGGAAACGACCTGCAAGGTTTCGGGTGTGGTGCCCGGTGCCGCCGACGGCGATTCCGTCTTCATCGTACAGATTCTGAACAATCAGATCGTACCGATCGACACGGTCAGCATCAGCGGTGGAAAATTCAGCACCACCCTATCGCTCCCCGAGGACGAATCCATCGCCGCCATGTATCCGGAAGGTCAGAATTTTGTCAAGTTTTTCCCCGAAAAGGGCAAAGTGAGCCTCGTCATCAGCGAGTCTTCCATTGCCAGAGGCACTCGACTCAACAACATCATGGCCGACTATATCGGGCGCGAAAAGCAGTTGGATGAAAAATTCGACGAACTCGACGGACAACTTTCCGCTGAGGGTCTCTCCCCGGAACGTAGACAGGAAATCCTCAACAGTTTGGAACAGACTGAAAACGAATACTATCAGATGACCCAGCAATTCTGTCAGGACAACATCACCAACCCCATCGGCATCGAACTGCTCAAACAGAACTATTACAGCTTCGATGGCGAAGCGCTCTATGCCATGGTGCAGGACATTCCGGAAAAATACCGTTCCGACAGCCGCGTGCAGCGTATCATCGCGGCAGCCGAGGCCCGTCATCAGACAGCCCCCGGTGTCCGTTTCGCCGATTTCTCCGCCCAGACGCCCGACGGAAAGACCGTCAGCCTGTCCGACTATGCCGGCAAGGGCAACTATGTCCTGGTCGATTTCTGGGCCAGTTGGTGTGGCCCCTGCTGCGAGGAAATGCCCAATCTGGTGCGTTTGTACAAAGAATATGCCGCTAAGGGATTCGAAATTGTCGGCGTTTCGCTCGACCGGGAGTTGGAAGCCTGGAAACAGGGCATCAGCCGATTGGGAATCACCTGGCCCCAGATGTCAGACCTGAAGTACTGGCAAGCCGAGGCCGCCGGCATTTATGGCGTCAGTTCCATTCCCCACACGGTACTCATCGGTCCCGACGGCATCATTATAGAGCGTGACCTTCGGGGTGTTGCTTTGGCTTCCAAGTTGGCCGAGTTGATGAAATAATCATAAATCAAACAGATATGAAATCAAATTTCCTTTTCCTTTCTCTGCTGGCTCTTCCTCTGTCGGTGACCGCCCAGCAAGCCGCCTCCGATGACGACAAATCCGAAGGCTTCCAGTTTCAGACCGTGAAGGAAGTGAAAATCACTCCCGTCAAAGATCAGAACCGTTCCAGCACCTGCTGGAGTTTCTCCTCCGTCGGTTTCTTCGAAGCCGAACTGCTTCGTGCCGGCAAAGGCGAATTCAACTTGTCCGAAATGTTCATCGTCCATCACACGATGGAAGACCGTGCCGAGAATTACGTCCGCCTGCACGGCTCCAGTTCCTTCTCTCCCGGCGGCAGCTTCTATGACGCCATCTATTGCTGGAAAACCTACGGCATCGTGCCCCAGGAAGCCATGAACGGCATCTGCTACGGCGACACTCTGCCCGTGCACGGCGAACTTGACGCTGTGGCCGGCGCTTATGTCAACGCCATCGCCAAAGGCGATTGGAAGAAACTCACCCCAGTTTGGAAGAAAGGGCTTTCCGCCATTTACGACACCTACTTGGGCGAATGTCCCGAAGAGTTCACCTACAACGGCAAGAAATACACGCCGCGCAGTTTTGCCGACAAACTCGGCCTGGACATGGACGACTACGTATCCATCACATCCTATTCGCATCATCCGCTCTACAGCGAATTCCCCTTGGAAATCGAAGACAACTGGCGTCTGGAAAAGTCCTACAATGTGACGATGGACGAAATGATGGCCATCATCGACAACGCTCTTGAAAACGACTATACCATCGCTTGGGGGGCCGATGTGAGCGAAGACGGCTTCACCCGCGACGGCATCGGTGTGGTGGTCGATCCGGCCAGCAGTTCCGAACTGGGCGGTTCCGACATGGCCCGCTGGCTGAAGATGAGCAAAGCCGACAGAGGCAAAGAACTCACTTCGAAGCCTTTCCCCGAAATGGCCATCACTCCTGAAATGCGTCAGGAGGCTTTCGACAACTGGCAGACCACCGACGACCATGGCATGCTCATCTTCGGCAAGGCTGTCGACCAGACGGGCAACACCTTCTACATGGTCAAGAACTCCTGGGGCACCAAGAGCCAGTACAACGGTATCTGGTACATTTCCAAGGCCTTTGTGCAGTACAAGACGATGAATTTCGTGGTCAACAAGAATGCCCTTCCCAAGGACATCAAAAAAAGACTGCAGATTAAATAAAAAAGTCTGGAAAATATTTGTCGGTTTATTTGAAATGAGTACCTTTGCGCCCGTTATCGAAAAGCCGATAATGACTCCGTAGCTCAGTTGGTAGAGCAATTGACTCTTAATCAATGGGTCGTGGGTTCGAGCCCCACCGGGGTCACTCGGAAAGCCGCTCAGAAGCAATTCGGAGCGGCTTTTTGTTTGTATGGAACGGCACATTTTCAAGACTCGAAATGAAGAACGGACAACTGAATGAGGTTTTCAAAGACGGCACCCGTTGGAAGGCGCTGCTCATCTCGCTGACGCTGTCGGCCGTCGGCTTCGGACTCTACAAGGGAGTCCTGGACAATTATCTGGCCGAAGTGGTGAAAATGCAGGAGTTCGACCGGGGCCTCACCGAATTCTTCCGCGAACTGCCGGGTCTGCTGCTGGTGCTGATTCTGGCGGTCTTCTACCGCTCGTCTGCCGAAAAGATGTACAAAGCCGGTATGGTGGTGATGGTGGTCGGAATGACCATGCAGGCATTCATTTCGCCGGCCAAGTGGCTGGTGATGATGGCCATCTTCTTCTACTCCATCGGCGAACACCTGCAACTGGGTATGAAGAACACCCTTTCGTTGGAGTATTCCCACGAGAACCATGGCGGTCAGGCGCTCGGCTATCAGAATTCCGTCTACCAGATCGGCAATCTCGTCGGATACCTTGTCATCATTGCCGCTTTTGCGCTGGTGCAGAGCACTCGCCTCTTCCGTCCCACGTTCGTGGCGGCCGCCCTCTGTCTGCTGGCAGCTGCGCTGGTGAGTTTCCGTCTGACGGGCGACAGCCAGACCGACAAAAGCAAATCGCGCTTCTATTTCCGCCGAAAATTCCACAAATATTACATGTTGGAAGTGTTTTACGGCGCCCGCAAACAAGTCTTCTTCACCTTCGGCCCTTACGTGCTCATCCTGTTCTACGGAGCCGACGCCGGCACCGTGAGCCTGCTGTTTGCCATATCCGCCGTCGCCTGCTTCATCTTCGCTCCGCTGGTGGGCCGGCTCATCGACCGCGTCGGCTACAAGCCGGTCATGATCGGCGACACCCTGCTGCTGGTGGTCGTATGTTTCTTCTACGGATTCGCACACCATCTGTTCGACATGCACACCGCTTTCATCATTTGCTGTGTCAACTATGTGCTCGATTCAGTCATTTCGCTGGCTTCGATGGCCTCCAACGTCTATGTGCAGGACATTTCCGACAGCAAGGAAGAAATGCGTGCCACCATATCGACCGGCATTTCCGTGAACCACCTCATCACCATTTTCATTGCTCTGCTGGGCGGATGGGTCTGGAAAGTGATGGGCATCGAGACCCTGTTCATGGTCTCCGCCTTCCTCGGACTCTGCAACAGTGCCTACGCCGCCACCATCAGGCCGACGGCCAGCCAGCGTTGAGCCTCTACTCTTTTTCCGAGAGTTCCAGCCAACGTAATTCCTTTTCATCTAGCGCGTCTTTCAGCTGGGGCAGTTCGCGGCAGAGCGCTTCGATTTCGGAGCTTGTCAGAGGAAAACTGAAACCGCTCACTTCTTCGCCCGACAAGGCCTTTTCAATGGACGACTTGCGGGTTTCCAGCCCGGCGATTTCCTGCTCCAGCGCTTCAAACTCCTTCTGTTCCTTGTAGGTGCGTCTGTTTCGGTTCTGCTTGGGCGCGGACGGTGCAACCGCCTGTGGGCGGTTCTGTGGCTCCGATGCGGCTTTCCGACGCCGTTCTTCCGCTTCCTGTTCCTCACGCCACAGACGGTATTGGGTGTAGTTGCCGGGGAAATCCTTCACCACGCCGTCGCCTTGGAACGCCAGCAGATGGTCCACGATCTTGTCCATGAAAAAGCGGTCGTGGCTGACTACCAGCACACAGCCTTTGAAATGGCTCAGATAGTCTTCCAGCAGGTTCAGCGTGACAATGTCCAGATCGTTGGTCGGCTCGTCGAGCACCAGGAAATTGGGATTGCGCATCAGCACGGTGCAGAGATACAGTCGCCGCCGCTCGCCGCCGCTGAGTTTGGCCACATAGCCGTACTGCTTTTCGTGGCTGAAGAGGAAATGGTTGAGAAACTGGGAAGCCGTGAAGCGGCGCCCGTCGTCGAGACGGATTTCATCGGCGATGTCGGTCACGATGTCGATGACGCGCTTGCCCTCGTCGAACGACAGCCCTTCCTGGCTGTAATAGCCGAAGACTACCGTCTGTCCGATGTCGAAACTGCCGCTGTCGCAGGGTTCCTGGCCCAGCAGCATCTTCAGGAAAGTGCTTTTGCCACAGCCGTTCCGGCCGATGATGCCCACTTTTTCGTAGCGGGCGAACTGATAGTAGAAATCCTTCAGGATGAGTTTGTCGCCGAATGATTTGGAAATGTATTTGGCTTCGAAAATCTTGGATCCGATGTAGGAGGCTTTCACATCCAGCTGGAGTGCGGCTTCCTTGCGGCCTTGCGACACCTTTTCTTCGAGTTCGTAGAAGGCGTCTTTGCGGGCACGGGCTTTGGTGCCGCGGGCGCAGGGCATGCGGCGCATCCAGTCCAGTTCGTAGCGGAACAGATTGGCGGCTTTCTCCATCTCGGCGTTCCAATGGTCGGTCCTCTCCTGCCGTTTTTCCAGATAATAGGAATAGTTGCCGGTGTAGGCGTAGAGCTGCTTGTCGTCGATTTCCAGAATGAGGTTGCAGACGCGGTCCAGGAAGTATCGGTCGTGCGTGACCATAAGCAAGGTGACGCCGCTGCGCAGGAGATAGTTTTCGAGCCACTCGGTCATCTCCAGGTCGAGGTGGTTGGTGGGCTCGTCCAGAATGAGCAGGTCGGGGTCGGACACTAGCGCGAAGGCCAGCGCCACGCGCTTGCGTTCTCCGCCCGACAGGTGGTCCACCGGGCGGTCGAACTCCCCTACTGACAGTCTGGTCAGAATCTGGCGCAGCCGCAACTCGTCGTGACCTTTGGCCAGTCCGGCCTGAAGGATGGTCTGACCCGGCTGGAACACGGGATTCTGCGGCAGATAAGACACTTTCAGATCCTTACGGTAGACAATGCTCCCCGAATCGTACTGGCCGCCGCCTGCCAGGATGTCCAACAAGGTGGATTTGCCTTTTCCGTTTTGCGCGATCAGGGCGATGCGCTGTCCCTGAGCCACTCCGAACGAGATGTCACGGAAAAGCACCAAATCTCCGAAAGACTTGGTCAGATGGTCTACCTGCAGATATGCGACGGGATTGGCTGCCATAAATCAAGAATTGAAAACTTCCTGCAAAGCTTTGGAAGTGAAACCTTTTCCGGAATCCGCCAAGGCCTGCGGCGTACCTGCGAAGACCAGTTCCCCTCCTTTCCGTCCTCCATCAGGCCCCATGTCGATCAGATAGTCGGCCATTTTGATGACATCCGTGTTGTGCTCGATGACGATGACGGTGTTGCCTTTGTCGACCAGATATCCGATGACCTCCATCAGGCGGCGGATATCTTCGAAATGGAGCCCGGTGGTGGGTTCGTCCAGCACATAGAGCGTATTGCCCGTGTCGCGTCGCGACAGTTCGGCCGCCAGTTTCACACGCTGGCTCTCGCCGCCCGACAGGGTGTTGGAGGGCTGGCCCAGTTTGACGTAGCCCAGACCAACATCCTGGATGGCCTTGATTTTCTGCAGGATCTGCGGCTGGTTTTCGAAAAACTCCACGGCGATGTTGATGGTCATGTCCAGCACGTCGGCGATGGATTTGCCTTTGAAGCGCACTTCGAGGGTCTCGCGGTTGTAGCGTTTGCCGCGGCAGGCGTCGCAGGGCACCAGTACCTCTGGCAGAAAGTTCATTTCGATGCATTCGTAGCCGTTGCCCTTGCACTTTTCGCAGCGTCCGCCCGACACGTTGAAAGAAAAACGGCCGGGTTTGTAACCCCTTATTTTGGATTCCGGCAGTTCGACAAACAGTTTGCGGATATCGGCGAACACGCCGCAATAGGTGGCCGGATTGGAGCGCGGACTGCGGCCCAGAGGCGACTGGTCCACACTGATGATTTTGTCGATATGTTCGAGGCCATCTATCCGTTCAAAAGGAAGCGGGTCTTGCAGACTGTGGTAGAAATGCTGATTCAGAGCCGCTTGCAGCGTACCGTTGACCAGCGAGGATTTTCCGCTGCCGGATACACCCGTGACGACAATCAGTTTGCCCAAGGGGATGCGCACATCCACGTTTTTCAGATTGTTGCCTCGACATCCGCGCAGGACGATTTCGTGACCGTTTCCCGGACGGATGCGCTGCGGCAGTTCGATACGTGCCTCGCCGCGGAGATAGGCGGCTGTGAGCGTATCGGCTTTCAGCAGTTCTTCGGGCGTGCCGGCAAACATCAGCGAACCGCCCAGACGACCGGCCTTCGGCCCCAAATCGACGATATAGTCGCTGGCCAGCATCATGTCGCGGTCATGTTCCACTACAATCACCGTGTTGCCTTTGTCTCGCAAGGCCTTGAGCGATTCGATCAGGCGGCAGTTGTCGCGATGATGCAGACCGATGGAGGGTTCGTCCAGAATGTAGAGCACATTGATCAGTTGCGAGCCCATCTGGGTGGCCAGGCGGATGCGCTGGCTCTCACCGCCCGAAAGCGTGGCCGAGGAACGGTTGAGCGACAGATAGTCCAGGCCGACATCCAGCAGGAAACGGATGCGGGAACGGATTTCCTTGAGTATTTCGCCGGCGATGGCCTGCTGCTTGTCGCTCAGATGTGCGGGCAGGTCTTCGAACCACTGGCTCAGTTCGCAGATGTCCATGGACGCCAGTTCGGAAATGTTCTTGCCGTTGATCCGGAACCAGAGCGATTCCTTTTTCAGACGGGCGCCGCCGCATTCGGGACAAGTCTTGAGACTGACATACTGGTTGGCCCATTTCTGCGCCGTCGCCGAAGCGTCGCCGTCCTGCTGCATTTCCAGATATTTGAGGACGCCTTCGAAATGAGAGGCATAATTGGAAAGTCCAAGCGACGAATGCTTTATGGTGATTTTTTCTTCACATCCGTTCAAGACCTCATCAAGGGCTTCTTCGCTGATTTGGCGCACAGGCGTGTCCAAATCGAATCCATGCCGTTGCAGAATGGCCTCGATCTGCCAGAAAAGCATCGAATTGCTGTACTTGCCGAGCGGCTGGATGCCGCCGTCACGGATGCTCATGTTCCGGTCGGGAATCACCTTGTCCATATCCACCTGATGCACATAGCCGAGTCCTTTGCAGTGCGGGCAAGCGCCCTGAGGGGAATTGAAGGAAAAGTTGTGCGGAGCCGGCTCATGGTACGAAAGGCCCGTATCGGCACACATCAGATGCGAGCTGTAATGTCTCACTTCCCCACTGTCCTTGTCCATCAGCATCACCAGGCCTTCGCCCAATTTCATGGCTATGCGGATGCTTTTCTTCAGCCGTTCGCAATCCTTGGCGCTGACCAGCAGTTTGTCCACCACCACTTCCACATCGTGGTTGCGGTAGCGGTCTAGCTTCATCTGCGGATGGATTTCCTGTATCTGTCCATCCACACGAACATTCAGATAGGCTTTCTTGCGGAGCGATTCGAAGAGTTCCTTGTAGTGTCCCTTGCGATTTCTGACGACCGGTGCGAGCAGATACATCGGCCGCCCTTCATAATCCTTCAAAATTAGGTCAAGTATCTGTTCCTCAGTATATTTGACCATTTTCTTGCCGGTCAGCCAGGAATAGGCTTCACCCGCACGGGCATACAGCAGTCGGATGTAGTCGTAGATTTCCGTTTGCGTGCCCACCGTCGAACGCGGATTCTTGTTGGTGGTCTTCTGTTCGATGGAGATGACCGGGCTGAGACCGGTGATTTCGTCCACATCGGGCCGCTCCAGATTGCCCAGAAAATTGCGGGCGTAGGAGGAAAATGTCTCAATGTAGCGCCGCTGCCCTTCGGCGAAGATGGTGTCGAAAGCCAGAGATGATTTGCCGCTTCCACTGAGCCCTGTGATGACCGTGAGGCTGTAGCGGGGAATGTGCACATCGATGTTCTTCAGATTATGTTCGCGTGCCCCGTAAACCGATATGCAGTCCTTATTTTCCATAGACTACCCAATTCTGGTCGTGGACATAAGGAAGTTTGCGCAGGTCCGTTTTCGCAGCTTGCGCCGGTATCTGCACGCTGAAGGTCTTTTCCTTGGGATTGTCCATCTTCGTGTCTCTGATCCAGAGATTCCATTCTTTCAGCTGGCTGTAGGTGATGCCGTGTTCGTGTGCGAAGACGGCCCAGTCGGCCACCGGACCGGAAACGCTGACCAGCTCACCGCTGAAAGGCTGGTAGAGGTCGTCGGCCTGCAGTTTGAAACCGTAGCGTATGGGGTGTTCCAAAAAGCACTTGATGGCCAGAATGCGGAACACATAGCGGTAGGTCTCTTCGTTCAGCCACAATCCGTAATAGCTGGTTTCCTGCTGTTTGGCCAGTTCTGTGCGGATGCGGCGCCGGCCTGCGTTGTAGGCGGCCGCCACCAGAGACCAGTCCTTGAACTCCTCATAACAGGCCCTGAAATAGCGGCAGGCAGCCTCGGTCGACTTCACCGCATCGTAGCGCTCATCCACCTGCTTGTCGACCTGCAGCCCGTATTCGCGGCCGGTTTCTTCCATAAATTGCCACAGTCCGGCGGCTCCCGATGGTGAAACGGCCTTGGGATTGAGCGTGCTTTCGATGCAGCAGAGATATTTCATGTCGTCGGGGATGCCCTGGGCTTTCAGAATGGGCTCGATAACGGGAAAATAGCGGTTGGCCCGCTTGATCGTGAGCAGGGAGGCCGAGTGCATGTAATTGTCGGCCATGATTTCACGGTCGAATCGTTCGCGGAGGTCGCTCCGGCTCAAATCCACGGTCTGGCCGCAGAAAACCACGTTCTCAGGGCATGGAATGGCGTAGGTGCTGGCCGGATTCAGTTCGTTCTGTGCCTCGGAGGTAAAAAGGACCGTCAGCATGAGGCCCGCTATGATGGCTATTCTTTTCATTTTCTACTCCAGAATGTTGATGTCACCTTTCTTGACGTATTCGATTCCGTCGCTGCCCGTTGCCGTGATGACATAAAAATAGACGCCGGGGTTGACAGGCTTACCCCGATAAGTTCCGTCCCATCCCGTCGAAGGATCCGTCCATTCGAACAGCAGGTTGCCCCAGCGGTTGAGGATTCGGCCATGGAATTTGACCAGCGATTTGTAGGCCACCCGGAATTCGTCGTTGTCGCCGGGCGTGGAGCGCGGCGAAAAGAAATTGGGACAGTCGAGCATGGATTCGGTCACCTTGACGGTGAAACTGGCCGAATCGCTGCAGATGCGGTCTTTGCCGCTGACATAGAGCTTCACCTTGTACTCTCCCGCTTCGTTGAACACGTGCTCCACATTCTCGTCGGTGTGGTAGATGCTGGATGTCTCGCTGCCTGGTTTGGTGAATATGGTCCAGGCGCAGAAAGTCGCCGCCGGGTTGGGATGGCTTTCGAACTCTACGGTAAACGGAGCCGAACCGGTCAGAAGCCCGCCGCTGGAGACGGGGTCGCCGTCATCCCCGCCACCGATTTCATTGGCGGCGGCCGCTTTGGGTTGCGCTTTGGCGGTGGCGTGGCTGCAGTCGGCTCTGACCGCCTGATAATCGAAACCGGCGACCGCAGGCGTCAGGCCGAAATGGCTGGCGAACTGGTCACCGCTGATTTCAAAATAGGTGTCCTGAAGCGGAGCGTCAACCGAAAAATTGGGTGTTTCGCCGTTGATGACCAGCGTCTTTTCTTCGTCTGCATAGCGCTCGCGCGCATCGTCCCAGACGGCATCTGTCCATGTGAGCGTGTGCGTGCGAGGCAGCGGATAGACTCGGGTGCCATTGGAGCCCACATAGCTGAAATCGGCCATTTGACCGAGCAGGACGATGGACAGGCTGACCGCAATGTCTTCGGCTTCGGTGACGGCATGCATGTCGGCGTAGGTCAGCGGTTTTTCCGTGTAGTCCACCACATAGAACGAATAGGTCCGGCTGCCGTCGCTGAGGAGGTATCCGCCGGCCTTCAATTCGCTCGGCCAACAGGAAGCCGCATCGCTTTCGGCAGTGACGGTTTCGGCCGACAAGGGGTCGTCGGCATAGTGTTTCCATTGCCAGAGACTGGGGTCGTCGGTTTGGAAACTGACTTTGGCCGAGCCCAGCCCGTTGAAGACAAACACCTGTTCCAGACCGGATTCCGCCTGGGGTGTGTATAGATAGGGATTGCCTTCGGCCGTGAAAATGTTTTCCGCGCCCAGTGCGGTTACGGAAAGCCATAAGGCCAGAATCGGTAGAGGTCGGAAGAGCTTCATCGTACTTGTCTTCAAAATCGTGCGAAGATACGGAAAAATCCGTTATTTTGTTTACCTTTGCCCTTGCTAAAACAAGATTTATGAAGCGTGTTTTCGGATGCCTGATGCTGCTGTTGCTGACAGCCGTTTCCTTATATGCCCGGCGGACGGCCGAGATCCCGGTCGTCACCTACGACGGCAAATCGTACTACCGATACGAAGTTCAGCCGAAAGAGACCGTTTACGGCCTTTCGCTGCGTTTCGGCATCACTCAGGAAGATCTGGTGGCGCTGAATCCTTTCCTTTCCGAAGGATTGAAAATCGGCCAGACCCTGCTGATTCCCGTCCGAGTTCCTGAAAACCAGTCCTCAGAAACATCACAACTGCTTGAAAACAAGCCGGAAGAGGCTGCACCCCAAACACCCTTGGAAGACATCCGGGTGCTCAGAGACGACAGCCTGACGGTCCCTTGCGACACCCTGTCCCAGCCCTCTGACAGCCTCGGATCTTTCCGTTTCGCCTCTGGTGACAAGATGTCGGTGCTGCTGCTCCTTCCGCTCAATCTGGACGATTCCGCCGGCATCCACACGGAACGGTATGTGGAATTCTACGAAGGTATGCTGATGGCGGTCGATACCTTGCGCCAACTTGGCCTTTCTTTCGACATTTCGGTGTATGACATCCGAAACGATTTCGCCGGACTGCGCAACACGGTGGCCAGACTCACTCCCCCGCTCAATTCGCTAGTCATCGCGGCCGCCAACGAAGACCAGATTCCCTTCCTGTCGCAATGGTGCATGCGCTACCGTCTTCCGCTCATCCTTCCTTTCAGTTCGCGAGTCAACGAAACGGCCGACTATTCCTGCATTTTCCAGGTCAACCAGTCGCGTCAGATGATGGCCGAGCGGATGCTGGACATCGACACGGCCGTATTTTCCGGAAAGAACATTCTGCTCATCCGCTCGGTCATTGAAGAGGCCGGCGACAATTCAGACTATTTCCGTGCACT
Organism: Bacteroidales bacterium; assembly: GCA_045627385.1. Taxonomy (GTDB): domain Bacteria; phylum Bacteroidota; class Bacteroidia; order Bacteroidales; family UBA1402; genus UBA1757. Next base: position 47,629 of record JAZQNO010000002.1, read on the forward strand.
TCGCCGTCGGCTTCAAGACCATCATATCGCTTTCCGCGAGATCCGCGAGTATCAGAGCGAAAACGAAGCGATGCAGGACAGCATCGCCATGCGTCTGTCCACCGAAAGGCCCAACCTGGTCATCCCCGCCCCTATGTCGCTGACAGACACCAGGCGTATGGTGACATTGCTGGGTGCGGCCGCCAACGCCACGCCAAAAGCCTCCGTCTCCATCTGGGGATATCCCGAATGGATTGCCTTGAGCAAGAGTTGCCTGCCCATTCTGCATCAGCTCAACGCCGAGTATTTCTCGGGCTACTATGCCGATTTCACCCGCCAGGAATTGAAAGACTTCCAGGTGGCCTACAGCCGGACATTCGGCAAAGACCTGCTCAACACCTATCCGCGCTATGCCATGATGGGCTATGACATCATGGTCCATTTTGCCGGAAAACGGCCCGATTCCGGTCTGGAGCTGCCCTTGCTGCAGCACCAGTTCAATTGGAGCCGCACGTCTTCCTACAGCGGACAATACAATCGGGCGCTCTACCTGGTCCATTATTATCCCGACCGTCAGGTCAAGGCCACTCTCCTGCCCTAAATCAGCAAGCGTATGCGTAGAATTTTCCTGACCGTCCTTTTTCTGTCGGCCGCTGTGCTGTCACAAGCCCAATACAAGGCCATCACGCCCGAGCTCTATATCGGAGCCGACGGAGGTGCCACGCTTTCGACCATCACCACGGTGCGCGCCTATACCGACAAGGGATTCCATCAGGGCGTCAGCGGCGGTCTGAAGTTGCGTTACATCGCCGAAAAGAACTTCGGCCTGGAGTGCGGACTGCGCTACACCCAAAGCGGCTGGTCCGACGATTACGGTTATCTGGCCACCGATTCTTACGAGCGTTCCATGTCGTTTTTGGAAATTCCCTTCTTGCTTCATGCCTATCTGGAAGGCGGACGTAGCCGTTATTTCCTGAATGCAGGTCCGAAACTCGGGTATTTTCTAAGCGAATCTGAAGAAATCAACAGCAGTCTGACGGCTGCCGACGTGCCATACTACCACAAAGCGACCGAACGTCGCCTGCAATACGGCATCATGGGCAGCCTCGGTTTCGAATTTCACCTTGGCCGAACCGTCGCCGGTCTGGAAGGCGGTTATTATTACGGTTTGTCCGACATTTTCGAAAATGCCGTCACGGCCGATTTCGTCACTTCCGACCTTCAGGCCATCCACCTGAATCTGTTCCTCCTTTTCCAAGTCAGGTAGTTCTCGGCACATCGTCCGCAGCCTTCGTTGAAACAATGCAGCCGGCCCCTTGCGGAGCCGGCTGCATTCATTTTACTGCGATAAAAAGACCTTAACCGAGATATCCTTTCAGGAGTTTGCTGCGGGAATTCTGACGCAGACGGCGGATGGCTTTCTCCTTGATCTGACGGACACGTTCGCGTGTCAGACCGAATTTGTCGCCGATTTCTTCCAACGTCATTTCCTGACAGCCCAGTCCGAAGAACATTTTGATGATGTCGCTTTCTCTTTCGGTCAGTGTAGACAAGGCGCGGTCGATTTCTTTCGACAGAGACTCGTTGATGAGGTCGCGGTCGGCAATAGGCGCGTCATCGTTGACCAGCACATCGAGCAGGTTGTTGTCTTCGCCTTCGACAAAAGGCGCGTCGACCGACACGTGGCGACCCGAAACCTTCAGGGTGTCGGAAACTTTTTCCACGGGGAGGTTCAGTTCTTCGGCCAGTTCTTCGGCGGAAGGGCGACGTTCGTGTTCCTGCTCGAACTTCGAGTAAGCTTTCTGGATTTTGTTCAACGAACCCACCTGATTGAGAGGAAGACGCACGATGCGCGACTGCTCGGCCAGCGCCTGCAGAATCGACTGGCGGATCCACCATACGGCATAGGAGATGAACTTGAAGCCTCGTGTTTCGTCAAACTTTTCGGCGGCCTTGATGAGGCCCAGGTTGCCCTCGTTGATAAGATCGGGCAGGCTCAATCCCTGATTCTGATACTGTTTGGCGACAGATACGACGAAACGCAAGTTGGCGCGCGTCAGCTTTTCCAAAGCGGCGCGGTCTCCCTGACGGATACGCTGAGCCAGTTCTACTTCTTCCTCCACTTTGATAAGTTCCTCACGACCAATTTCCTGAAGATATTTGTCGAGAGAGGCGCTTTCTCGGTTGGTGATGGATTTGGTGATTTTAAGCTGTCTCATTATGAGATATAATTTGGGAGCGCAAAGGTAATAATTTTTCCAATACAATACCCTTGCGCCCCCAAAAAATCATTTTTCAGAAAATCATTCCGACAGGTCGATGGCGTAATAGGCCAGTTTTCCATTCGGATAAAGGCCCACGATGAAGAGCGCTTTTTCTCCGAACTCACTGTCACTCTGAGCATAACGGACAATCTTCTCGAAATCGGAAACCGAGCCAATCTTCTGGTCGTTCACCTTCATGATGATGAATCCTTTGCGGATGCCGGCGTCTTTCATCTTGCCGTCGGTCAGGCCCGACACCTGGATGCCGTAGCTGATGTTGAGCTGTTTCTTCACGGCAGGTGTCAGCTCGCCGAAAGCTGCACCCAACACTTCCATACCCTGCTGGCGCACCACATTCGTGTTGCCGTCGGCGTTGTAGAGCTTCACTTTCAGCACTTCCGACTTCTTGCCTCGGACCACCGTGACTTTGATCTCATCGCCGGGACGGTACTGCGTCATCTGTTCGGTCAGTTCGCTGGACGAGGTGATTGTGCGGTCTTCTACTTGGGTGATGATGTCGCCTTCCTTGATGCCGGCTTCCTGAGCGCCGCTGTGTTCCTTCACTTCCACCACATAGGCGCCTTCCGTCATGTCGATTTTCTTTTCTTTGGCCAGATCAGAAGTCATGGTCTGCATCACCACACCCAGCAGCGCACGCTGAACGGAACCGTATTCCTTGAGGTCGGCCACCACTTTACGGAAAATAACCGAAGGAATGGCAAAGGAATAGCCCGAGAAAGCACCTGAGGTAGAGACAATGGCCGTGTTGATGCCCACCAGCTCGCCTTTCGTGTTGACCAGCGCACCGCCACTGTTGCCGGGATTCACGGCTGCATCGGTCTGGATGAACGATTCTATGCTGAGCGACTGCTGTCCGTTGCCGTTTTGATTATAGGACGAACGGCCCAGGTTGCGGCCTTTGGCGCTGACGATACCGGCAGTGACCGTGGATGTCAGATTGAGCGGATTGCCGATGGCCAGTACCCACTCGCCTACCTTTAGGTCTTCAGAGTTGCCGAACGGGATGGTGGGCAAATTTTCTTCTTCAATCTTGATAAGGGACACATCGGTCACAGGATCGGTGCCAATAATCTTGGCTGGATAGGAACGGTGATCGTTGAGGGTCACTTCGATTTCATCGGCTCCTTCGATGACGTGGTTGTTGGTGATGATGAAGCCGTCTCTGGAGATGATGACACCCGAACCGTAACCCACCTGCGGCTGCGGCTGGATCTGACGTGGAGTGCTTCTATAGCCGAAGAAATAGTCGAAGAGGTCCTGCGGAGCCATCTGAGACTGCACCATCCGGGTGCTCTTAGACATGATGTGCACCACGGCATGGACGGAATTTTCGGCAGCCACCGTAAAATCCACAGGGCCACTGGCGGGTGCTTCCGATTTCACCAACTGAACCTGACGTTCTGCCGGGGAGGCGATTTCAGACTGGACAGATGCCGAACGGGCATCCAGGCGCTGGCCGTATCTGGATACGGTCACGTACGAGACAAATGCGCTGGCGGCAGCGACAAGCACCACCAATGCGCCGGCTTTCCAATACTTTTTCATATTTATGACAATTAAGGGTTTCGTTTTGTTTTGACGCCGTGAAGATATAAGCAAAAAAAATACCTTGATTCAATTTGCCGCCACTTTTGTGCAGAATTAACGGCTTGAATTTTAACTTAACGGCGATTAACGGACATTTCAACACTCTTTGACATTTTGGCAGAGTTTTCTACCTTTGTGGCCAATAACAGAGAGCCGTACTGTCGCTTGGCGCTGCCAAGAGGAAAGTCCGGGCAACTCAGGGCAACCATACTTCCTAACGGAAAGCTGTCAGCGATGGCAGAGTGAAGGTAACAGAAAACAACCGCCCGCAAGGGTAAGGGTGAAAAGGCAGGGCAAGAGCCTACCGCCGGTCTGGCGACAGAACGGGTCAGTACCACTTATGGGTTGCAAGGTCATGTAAACCGGCGCTTGAGGGTGCGCCCTGCCCGATGCCGGAGGGTAGACCGCGGGTCCTTTCTGAGGACTCAGCTGTCCAGGTGACTGGCGGCGAAGATAAATGACAGTTCAACACAGAACCCGGCTTATCAGCTCTCTGTTATTTTTTTAGGACTTCAAAAACGCCTGCACTATGGATATGAAGCGCATCAAAGAAGGAATCAAGGATTTCATCCAATTCATCACCAAGGATCTGTGGCATCCCAATGCCAGAGAGCACAAGGGTTTCCTGTATCATTTCGACAACATCATACGCATCATCCAGTTGGCCACAAGAGGCTTCCAGAACAACAAGCTTATCATCATCGCCTCGGCCCTCACCTATTTCACGGTGCTTTCTTTCATCCCACTGATGAGCATCATGCTGGGCATCGCCAAGGGATTCAATTTCCAGGACTATCTGCAGAATGTGATGCTGAACACTTTTCCCGGGCAGGTCGAGGTGCTCAATTTCGTCTTCTCACTAGTGGAGCAGGTGCTCTCAGTGGCCGCTAACGGCGTGGTGGTGGGTATCGGACTCATTTTCATCTTTTGGTCGGTCTGGGCCATCGTCAACAACCTGGAGCGCGCCTTCAACATGGTTTGGGGTCTGCAGAACCGCAAATTTTACCGCAAGCTGGGCACTCTGTTGGCTGTCATTTTTCTCTTCCCCATCCTGCTGGTCATCTCAAGCGGCGTGTCCATCTACCTGAAGACGGCGCTCGACTCTTCGCCGCTGTTCGAGGCCATGGGTCCGCTCAACAACCTGCTCATCAAGCTGATTCCATACGTTCTTTCCTGGCTGCTCTTCACGCTGATGTACGTCATTCTGCCCAACACCAAGGTGAAGTTCAAGAATGCGGCCGTCGCCGGTCTGATCGCAGGCGTCGCCTTCCAGATATTCCAATACCTTTATATTAACGGACAGATTTGGGTGAGCCGCTACAACGCTCTGTACGGAAGTTTCGCAGCGCTCCCGCTGCTGCTGCTCTGGCTGCAGCTTACCTGGACCATCGTGCTGATGGGCGCCGAGATGACCTACGCATCGCAGAATCTGGAAAATTTCTTCTACGAGAAAGAAATATCGAATGTCAGCAACCGCTACCACTATTTCTTCGCCATCGTCATGATGGGCGCCATCTGCCGTCGTTTCGAAAAGGGAGAGTCTCCCCTGTC
>JAZQNO010000003.1:0-17796 GCA_045627385.1 Bacteroidales bacterium
GCGCCTGTGAATCCTGATTCCAGTATTGGAAACGTCCGTCCTTCCCGACACGAATCCGGGAGAGGAATTCACGGGTAACCTCGCCCTGCGGGATCACTGGATTATCTGGTTCGATATTATTCTTCTGGCAGGAAACGCTGCCGACCAGTACGGCTGCAACGGCCAGGATGATGAGTGATATCCGTTTCATGATGAATGCGTAATAGATTTACAAATCTACGCATTTCTGACCAACAACGAAATAGAACCGAGCAAAACTGATTTGGGTATTAGGATGCAAAAGATTACGTTCTGAGAAAAATTCCAACCAGAAATTTTGGATACCCCAAAATTATGACAGGATTCAATCAAATCGAGAGAAGCCGCAGAACGGCTATCTACATCCGCATCTCAACATCACAACAGCAGACCGACCGTCAGGAGACCGAGCTCAAGGAGTTCGCATTGCGCAACGGCCTTAATTTCAATGAAAAGACGGTTATGTACATCGACATCATATCCGGATTCAAGGAAGGAGAGTCCCGACCGCAGTACTCCATCATGATTTTTGAGAAAAACTTCGTATAACCCGATAATTATCTATACTTGAATTTCCATTAGGAGCGTAATTCATCCGTATGCGCGGAAGAACACAACTCAATTGGTTCTTGGAATGAAAAAAGCCCTGCTTCTGAAAAAAACTGTATCTTCGTGTCATAAACAATCGGCAAAGCCTCCCGGCTCGAATTCTTCTCACCGATTGCGTTTCGTGCTTGAACTCAGGACAAGTTAAATTGTGTTAATCTCAACAACACCTCTTGCAGGTGTCGGAAAAGTGTGCCTACCTTTGCAGTGTCTTAGTGAAGTAATACACCAAGCAACGATAACACAGTTTAAACATACGTCTTATGATCCAAATTCAAAATCTCAAATTCGCCTATGGCCAGCAGGTGGTGCTCGACAACATCAGCATGACGCTGCACAACGGCCACATCTACGGACTGCTGGGCGAGAACGGGGTGGGAAAGACCACGCTGCTCACACTCCTCTGCGGACTGAAGAAATGCCAGGAAGGCTCCATTCTCATCGATGGAGCAGACCCCTACAAACGTCAGCCTTCGCTGCTGTCAGACATCTGTTATCTGGCCGACGAAGTGCCCGCCTTCAACATGACTGCCCGCAACTACGCCAGCCACAACGGACAGTTCTGGACCCGTTTCGACATGGACAAGTTCTGTGAACTGATGCAGGTGCTGGAATGCCCTATCGACCATAAGATGAACCACATGTCGTTCGGCCAGCTCAAGAAGACCTACATTTCCTTCGCTCTGGCCTGCAACACGCGTTACCTCTTCCTCGACGAGCCCACCAACGGCCTCGACATCCCCTCCAAGGCCCAGTTCCGCAAGGCCGTCACCAAGTACACCTCCGAAGACGCCACCCTGCTCATCTCCACCCATCAGGTGCGCGATCTGGAAAACATCATCGACCCCATCATCATTCTCGACCGTCAGGATGTGCTGCTCAACGCCGGTCTCGACCAGATCGCCCGAAAGCTTTATTTCGACTACGGCAACGAAATCCTGGACAACGCCCTCTACCGCGAGATGATTCCCGGCGGCAGCATCCAGGTCACGCTCAACCCCAGCGGCGCCGACTCCAAGGTCAACATCGAAGCCCTCTTCAATGCGGTCCATCTCAACAAACTGCTTGTCAAAAAACTCTTCAACGAATAAGCATATGAAAAACCAGTTCGATTTCAAACGCTTCGGCCGCTATTTCTTGGCCGATTTCAACAACTGCATCGCCAACTACGGACTCAGCCTGCTCATCGTTTCGCTGATGGGGCTTATTGTCGTCGTCTTCTGCCTGCTGTTCTCCATGGTCCTGCCCAACCAGTCCGAGCATCTCATGCCCGGACAAAGCTTGCGTGTCACGATGTTTTGCATCAGCCTTGTGGTGCTGATGTTATCAATGCCATCCAAATGCTACGGCGGACTCACCGACAAACGCATGGGCACGGCCTTTCTGATGCTGCCGGTTTCCCGCTTGGAAAAATTCCTCTCCATGCTGCTCAACATGCTGGTCGTGCTGCCGGCCGCCTTCCTGATCATATCATTGGGTGTCGACAGCCTCATCTGCCTGTTTGTCCCCGAAAGCGGCACCGCCCTCATCTCGGCTCCCGAAGTAATCCGTTCCTCTCTCGATATGGCGGAACTGCCCGAAAACTTTCATATTTCCCGAGCCCTGACACCCTGGCTCATGCTGGACGACATCTGGACCTCGATTCTGATTTTCCTGCTGGGCGCCATCTGGTTCAAGAACGGAAAGATTTCCAAGACCCTCGGCACCGTCATCCTTGTCAGCCTCGTGCTGAGCCTGATCGCCACGCCCATCCTCGTCCACTATTTCAACGGAACCGACCTGGAAGCCATGATGAAAGCCGCCGACACCTCCAAAATCGACTGGATTCTGAGAATTCTGGAACATCCCGTCCTGTGGGAAACGCTCGCCGACACACTGGTGAACCTGCTGCTTTGTGCCGGCATCTTCTGGCGAATGAAAACCCTCAAACACTGATTCTATGGAATTCAACGCCAACAAACCCATCTATCTGCAGATTGTGGATTCCGTCTACGAGCGCATCCTCTCGGGCCAGCTCAAGGCAGAAGAACGCATCCTCTCGGTCCGCGAACTCGGCGCCGAACTGGGCGTGAACCCCAACACAGTGATGCGCAGCTACGAAAAGATGACCTCCGACGAAGTCATCTACAACAAACGCGGCATCGGCTATTTCGTGTCGGCCGACGCACTCCAACGGGTGCTCAGCCAGCAGCGCAAGGAATTTCTGGAAGAGGAGCTGCCGCTCATCAAGCGCCGCATGCAACTGCTCGGAATCGATCCCAAGGACTGCCTGTAAAGTTTAGATTAGAAAGGAATTGTCGGGCCTGAGCTCAAGGCTTAGACGGTCGAAAAGATCTTTTTCGAGGCAGACCTGAGCGAAAATCTCCCGAATCTGTCCGGGCCTGACCTTCTGAAAATCTTCCGGGCGGGGAAAGATATAGTACCCACCCATCTCCACCGAAGCCGGACTGGTGACCAACCTGTCCGGCTCTTCTTTGTAGAAACAGTCGGGACGGTGTTTCTGACGGGGAAACACCAGACACACCAGCCGGCCGCCATCGGCAGCCTCAGTTGTCCAGGCCAGCAGATTGATGCGGTTTTCCGCATCGATGTCTTCTCCGTAACGCTCCTTCCAGCCTTGGGCGAAAGCCCCGATCAGGCGCTCCAGCCACCGGCCCATACGCCCGCGGGCATCCTCCATGGCATCTGCCGAGGGCCGGAAACCGGCTTCCAGATGCCAGTAGCGGCGGCCCAGCGCGTCACAGACGGCAAAAGCCTCGCCGCATCCGTCGGCTTCGAGCGGCAGAAAACCTTTGGGAACCGCCTGAAAATGCAGATGGTCGGGCGCGGAGGCCCCGCATTGGCCGCCGTTGTAGAACAGCACCATGTCGTCCATCTCGCAGGCCAGTGTCAGAAAAGTGTCCAGCACGGCGCAGATTTCCTGCGGCCGATGGGCCAGGGCAGGCAGGGTGAAATGCTCGGGAAACACCGGAAAAGGATTGACCAGCAGCTGAAAGCCCTCGCCGCAAGAGCCTATCTCCAGCGGCAACCCCTTCTGCTCGGGCGGCAGCCGGTGCGGGCAGAGAAAACAGGGACGGTCCACCTGCCCCTTGGCCGTGATGTTGGCCGAAGACGAACCGATGCGCTTGGGCAGACAAATCTTGCGGACCCGCTGAGGCCCGGGCGAGCCATCGGCAGGGTCGCCGAAATACAGGTCCTCGAAGACCGCGCTCTCCTGGCTGGCGTAATTGTCGGCAGCCAAGGGCCATTCGGCCAGTTGACGGCGGAAAAAAGCGTGACAGTCTTGCATGGCTCAGGCTTTGCGGGCCAGCAGTTCCAACGTGCGCAGCTGGTCCTTGTAGAAATTGTTGCGGTTGAGCCGCTCGACGGTCATCTGGGCGTCGCTGTTGTCTTCCCAGCGGCGGCAGAGATAGAGCTCGTCGTAGATGCGGCCTATTTTCCAGCGGCGGGAGATGGCCAGCCCCATGGCATAGTCTTCGCCGTAGGAGGTGTCGGGAAACAGTATCTCCCGGGCAACAGGCGTGAAGAAAGCTCTCGGAGCGCCCAGACCGTTTATTCTCAAAGCGTTGTTGTGGCCGTTCTCTTCGGTCCACTCGCGGTGGTCGATGAGTCCCGGAGGCAGGGTTTCGCGGTTGAAGTTGCAGATACGGTAGCTGCCCACCACCATGGCGCAGCGCTGCTCACGGAAGGCTTCGACCACCTTCTGGAGCGTCTGCGGCGAACTGTACACGTCGTCGCTGTCCAGTTGCACGGCAAAGCGTCCGCACTCGGGGCTGCAGATGCCCAGATTCCAGCAGCCTCCGATGCCCAGGTCCTGCCGCTCGGGCGAAATGACATGGAGCTTGGGCTTCTTGCCCAGCCCCAGAAAACTGCGGTTCTGGCGGTTGGCCATATCGGCCAGCGCTTCGGCGGTGCCGTCGGTGGAATGGTTGTCGATGACAATCACATTGAAAGGGAACGTGCATTCCTGCTCCAAGGCGGAGGCCACGGCATCGGCGATGGTGCGGATGCGGTTGCGAACCGGAATGATGACGCTGGCTTCCACCGGAAAATCGCCCTCCAGTTCGCTCAGCTCGGGCCGCTGGGGCAGCCAGGCGCCGACAGCCTTCAGGTGCTGTGTGAAGACAGCTTCCATTTCCAGCTGCACCTGACGGTTCTTGGGGTCGACGTAGGAAAACATCTGCGCCTCGTGGTTGTCGGCCGATTCCTTGTCGAGAATGTACAGACATTCGTTGAGATGGACCACGGGCGCCAGCTTGGAAATGGCCAGCCTGAGGGCATAGAGACCGGCGTACTGACAGCAGAGCAGGTCTTCGCGGCCGTCGCTGCGGTATTGCCGCTCAATGGCCTGCAAAGCCTCCAGGGCGACGGCCCGGCCGACGAGCACCACCGGCCCGAAATCGAAATCGTCGCGCACGCTGCCAAGCTGGCAGTCGATCAGCGGGTGTTTCACAAGTCCGTCGCGCGTCTGTTCCTGATAGTCGCAGTAGACCAGACCGGCCTTGCTCATGGAGGCCACCTGCACCATCCGTCGGAGAGCGGTCTCGCCCCAATGGATACGGTCGGAACGGATGCCTGAAGCCATATACATGAGCACCCAGTCGCCGCCGGCAGCTTCCACCTGCGCTTTGATCACTTGCAAATCGCCCGAAAAACGCAGGCTGTCCAGAATCTCGTCCATTTTCATAAGAGTATGTCGATAAGTTGTTTCAAATGAGTGATGGCCATGAAATCGGCCTCAGGGCGGCTGCCTCGTTCAAATTCCCAAGGCTCGCCGAAATCGCAGTGTATGGCCTGCGCGCCAATGTTCAGCACAGGCGAGACGTCCGACTTGATCGAATTGCCCACCATCAGAAAATGTTCGGGCTCCACCTGCAGCCGGCGCAGAATCCTCAGGTAGTTTTCCTCGCCCTTTTCCGAGACAATCTCAATGTGGTCGAAACAGGGCTTCAAGCCCGAAGCTTCGAGCTTGCGCTCCTGATCGAGCAGGTCGCCCTTGGTGATGAGCACCAGCCGATAGCGCCGCTGCAGCAGCGGCAGCACCTCCGACGCGCCCTCCGTCAGCCGGACCGGATGTGCCAGAAGGCCCCGGCCGATTTCCAGAATGGCCTCCGTCTCTTCGGCTTTCAGCCGATGGCCGCTCACCTGCACAGCGTTTTCGATGAGCGAAAGCGTGTAGGCCATCACTCCGTAGCCGTACCAAGGCATGTTGCGCGTCTCCGTGGCCAGCAGACAGCGGTGCAGCTCATCCGCATCCATATAAGGCGCCAGCAGCCGGCTGTAGGACTTTTCGGCCTCGACAAACAGAGAGGCGTTGTCCCACAGCGTGTCGTCGGCATCGAAACCGATGAGCTGTATGCGGGTCCTGTCGGTCATAGAATCTCGAAAGTATCGGCGTCGGCCCAGGAAGGGAAGCGCTCGCGCTGGTGAAACAGTTTCTGCTGGCTCAGACGCACGGTCTCCACACCGGGACGGTCCGGTTCCAGATGGCTCATCAGCCGTCCGATATTGCTGTAGGCAGCCGACATGCCGTTGTAATGCAGGTCCATGGCGTCGTCGCCCACCCGGTTGACACCCACCACATAGGCCTGGTTCTCGGTGGCGCGGGCCTCCAGCAGATTGGTCCACGACTGGATGCGCGCCTCGGGCCAGTTGGCCACCACGGTCATCAGGTCGTATTCGTAGTGACGCAGCGGGTCGTCCGTCACACGGTTGCGGCAGAACACCGGAAAACGCAGGTCGTAGCAGATAATCAGGCGTATGTTCCAGCCCCGGTAGGAAACGATGCAAGGCTCCGGCGAACCGGCCGTGTAGACAGCCCCCTCGTTGCCCATGCGGAACAGATGGCATTTGTCGAAAAACACCCGACGCCCGTCGGGATAGAGAAAAAATCCCCGGTTGAAATAGCGGGTCTTCAGACTGCCTTCTCCCGCAGGGACGTCTTCGCGGGCCATGAAACTGCCCGTGATGGCCAGATTCTTTTCGCAGGCCAGCCGCTGAAGGAACCTTATGGTTTCGCCGTCGTTGGGCTGGGCCACTTTCTCAGGATTGCTTCCGAAACCGTTGGCGCAGACCTCCGGCAGCACCGCCAGGTCGGTTTGGCCTTCCAGACCCTCCAATGCCCGGCGGTAAGCCTCCAGATTGGCACCGGCCTGCTCCCAGAGTATGTCGGCCTGCACCAGCGTCACACGCAGTATGTTGTCGTCTTCGAAAATCATTCCTCACAGACGAAAAGGTCGGGATATCGGGGCTGCACCCCGCGGAAACAACTGCGGATAATGGCCATGTCGGCCTTCTCGTCACCGCTCGGATAGAACAGACAGTCGGTGCTGATGAGCTTCTTGCCATAATCCAGTTTCATCAGCAGAATGGGCACTTCGGCCTGCAGGGCAATCTGGTAGAATCCTCTCTTCCAGCGCTTCACCGCCTTGCGCGTGCCCTCCGGCGTGACAGCGATGCAACCGTCCAGTCCACGCAGCGTGGAGGCCAGCTGCTCGCTCATGTGCGCGTCGCGACGGCTCCGGTCCACAGGCACTCCGCCCACCGCTTTGAAGAAAAGGTTCAGCGGAAAAAAGAACCAGTCTTTCTTTATCAGGAAATACCCCTCGCGCTTCTCGGCCCAGCCGAAAAGCTTGCACATCACAAAGTCCCAGTTGCTCGTGTGGGGCGCGATGGCCAGCACACAGCGCCGCAGCTGCGGGTAGCATTCCTCCGTCTGCCAGCCGGCCAGCCTAAGGATAAAACGGGCCATCGAAGCCTTGAAACCCTTTATTTTTACGCCACTGGGCTGTCCGTGCATCACCCGGTGCTCGCGTATGTCGGTCGAGGAAATGGCCATTTGCGGCGCATCGTCGAACATCCGCACGCGAGTCCAGCCGTCAGGCACCCGGTTGGCACAGCCCGGACGCGGGTAGACCAGCACGTCGAAACGGTCGCGAATCCACTGCGACTCGTGCCAGTTGGCAAAACAGTCGAGATTGTCGCCGCCGATGATGAGCGAAAACACGCGCTCGGGATACCGCTCGCCCAGCGCTCTCAGCGTGTTGGACATGTAGGAAGGGCGGGGCAGTTCCAGCTCAATGTCGCAGACCTGAAACTGCGGATAGGGCGCCAGCTTCAGGCGGGCGGCTTCCAGCCGCTGCTGCGCATCGCTCAGGTCTTCGGCCTTCTTCATCGGATTCTGAGGACTGACCACAAACCAGACCTCGTCGAGCAGACCGCTCCGGTAGAAATAGTCTGCCAAAGCGATATGCCCCTCGTGAAGAGGATGAAAACTGCCGCCGAAAATACCTGTCCTTATCATAATACGTTCAATACCTGTTCCTTCATCTGTTCAAGCTCGTCCTTCATGCAGACCACGATGCGCTGCATCTCGGCCTGGTTCGACTTAGAGCCCAGCGTGTTTATTTCCCGACCCATCTCCTGCAGGATGAAACCCATCTTCTTGCCCTTGCCGGCACCGGCCTCCTCTTCGCCCTCCATCGTCTCGCGCATATAGCGGCAATGGTTGGCCAGACGCGTCTTCTCTTCCGTAATGTCCAGTTTCTCCAGATAATAGATAAGCTCCTGCTCGAAACGGTTCTTGTCGTAATCCTTCTGCTGGAGTTTCTCCAGCGCGTCGGTCAGACGGGCCTTGATGCGCTCGATGCGCCCCGTCTCGTAGGGAGCCACGCTGGCCAGCAGTTCTTCGATGCGGGCCACCTTGTCCAGAAAGAAACGGTTCAGCATGTCGCCCTCCTGCGTGCGGAAAGCCACCAGATTGGCAATGGCTTCGTCCACCAGAGCGTGCACCTGCTGCCACTCGTTTTCATCGGTGTCGAAACTCTCGCCCTGCATCACATTGGGCAGACGCAACAGCACGCTCCAAGGGTCCTGAGGCGCAGCAATGCCCAGCTTGGCCGAGAGTTCGCCGATGCGCCGGCTGTAGGCGGCCAGCATCTCCTCGTTGATGTTGGTGGCGTTGAGCGTCTGGTTGTTTTCGGTGTAGATGCAGAAATCCACCTTGCCGCGCTCGAGCTTCTTGAGAATCTCATTGCGCAGTTCGTTCTCGCGGTCCCTGTAGTAGGGCGATATGCGGGTCGAAAGATCCAACTGCTTGCTGTTGAGCGAACGGATCTCCACACTCACTTTCCTGCCGTTGATTTCGGCCTGGGCCTTGCCATAGCCGGTCATTGAAAGAATCATCTTATAGCGTTTTTTTATCAGTTAACGATTAACGGTCAACGGCCCGAACCCTGCGCGTCCTCCTGCCGGATCTGTCCGCGTCGGATCTTGCCGCTGATGGTCTTGGGCAGCTCGTCCACAAACTCCACGACACGCGGATACTTGTAGGGAGCCGTAGTCTTCTTCACATGATTCTGGATCTCCTTGACGAGCGCTTCCTTTTCGGCCTCATGTCCGGGAGCCAGACAGCCGCGGTACTCCTTTGCCAGGATGATGGTGGCCTTCACCACCTGACCGCGCACCTCGTCGGGAACCCCCGTGATGGCGCATTCCACCACAGCCGGATGGGTCATCAGCGCACTCTCCACCTCGAAGGGACCGATGCGGTAGCCGCTGCTCTTGATCACATCGTCGGTGCGGCCCACAAACCAGAAATAACCGTCCTGGTCGCGCCAGGCCACATCGCCCGTGTGGTAGAGGCCGTCATGCATCACTTCGGCCGTCCTGTCACCGTCGCGGTAATACTCTTTGAACAGACCGTAAGGCTTGCCGTCGGGACGGCTGCAGGCCTTGTTGCGGCCCTCGATGTGCAGCACGATTTCGCCCTGTTCGCCTTCCTCGGCAATGCGGCCGTCGGGCGTCATCAGGTCCATGTCGTAGGCCGGGTTCGACACACCCATCGAGCCGGGCTTGGGCTCCATCCAAGGGAAAGTGCCGATGGTCATCGAAGTCTCGGTCTGGCCGAAACCCTCACGCATCTTTATGCCCGTGGCACGGAAGAAAGTGTCGTAGACCGACGGATTGAGCGGTTCGCCGGCCAGCGTGCAGTATTCCAGATGGCTGAGGTCGTATTTCGAGAGATCTTCGCGAATCATGAATCGGTAGATGGTGGGCGGCGCGCAGAACGAAGTCACGCGGTAGTCCTGCATCTTCTGCAGAATGTCGGCCGCGGCAAACTTCTCGTGGTCGTAGACAAACACGGCCGCACCCACGAACCACTGTCCGTAGAGCTTGCCCCACACGGCCTTGCCCCAACCCGTGTCGGCCACGGTCAGATGCAGGCTGTTCTCGTGGAGACGGTGCCAGTACTTGGCCGTGACGATGTGACCGATGGGGTAGGTGAAATAGTGGGCCACCATCTTGGGTTGGCCGCTGGTGCCCGAGGTGAAGTACATCAGCGAGATGTCGTCGTTGTCGTTCACGTTTTCAGGACGGACGAAAGGAGCCGCCTGGGCAATGCCTTCCTGAAAGTTCTCCCAGCCTTCGGGAAAAAGCTCGCCCACCGAAACCACCGTTTGCAGCGAAGGCGAATCGGCGCGGGCATCCTCGATGTGACGGACGATTTCCTCCTCGCCGGCCGCGACAATCATCTTTATGTCGGCCGCCTGACAGCGGTAAACGATGTCCTTTTTGGTGAGCAGATGCGTGGCCGGAATGGCAATGGCGCCAATCTTGTGCAGCGCCACGATGGAAAACCAAAACTCCACGCGGCGCTTGAGGATGAGCATCACCGGGTCGCCCTTGCCTATGCCCAGCTGCTGGAAATAGGAGGCCGTGCGGTCGCTCAGGTCCTTGATGTCCTTGAAGGAATATTCGCGGTGCACGCCTTTGTCGTTGGTCCAGCACAGCGCCCGCTTGTCGGGAGCCTGCTCAGCCCAGGCGTCCACCACGTCGTACCCGAAATTGAAATGGTCGGGCACCGTGAAGGCCAGATGCTCGCGGAAATCTTCCATCGAGCTGAATTCGGTCTGTTTGAGAAACCTGTCTAGTATCATTGCGAAAATGAAATCCGATTAGAGAATGATGGCGAAAAACCTGACCGGCTTTCCGTTGAGCGCCTTCATGCCGTGAGGCTTGGTAGAGTCGAAATAGATGCTGTCGCCCTCTTCCAGAACGAGGGTCTTTCCGTCGATGGTGAGCATCAGCGTGCCCTCCAGCACCATGTTGAACTCCTGCGAAGGATGGGTGTTGAGGTGCATCGGCCGCTCGCTGTCGTCGGGCTCCACCGTGACGATGAAAGGCTGGGCCTTGGCGTTCTTGAAGCCCATCGACAGGGCCTGGTACTTGTAGGCCTTGCTGCGTTCCACGGCCTGCCCCTTGTCTTTGCGGCACAGGAAATAAGAGCTCATGTAGGCCTCGTCGCCCGAAAAGATGGTGCTGGGCTGAATGCCGTACTGACGGGCAAACAGGCAGATGAAATTCATGGGAATGTCGACTTCGCCGCTCTCGTAGCGTTCGTAGTCGGACTGGCTCACGCCGCAGGACTGGGCCACTTCGGCGGTGCTGATGTCCATGGCGTCGCGCATGCCGCGCAACCTTTCGGCAATCTGACGGATCTGTTCGTTCATAACTGATGGGTGTTTATAGCGTGCAAAGTTAAGGAAAATCCCTAACTTTGCAGCCTGTCATTCTACATAAATCCTATGAGTCTGATCGAAATCGCCCTCATCGCCATCGGCCTGGCCATGGACTGCTTTGCCGTCTCCATCGTCTGCGGACTGGTAATGAAGCGTTTCCAATGGTGGCCCATGCTGCGCATCGCCCTCATGTTCGGCCTGTTCCAGGCGCTCATGCCCTGCATCGGATGGCTTCTCGGCACGCAGTTCTACGATTACATCTGCGGTTTCGACCATTGGATCGCCTTCGGCATCCTGGGCTTTCTGGGCGTGAAGATGATTCTGGACGACCTCAAACCCTCCCCATCGGGCGAGCCAACGCCGACGGTCAACCCCTACAGCTGGAAAGTCGTGACTACCCTGGCGGTGGCCACCTCCATCGACGCGCTGGCCGTGGGCCTGTCCTTCTCGCTGCTCGAAATCAGGCTGTGGATGTCGGTCCTCATCATCGGTCTGGCCTCCTTCGTCCTGCCCTGGATCGGCATGGGCCTGGCCATGGCCTTCGGAAAACGCCTGCATCTCAAGGCCAACCTCATCGGCGGCATCATCCTCGCAGGCATCGGCCTCAAGATCCTGTTGGAGCATCTGCTCGCATAATACCATACAGATATGAAACGATTGATTTTCAAAGGACTGTTCCTGCTCGGCCTGCTTGTGGCGAACTTCTCGGCGGCCGCTTCCGAAACCGCTGTCGGCAATCTGGAAAAAGGCGACTACGGCTACCTCTACTGCCACATGAGCGACCGCGGCGAATGGACCGCCTACGCGCTCAGCCGCGACGGCCTGCACTTCCACGACCTCATCAACGGCGATTCCATCTTCAGCGCCCACCGGCTGGCCCGCATCGAAGGCGGCACCCGCGACGCCTACATCTGCCGCAAGCACGACGGCAGCGGCTACCTCATGGTCTGCACCGACATGAAAGTGGCCGCCTCGCACCAGTGGAACAACTACGGCATCGACCTGCTCCGCTCCGACGACCTCATCCATTGGGAATCGGTCACCTTCGACTTCCGCCGCGGCCCGGCAATCTTCAGCGACCCCGAGTCGCCCGACGTCTACCGCCACTGGTCGGCCGTGCACCGCGTCTGGGCGCCCCAGATTTTCTGGGATGCCACCTACAGCTGGCCCGACGGCCGCAAAGGCGGCTACATGGTCTATTTCTCCATGCTCAACAGCCAGGAAGAAGGCTACGACCGCATGTACTTCTCCTACGCCGACGAGTCGTTCACCACGCTCACCAAGCCGCAGCTGCTGCTCGACTGGGGCTATGCCACCATCGACGCCGACATCCACTACCTGCCCTACGACGGACAGTACCACCTGATGATCAAGAAAGAAGGCGGCACGCCCGGCCTGTTCACCTCTACGGCGCCCACGCTCAGAGGCCCCTGGGCCGAACCCGACGACAAAGACTACGTCAATTTCGAAGGCAACAAGAAGTGCGAAGGCGTCTCGGCCTTCCAGCTCATCGGCGACAGCACCTGGCGCATCGCCTACATCGAATACTCCTCGCGCCCCAAGAACTACCGCATCTGCCAGGCCGATGCACGCATGAGCCATTTCAGCAATCCGCAGAACATCGAGGGCGTGAACGGCCCGCAGCACGGCTCATTCATGCGCCTCACACAAGAGGAATACGAACGCCTGCAGGCCTGGTCAGACGCCCGGGAAGCGCAGCATCTGCAGCCCAACCGGGCCAATCCGGTCTTTCCGGGCATGCATGCCGACCCTGAGGTGCTCTACAGCCACCAGACGGGCCGCTACTACATCTATCCCACCACCGACGGTGCCGAGGGCTGGCACAGCCACGATTTCAGAGCCTACTCCGCGCCCGACCTCTTCGCCACGGACGACCTGCAGCAGGGCAGGGCGGAGGCTTTGCCCGAATGGACCGACGAAGGCGTCATCTTCGACCTGCAGAAAGACTGCTCCTGGGCCGATGCCTACGCCTGGGCGCCCTGCATCATCGAACGCGCCTATGAAAAGGGCTGGTGGCTGTTCAAGAAAGTCAGCTACAAGTATTTCTACTACTTCGTGGCCAACAAACAGATCGGCGTGGCCGTGGCCGAGCATCCGGCAGGTCCCTTCCGCGACGCTCTGGGCAGACCGCTGCTCGACAAGGCGCCTCAGGGTACCCGCGGCCAGGTCATCGACCCCGATGTCTTCCAAGACCCCGTCAGCGGCAAGTATTATCTCTATTGGGGCAACGGCTTCATGGCCGTTTCAGAGCTCAACGACGACATGGTTTCCATCCGCGAGGGTTCCACCCGCGTGCTCATACCGCAGTCCGAGCGCCGTCGCTACGGCTACTGCGAGGGCACCTACGTGTTCTACCGCGATGGAAAATACTATTTCATGTGGTCCGAAAACGACACCCGCAGCGCCAACTACCGCGTCCGCTACCTCATCAGCGATTCGCCCGTGGCCTTGGTGCGCGACGGACAGCCGGCCATGACGGAGCGTCAGGCGGTGCTGTCGCAGAACCCTTCGATGCAGATTTACGGCACGGGCCATCACAGCGTCATCTGCAAACCGGGCACCGACGAGTGGTACATCGTCTACCACCGTTTCACACGTCCGGAAGGCATCAAAAAAGGCTGGTCGGCAGGCTATTACCGCGAAGTCTGCACAGACCGGCTCCATTTCAACGAAGACGGCAGTCTTGTGCCGGTAAAACCGAATTATTGAAATCCGAAACAAACCGATGAAATCCGAATTTTCCGCAATGAAACGCCTGAGCATGTTTCTGACGGCCATGTGCCTGGCCTCTGCCGTCTCTGTGTCTTATGCCCAACTGCCCGGACTGCCCGCGCAGAATCCCACCCGGCACGATGTGAAGATGACCCTGCTGTCGCTGGGCAGCGGCTCCACCCGCATCACCTACGAACAGGCCTTCAGCCCGCATACGAGCGCCGAATTCACGCTCGGTGTCATCGGCTGGGGCTGGGACATCATGAACCGCACCGAACTGTCGGAGGGCTTTGTGGGAAAATTCGCCTACAAGTGGAACGTGCTGCCTCAGATCGGCTCAAACAGCTGGCTGGCAGGCTTCTATCTCAAGCCCGAGCTCATTGTGGCCGATTTCGATTACATCAGGCAAGGGCAGACAGAACGCCGTCATACCACACAGACGGCACTGCTGGCCGAAGCCGGCTATCAGCTGGTGCTCGACTGGTTTGTCTTCGATCTCTACACAGGTATGGGCGGCAGCTGGGGCAACGGCAACGCCAACAACTATTACCACGGCTTCATGCTGTTCCCCACCGACTCCTTCCTGGCCTTCACCGCCGGCTTCCGCCTCGGTGTGGCCTTCTGAGCCGACGCACCCTTTCTCACAGGAAATCTTCCTCGCCGCCGGGCTCTTCGTTGAGACCGGACATGCTGTCTGCGTCCCAAAGCGAGCCGGAAAGAAGGGTGTTGCAGGGACAGATGTCCACGCAGGTGGTCCTGGGCCGGATATACTCTTTTTTCATACGGCTTTCCTCCATTTTACCTGGCCAGATACTTCCTGCCGTTCAGAATGTAGAACTCTCCGCTGCGGATCTCTTTCACCGGGCGTCCGTTCAGGTCGTACATCACATCGTCGGAGACCTCCCGGCAGACATGGCCGATGCCGGTCAGTTCGTTTTCGCCCAGAATGTGCAGCATCACCTTGTCCACATTGCCGGCAGAAGTCGGGTAGGGACTGTCTGAACGTTTCTCGATGGTGAGGGCAAAACGCATGGGGCGCAGGTTTACGGATGTGCCCATTTTCTGGAACTCGCCCTTCGTGTTGAGCGTATAGGCACCGTCGATATGCTGGGCTTCGTAGTTGCCCGTGAAGGTGAAATTGTCGTAGGCCGACTGCACGGTGAAGGCGCTGGCAGCCGTCGCTTTCAGGCCAATCTCCCCGGCCTCGAAACAGATGTCTGTGGAGGCGTCTTCCTGCTCGGGGCAGTAACGGACCACATAGGGCGTGTTGGCCAGCATGGTGGCATCTTCGCCCAGTTTCTTGAAGGCGATGACGGTCTCATTCTTCTCGTTCATGAGGATGCCGGCAATTTCGGCCACCTCACAATGCTTGCCGGACATCTCCTGGGCTGTCATCTCAAAGGGGGCAAACCAGCACTGCCAGACATCGACCGCTGTGCCGAAATCGCGCCTGTAGGAGATGGATTTCACCTCTTCCACATCTGTTGTCACCAGCAGGCTGGACATGTTGTCTTCATCTATGACCAGATTGGTGGCACCGGTGGCCATGACCTGGTCGAGGCTGCCGTCGCTGCGGCTGACGACAACATTGTGCATCTCTTCTATCCGGAAATCCTTCCACACCTCCTTGCTCTTGTACAGAGAAACGGTCCCCACCGGAACATGAAGCGTGATCTCCGACAGAGTCAGTCCATGGAACACATCTGCGTCGATGCTGGGGATGGATGCGTCATCGTCCCAGAAAACGGTTACATCGCTCAGGTTGCTGCATGCATAGAAGGCACTCGCACCCAAAGACGTTATGGAGGCAGGCAGGCTGACCGAGGTCAGATTGAGGCATATGTCGAACGTTGTGCCTTTGATAGAAGTCAGATTGGTAAAATATTTCATCTCGTCAAAAGAGGTGATTCCGGATCTCTCGAAACCATCCAGAGGAGACAATGAAGTAATCTTCCCGGCTTCGTTCAGGTCGATTTCGCCGTCCTTGTCGCTGTCCCAACTATCGCAGCAGATGTCGCGGGTCTGGCTGTCGGCGAAGCTGATGTATTCCACGATGGTGCCGAACTTGCTCCAGATGGGGTCAGCCTCATAGACAGCCTTGGTGCCGACATGGACATGGAGCGTGGCTGAACCCAGTTTGACTTCCAGGAACGACATATCTGCATAACCTACCTCGTTGTGAACCGGTATGTCCGAAGTCCATCTCACATACAGGTCGGTAAGAGAGGTGCAACCGTTAAATGCGTTTTCGACGTTACCGACAACCTGGCGGCTGATCTTGGCGGTCTTCAAAGCGGTGCATTCGCTAAAGACCCCCTGACCGATGCTGGTGACCGAATTGGGAATATCGATCGAGGTCAGTCCTGAGCAGCCTTCAAAGGCCACTTCACCGATGCTGGTCACCGACGAGGAAATGTCGATGGAGGTCAGGCCCGAACGCATAAAGGCCCCCTGACCGATGCTGGCCACCGACGAGGGAATGTCGATGGAGGTCAGGCCAGCAAAATCCGCAAAGGCCATGGCAGCGATGCCGGTGACCGATGAGGGTATCGTGGTGTTGACACAGCCCTGCAGCAGCGTGTTGGTGGCGGTCTCTATCAAGGCCTGGCAACCGAAGCGGCTGTCGTAGGCGGGGTTCTCCTCGTCCACACGGATGGAAGTCAGACCGGAACACCCCCCAAAGGCTGCAACACCGATGCTGGTCAACGAGGCAGGGATGCTCAGGCTGTCAAGGCCCGAACAATCTGCAAAGGCCACTTTGCCTATGCTGGTGACCGACGAGGGGAAGTCGATGGAGGTCAGGCCCGTACACTCAAAAAACGCACCTTCTCCGATGCTGGTCACCGACGAGGGAATGACGACAGACGTGATGTCATCACAGTACGATAATGCCTCTGTTCCGATGCCGGTAACGGCATATTCTTTTGTGTCGGGCTGGATGGAAGCGGGTATGGTGAGCTTGCCCTCGACGAGAGGAAGCGTCTCGGCATGGCCGACAAGCACCACGGCGTCCGGATTTTCGGAATCGATGTTATACAACAGGCCGTCGATTACGAAATCACAAGCGGCATCGTCGGCCTTGGTCTGCACTGTGCCCAGAAGGCACAAAGCGGCGAAAAAGAGAAGGATTTTCTTCATTGTCAGACGTATTTACAAAGACGCTGCAAAAATACAAATTTCAGCGAATACTTTTTGTAAATTTATGTGATATTTGCATGACGCTCCCCAACGACGCTCCCCAACGACGCTCCCCAACGACGCTCCCCAACGACGCTCCCCAACGACACTCCCCAACGACGCTCCCCAACGACACTCCCCTCGGGGAAGAAATCCAGTTTTTCCAAGAAATCCTGTTTTTGCCACTAAGGTCGGGGTGGGGACCCGCGAAAACGGCCCTCCGCGACAAAAAACAGCTTTCCGAAGCCAAACCGGCTCTCCGCGGCCGACCTTAGTGTGGTTTTAGCCGGCTGAACGCATATCCCGCGTCGTGCGCAAAACCCGCGTCTGGCGGTACCAAATGCCTCCGGACGCCCGCGTCGTGCGCAAAACCCGCGTCTGGCGGTACCAAATGCTCCCGGACGCCCACCCGGTGCGCAAAACCCGCGTCTGGCGGTACCAACCGGCTCCGCGCGCTCGCCCCGTGCGCAAAACCCGCGTCTGGCGGTACCAAATGCCTTCGGCCGCCCGCGTCGTGCGCAAAACCCGCGTCTGACGGTACCAAATGCCTTCGGACGCCTGCGCCGTGCACAAAACCCGCGTCTGGCGGTACCAAATGCCTCCGGACGCCCGCTCGGTGCGCAAAACCCGCGTCTGGCGGTACCAACCGGCTCCCCGCGGCCGCTCGGTGCGCAAAACCCGCGTCTGGCGGTACCAAATGCTCCCGGACGCTCGCTCGGTGCGCAAAACCCGCGTCTGGCGG
>JAZQNO010000004.1:0-114170 GCA_045627385.1 Bacteroidales bacterium
TGCAACACAATCGGAAGATCTGACGAGGTCTCAACGCATACAGACGTTAACAGTTTACAGTTAACACTCACTAGCCTCTTTGCAGAATTCCAGGGAAACGGCCTTCGAGTTACAGGGAAAAGTGTACTAATGGGAGAAACCGGCAGTATCTTCGCACTGCGTTTCGCCAGGAAGCGCCCGTCGGACAGAGGCTGTCTGCTCGCACCGGAAAGCTGCTCTGATGTTCCTCCGTTGTTCCTCCCATTATTTGGCGGACGAAGATGAGACTCGCAAAGGACTGTGAACTTCCCCTTTTTGTAGCCTCCCCTAATATTAGGACTGTTCTGAATAAGACAATATCAGGAACTTCGCCACAAGCGCCGCGAAAAGCAAAGCCCCTACTCCCTGACGATTTTGAACTCCTTCGTTTCGTCGCCAGCGACAAGTTTCATCAGATAATGGCCGACGGGAAACAGGAGATGATGAACAAAAGATGACGGCAAACTTACACCCCTATAAGGAAATGGAATCCCTTGTTTTCCGCATCGACTCCCTTGACCACATACAGCGAGGGCTTCAACGCGCATTCGCAGCCAGAGTCGTCCAAACGACCGGTTTTGAACACGAGAGTTCCGGTCAGGTCATATACTGCTATTTCTCTGACAGGCCGGCTGGAGGAGATCCTTCCTCCCGTCACGGCTATTCTTAGCGGTTCGGACGAAACAGAAGACAGGCTCATAGGCGCAGACGCAATGCGGCTCGACGAAACGATGGGAGCCACCGGCACTTCTTGAAGGGTGTCCGTGATAGCGATGCTGACATTCAGAAACACATCCATCTTTTCCATCGGGCAATCCGGAACGCTTATTTCGAACAACCTGGGCGACATTCCGCCAGGATTCAAAGAGGCAGAGCCGTCGATTGTCACAAATGCGGAAGCCTCGTAGACGCGGCAGTTCCAATGGAGGTCTGCCTTTTCCGGCATGACTATGGTGCCCGAAAGAGTCATCTTGCCATCGGAAAGCCGGGCTGTCGCCGGCATGCTGCTTTCAGCCGGAGAAGTCGTCAGCTCAGAGCTCCTGATGAAGGGATTGAACTCCTTGTCGCCGGTCACCGTGATATCGCATTTGGCCGACTGTGCATCGGCGTACACGCTCACAGTGGCCTGTCCGGGAGCTATCGCAAACAGTTCGCCATTGAAGAGATAGACTGCAGGATCGCCAAACTTGGTGTAATTCGTTGACACCTGCCATCTGAGATAAGGTTGGAGGTTGGCCGGTTCCCAGGAAACCGACGGTTTCACGGATTCGCCCGGCTTGAGCGAACACGCTTCAGGACTTACATTCAGCACATGGATCATGGTATCCACCTGCGCGTTCAAGCCCCATGTGCCTGCACACAGAGCCAACAAAAGAAACAATTGCTTTTTCATAACGATTATTGTTTGTTGAATTTCAACGATGCTTTGCCATCCACGGATAAAATATACAAACCGGACGGAAGATCGGATATATCGATGTATTCTGAATTCTGGAGTTGTTGCTTGACTAAGACGATGCCATTCATGTCGGACAATTGGACAACGCAGTCTTCTGACCTACAGTTCACATACAACCTGTCTTCGGCGGGATTAGGATAAAGAACAGCTTCTTCCTGGTCCGATTCCGGCTTTTCAACACCCATCAATGTCAATGAGCCTTTTGCATACATACGATATTCTGAAAGAATCAATTCCGACGGGTTCAATTTCGAAACTTCAAAATCTCGTTTGTAAATGTCGAAGATGGCTCTTTTGAAGCCTTTTCCTATCGTTACGGGTGCAGGCTCTACACAATAACAATCACACGCAGGTTCGATTTCCGAATAAAACAACGAAAAAACTGTTGAATCTTGAAAATCTTCATTCAAGATAGAATCCATGTGGAACCTATAACATCCAGGCCAAGACGCATACACGACAAGTGACAAACTGTCAACGTTATCGGAAACGATAACAATAGAATCGACGCTTCTCAGCCTGACACTGGCAGAAATGTATTCTCCAACAACAGATGAGCCTAAACTGGCTGGTCCAGATTGACTGTTTCCTGCACCCATGGTGCCGACAGACGCAATTACGAAAAGTAGGAAGATGGCGTGAGACTTCGTTTTCATATAAGTTCGAATGTTTTTTACAGTGACCCACAAATATATATATATATCAATTTGCCAAAAAAACGACAAATTATTTTTAGTATTTTTCACCCATCGTCCAAGAGATTATTGTTTATCTTTGCAGACATACAAAAGTCAATCATATGAAAAAATTACTGCTGTACTCGTTTCTGATGCTGCCTGTGATGCTCACGGCGCAAGAGACCAATTGGCTGGACCGGCCCTACATCGAAGTGTACGGCGATGCCAAAGAGGAAGTCGTCCCCAACGAAATTTTCATCAGTATCTCCATACAGGAGAGCGATATCAAAAACAAGAAGACCACCGTGGAGACGCTGGAACGCAACATGGTGAAGGCTCTCGAACGCTTGGGTATCAACACCCAGAAAGATCTGGCAGTACGCGACATGAACAGTTCCTTCAAGCACTATTGGATTCGCTCGACGGAGATTCAGACCGGCAAGAACTATCTGCTGAAAGTCGACAACGCCGTGCTGGCAGGTCGCGTGTTTCAATCGTTGGAAAGCCTCGGCATCAGCCAGATGAACATTGAGCGCGTGGACCACTCCGACATCGAGGCCATCCAGCAGGCTGTCAAGGAAAAAGCCGTAAAGAACGGAAAGGCCAAGGCCGATGCGCTGGCTGCAGCTATCGGTCAGAATGCGGGCAAAGCCCTCTACATAAGGGAGACGAACCAAGGGGTCTACTACCCCAACATGCTGCGCGCCCAGGTGGCTAAAGTGGCGACTTTCGACATGGCCGTGGAGGAGTCTGCCGAGCCTGAACTTGAATTTGAGAAAATCGTGGTAGAATACAAGATTTTTGTCTGTTTCGAACTCAATTGACACTATCCGATATGAAATCTCTTCATCTGATGTCTGCACTCCTCCTGATTGGTGCGGGTGCACTTTCCGCTCAGGAAACCGAAACCGTCTATACGGTCACTTCCTCACAATTCAAGGCTGGTGCAGCCATGTCGGCACCGTCGAATGACGGCGGCACCGTCACATATCGTCTGGACGAACGGTCCAAGGTGCCTTTCACTCAGGCTGCCATTCATCAGACCTCTGTAGCCCAATTGGGCAAGACGGGGGTTTCTGACCGTCCCTATTACCACATGCGACTGGCTCTGCCCATACCGTCGGCCTACACTCCGACTGAATGCGGCCAGATGGCCGGTCTGGACTACGGCAACTACCATCACCACCATTCGCCGGGCTTTGTGGTATTGCCCAACGGAGATGCGCTGGCCATTGCCTTCAGTTCTCCGCGCGGACGCTCCGAGAGCGACACGGCAGCCACTTTCGTGCAGTACCGTCTGCGCTACGGTGCTGAAGAGTGGGATATGCCCGAACTCTTTTTCGACACGCACAACGGCAACGACCAGTCGGGTCTTCTCTGGCAAGACGGAGAAACAACCTGGTTCTTCGGTGGCGGCCGCTCCATGAGCGACTGGATTCCCTTCCGTATCTGCACCAGCACCGACAACGGCCAGACTTGGACATACAGCGTGCCCCAGCTCGACCAGATTGGGACCGATTTCACCGCACAACCAATCACCAGTGCCTTCCGCGACCCCGAAGGCAACATCTACATGGCCTGCGATGCCAAAGGTGCCCAGAGTTTCCTCTGGTGCAGCCCGGACAACGGCCTCCATTGGAAAGACATGGGTGGACGCACCATTACCCGTCACAGCACCATTGTCCCTCTTGATGACAAGGGCACTCTGCTGGCCATCGGCGGCAAGAACGGCAACATCAATGCCTGGAATCCGCAAAACATTTCCCACGACTGGGGTGCCACCTGGGACGCAGGTACCCAAGGGCCTCTGCCTGTGAACGGATCGGCACAGCGTCCCTGCATCATCCGTCTGGCATCAGGCGCTCTTGTGGTAGTAGGCGACTCCTATCTGCACAAACTGCATCGCCCGGCTCCCGAAGGCTGGACCTGCGGCGACCAGTGCTACATCGGCATTTCCGACAACAACGGCCAAAGCTGGACTTTCAAGGTGCTTCCTCTCTGTCTGGGTCATAACCAGCGTCCGCAACATCCATCGCTGGGCTACTCCACCGTACGTCAGAGCCCCGACGGAACCATCCATATATTGAGTTCCGCCACGTTGCCTGCCTATCACATTGAACTGAATGAAGCGTGGATCCGAGATACCACTGCCCACGAAGGTCCCTTCAAAACCGCTTACGACGACAAGTTTGTCTATAATCCGAAGGGCGACGGCTCCTTTGGCGGCAAAGTAAGCCGTTATCAGGAATCCTATGAGAATGGTGCCCTCAAAGGCAAATGGAAAGCCCGCATCTGCAAGAACGGACGATATCTGCTCCACGGACGTCTGACCGAGTATTATGAGAATGGCCAGAAACAACACACAGCCATTTACAAGAACGGCTACAAGAAGGGGCTTGAATGTTATTGGGCAGCCGATGGCACTCTGCTCTGGACCTGGGAACGCCATCTGAAGACCCACACCGGCGTGTGGACCCAATACTGGCCCAACGGTCAGAAAAAGGTGCAGTCGGTTTGGGATATCCGTCCCTCCACACGCGAACAGCCCGACTACCGTTTCTGCGGCTATGTTGCTCAGGGCGAAGCCATCCACTGGGACGAAAACGGTGAGCAAACCGAAGCCCACAACTTTGTCAACGGCTTCCTGGCTGATTGATTTTCATGAGAGTAGACGACCGCGAAAATCAAACGCACCGCTCAGGCGCCTCGTTCACCGTCAAGGAGGACGAGACGCTTGAGCAGTTGCTTTCGCGTGTCATGCAGGGACGCAGCAGGTCCTCTATCAAAAAACTGCTCCAAAGCGATGCCATCACTCTCGATGGCCGCGTCCTCAAGCGCCTGGACGAGACTTTGGAAGCCGGCCAGACCGTGTTTGTCGGCAAGAAGTCTGAATACCGCCTGCCGGAAGGCCTCCGCATCGTCTGGGAAGACGCTTCCCTGCTGATTGTGAAGAAAGAATCCGGCCTGCTCACTGTGGGCAATCATAGCGAGCGTGAGAAGACGGCCGAAGAATATCTGAATGCTTACATGGATTTCCGCCGCTCAGGCGACCGAATCTATGTGGTGCACCGCATCGACCGCGACACCAGCGGCATACTGGTTTTTGCCAAGAATCCCAGAATCTGCGAGACTCTCCGCACCCATTGGCACGAAATTGTCGAAAGCCGTAGATACATAGCCGTAGCCGAAGGGTGGTTCCAACAGCAGGAAGGGATGGTGGACACCTGGCTGGATGAGGATGCCCGCCAGTCGGTGATGTTTGTCTGCCGGCCCGGTCAGGGAAAAAGGGCTGTCACACATTTCCGTGTTCTCGACAGTTGCTCTTTGCCGACAGGCCGGGGACAGGACGGTCAGCGCGACGACGTACGGCGTCTGCGCTACTCATTGCTAGAGCTCCACCTGGAGACCGGCCGCCGCAATCAGATTCGCGTCCACATGGCCTATCTGGGCCATCCTCTGGCGGGCGATTCCAAGTATGGCGCCCAAACCGACCCATGCAGAAGGCTCTGCCTGCATGCGCAGCAAATCAAGTTCCGTCATCCCGTCACAGGCGAAATGCTGGAATTCACTTCAGAAATTCCTTCAGAGTTCCTCCGTATGTTCTCACGATGAAACCGGAATGGGAAAAATGAACTACCTTTGCGCCCTATAACAGAATACTGTCTATGAAAAGATCTTTTAAAGACTGGCTCATTGCGCCCCGCCCCTGGTCGGCACCCGTTTCGGTGATGCCCATTATCGCTACCACTGCTTACCTGTTTTTCCGCTTCAATCTGATGAGGAACGGCCTGGCCAATCTGGATATCGGCACACTGACCGGCTGGAGCTGGTGGAATGCGCTCATTGCCCTGCCCATGCTGGTCTGTCTGCATTTCAGCGCCAACCTCATCAGCGACTATTTCGACCATATCAGAGGCGTTGACCTTCCCGACAGCCTCAACGGTGTCCGCACCATGTACAGCGGTCTGTTCCAGCCAAAAGAGATACGCAATCTCGGCTTTGCCTTCCTGGCCGTTGGTACGCTGTTGGGCATGTGGATTCTGGCCCGCACTTCCTGGTCGTACATCTTGCTGGGAGCCATCGGCATTGTGATGGCGGCGTTCTACACCACCTTCAAATATCATGCACTGGGCGACCTCGACGTACTGCTGGGGTTTTCCGTGCTCCCTTCCATGGGTATCAGCCTTATTGTTGCCGGTGAAATCTTCTGGGATGCTGTCCTGTTCAGCCTGCCCTACGGATTGCTCACCTGTGCCGTCCTGCAGATCAACAACACACGCGACATCCGCAACGACAGGCGCGCCGGCATAACCACCATGCAGGGCCTGACGGGCGGACGTTTCTCGCAATGGCTCTATGCGGCCGAACTCACTCTCCCCTATCTGCTGGTGCTGGTCTATACGCTCCTGACCCTTGCAGGCTGTCTGCCCTTCCGTTCCATGACGCAGGGCATCGGCAGCCGCTGGCTGGCGCTGCTCATGCTTCTGACTTTCATCAATATCCCCGCTTCCTGGAAATTGCTGCGGTCTGCACTGAAGGCACAACCCGAAGAGGAGTTGCCCATTGCCACCCATGACCAGCAGACGGCGCAACTCCAGCTCAAATTCGGTTTGATTTACACGCTGGCTTTTTTCGTGGCAGGGATTATCCTCTGATCTGTTTCAAGTAATTGTGCTGAAATGAAAAAGACTTATTTTGCCATCATCATCGCGGCCATTCTGTGGTTTGTGATGTTCTTTGCTCCCATCAGCAAACACCTCGATTTCTGGACTGTCATGACGGGCTCGGCGCTGGTGTTGACCGGCTTGGCCACTCTGCTGGGAGGCTCGTGGTGGAAAGAAACCAGGCTCAATTGGAAATCGTTTGTCTTTGGTCTGCTGGCCGCTGCCGGATTATGGCTTGTTTTCTATTTCGGCGACAGGATTTCTGCCGAACTGTTCACATTTGCACGGTCTCAGGTAGACAGCATCTACACCATCAAAGGCGACACCAGCAAGTTGATTATCGGTGTACTGCTTCTGTTGGTCATCGGTCCGGCCGAAGAGATTTTCTGGCGCGGTTTTGTCCAAAGGAAATGGATGGAGCACAGCGGCAAGTTCGCCGGGTTTGCAGCGGCGACTCTGGTCTATACGCTCATTCACGTCTGGTCGCTCAATTTCATGCTGATCATGGCGGCGCTGGTCTGCGGCGTATTTTGGGGACTGATCTATCTCATCTGGGGGCACAAATCGCTTCCCGTGCTCATCATCTCCCATGCCCTTTGGGATGTGGCTGCCTTTGTGCTGTTCCCGTTCTGACAGGTTTTAGATAACATCATTTGATAAGTTCCCCACGTGGGAGCAGACCAATCGTCAAAATCAGAGGATGTGTGTTATTCTCCGCGGGAGGAGGCAAGTAGTTTTTCCAAGTCTTTCTGGGCCATTTTGCCGTCGATGGACATGAAGACACATTCATCGTCTTCGGAAACCGTCATGATCAGACTGCTCACCTCTTTGCCGTCGGAGACGATGTAGATTTCCACCTTTTCACCGTCTTCCTTCACCGACATCAGCATTTCATACTTGCCTTTGTCCATCAGGCGGTTCACGTCGGCCTTGAGTTGGCGCGCTGTCTGTTCGTCTTCGCAGCTCAAGAGATAGAAACCCTTGAGCGACTGCAAGATGGGCGACAGATTGATGTCGTCGTCCGAGACTTCGATATCGGGCAGCTTTCCAATCAGGCGGAACATGACCGGCGAAATGTAGACGGCAGCGACACTTTCTTTATCGGAGTAACGGAGATATACGTCTCTGCCCGTTTCGGCAAAAGACTGGGCCAGCGTCAGAACGGCGGCCAAAAGCATCAGAATCTTTTTCATATCAATAGAGTTTGTTTATCAGTCGATTGGTGGTTTCAATAGCGGGTTCCAGCTCTTCCATCATTTCAACTCCTTTTTCCATCTTGCTGGAAATGAGCGAAAAGGCTTCTTCGATCTGTGCATAGGCCAACGCAGGGTCGCTGAATGTATCTTTCGGACGGGCCGACAGCGACAGGCCGGTGCCCACGCAGATCAGCAGCACCAGACAGGCAGCCGCACTCCAACGGACAAATGCGCCGACACGTCTGTGTCCGACAATGGGATGCGAATCGTTTTGCGACAGAAAATCCATGAGCATGGTCTGCTGCGACAGGCGTTCTTTCAGCCCTTCAGGCGCAGACATGGTGCTCTGGTCGGCCATCTGTTCCAACTCGTCCAAAGAGAGTTCCGATATTTCTTCCAAAGACTTCATATAAGAGTTTTCAATTTGGTTTTCAACGATTTTCGAGCCATACTCAAACAGACTCTGACATTCACCTCGGAGATGCCCATTTCCTCGGCGATATCCGAATATTCTTTCTCTTCGAACACCCTAAGGCGAAGGGCCTGGCGCTGGCGTGAAGGCAGGCCGTCGATAGCTTTCAATACCTGTCCGAACTGTTCTTTCTCCACCATTCCCGCATCTGGGCAAGGCTCTTGCGAAGGGCGGTCGATGCTGTCTGTAAGGTCCTGATGCTGTCTGAGCTCTTCCTGACGGATACGGTCCACACAGAGGTTCTTGAGCAAAGTCATGGCATAGCCTCCCGGATTGAGCACGCCGCCGAGCGAATCGCGCAAGTTCCAGAGTTTCAGGAAGAGATCCTGGACGGCGTCCTCGGCGCCTTCACGAGATTCAAGCAGACGGTACGCCACCCCATAGAGCCTGTCGCTCATAGGCAGAAAAATCTGATTGAACTCTCGGGCAGTCATAGGTGTCTGGCCATTGTCATTTGCATTCAGACCTATGACGGACGGGGCCGTCATTTGTTAAGCGGATTGGCGTAAATGCTCAGAAAAATCCGTTTCAAGCATTCGGGATCATCGACCGGGAATGTGCGAAGAGCCTCGACTCTCTGTTCGAAGGCCTGTTCTTCGGCGGCCGTGTACATGGCTTCGTACCGTCTGTCGCCCTGGAGCATGTCGTGGGCAATGTAGTTGTTTGGCCAAAGGCGGAAGGCCGGCAGAATGCGGCTGTCGATGAGGGCGGCCACCTGGCGGTGGTATTCGGTGCTGTTGCAGTCGTGCAGCGCTTCCAGTTCTTCGCGCCGGATGGGCTCGCAGAGGACGAAATGGACGCGGCCTTTCTGCTGGGTGATGCCTGTGAGCATGCTGTTGAGGTCCTCACCGGGCTTCTTTTCATACTTCTCGCCCTTGCGGCAGGCGTAGAGTTCCAGGGCTTTGAGGTAGTCGCACGACTCCCATTCGTACGACACGGCAACGGGAACTATCTTCAACTGGTCCAGCGATTCCACCCGGTCTTTGGCATAGCTCATGGAGAACATCTTCACGATGCCCTGGTCGGTGCGGTCGATGCCGTTCTTGGTGCGTCCGTTGCGCTGCGCAATCCACACCGACTGATGCTTTTCAGTGATGGCGTGGCGGATATAGGCCGAATTGTGCAGCGTGCTCAGATAGAACTCTTTCGGTCCGGCCGAAGTCGACGGACGTGCCACTTTGAACATCTTGTTGCTGTTGCCGATGTCTATGACCAGCTGGCCCTGCATGAGATTGGCTCCGAATGTGATTTCGGAAGTGTCGTGACCCAGACGGTAGAGAATATACTGCAGCAGGCAGGCATCGAGGACGATGTCGCGGTGGTTGCTCACAAATAGGTAGCTTTTCGAGGGGTCGAGATGCTCGCCTCCTTCGAAACTGAGGCCCTGGGTGGTCTGCTCGATGATCTGCAGATTGAGCGGCAGCATGGCGCCGTGCTGGAACTCGTAGACATTGCGGAAGGAACGGACACGGGCGCGCGCTTCTTCCAGCTCCATTCCTGGGAAGACAAACTGCGCAATCTTGGGAAAGGCGGGATCGTCGGCTATGCGTTGCATAGCGGCGGGAATCTCTTCGTCGTAATAGGGACGGACGTCGTCAAACTGCGGATCGCGTATCATAGGAGTAGGAGCTGTGAATCAATGCTTTCGGTTGTCGATGAATTTGACAGGTTTGCGCACCTTGGCCGGGAAATTGATGGCGTTGATTTCGTCGGCCGGATGGATTTCGACGAGCGGCGCCACGCGGATGCGGCTGCGGAAACTGTCTTTCAAGTCCTTGACCAGCTGGTCGGGGTCGGCTGTCTCGAAGCCCTTGCGCAGTCCTATCTTCACCACCACTTCGTCGGTGCCGGCGGCGCTGTCCTGAACGACTACCACATAGTTGGCCACATATTCGGTGTTGTCGAGCACGTCGTTGATGGCCGGGGGGTAGAGGGTGGTGCCCTTGAGTTTGATCATGTTGTTCTTGCGGCCGACCAGAGGCGTGAGACGGTACGACCAACGACCGCACCGGCACTGCTCCACGCGTTTGGCGGCGATGTCGCCGGTCTTGAATCGGAGCAGGGGCATGCCTTCCACACCCAGCGTGGTGACCACGATTTCGCCGGGTTGTCCGTCGGGCACGGGAAGTCCGTCTTCGCCGATGATTTCCACGATGATGAGTTCGGGATGCACATGGCCGCCCATGCCGTACTCGCACTCGGAGAAGGTGGCGCCCATTTCGGTGGAGGAATAGGTGGCGAACAGCTGCACTTCGGGCCATTTCTCATGGATGCGGCGGCCCAGCAGGTTCAGGTTGAAATCCTGGTCGCGCAGTCCTTCGCCGATGCCGATGATGCGTCTGATGCTGCTGTGGCGGTAGTCGATGCCGTGAGCCTCCGCCCAGTCGATGAGTTTGAGGATGAAGGAAGGCACGCACATGACCGCATCGGGCTGGAAGCGGCGGATGGTGTCCCACTGCAGTTCGGGGATGCCGTTTCCCACACGAATCACGCCGGCGCCCATTTTGCGGAGGCCGAGGAAATAGGCCATACCGGCCATGAAGCGTTTGTCGAGCGTGGTCATGAGCTGTAGCACGCTGTCGGCGCTGAGGCCGGCGCACTTGAACGATTTTTCTTCGTTGTAGGCCAAACGGTCCAAGTCTTTGTCGGTGCAGCCGAAAAGCACCGGATCGCCCAGCGTGCCGCTGGTAGTGATATAGTCGATGATGTCGCGCTTGGGAACGCAGCAGAAATCGTCGTTGTAGAGCTGCAAGTCTTTCTTCTCGGTGAAAGGAATGCGCGTGAGGTCTTCGAGATGAACTATCTGGCTGATGTCGATGTGGTTTTCATCGAACAGACGGCGGTAGTAGGGCGAATGGGCTTTGAGATAAGCCAGATGTTCATGAAGCAGATTCTCCTGAAAAGCCTTGATGGCCTCCGGGCTTTGGAATTCGATATCGGTGTTTGACATATGGTGTAAATCGTTAAATCACTTCACATTGGGGAAACTGTACTGCGGATACAGAGCCATCAGCCAATCCAGAAAGGTGGCCATCCAGGTTTTGCTTTCATCCGAGCCTTCCACCGTGCTGGCGCCGAACCCGTGACCTCCGGTCTGAAACTGATGGTAGACATGGGGCACCGACTGCGCGGTCAAAGCTTCGTCCAAAAGTACGGAATTATGATAATCTACCAAAGGATCGTCCACGGCATTTGCAAAAAAAACCGGCGGACAGTCGGCCGGGACATGTCGTTCGAGCGACATGGAATCGCGCATACGGTCCGACAGGCAGCCCCAATCGTCGAGAAGGCCGCGGCGTGAACGTTTGTGCACATAGGGTTTGTACATGGTCACCACCGGATAGAGCGACACGATGAAGTCGGGTTTCAGCGAGACCTGAGCCTCGTGTCCGAACTCGCGCTCCATGAAATCGGTAGTGGAATAGCATCCCGACATCATCACCAGATGGCCTCCGGCCGAGAAACCCATCACGCCCAATGTCTCGGTGGTGATGCCGAAAAGGCTGTCGGATTGGCAGCGCACCATCTCAATGGCGCGCTGCAGGTCGCAGATCATGTCAGGGTGGCGCTGACCTCTGACAAGCAGACGGTCGTGGGTGACGAAAGACCATACGCCGGCTGCCCTGTAATCGAGGACGAAGGCGCTGATGCCGTTGCGGTTGAGCCAGCGGGCCACCTGACGGTTTTCGGCATTGCCATCGACCCAGTAGTAGCTGCCGCCGGGACAGACGATGACCGACACGCTGGAACTGTCGACCACATAGGGGGTGAGCAGGGCGTCGTAGGCATGATGGCGGTCGATGTCGGACCAGATGGGCATGTGCTCCTGCGCCATCGTCAAGGCCGCAGCCAAGACTGCCCAGCAGAATAGGACGGTTCGCTGCAGTTTCATGAAAGGATGTCGGCCACCTCGGCGGCGCTCAACTGGCGGTATTTGTGCTGCGGATCGGCAGCGAAATCGACCAGGAAGTATTCTTCGTCGTAGAAAGACAGTTTCGAATTGGTGTCGGGATTGCACTCGATGTAGGTGATTCCGTCCAAGCTCAGCTGCTTGGCCTCGCAAATCTGTCGGGCCAACGATTCGCCGGCATAGGTGACCGAAGTACCCGGGTTGTCCTGGTAGAGTTCGGTTACAATCACATAGACTTTGCCATCGCGTCTGCGGATTTTCAAACCACAGGTCGAGGGCATGTCCCATTGTCCTTTGAAGGAGAATATTTCGTCGTAATAATCGGGAGAGACTTTCATTGCTTATCGGCTTTTCTGATGTTGCGGACAACATCTTTTCCAAAGGATTTGTTAATCAGACGGCGGTCGCGCTGGCGGTAGGTGCCCTCTTCCATTTCGCGGAGAGCCACATTGCAGAACAGACGGAACATCTTCTGTTCCTGGCTTTCGTCCTTGTAGAAATTTTTCCAGGCGTAATCATAGACGTCCTGCAGTTCTTCGGGGCTCATCAGTTTGGGCTGGAACACCACCTGACCGGCGTTGTAATGGTCCCAGTCGAAGTCGAAGATGCGTCCCTGACGCAGCAGGTCGTCGTAGGCTTTGGTATGGGGGAAAGGCGTGAGCACCGTGAATTCGGCCAGGTCGAGGTCGATTTCGCCCAGGAAATCGATCAGGCGCTTGCAGTCGTCCACGGTCTGGTTGTCGAGACCCAGCAGAATGGTGCCTTCCACACCGATGCCGTAGTCGTGGTAGCGTTTCACGCGCTCCTTGATGTAGGCGGACGTGTCGTAGACGGCCTGATAGACATACCAGGCGCCGGCCTTGGCGGCCAGGTCGAGCACTTCTGGGTCGTCTTCAATGGTATGGCTGATCCATTTCTTCTTGAGCGGGGCGATGGCGGTGAACAGTTCCTTTTCCCATTCCTTGTTTTGGGCAAGGGAGTTGTCCACGATGAAGAGGCGGTTGTTGTCGATGCCGGCCATGTCTTCGACCACCTTGTCGATGGGACGCGGACGGAACTTGCGGCCGCCCAGATAGCTGACGGCGCAGGGATAGCAGCTGAAACGGCAGCCGCGGCTGGCGTGGAACAGGTCGACCATGGGCACGCCCTTGTGGTTGTAGAGGTCGCGTTTGTAGAGGTCGCGGCGGCAGGGGCCGACATCCTCGATGGGTGGGAACTGCAGCATGAAGTTGTAGACTTTCTTGAGCTGGCCGTCGGTCCAGTCGCGCATGACCTGTTCCATGCGGCCTTCCGATTCGCCCAGGAACACGCTGTCCACGTGATTGACCATTTCGTCGGCATGAAGCATGGTGGAGATACCTCCGGCAACGACCTTCTTGCCGCGCTTATGGTATTCGTCGGCGATGGCCCAGCCCCGTTTCACCTGGGTGCTCAGCATCATCGACAGGGCCACGCCGTCACATGGTTCGTTGAAATCTATTTCTTCCACATTCTCGTCGGTAAACGACACTTCCACCCAATCGGGCAAGGTCGCCGCAAAAGCGACCGGTCCGTGAGGGGGCAGGTTGAAGGTGGTCTGACCGGGCAGTTTCTGCCACTTCGGATAAATCAGTTTCAGTTTGAACGTATTCATATCGTTGTTTTACAATTGTTTCAAACGGTTCACGACAACGTCTTTTCCCAGCAGAGTCTCGGCTGTTTCGATGGCAGTCATCGGCACGCCTCCGATACCGTGCATGTTCACATTCTGGCCCGTCAACAGCAGATTGCCCAAACGGGTGCGGATGGACAGCTGCGAAAGGACCGGATTCTCGCAGTCCTTGCGGTAGCCGTACAAAGAGCCTTCCCAACTTCCGTACCAATCGCGGAAACTCAGCGGAGAAGCGGCGAAGCACGACTCCATCTGAGAGCGGATTTCGGGATATGCCTGAGCCAACAAATCGATGACCTGCTCCATACGGGCGGCTTTCCAAGACTCGTAGCCCGCACCCCGGCGACCCGTGCGCGTGTGCTCCCACTGGCGCACTTCCTCGAAACTCATTTGGGTGAGGAGGGTCAGATGTGTGGCCCACTGGCCTTGCGCATCCGATTTTGCAAAGCACGAAAGTCCACAGGGCCAAGCATTTGCATCGTATTGGCTTTGTCGCCAGACATCTTCGTATTTATTCAACAAATATACGGGATGATTGGCATATGGAAAAGCCTCAGGCTTTAATTTTATGAATACTTTGAAAGCCGAAACGGTCTGAGGTATGTCTTGAAGTCTGCTGCGGTAGGCTTTTGGCAAAGCCGTCTCGGGCAAGAGCTCCAGCAGGCGGCGGGGAGCGATGTCGGAAATGTAGGTGTCGGCCCGGAAAGTCCGGCCCTTGGAGGTATGCACGGCGCAGATTTCCTTTCCTTCCACATCGATGCCGCAGACTTCTTCACCGCGCAGCACTTCGCCTCCGGCCAGTTCTATCACCTCGGCCAGCGCTTCGGCCAGACACGCGCTACCCTCCTCGAACCTGTACGAGCGTTCGATGAACAGATGGGAAATGATGGCCTGCAGATAGGCGGGCGAATGGCCGGGTATGCCGGCATAGAGTGGATTGATGAAAGCCAGCAGACTGCGCAGGCGATTGTCGGTCACGTACCGGGCGATGAAGGCATCGGCCGGCATCATGAACTCGGCCGAATGGCCGGGCATCCCTTGAGGGACGGGCTTCATCTGCAGCAGAGGTTCCTCTTCGTAGAGCCGTGCGACAGCGGCCATATAGGCGTCGATGCCGTCCGACTCTTGGGGGAAATGTTGCCTGAGACAATCGGCAAAGGCCTTTCTGCCACTGGGCAGGTCGTAGCGTGCATGGTCCTCCAGAACCTCTATGACGGCCGTCCGGTCGCAGGGGCAGAGATGAAGCCTGTCCGATATGCCCAGATGGCGGCATATCCGGTCGAGCGGGCCGCCTTCTTCGAATCCGGTGGCGATGTGCATGCCTGTTTCGTAGCATTCGCCCTGGCGGACAAAATTCTGAAGACCTCCGCCAATCGACGGATTCTTCTCAATCACCTGCACCCGCAGTCCTTCCTTGGCCAGCAGGGCTCCTGTGAACAGACCGCCCATTCCTCCGCCTATGATGATGACATTCGGATTCATTGCGCCGGGCCGTTAGAGGGTTTCAGGACAAAATGCAGGTTGGAAGGCTTGTGCGCCTGTGCCTGAGCCAGACGGATAGTTTCTTCGTTCTGCATGAAGGCGGTCACCTCCATCTCGGGATGCACCAGAGCGGTCAGCAGGGCTTTTTCGCCCTGTCCTTGCTCCAGCAAATCGGCCCTGTCGCCGCGAAGGCCGTCTATTTCGTTGGCCGACATAGAGGCTTCGCGCAAGGTCCGACGACAGTTGCGTTCGATGTCGAAGCCCTTATAGAGATATTGATGACGGACATAAGAAAGGAAATAGGCCGTGTTTTCGCGTTCGCGTCGGATGGCCGCATAGGTTTCCATATAGTGGGCGCGCATCTGACGCGTGAAGGCCAGCAGATCGCAGTCGGCGGCTGGGGCGGGAAGGCGTTTGCCTACCCTCAGGAAAAGACTTCCCTCGCGGAGCATGAAATCTTCTTTGGGCAAGACATGGCCGAAGCCGTGGATATACAGGGGCAGGATGTCCAGACCCAGGCTCTGTGCCAGATGGAAGGC
Organism: Bacteroidales bacterium; assembly: GCA_045627385.1. Taxonomy (GTDB): domain Bacteria; phylum Bacteroidota; class Bacteroidia; order Bacteroidales; family UBA1402; genus UBA1757. The sequence goes on from JAZQNO010000004.1 coordinate 16,069, forward strand.
TCCCTGATGGAAACGCAGGATGCGGCAGTCGGTCGAGCGGGTTCCTTCCGGGAATACGGCGATGCTGTAGCCGCGGGCGACCAGATCGCGCAGACGGTCCATATGCTGTTCGATACCGTCGGCTGCCGGGATGAATTCCGCCCGACGTATCAGCGCTCCATAGAAGGGATTCTTCCATACCCAATCGTTGGTGAGGAAAACGATTTTGGGGTGGAGCATCAGCACGGCCATCAGGTCGAGATGCGACTGGTGGTTGCAGACGATCAGAGCCGGCTTGGCGAAGTTCTCACCGACCGTGTTGTCAAAAGTGAAGGGAGCACCGGGTATGTGTCTGATGCACAGACGCGAGAAACGCCAGATGATTTTGTGCAGCCAGATGCGCTGACGTTCGGAATGTGAGAAAGCGAAACGCACCAGAGCGACCGGAGTGACCACGATGACCGACAGCAGGAAGAAGGTGAATGCCCACACGGAACGGCCCAGCCGTTTGAGCGTGACGGGCACCTGACGGATCTGTCCCTTCTTGCGCGTCAGCCAGCCGAACACCCATTCGGGCAGATAATGCGCCATGAGCACCACCACAGCCATGCCGATGACGGTCACCTGGGCAAGCGATTTCATAGCCGGATGACGGGCGAAGATGAGCGTGCCTATGCCTATGAACATCAGCACGGCCGAAAGGATGACGCTGTTGCGGCGCGAGGCCAGTGTCTTCTGCCCACAGGCGTATTCGTGCATCAGGCCTTCGGTGATGAAAATCGTATAGTCGTCGCCCTGTCCGAAGATGAACGTGGCCAGGATGATGCTGACAATGTTGAACTGGATGCCGCAGACGTTCATAAGCGCCAGAATCCAGATCCATCCGACGGTGAGCGGCAGGAAACTCAACAGCGCAATCTCCAGACTGCCGAAAGACAGCCAGAGGAAGAAGAACACGATGAATCCGCAGACCCAAAGCACCAGATTGAAATCGGCGGAAAGAGACTGCACGATGCTGCCCATTGTATCGCTGGCCTGGAAGGCGAAAGAGTCGGAAGACGCATCCGTGAGCGATTTCAGTTCGTCCACCAGAGTGGGCTCCACATAGGCATATCCGATGAGACGCTGCAGGCTGTCGCCGGGCATCAGGAATTTAGTTCCTAAAAGTTCGGTCACAGGCGAAAAAGCGTTGGTGGAAAGGGTTTCTGGACATTGGCGGGCCTGGGTGAGGAAACGCTGGAAGGCTCGAGCCGAGAAACCGAGTTCCGGTCCCGTCTGTTCCAATTCGTCCAGTATGTCGGCATGGCGCTGCCAGAAATCCGTCCATCGTCCGACTCTTCGAGCCTGTTCCTGCTCCGAGGGTACATAATCCGACAGCGCGCTCATACTCAGCCTTGAGTCTCCGAAATGATTTTCAAGCGACTGCTTAAGCTGTTCGCTGTTCACCAGACAGGCGTCCAAAGTCTCACCCTGACTGACCAGGTAGACCAGACTGCGGTCAGAACCCGATTCCAGACGGGCCGACAGAAAATCCAGGTCTTCTTGCTGCCGGTCGGTCATGTAGTTGATATGATGCATGTCGGCATCGAAGGAAGCGCCGTTGAAAAAGACGGTGAACACCAGTGTCAATGCCGCCAGCACCCAAGGGATGATGCGGTGGAGACACGGGAAACGGCTGCCGTCGAGCAGAGACGAATCGGTGGCGTTCAGTTCTTTTCGGCTGCGGTGAGGCTTGACCAGCACGGGCAGGACGACCAGCGTAAACAGGATGGTCCCGATAAGCATGAACGAGCCGAAGAGCGCCAGGTCGTGCATGGCCTGCGCCTTGAGGAAAATGAGGCAGAGGAAGGCGCCGACGGTGGTGATGTTGCCCACCAACAGCGGCGTGACCATGTTTTTCAGCGTATCGCGCCCGTTGCCTTCTTCGCGCAGCTCGTGCAGGAAATGAAGCGGATAGTTGACGGCGATACCCACAATGATGGAACCGATGCCGATGACGATGATGGAAATGTCGGGTTTGAGAAACGAGATGACTCCCAGCGAAAAGATGGCGCCGAAAAGCACCGATGCGGCCATCCACCACAGGTCGCTGAAACGTCTGAACGTGATGAGCAGGACGGTGAGAATGCCAAGAATGGCTATGGTGACGGCCATCGCGCTGTCGCGCTTGATGCGTTGCGCGTTACCTACGGCGATGAGCGGCGAGCCCACGGCAGAGACGCTCACTTGAGGATGCTCCCGTTCTGTTTTTCGGACAACCTCGTCCAGAAGGCGGCAGATTTTTTCATTGCGTCCCGTTTCGCTGCCGCCGTAGGGCGAATCGAAAAACAGGACACCCGTGGAACTCGAGACTTCAAACAGATGGCCGTTGACCGTCTGGAATCCCGATGCGGTGCCGAGAGAGGCGAAACGCAGCAGAACGGGGCTGAAAAGATTTAGCGGATCGGTGCGCAGATTTCTGGCCGTAAGGCTGCCCGTCAACAGACCGAGCGACTCGCGCGCCTGAGTCAGCTGACGTCGCACATACCCCTCTTGCGACAGCAGAGAATCCATTCGCACATAATCTTCCTCTGTCAGGAAAAAGGGGTAGTTCTGCTGCACGAAACCGATCATGTCGAGCGCCGCACCGCCGTCCTGCGTGGCCGAAAGACCTGGTACGCAATGCGAGGTGTCGGCCTCGTGCCAGTTGGCTTCGAAGGCGTCCATCGAGGCCATCACGCGCGCTCTCAGGGTGGCCGTATCTTCGCCAGGCCTCATTTCGGGTCGGAAAATCACCGAGACCGTACTTTGGGCGTTGAGATAGGAATAGACCGTCTGCTGCTGGCGGTTGCGTTCGTCCAGAGGCAGGAATTTGGCGATGTCTTCCTCATACTTCAGGCTGCCGAGCCGCCATACCAGCAAAGAGCACAGCAGCAGGAGCGCCACGACGGCCGTTCGCCTGTGGGCTGTCAGCCAATCATATATGTGGAGGAAGAACTTTGCCATATCTCAAGCTTTTTCTCCTTTCCACCAACGGGCGATCCGAAGCGGAAGCCCATAGAACAAAGCACCGAAACACAGCACCGTATTGAGGACGCTGATGCGGAAGAAATCCCAAAAGGGACGGAAATGCGATACCCTTTCGCCCTCGGGCGCATAGAACACCCTCACCGAAGCGGGAACGATTTTCACACCATGCCAGGCAGCCATCACCAGCAGTTCGAGCTCGGCCTCGTAACGGGCTGTCAGCAGTGGAAGTCCGTAGAGGCTGTCCAGCGGATAGACCCGATAGCCCGACTGGGTGTCTTCCAGGCGGCAGCCGGTCTGCAGACGGAACCAGAAATTGGAAAAGCGGTTGGCGAAAGTGTTCTGACGGGGCATGCGGTCGGCGTTCAGATTGCGGCAGCCCACAACGATGGCCCGCGGATTGGCTTCGAGCGCCTTCAGCAGCACGGGCAGGTCTTCGGGGAAATGCTGGCCGTCGGAATCGATGGTAACGGCATGGGTGAAACCGCGGCTGAGGGCTGTGGCGAATCCCGTTTTCAGAGCCATGCCTTTGCCCTGATTGACCGCATGGGTGACCACATAGACCGGGAACGAGCAGTCGGCCAGCAGCTGCGACGTGCCGTCGGTGCTGCCGTCGTCCACCACGATGATGTCCCGGCAGAAACGGCAGACCCGGCCGATGACATCCAGCAGAGTGCCGGCGTTGTTGTAGGTCGGGATAACGACACAGGTTTTCGTGGACTGCTTCATTGGCTTACAGTTGAATGTATCGGTACTCCAGACTGAGTTTGGCGTAGGGGCTCCGGTCGGCCGGATGGCAGATGAGCGCCTGCACCGAAGCCGCTTCGGGCGTGACTTCCGTTTTGGAGAACTCCACCAGAGCCTCCAGACTTTCGTCGGGCGAGAGCACCTTCATGAATTTCACATTTTTCACCCGATGCAGATACAGTTCTTTCTGCAATTGCTCCGAAAACAGTTCGCCCACCATCTGAATGAGGCAGACACCGGGCACGATGGGCTGTTCGGGGAAATGCACACCGAAGATGAAGTGCTCCCGATTGAGCCGGATGTGGAAAACCTGTCCGTTGGACTCGGCTGTGTAGAAAGTATCTTTCAGTTTCATTGGTTATCGGATGGCATCAAGCCGAATTTCAGCTTGAGTTTGTATTTCGTATCGTTGACAATCAGCACATTGTCATCTTTCGACGACTGAAGCGACGCTCGACGGGAAATGCCTGTCACCGCACAGCCGATGTCCTGGGCCAATATCTTTCTGACCGCACGGCGGCGCAGAGGTCCGGCCGATGCGGAGACTTCGGTCTTGCCTGTCCGGACGGAACCCTGAAAGTCGAACAGCCTGACTCCGAACTCGTTGATGACACTGCCACGGAACTGACTGCTGTCGCTTTTGACCAGACAGATGCCCGACAAGCCGAAGGATTCGCCTTCCAGAACGAAGGTATAGCGGCAAGCCCTCCCTGAGTCGCCCGCACCGAGAGCCTCGGCAGGAGTCGCCTGCCTGAGACCGGCACAGGAGGAAAGTGTCAGCAGCAGGCTAATCAATGGCAAAAATCTTCTCATCCAGAGGAATGTTGAGTTGGGTGCCGCTTATTTCAATCAGAGTGGTGTCGCCCGAAGTCTCGAACATGACCACCCGTCTGACCGTATGGGTTGTCGCATCGAAGGCGATGCAGAGTTTGGAAAACAGGGAACGTATCTCTTTCTGACGGGGATTCAGCAGGGCCTGCCATTCGCCGTTGACGGACTCCATCTTCACGTCGAACAGTTGGGTGTTGCGCAGACATTGTCCCGTCATGCTGTCCATGATAATCCGGGAAATCATCTGAAACATCTGATTGGATGCCAGGTCGACCACATCGCGGCGTCCGCCGGACTGGTCCATCAGCAGTTTGTGTCCGTTCATCTGGAACAGATAGGAATAGGGTTTCTCGTATTCCCAACGCAGGCAGTCGGGCATCTTCACATCCATCCTGCCGTACGACTTGATTTCCTCGTCGAGCAGGTCCATACGCTTGGTCTGCTCGAAACGGCAGCTCATCGTGGATACCTGCGAAGAGGATTCCACAATGGCGTCAATCATCTCTTTCTGTGTCTGGGCACAGACGGAGCATACGGCCAGGCAGGCCAGGAGGGACAAAACCGACTTTTTCATTTCACTATCAATACGCTGCCGGCCATGATGAGCAGTATGCCTGCCCAACGCGCCAGCGGAATCTGTTCTTTGAAAACGGCCATGGCTGCAATCATTCCGAAGACGTAGGCCAGGCTGCTCAAGGGATAGACTACGCTGAAAGGCCAATGTTTAAGCATATAGAGCCAAAGCACTGTGGCCACGGCAAATACGCCGCCTGTGGCAAGCCACCACCAGTTGATCAGTTGGGACGCCACGTCGTGCCAGGTCCAATGGAACTGGCCCATTTTGGCGAGGGCCAACTTCATACAGACCTGTCCCATGGAGAGGAATATGCTTTGTGTCAAAGCTATCGGCAAGAGTCGCCACATAAGAGAGTAAGCGTAAAATGTTTGTTTTCGACAATATTCAGAAGCAGAAGGGCGGAGGGGGCCGTTTCCAGAGGTTTGTCCACACAGAGACAGGCGGGCACCTTTCCGGCCGCCAGACATTGGGCCGCCGCGTAGAATCCGAGACCTGAGGCCGAATAGGATTCGCCGAAAATGTGCTTGTAATGGAGCAGCGGCATCTCCGGACACAGCATCGGAACGGTCTGACCGTAGGCCTCGTCGTTGCGGGTCTGGCCGCTGGTGCCCAGCATGACGGCGGAAATGTCCGAGCGCTTGAGGCCGGCGTCCTTCAACATCCGTCCGAGCGTGGCCTTGAGCGTTTCTTCGTCGGGGCGGTAGAGCAGTTCCACACCGGCGAGGCGGCAGAGATGTCGTACATCGCGTGAGTGGGACGGGTCGGCCAGCATGACCGAAACCGCCGCCTCGCCGCAGATTTCCGACTGTTGGCCCAGGAATCCCGATTTGCACAGCAGCTGGTAATAGGTGGGCGAAACCTCGTCGTGACTGCCCACCAGAGCCGTCGAAATGCGGCCCAGCGAGAACTGCAGCCAGGCGTCGTAGAGGGCGCTTTCGAAGGAAATGCCCTTTTGCGAATAGGTTATGTTGTAACCGTGGGAATGGGTATGTATGCCTATCAGCGATGATGTCGTGTTGTGGGTCGACTGCATGAACTGGGTCGGCTTGAGCAACTGCTCGCCTTCGCGCACAAGGGCCGTCAGGAACAGTTCGGTGTTTTCCACCGAACCCAATCCGGTGCCGGTGATGATGGCGTCGGGATGTTCGATGCCCGAATCCTTCATGGCCGACAGCGAAGTGGCCAGGGCACGTTTCAGGAGTTTGCCCATTCGCCTGGCGTCACCAGCCGAAAGGAAAGCCTTCACATCGGGCTCGATGCTGCGGTTGTAGGGTTCGGTATGGGCAATGGGGGCCTCCATCCATGCTTCGCTCAAAGGCTGCTGGACGGACACCTGTCTGGCTGCTGTGATATAGATTTCCGGAATGCTCATATCTTGGAAAACAACAGGGAAGTATCGTTTCCTCCGAAGCCGAAGGAATTGCAGAGAATATGCTTGAGTGGCCGCTTGAGCCGACTGTCCGTTACCGGAACGACGACGTTTTCCTGGGCGTTCTGCCAGCCGCAGTTGACGGGAAGGAACTGATGTTCCAGCGCCAGCAGACAGATGACCGATTCGATGGAACCCGATGCGGATGTGGTGTGGCCTGTCATCGACTTGGTCGAAGAGACAGGCGGCAGTTCCTGCCCGAAGAGGCGGATCATGGCCTGGCTTTCGCTGATGTCGTTGTTGGGCGTACCCGTGCCGTGGGCGTTGATGTAATCGATGTCTGAAGGCTTCAGACCCGACATGGCCAGCGCTTTCCCCATTGCCAGATAAGCACCTTCGCCATCGGGCGACGAAGCCGTCTGATGGAAGGCGTCGCAGGCATTGCCGTATCCCGACAGGGCCGCCATGGGCGTCACGCCACGAGCGGAGGCCGAACGGGCCGATTCGAGCACCACGAAGGCCGCCCCTTCGCCCAGGTTCAGGCCGGCTCGGGTGGCGTCGAACGGACGACAGTTTTCGCGGTCGAGAATCATCAGCGAATTGAAACCGTTGAGGTGGAACTTGGTGATGCATTCGCTGCCTCCGGCAACCACGATGTCGGCCCGTCCGCATCGAATCATGTCCGCACCCAGAGCGATGGCGTTGGCAGCCGACGAACAGGCCGTGGAAATGGTGGTGATGAAGGCGAACCGGCCGAAACGGTCGGCGATCATTTCCGAACAGGCACCGCAGTCATGGGTGCTGATGAACTCGTTGCGCGTGTTGTCTTCGAGAAAGTTGATGTAATACTGCTCGCTCTTGTCCATACCTCCGACCGTCGTGCCCGACACGAAGCCGACATGGCTCAAGTCGTCGGTTTTCAGGTGGGCCGTTTCGAGCGCTTCGCCCAGGGCGATCATACCCATCAGCGAAGTGCGCGTGGTGGCGACACCGGGTTCTATGCCAAGGCGCGCCTCCATTTCGGCATCCGAAAGTTTCACCTCACCCACCGGGAATTCCCGATGGTCGGTCTTCAGATATCGGACAGGCGCAATGCCGGTCTGCCCTTTGAGCAGACTGTCCAACACTTCCTCGCGGTTCTGGCCGATGGCACACAAGATGCCGGCACCGCTTATCACCACTGCCGGTTCCATACCAGCTTATTTCGTACGGTTGGCGGTAATGTACTCGGCCATCACATTGATGGACTTGAAGATTTCCTTGCCTTTGGAGGGATCCTGCAGCTTGATGCCGTAGTTCTTCTCCATCAGGACGATCAGTTCAAGGGCGTCGATGGAATCCAGGCCGAGGCCTTCGCCAAACAGGGGAGCATCGTTGTCGATATCTTCGGGCTTGATATCCTCCAGGTTCAACACTTCGATAATCTCTTCTTTCAATTTCAAAATCAGTTCTTCCATAATTGTTCAGTTATTCAGTTGATTAAACATTGTATTCAGTTGTTCTGCCAATTCGTCTTCCGTCCATGCGGCCGATTTTTCCAGCATCATGACGGCAGCCTCGTAATGCTCGTCGTCGCGGCAGTCGACCCAGCCTGTGAGCAGACTCTGAGTGACTTCGTCCTGCAGGCAGGCCAGAAGTTGGCGGGCCATGATGCGGGCATCGAATGCTTCCAGCACGAAATAGGCCGACTCGCCGGTGTACTTGCGGCGGATGGAAATCTCGCCGGCCGTGACATTGGGCAGTGTGTAGACAAAGACCGACGGGCTGGGGAAAAAGTTACCCCTGTCCTGGATGGAGGCTTGGAAATGGGTGTCGGCACGCAACGAACTGTGGCGTCCGAACAGGACCACTCCCCTGTCTTCTCGCGGAGCCGGCACCTCACCGGCATTCAGGCTTTCGCTGCGAATCTTGAGCAGCAGTTCAGCCGCCAGAAATCCCAATTTGCCCAAGGTGTCCATCTTGAAGAATTTGGGATAATCGCCCACGAAACGGTGATACAAGTCCGACAGGAAAGCCGTGCCGCCTGTCTCCAGATGCGGTCCGCCGGTGAGGGGACTTCCGTTGGCCATCACCCGATGTGGTGTAAGCGTTATGTAGTCGGTCCGTTTCATTCCGTATAGCGTTCCATCAGGATGGCCGCGTTGCAGCCGCCGAATCCTGAGATGAGTTTGACAAATGCGTTTCGGTCTGTCGGCCGCAGTTCGGACGAGACCTTGACCGTCCGCGACACGCCCAGCGTGCGGAATCCGCGGGTCGCCAGCACCTGACCGTCTTCGACGGCCTTCATCGAAAGGATGCATTCCAGCAGGCCGGCGGCTCCCATCGTGTGTCCGTAGCAGCCCTTCAGACCGCTCACCGGCAGATCGATCAGTCCGGCACGGTCGATGGCGATGGATTCCATTTCGTCGTTGTACATGGTAGCCGTGCCGTGCACGTTGATGAAGGCAAGTTTCCGCGTATCGTATCCTTTCAGAGTCTGACGGAGCGCCTCGAAACTGCCTTCGCCGGTGCGTGACGGGCCGGAAATGTGGTTGGCATCGCTGCGGATGGCTCCCGACAGCAGCATCCAGTCGCCCGGTTTGAGGTCGGTCTTTTCTTTGAGTCCGTACACGACAGCTGCCGCACATTCGCCCAGATTCAGACCCTTGCGGGTTTCGTCGAAAGGACGGCAGGGCTCGTCGCTGAGAGCTTTCAGCGACTGGAATCCGGAAATGATGAAAGGCGACTGCTCGTCGGCACCCACACAGACGACGGCGTCGTAATGGCCGGCCAGCAGGTTGCGCCAAGCCGTGAGTTGCGCGCAAACGCCCGAAATGCAGGCATTGCACACGACGACAGGCGGGTTGGGATTGCCGAAGAAATCATTCAGACACCGGGCAGCGGCTCCCAGTCCGACCCTTTCGGCAGGGAAATCCCGATGTCCGTCCAGCAAAGAGACATTTCCTTTGGTAGTGGAGACCACAAACAGCACCCGAGGCGACGAGGCGTCTATGCCGGCCGAGGCCACCGCCTTGACGCCTGCCAGCAGAATCATCTGCTCGAAAACCGTGTATTGTTCGGCTCGGATACCGGCTTCGCGGCAGGCCTCGGCCAGCCACTGACGGTCAATGAGCGAGGCCACGAACGCTTCGGGCAACAGACCTTCGTGACGGCAGAGGGCCGAACGTCCGGCCTTCACCGCTTCGTAGTTCTCCATCGAGCCCAAGCCCAGAGGAGAGACTGTCGCGTCTGCATATTTCACCACTACTTTATCCATTTCCGTTTCCAAGCTTCATAAAAATCGGGGTTGCCCAACATCAGCTGATAAGAGCGGTCCATAAACACCTGCACGCTGTGGGCGGTGGCCAGCAGGCTGCCGTCGGCCGTGTCGCGGATTTCGTAGTCGAACACCAGCTTGGCCGCATCGGTCGGGCGATATGTGATGGTGATGGAAGCTTTCATACCGTAGAGCATCGGCTTGCGGTATTTGAAGTCCAATTCCACCAGCGGAGCATAATAGCCCGCATTGAAAATGTCCAGATAAGCGAGGCCGTAGGCGGAGCCGAAGGCCTCACGGGCATCTTCCAGATAGAGGGCGTAGGAACCGTGCCAGACAATGTTCATCGAATCCACTTCGCTGAAGCGGACCGTCAGAGGATGCGTCACTTTCAATTCTTTTTCCATTGTCCTAACGTTTTGACACCTCGCTCAAGGCGATTTTCAATTCTGTTTCCACCAGTATCTCTCCGGCCGATTCCACCTTGGCCTTGACCAAGGTCATCTGGAAAACCTCCTGGACGACTTCAATCGTCGTCAGAAGCCGCTCGCCCACGGCGGGGGTGCGCATCAGATTGAGGTCGCGGATGGCGCCGATGAATCCCAGTTTGACCTCCCCGCCAGCCTGGCGGTTCATATAGCCCATCCGGGCGGCACAGGTCTGGGCGATGTTCTCAATCAGACCCGAAGCGCTCAGTCGTCCGTCTTCCACAAAAAGCGTTTCGTCCGTGACCGAAAGGGAAGTCTGCGTCACCACAGGGTCGCAATGCAGCAGTCTGTCTATCAAGACAAACGGCGGACGTTGCGGCAGCAGTTCCCGGACATCGATATGGCTCAGATCTTCGTTCATTGCGGCAGATTCCAGAAATCGTAATAATTGAACCATTGGGTCGGATAACGCTTCAGAGTTTTCTCCAATTCGTTGGCAAACAATTGGGCCAGCAGGCTCATCTTTTCCCGCGTCTTGAGCACTTCCGCCTCTTTGGGCAGACTTATTTCGCTGATGATGATGCGGTAATCGCTCTTCTCCTTGACTGCGAAAATGGCCAGCACCGGCACATTCTTCTGGACAGCCAGGGCAAAAGGTCCCATCGGGAAAGCCGCCCGTTCGCCCAGGAAGTCGCAAGTGAGCGATTTGGACGAACCGAAGATGCGGTCGCCCGTCATGCTCACAATCTCGCCCCGGTCAATGGCGGCATTCATTTCGAAAAGATGGTTCATCGAAGCGTCCACACGGATGAGGCGGACATTGTGCTCGTCGAGGATGCGCTTGCGGAAAGCCATCACGGTGGGCGACTCGCCGGCGTAGACCAAGGCGTTGATGGGTTTCTCTGTCGAAGTGAAGGTATAGCCTACCATTTCGTAGTTGCCCACATGCGAACTCAGCTGCAGGAATCCCTCCTTTCCGGAAGAAAGCTCCACAAAACGCTCGTTGCCCTCGCGTTCGCAACTGAATGTCTGACCGGCGTAAGCGGCAAAACGGTCTATGATGACCTGACCGAAGACAAAGTGGTTGAGGTAGACCGAGCGGAACGACTTCAGACGGCCGTATTCCATCCGCTGGCGGAAGAAGCGGTACGAAGCGAGATATCCTTTGTGGTTGAAGAGCATATAGAAAGGCACGACAAGGGCCATCACGCCGTAGATGACGCGACGGTCGACCACCCGGAGGATGGCCACCAGCGCCCGGAGCATCCAGGGCAGACCGTCTGTCCGCCCGCTCCACTGCCGATTGTCCGACTGCTGCCCTTCCATGGGTATTCAGGCCATACGGGCCTCTACAAAGTCGCAAAACTGGCTGAAGGTCTTCACCTTGGCCATTTCTTCACTCTTGATTTTGAAGCCGAAAGTCTTTTCAATGACGACGACGATGTCGATAAAATCGAGACTGTCGATGCCGATGTCTTCTTTCAGACGGGCCTCGGGCTGGATCTTTTCGGGTTCGATCTCGAAATCTTCCACCAGGAAGTCGATAATCTTCTGTTCGATTTCTTTTCTTTCCATAATCTGTATGCTTGATTCATTATTTCTTTTTGCAAACCATGATGCTGTGGCCTTGGCCCAGACCGTCGAAAATCTGTTCGACTTCGAGGCCGGCCTGACGGACCAGGCCTTCCATCTCCTCGCTGTGGTACATCTTGCTGTTGCCGTTGGCGATGGCGGTGAAGTAGAGACTGGTGAGGGTGAGGCAGAGGGCGCCGGGCTCGAAACGCTGACGGTCCCAGAATGTCTCCATGATGAACAGGCGCGAATCGGCGTCCATGGCTTTGACGGCACGCGAAAGGATGCTGACGATTTCCTCGGGGCCGAAGCAGTCGAGGAACTGGCTCATCCAGATGGCGTCGAAGTGTCTTCCCTGCGGGAACTGGGCCTCGGGGTCGAGCAGGTTGATGCCAAAGCCGTCGATGCGGTCGGCTCCCTTCTTGCCGGCGGTCTGCTCACGCATCATGGCCAGCTGTTGGGGCAAATCCATAATGGTGACGCGGACATCATCGCTGTAGTCGACGCAGCGGAGGGCCCAGCGACCGGTGTTGCCGCCCACATCCACGAGCGTTTTCACACCCAGCTTGCCGAAGACAATCTCCAATGCTTCGTCGAAGGAGTGGTCGCTGTAGAAATGGTCGAATCCGAACCAGCTTTTCTGCACTTGTTCGGGCAGTTGGGACAAGCCTTCGTAAACGGTGGGCCAATCGCCGAAATGTTTCAGACCTGCGGGCTTGCCGGTAAGCAGAGCCTCTTCCAGATGGAACCAGCCTTCGTAGTTGACATCGTGATTGAAGTCCATATTGGCGCGGGTGGCAGGGTCGGTCAACAGGAACCAACCGGTCTTGGACAGGCTGAAGCGGTCGGTTTTGGAATCGACCAGGACGGTGCCGATGGACAGAGAGGCCTCCAGCAGCACTTTGGCCGCATAGAGCGAGAGGCCTGTCTTTTCGGCCACTTCTTCCATAGTCATTCCCGGATCGCTGTCGCGCAACAGGTCGAGAATGCCGAATTTGACCATCAGGCGGGAAGCCTGGAATACAATGGGGCCCCAGGCGATGAATTCGGCCAGACGCTGGGCGTCGCGGGCACTCATCTGTTCTTTGGTGTAGGCTTTTTCTAGAGCGGGAAACAAATTCATATAGTCGCTTATTTTTCGAGTTGGCTGATAACGAGGGCGCTGTTGGTACCGCCGAATCCGAAGGAGTTGGACAGGATGGTGCGCAGGCCGGTCTGCTGCGTGGAGGTAGCCAGTTTCAGGCGGGCCGACCACTCGTCGGGATTTTCAAAATTGATGTTGGGGGCCACAAAACCGTTCTGCATCATCAGAAGGCTGTAGACGATTTCACTGGCGCCTGCCATCCAGCATTCGTGGCCGGTCATGGACTTGGTCGAACTGATCCAGGCTTTGCAACCTTCGAACAGACGGGCCAGCGCCATGGCTTCGTACATGTCGCCTTGCGGGGTTGAGGTGGCGTGGGCGTTGATGTAGTCGACATCGTCGGGGCCGATGCCGGCATCTTTCAAGGCACGGGTCATAGCGATGAAGGAGCCTTCGTCGCTGGGCTGTGAAATGCCGGCTGTGCCGTTGGAAGAAAAACCGTAACCGCGGATTTCGGCCAGTATGGTGGCGCCGCGGCGCACGGCATGTTCGTACTCCTCCACCACTACGGCCGCGGCGCCACCGCTGGGCACCAGACCGTCACGGTCGCGGTCGAAGGGGCGTGAAGCTTTGGCCGGTTCGTCCACACGGGTCGAGAAAGCCGACAGGGCATCGAACGACGACATGGAAAGATGATTGGTTTCTTGAGCGCCTCCGCAGAGCACCATATCCTGCAGCCCCTGCTTGACAAGCAGATATCCCAGACCTATGCTGTGCGAACCGCTGGCGCATGCGGCGCTGACGGTAAGATTGATGCCGCGCAGATGGAACACCGTGCTCAGATTCATGGTCACGGTCGAATTCATCGACTGGAAAATGCTGCCACTGCCTATCAGGGCAGAATCGTGACGCTCGTCCATGATATGGGCCGAATCGATCACGGCCTTGGCCGACGAATCGTTTCCGAAAATCACCCCCACCTCATTGGCCAGGAGGTAACCGTCGTCGATTCCGGCTTGAGCAAATGCCTGACGGGAAGCCATGAAGGCATATTCGGCCTCCTCCGACATTCCCGTTCTGAGACGGCGGTCGATCAGACCCTTCAAAACGGGTTTTTCCACGATACCTGTCAAGGGCGAGCGATAGCCGTATTCTTTACGGATTTCTTCGATGCCAATGCCGGAACGGCCCTGAAACAGTGATTCGGTGACTGCTTCCAGAGATGTGCCGAGGCACGACCAGATTCCGCTTCCTGTGATGACTACTCTACGTTCCATATCGATTATGTATAAAGTCCTCCATTGATGGAAATAACTTCGCCCGTGATGTACGAGGCTTCCGGCGATACCAGGAATCCGACCAGCGAGGCCACCTCTTCGGGCCTGCCGAAACGGCCTGCTGGAATCATCTTCTGCAGTTCCTTCTGGTCGAGGTCTCGGGTCATGTCGCTTTCGATGAAACCCGGAGCGACCGCGTTCACCGTCACCTTGCGCGAAGCCACTTCCTGGGCCAGCGCTTTGGTGGCACCGATGAGAGCCGCCTTGGCAGCCGAATAGTTCGTCTGTCCGGGCAGTCCTTTGATGCCCGAAAGCGAAGTGATATTGACGATGCGGCCTCCGCGATGCGTCATCATGTCTTTCAGCAGACGGCGAGTCAGAGCGAAAAAGCCGTTCAGCGTGGTGTCGATGACCTGATGCCACTCGGAGTCCTGCATGAACACCAGCAGATTGTCACGACGGATACCGGCATTGTTGACCAACACCGACACATAATCGTCGGGGTGCCGTTCCGCCCAGCCGTCCAAGGCCGTCTGGGCGGCCTGTTCGTCAGACACGTCGAAAGGCAGAAGCTCGGCCGTTCCACCGGCTTCCTGAATGAGTTGCAGAGTCTCGCGCGCAGCCTCTGCGTTGCTCTGGTAATTGACGATGACGGGGTATCCCATCGAGGCCAGTTTCAGACAGATGGCGCGGCCCAGACCTCTGGAACCACCGGTGACAAGCGCATATTTCATTTCCAATCGGTTTTCAAAGTTTCACTCAAACGCAGAGGATGGTTCTTCAGATAATCGATGACGTGTTCGATATCTTCGTAGAGAGGCGTATCCTCGACAAACAGAGGCACGATGGCACGCACCTCATCGTAAAGTTTCTTCGAAACGGGCGACAGTTTGCCTGCCAGTCGGAGGCAATCGGTGGCCTGCGCCAACGCAATGTATTGAATGGCCATCACCTGGAAAGCGTTTTCGATGACCTGCTGGCACAAAAGAGCTGTGTTGGTGCCCATCGACACGATATCCTGATTGTCGTTGTTGTTGGGTATGCTGTGCACATAGTTCGGCATGGCCAGCGTCTGGCACTCGGCCGTGGTCGAAGTGGCGGTGAACTGACAGGCCTGCATGCCGTAGTTCAGTCCAAGCGTGCCCATATTGAGGAAAGGAGGCAGGATACCGTTGATGCGGTCGTGGAACAAATAATTGAGCTGACGTTCGGCGGTCATGACCACGCGCACCATCGCAATCTTCACTTTGTCTTCTTCCAGAGAGATATAGTCGCCGTGAAAATTGCCGCCGTGGTAGACATTGCGGCTGACCGGGTCGACAATGGGATTGTCGCTGGCAGAGTTGAATTCTTCTTCGATTACCTGACGGCTGTGTTGGAGCGTTTCGTAGACGGGGCCAAGAATCTGGGGCGTGCAGCGCAGCGAATAATATGCCTGCACTTTGTGTTCGAATACCTTCTCAGAAGCGTGGCCTTCGTCGTAGAGTTCGTGTTCGCGGCTCTGCAGACATTGGCTTCCGGCGGCCAGCGCACGCATCCGTGCGGCGATGACCTGCTGACCTTCGTGACGGCGGCACTCGTTTTCCTCCACAGCCATGAGATCGTCGAACGAGGAGGCGATTTCGTTCATCCAGACGGCGGCTTCGGTGGCCCAGTCGAGCAGGTCTTCGGCGTGGAACTGGTTGACGGCGGCGATACCCGTCATCACACTGGTGCCGTTGGTAATGGAAAGGCCCTCACGAATATACATGCGAATGGGCTGCAAACCGTTTTCCTCAAGTACCTCGGCGGTTGCACGCCACTGGCCCTGGAAATGCACTTTGCCTTCGCCAATGAGACAGAGGGCGATGTGCGCCAGCTGGACCAAGTCGCCGCTGGCACCGACACTGCCGTGACGAGGCACGAAAGGAATGATGTTGCGGTTGATGAATTCGATGAGGAGTCGGACCACATCGGTGTGGATACCCGAACGGCACTGGAGCACCGATCCCAGACGCGCAATCATGGCGGCCTTCACTTCGAGGTCGCCCAAGGGCTCTCCGGCACCGGTGGAATGGCTGCGGATGATATTGTATTGCAAATCTGTCAGATAACGGTCGTCGACACGCCACTGAGCCATTGGACCGAAACCGGTGTTGATGCCGTATATAACCTTGTCCGAAGAAAACTCCTTCAGAAACTCATAGCAGTTCTCCACCTCTTTCATTGTTTGGTCTGAGACCTTCATAAGGTGGCCGTGGTAAAGCATCTGTTCCACTTCCTGCAGAGATATTGTCTTGTCCGATTCCTTCATTTTTCTTCTATTTCGTTCCATTGAAAACAAGGGCATAATCGCGGATTTGTCTGACCATCGCCAGCAAACCGTTCGAGCGCGTGGGCGACAGATGCTCGCTCAAACCTACTCGGTCGATAAAATAAAGTTCAGTTGAAAGGATTTCTTCCGGACTGCGTCCGTCGAACACTCTCAAAAGCAAAGATACCAAACCCTTGACAATAACCGTATCGCTTTCCGCTTCAAAATGGATTATGTTTTCTTCTCTGTCGTAATGGGCGACTACCCAAACGCGGCTCTGACAGCCTTCGATAAGGTATTCGGGCTTCTTGAACGCCTCGGGAATGGCCGGCAGACCGTTGCCCATATCGATGAGCAGCTGATACTTGTCCATCCAATCGTCCAATTCGGCGAAAGACTCGATGATGTCGTCCTGTATTTCGTTGATGGTCATATTCTAAAACATTTTTTGAATTCGTATCAATGCCTCGACCAGTGCGTCGATTTCCTCGCGGGTGTTGTAGAAGGCGAAAGAGGCGCGGGCACAGGCTTCAATTCCCAGACGGTCCATAAGCGGTTGCGCGCAATGATGGCCCGTGCGGATGGCAAAACCCAACTTGTCGAGCAGCAAACCGACGTCGTAGGGATGGATATTTCCCAATTGGAACGAAAGCACGGCACTCTTGCAGGCTGCCTGTCCGAAAATCTTCATTCCTTCGATGCCGAGAAAGCGTTCGTTGGCATATTCCAGCAACTCCTGCTCGTAGCTGGCAATGTTGTCCATACCCAAAGCGTCGACATAGTCCAATGCGGTAGCCAGAGCGGTCGTTCCGATGAAATCGGGCGTTCCGGCTTCGAATTTGTACGGCAGCGCCTGATAGGTAGTCCCTGAGAAATGCACTTGGTCGATCATCTCGCCACCACCTTGATAGGGTGGCATGGCATCCAGCCAGCGGCGTTTGCCATAGAGCACGCCCAAACCCGTCGGACCGTAGATCTTATGGGCAGAGAAGACGTAGAAGTCGGCATCGAGCTGTTGCACGTCGATTGGAAGATGGGGGACCGCCTGGGCTCCGTCAACCAGCACGGGAATCTGGTGCGTGTGTGCCAGTGCGACCATCTCGCCCACGGGATTGACCGTTCCCAACACATTCGACACCTGAGCCACAGCCACCAGTTTCACCTTAGATCCCAACAGGGAGGCGTATGCCTGCATATCCAGTTCGCCGCGGTCGTTCATCGGAATCACCCGAAGGTTCATCTTTTTTCGCTCGCAAAGCATCTGCCAAGGCACGATATTGGAGTGATGTTCCATAACAGAGACCACAATCTCGTCGCCTTCGTGGCAGAAAGCTTCTCCGAAAGAGAATGCCACCAGATTGACAGACTCTGTCGTGCCGCGGGTGAAGATGATCTCGTCGGAACCGGACGCATGGATGAAGGCCTGCACACGGGCGCGGGCACGCTCATGGGCTTCGGTTGCCTGCTGGCTCAGAAAATGGACTCCCCGGTGGACATTGGCGTTGTGATGCAAATAGGCGTCCTGCATTTCGTCTACCACCACCTTCGGTTTCTGCGTGGTTGCCGCATTGTCGAAATAGACCAGCGGCTTGCCGTAGACCTCGCCCGAAAGGATAGGGAAATCGTTTCTGATATGTCTGACGTCCAAACTCATATTTCTCTTATTGACAGATGGTACAGTTGGCCAGCTGACCGCGCAGGCATTTTTCCACCAGCATGCGGACGCGGCCTTGAAGGGGCTGCAAACTGATGCGGTCAATCACATCTGATGCAAAGGCCAGTTTGAGCAGCATCCGCGCCTGTTCGGCTCCAATGCCGCGCTGACGCATATAGAAAAGCGCCTCTTCGTCAATCTGGCCTGTGGCGCTTCCGTGGCTGCATTTGACATCGTCGGCATAGATTTCCAACTGCGGAAGCGAATGCATACGGGCACGGTCGCTGTTGCACATATTGGCGTTCGACTGGAAGGCCTGTGTCTGCTGGGCGAGAGGACGCACCAGCACTTTGCCTCCGAAAACACCCCTCGAACTGCCGTCGAGGATATATTTGAACAACTGGTTGCTGCAGCAGTTGCCTTGGGCGTGGTCCACGACGATGTGGTTGTCGGCCAGCTGTTCGCCGCCCAACAGGCTCAGTCCGGACAAATCGGCTTTGGCTCTCTTTCCGTCGAAACGGAGATACACATTGTTGCGGCTCAGACCGTTTTCCAACTGGACGCCGTTCATTAGCAGACTTGAATCGGAAGCCTGCGAAATATAGGTGTTGCTCACCCGCACGGTCTGCGGATGGGTCATTTCCATTTCGTAATATTCGAGGTGGGCGTTCTCTCCGACGAAAATCTCGACGACCTGATTGGAGAAATACTGCCCGGTGCTGATGGCGTGGTCGCAAACGATGAGGTTGGCCGAGGCGCCTTCCTCCAGAATCACCAGCAGACGGCGGGTGGCCAGGATGTCGATTTCGCCCTGAAACATCTGAATGAGCTGTAAAGGCTTGTCAATCGTCACGCCCTTAGGGACATACAGGACAAATCCGTCTTGTGCGAAGGCGGTATTCATGGCAGCCAGACCATCGTCCGTCGCAGCCGAAAGACGTCCGTACCACGAGCCCAGCTGGGGATGTTCTTTCAACATCTGGTTGAGCGAACCGCAGATGACGCCTTCGGGCAGTTGGACGGGGCGCTTGCTGGGATAGTACATGTCGTTGACCACAAAGTAGAGCCGGGTCGACAGGGTGGGTACGTCGCAGCGGAACACTTCCGAGGGATGGGCCGGAACCGCCAATCGGTAGAGATTGACCCCATAGTCCACAGCCAACGCTTCGTCGAGCCGGCAGTAGCGGTAAGCTTCGCTGCGGCTGTCGGGCATGCCCAGACGCCGGAAGGCGGCAAATGCCTCGTCGCGGCAGGCATCCATCGCTTCGGACGAATGCAGGCGCAACACCTCCCGGTAGTTGGTGAACAGATTGGCGTAAATCTGCTGGGGTTTCATATTTGATTCAGACTCTTTCATCTTCAATAGCCAAGTTCCTGACGGATCCAGTCGTAACCTTTGCTTTCGAGTTCGGTCGCCAAAGAGAAATCGCCCGTCTTCACAATCTTTCCCTTGTAGAGGACGTGCACAATCTGTGGACGGATGTAATCGAGCAGACGCTGGTAATGGGTGATGACGATGCAGGCCTTTTGGGGTGTCTGGATTTTGTTGACGCCTTCGGCCACAATGCGGAGAGCGTCGATGTCGAGACCGCTGTCCGTCTCGTCGAGAATGGACAGCGTGGGATCGAGCATGGCCATCTGGAAGATTTCGTTGCGTTTCTTTTCGCCTCCGCTGAATCCTTCGTTCACGGAGCGGTTGGCCAGTTTGCTGTCGAGTTCGACCAGCGCTTTTTTCTCGCGCATCATCTTGAGGAATTCCGCCGCATTGAGCTGGGGAAGCCCCTTGTACTTGCGATGTTCGTTGACGGCTGCACGCATGAAATTGACCATGCTCACGCCGGGGATTTCCACCGGATACTGGAAACTCAGAAACAAGCCTTCTCGGGAACGTTCTTCGGCCGGCATGGCCAGCAGGTCGCGTCCTTTGAACCAGACCTCGCCCTGAGTGACCTTATAGGCCGGATGACCGGTCAGCACGGCCGACAGGGTGCTCTTTCCGGAGCCATTCGGGCCCATGATGGCGTGAATCTCGCCCTCATTGACGGTGAGGTTGACACCCTGCAGGATTTCCTTATCTCCTACAGAGGCATGCAGATTGGTTATTTCAAGCAATTTTCCCATATCTAAATACTTATCCTACACTGCCTTCCAGCGAAACCTGCAGCAATTTCTGGGCCTCGACGGCAAATTCCATCGGAAGTTTGTTGAGCACTTCCTTGGCATAGCCGTTTACAATAAGGCCGACCGCTTCTTCGGTCGAAATGCCGCGCTGGTTGCAGTAGAACAACTGTTCTTCGTTAATTTTCGACGTGGTGGCTTCGTGTTCCACCACTGCCGTTTCGTTGTTGATGTCTATATAAGGAAAGGTGTGGGCTCCGCAAGCGTCGCCCAGCAGCAGACTGTCGCACTGGGAGTGGTTGCGCACGCCTGAAGCCTCGGCCGCCACGCGCACCAAACCGCGATAACTGTTCTGGCTGCGACCGGCCGAAATGCCTTTCGAGACAATCGTGCTGCGGCTGTTGCGACCAAGATGAATCATCTTGGTGCCCGTATCTGCCTGCTGGCAGTTGTTGGTCACAGCCACCGAATAGAACTCGCCCACACTGCCTTCTCCCTTGAGCACGCAGGAAGGATATTTCCAGGTGATGGCGGAACCGGTTTCGACCTGCGTCCAGGAAATCTTGGAGCCGACGCCGTCACACAGACAGCGCTTGGTGACGAAGTTGTAGATGCCTCCGCGACCGTTCTTGTCGCCCGGATACCAGTTCTGCACGGTCGAATATTTCACTTCTGCACGATTGTGCACCACAATCTCCACAATGGCGGCGTGCAGTTGGGCATTGTCGCGGATGGGAGCGGTGCAGCCTTCCAGATAGCTGACGTAGCTCTCGTCATCGGCAATGATGAGCGTGCGCTCGAACTGGCCGGTATTCATGGCGTTGATGCGGAAATAGGTCGACAGTTCCATCGGGCAGCGGACGCCTTTGGGTATGTAGACGAAGGATCCGTCGCTGAACACGGCGCTGTTGAGTGCGGCGAAGAAGTTGTCGCGATAGGGCACCACACTGCCCAGGTAGGTTCTGACCAAATCGGGATGATTCCGCACAGCCTCGCTGATGGAACAGAAAATGATGCCTTGCTTAGCCAGATTTTCCTTGTAGGTGGTCTTGACCGAAACGCTGTCCATAACGGCGTCGACAGCCGTGCCGCCTCCACTCAGCAGCGCTTCGCGCTCTTCAAGAGGAATGCCCAATTTGTCAAATGTCTTGACCAGATCCGGATCGACTTCGCCCTGCTGCTGCGGATTCTCTTTCCGAGGCGCCGCATAGTAGACGATATCCTGATAATCAATTTCGGGAATATCCAGATGTGCCCAATGAGGCATCTTCATGGTCTGCCAATGGCGGAAAGCTTTCAGGCGGAATTCCAGCAGCCACTCAGGCTCTTCCTTCTTGGCCGAAATCAGTCTGACCACTTCTTCGTTGAGCCCACGGGGAATGCTCTCTGTTTCGATATCTGAAACAAAGCCATACTTGTAGTCACTTCCCGTGACCTCGCCGATGATATTTTTGTCCGAAGACTCTTTCATTTACACTTCAATTTGTTCCGATTCCATCGGGGCCGGTTCCTGAGGTCTTATCTTCAGGCTGTCCATCCGCTCGCGCAGATTGTCAGGAAGGTCTCTGATGCTGTCCGGAATGGCGATGTCAGGAATGTCGGGCATCTGCCAGTCTTCAAAGTCGAGCGACGGAAAGATGGAAGGCGCCATTTTCAGCACCGGTCCATACAGTTGCGATTCTGTTTTATCTTCCTCGCTCAGCCATTTGTGACCCTTGTCCAGAAATTCGTAGGCGTTGAGGGCCAGGCTCAGGACGAAGGCGCAGATGCAAAGGTGGAGAGCGCCGCCCAAAAGACGGTTTATCCAACCCAGCATCAAGGCTTTCAGCAGTTTGTCGACCAGTCGGATAAGGCAGCCGACCAATATCATGGCAACAACGACGATGATGAGAAACGCCACCACGCGGATAACGACATCGTCGGCATTGGGCATCCATTCGGCCAATGAGGGCTGCAGTTTGCCCGAGAAGAAACATCCTGCCCATACGCCCACCGCCAGATTGACCAGCGAGCCGATACTGCGTATCAGGCCCACAGACAGTCCTCTGATGACAGACAGGACCAGAAATATCAGCAATATCCAATCAACAACTTCCATCAGAGTGCCTGTTTAACTTCGTGAGTTTCAAACGATTCGATGATATCGCCTACCTGGATGTCGTTGTAGGACGACAGGCTGATGCCGCATTCGAAACCGACGGCCACTTCCTTGGCGTCGTCCTTGAAGCGTTTCAGCGAAGAAAGTTCTCCGGTATGGATGACAATGCCGTCGCGGATAAGGCGCACCTTGCAACCGCGTTTGATCTTTCCTTCCTTGACCATACAGCCGGCCACCGTTCCCACTTTGGAAATGTGGAAGGTTTCGCGCACTTCTGCAGAACCCAGGATTTCTTCCTTCAGCTCGGGCGCCAGCATGCCTTCCATAGCCGACTTGATTTCTTCGATGGCATCGTAAATGATGGAGTACAGACGGATTTCGACACCTTCGTGTTCGGCCATACGGCGGGCAGGCTGCGAAGGACGCACCTGGAAACCGACGATGACGGCATCCGAGGCGGAAGCCAGCGTGACATCCGATTCGGAAATCTGACCGACTGCCTTGTGGATGACATTGACCTGAATCTGTTCGGTGCTGAGTTTGATGAGCGAATCCGAAAGGGCTTCGACGGAACCGTCCACATCGCCCTTGACGATGATGTTGAGTTCTTTGAAGTTGCCCACGGCAATACGGCGTCCGATTTCGGCCAACGTAAGGATTTTGCCGGTACGCAGGCCCTGTTCGCGCTGTAGCTGTTCGCGCTTGTTGGCGACTTCGCGGGCCTCCTGTTCGGTTTCCATCACGTTGAAGTTGTCACCTGCCTGAGGTGCGCCGTTCAGACCCAGAATGAGGGCGGGCTGACCGGGACGGCTTTCCTGAATCTTCTGACCGCGCTCGTTGAACATGGCCTTCACGCGACCGTGGTTGGTACCGGCTACCATGACGTCACCGATGCGGAGCGTACCGTTCTGAACCAGTACGGTGGCCACATATCCGCGGCCCTTGTCCAAAGAGGATTCGATGATGGTACCCATGGCGCGGCGGTTGGGATTGGCCTTCAGGTCGAGCATTTCGGCTTCGAGCAGCACCTTTTCAAGCAGTTCGTTCACACCTATGCCCTTCTTGGCCGAGATGTCCTGGCTCTGATACTTGCCGCCCCAGTCTTCGACCAGATAGTTCATTTCGGCAAGTTCCTTCTTGATGCGCTCGGGGTCGGCGGTGGGCTTGTCCACCTTGTTGATGGCAAAGACAATGGGCACACCGGCAATCGAAGCGTGGTTGATGGCTTCGACCGTCTGAGGCATCACGTTGTCATCGGCTGCGACAATGATGATGGCGATATCGGTCATCTTGGCACCGCGGGCACGCATGGCGGTAAAGGCCTCGTGACCGGGAGTGTCCAGGAAGGTGATTTCGCGGCCGTCGTCGAGTTTCACACTGTAGGCACCGATGTGCTGGGTGATGCCACCGGCTTCTCCAGCGATGACGTTGGCTTTTCGGATATAGTCCAGCAGAGAGGTTTTGCCGTGGTCGACATGACCCATGACCGTGATGATCGGGGGACGCGAAACCAGGTCCTCTTCCCTGTCGGCCTCTTCGGTGATGGCCTGCAACACTTCGGCGGTCACATATTCTGTCACGAAACCGAATTCTTCGGCCACAATGTTGATGGTTTCTGCGTCGAGGCGCTGGTTGATAGACACCATCTGACCCATTTCCATACATTTCGATATGACTTGGATGACTGAGACGTCCATCATGTTGGCCAAATCGTTTACAGTAACGAATTCGGTCAGTTTCAGAACATTGGACTCGGCTGCTTCGCGCTCTTCCAGCTGATGCTGACGCTGCGAAACGGCTTCACGCTTTTCCTTGCGGTACTTGGTGCCCTTTTTGGGTTTGGCCGTCATGCGGGCCAGAGTCTCTTTGATCTGCTTCGATACGTCTTCGTCGCTGACTTCGGCTTTGAGAACTGGCTTTCTGGAGTGCTTGCCGGAATTGTTTCCGCCATCGTTGCCAGAGCGCTGACGGTCGTTTCCGTAGTTGTCGTATTCGCTGGCATCAATCTTAATCTTGCCGTCTCGGATGCGATTGCGCTTCTTCTTTTCGCCATTGGCGGCCTGAGCGTTGGCATTGTTGTTCTGGGAAGGACCATGGCTGGGCTGAGAAGCGGCACGGTTCTGCTTGGCGGCAGCTTCCTGCTGGCGACGTTCTTCCTGCTCTTTCTGGCGCTCGGCCTTGGTTTTCTTTTTGGGACGGGTGAACTGGTTGATGGCACCCAAATCGATGGTGTCCAATACCTTGATGTTCGGAGCAGGACGCTGGCCGCCATAACGGAAGATTTCGGGCTCGGCGGGTTTGGCCGGTTCGGCCGCCTGCGCTGCGATTTCAGCAGCTTCGGAAGCAGACTGTGGTGCTTCCGGTGCCTTCGTCTCGGGAGCGGGCTGGGCGGCAGGCGCCTCGACGGGCTGCGGGTCTGCGGGGACTTCCTTTTCAACGGGGATTTCCTTTTCGACGGCAGCCACCGCTGCAACGGCCTCCTTCACCTCTTGTTTCGGAGCAGGCTTTTCGCTTTTGGGCTTTTTGATGGCATCCAAATCAATCTTGTCGATGACTTTGATCTGGGGTGCGGCCGGTTCGTTCTTGATTTCTTCGACGACGGGGCCGGCAGACTGCTCTTCTGCAGGCTTGGCCGGTTCTTCTACGGTCTTCTCCACCGGTTTCTCAACAGGTTTCTCGACGGGCTTGGGCTCTTCTGCGGGGGCTTCAGGTTCCACTGCCGGCGCCACCTCCTTGGGTTTCTTCCACGAGGGTGTCAGCTTGGGATTGCCAAAGGCCTGCCACAACATGTCGCCAGCTTCGTCAGACACCTTTTCGTTGGGGTCGTTGTTGACGGTAATGCCATTCTTTTGCAGGAAATCGACCAATGTGCCGAGTCCTGTATTGGTTTCTCTTGTTATTTTACTGAGTCGTATAGCCATAAATTATTCTTCTTCAAATTCCGCTTTCAAAATTGCAAGGACTTCGTCCACCGTAGATTCCTCGAGATCGGCCCGTTCCATAAGGGTTTCACGCGAGAGGGCAAGCACATTTCGAGCGGTATCGCAACCGATGGCCTTGAGCTGGTTGATAACCCAGATATCGATTTCATCGCTGAATTCGTTCAGCAGGATATCGTCTTCTTCCGACTCGTTCACCTCGCGGTAAACGTCGATGGTGTAATCGGTCAGCATGTTGGCCAGACGGATGTTCATACCGCCCTTGCCGATAGCTTTCGACACTTCTTCGGGACGCAGCCACACGGTAGCCTGCTTCATGTTTTCATCCAGACGGATGGAAGAGATCTTGGCAGGACTGAGCGTGCGCTGAATGAACAGGCTCAGATTGTTTGTATAGTTGACGACATCGATGTTCTCATTGTGGAGTTCGCGTACAATGCCGTGGATGCGGGCACCCTTCACACCTACGCAGGCGCCTACAGGATCGATGCGGTCGTCGTAGGACTCGACGGCAATCTTGGCACGTTCGCCGGGGATGCGGGCCACGCGGCGGATGGTGATGAGACCGTCGTGGATTTCAGGCACTTCCAGTTCGAACAGACGCTGCAGGAAAGCGTTTGACGTACGGCTGAGGATGATCTTCGGATTGTTGTTCTTGTTTTCGACGCGTTCGATGACGGCGCGCACGGTTTCACCTTTGCGGAAACTGTCGCTGGGAATCTGCTCCATCTTGGGCAAAAGCATTTCGTTGCCTTCGTCATCGATCAGCAAAACTTCCTTCTTCCATACCTGATAGACTTCACCGCTGACCAGTTGGCCGATGCGCTCGCTGAATGCATTGTAGAGGTTTTCTTTCTGAAGCTCCATAATCTTGGAAGCCAGCGTCTGACGCAGGTTCAGGATGGCACGGCGGCCGAAAGCGGTGACGGGCACCTTCACGGTCACATCTTCGCCCACTTCGTAGTCTTCGTCGATCTTGTGGGCTTCCGTCAGGCTGATTTGGTTTTCAGCGTCGGTAAGTTGGTCGTCTTCGACAATCTCTCGGTTGTGCCAGATTTCGAAGTCGCCGTTGTCGGGGTTGATGATGACGTCGTAACGCTCGTCGGTGCCGTACATTTTGGCGATGACACTGCGGAACGAGTCAATGATCACATTAATCATAGTCGATTTGTCAATGCTCTTCGACTCTTTGAACTCGGAAAGGATCTCGACCAGATTGATCTGCTCCTCTTCCTGTACTGCTTTTTTTGCTGCCATTTTGATTGTAAGTTATTATGTTGATTATTTGTTTGATTGCTTAGAAAACGAGGTGATATCTGACTGAATTCGACTCCTCATAAAGATAGTGTTCGCTGAAGGCCTTTTCGATCGGGCGCTTGGCGCCTTCCTCCTTGACCTTTCGCACGACGTTGACCGTGAAACCGTTTTCATCGGCCGATTCCAGCACACCCGTGAAGCGCTTGCCGTTGCGAAGACTCACTTCGACATCCTTGCCGATGTGTTTCAGATACTGTTTCGTTACCTTGAAGGGGTAGCCGATGCCTGCCGACGACACTTCCAGCGAATAGTCTTCCACTTCGCGGTCGAAACGCGACTCGAAAAACTGGCTTAAAGCGGCGCAGTCATCAATGTCCACCGATGTCTTTTCCGATTCCATCTCAATGGAAATCAGGTTGTCATTGCCGATTTTCAAATCGACAAGGAAGAAGCCGTTGGCTTTCATCCATTCTTCAACTGTCTGTTTTACAGCTTCTTTGTTTATCATAACACTTCGTTTGACGTAACGAAAAAGGGAGGACTGAATGTCCTCCCCTCCGCATATCGACTGCAAAAATACACACAATATATTGATTTGCAAACTATTTGCGAAAAAATCCTTGAAAATCACACCTTTTTTTCGCCCGCGCACTCTTCGCCCGCGCACGAGGGTTGCCTGGACCGGAAGTGGAAAAGGCTAAGACGGGTGACATTATCTTTGAACAGAACGGGCCTCTCGTCGGGGTTCATGCACTCCAGCCAAACATGACGGAGTCGGATGCGGTCGGCATGGCTGACGGAAAATCCCCAGGCGGGCTGGATGCCGTGGGCCGAGGGCTCCGGGTAGTTTTTACCGACGCCTCTTCCGTCGGGAGACGGCTTGTAGAAGAAGGGATTGCTGCCGCGCTGGCTGGTGACATCGTCAAGTGTGAGGCCTCCGCGGAATTGCACCGACAAGTGCGATATCTTCACATCGCGCACGGGATGATCCTCATAACCGGCTATCAGACAGGCATAGCGGCTGTCCACATCTTCTGCTTTCACCCGACGGATGCGGATACGTCTGACAGAGGAAGGCGGCAGGTCGGAAGGGCCGCGCATGCGGTCGCCCAACCGGATGTATATCGGCGAATTGCAGATGTCGTTCATCTTGATGTCCGACACGCGCACATCCTTGATTTCGGCACCGTCTACCGTTTCCAGAGCCAGCCCGCGGCAATGGGTGAAGGAGCAGTGGCGGATGCGGATATGTCTGAACCCGCCATTGCTTTCCGTGCCCAGTTTGATGCGTCCGGTAGGTCCGTCGCGGTCGGGCGCCATCTGAGTGCTGACGGTGCAGGTACCGTCCAAGAGGCTGCCCACGTCGTAACCGCTGACATGGCAGTTTTCCACAAGCACATGCTCTGTAGGCTTGGGCCTGCCCAGAGCGTAGGAGCATTTCAGCACGATGGCGTCGTCATTGACGGTGTTCACGCGACAGTTGCGTATGACCACATGTTCGCAACAGTCGATGTCAAAGGCGTCACGGTTGGTGTCGGCTGTGACGTTTTCGACAAGCAGATGGTCCACACCCGTCAGCAGAAGAGCGAAATGGCCGCAGGAAAGAAAACTCAGTCCGCTGATTCTCACCTTGTCGCATTCTTTCAAAGCCAATGCCTTGTTGGCCACAGACGGTCCCTGCCAGCCACGCCTGGGTTCGCCGCGCGACAGAACGCCGGTGCCGTCGATAAGACCTTCTCCTTCCAGCGCCACATCTTCGAGACATTCGCCCCAAAGCAGCGAATTGTGCCAATGGCTGTGGCCGAAATCCTGATAATGGGAATCGTTGGGTTCGGCATCGTCGTAGCCTTCCGTTTCCGTTACGGGAGCAGCTTTCAGAACGGCGCCTTTGTCGAAATGCAGGCAAACGTGGCTCTTCAGACGAATCGAATACGAAAGATAGATTCCCTCGGGCAGTCGGACCGTGCCGCCGCCTTCGGCAGCTGCCTTTTCGATGGCCGCATTGATAGCGTGCGAATCGATGGCGATACCATCGCCCAAGGCGCCAAAGTCTCGAACATTATAGACCTTGGCCGCATTCGCATGGACGACAACACTCAGGAGCAAACAGCACAAAAATTTCAGATATCGGGTTAAATCCATTTTATTCTCCTATGTAATAAGATGTTATCGGTGACTGCGGATAGCCCATACTGCGGCTAATGACATAGTTGCGGTAGAGGGGATCCTGCATCAGAGTCACACGGCGGTCCTTGGCAGGCAGAGGCGTGGTGTAGATACGCAGTTCGTTCTGCACGGCGGTTACAATCTCTTCACGCCAGTCGCCTTCCAAGTCGGCGGTGAGCACGATGCTGCCTTCGATGCCATTGTCCACGGCGACCGCTTTTTCATCGCTTCCGACGGCCGGCCATTTGACAACGGCCTGCGACCAGAAACGGCGGCGCATCAGTTCGGGAGAGGCGGCAGGGTCGATTTCTTCGCGTCCGAAGGTTTCTCGCAGCAGATCGCCGTCCCACCAGAGCCAGTCTCCTGTGGGCGGGATGTTGCCGTTGCGGCTCAGGTATTCGCCCGAAGCCGACAGCAGATAGCGGTCTGTACTGCCGCCTTTGCGGTCTTCTCCGCCGAAACATTCCAGACCGGGATGGGCCGGGTCGAAATCGGCCACCATTCCGCTGCCCACATGGAAGGTCTCATGACCGATTCCCCAGAGAAATTCGCCTGTGCGGGCATCGAACAGGCTGATGCCGCGGCCCTCCTCGTGCTTGGGTTCGAGACAGAAGAAACATTCCAGACCCGGCCGGTTGGGGTCGATGTCGGTCAGATAAATCTTGTCGGGATGTCCCAGTCCGGTAGACCAGAGCAGCGTGCCGTTGTCGTCGAGCATGCAGGAACCCAGCAGTATCTCATCGCGGCCGTCTTCATCTACATCGCCGCAGACCAGGCTGTGCGAACCCTGACTGCGCACGATGGGGTTTTCTTCGTCACCGTCCCAACGCCAGGCGCGCACAAGTTCGTCGCCCTTCAATTGCCAGGCATCCACCACCATCAGTTTGTAGGTGCCTCGGCAAGCCAGAATGAAGGGTGTCTTGCCGTCAAGAAAGGCGACTCCCATTTGATTGCGGTTCTGGCGGTTGAGGTTGCCGTACCGGAAATTGCGTTCGGGCCAGTCGGCACGGGCACGCACCTGGCCGGTCATTCCGTCGAGGACAGTGATGTATTCCTCACCCCATCCCACTCGTCCTGTGGAATCCCTTTGCACGTTTTCACCGGCAGTTTTCATAGCCACCTCGGCCTTTCCGTCACCATCGAAATCGAAGGCGACAAAGGGAGAATACCATACGCCCGGTTCGATGCCCTGACCCAAATCGTAGGACCAAAGGAAAGTGCCGTCGGAAAGATAGGCCTGTATCTTATAGGTGAGTCCGTCGGTGATTCCCTGCGTGCCGGGATCCGTGCCGCGTGAAGGCGTGCGCAAGATGTAGTCGTAGGTGCCGTCGCCGTTCAGATCGGCCACCGCCAGTTTGCCCACCTGAGTGCCTTCCTGGAGCTTTATGCTGCGGTATTTGGTGGCCCATGAAGCCTTGAAAGGATTGGAACGCTCTCGGATTTTCCCCTTTTCATCGAGCAAAACCACCTGGTAGGAGGTGGATTCCGGGTCTGAGGGCATGGCACAGAAGAAATCGGTCGTCGCCGTTATCGGCTTGGAGCTTATACGGCGCGATTGGCCGTTGACAATCTGATAGACGTGGAAAGCCGCACCCTCCGGGTCGTCGGCCAAAAGGCGCCAGCTGAGGTGAAGCCTGCCGTCAGCGGCGGTTACGGCGGTCAGTCCGCGGTCCAGCGGTTCGCAAACGCGTTCGGTCAAGCCTCCGTCCACCGGGGCTTTGGCCTCGTGGCTAGGCTGGAGAATTTCGTAAAAATAATGTCTTTCCCGGAAGTCTTCGGCAAAGAGCAGACCGGCGGAAACAGACAACAAAATAAAAAGATTAAGTTTTTTCATCTATGTATATGTTTAAAGGTTAATCGTATGGATTTGACGATGGATGCAGCCTGTCACGCACGGTCACCTCCCACACTTTGCAGCAGCGGGATTTCCCGGCCGGGCCATCTACGTAGAGAGTAACCACATAGTGTACATTGTCTTGGGCGTATGTATGGATTGGATTCTGCTCAGTCGAAGTCGTGCCGTCGCCGAAGTCCCACAGCCACGAAGTGACAGGTCCGTAGGTTTTGTCTTGAAACACCACCGTTCGGGTGTCGCGGATGTTGGTGAAAGTCCAGTCGCATTCAATCGGGCGGCGGAATTGCTTTTCGATTGGCATCAGCGTGAACAGACGTTCCATGGAAGCGTTTCCGAACATCTGATGATACTTAGACAAATTCCAAAAACCGCTGTTTCCCTTGCCGCCGTCATAGTCAATGACCGCCCAACACAGACCGATTTTCTTGCCTTCGTAAAGCCGGCTTTCGACCGATTTGGCCGGTCCTTCCGGACTGGCATAATCAAAGGGGGTGATGTAGAATTCAAAGCGGAGGATGCCACTTTCACCATGCTTGAACGAATAGTCATAGGCATAGTTGGCGTAAGGAAGTTCCTTAAGCCATTGTTGTGTACCCCAGACCATTGTCCAAGACTTACCTTCGGTCGGAGGAGTCATTATATGATAATTCTGAGCATGGATATTCTGGAATTCAAAGAAAGACTCGAGACGCGTTTTGGCTTCGCTGTTGAGTCGGAATTCATCGGTATGGGGACCGCCCGAAAGGTCTGCATCGACCACAATTTCGTAAGTGTCGTTGCGAAGGCCCAATTGGTCGAAATCCCAATAGTCGTCATAGGCCTCGTAATAGAAATACAGGCGGTTGAGACCAGCCACCCAACCGACTTTCACTTTGATATCCAAAGTCGAACGGTCAATGCTTTTGTGTTTGCCGCTGTCGTCCCACATTTCATCCATGCCGATCACATACGAATCGGGGACTATATCCCAGTCGGAAAAATCGCCGTCGATACG
The DNA here is from genome assembly GCA_045627385.1 of Bacteroidales bacterium. Taxonomy (GTDB): domain Bacteria; phylum Bacteroidota; class Bacteroidia; order Bacteroidales; family UBA1402; genus UBA1757. The sequence goes on from JAZQNO010000004.1 coordinate 47,569, forward strand.
CGGAATGGCTGTGCGCGGAAACTGAAAGACAGCGAAACCCGGCTCTCTGACCTGAATGTCACGAGCCTTATTCTCCTGAGCCATGCAGGCCGTCTGTGCAAGCATCAATCCAAAACCCAGAACTGTAATAAACCGCATTGTCTTCATCACTTCAATAGCTGAAAAGTTCGACCCTGATGCATTCTGGCTTCGGACGGGCAAAATTCAGGCCCTGACCCGAATAGCCTTCATCGACCGCATAAAGCAAGTCATAGCGAAGTTGGATTTCGTCCCCGTTGAGCCAGCGGAGTTCCTGCCAACAGCCGTTTTCATCGAATATTCCTTCGGTAACCTTGGCCAAGCCAATGATGTCATTCCCTTCCGCTGGAAGAAAAGTGACGCGAGCATTGGAACCCAAAAACAAATAGGAATTCTCTTCTTTTATAGCAATCACATATCCCATGGCGTCGGGATTGTACGTTCCGCCCGTCAGCTGAGGAGCGCCTCCGTTGCGCATGCCGCTCGAAACCAGTTCGCAGCCGATACGCACATCGCCCAGCAGGATTTCGTCTTTCACTTTCATCGGATGACTTCCCTTCAGCCAGGCGGCGCCGATGCGGCCTTCGGCCTGAGCTTTGAGAATGATGTCGGACATGCGGCCTGCTGTCTGATAAAATTCACGGAAAGATTGGTTGTCGGGCGAAAGACAGTTGGATTCGAATCCAAACGGAGAATAACCGATGGCACCCATCGCTCCAATGGCGTAGGCGGCATTGGCCGCGCCGTTCTGTCCAGCACGCGATTCCGGAATGAAGACAGGATTTCCGTTGCGGCTGTACATTTGGAGAATCTGCGGGAAATCGTTCAGATAAATGTCCGGACACAAAAAGTCGATATGCGGCGCGGCAGCGCGCCAGATATCGTGATTTTGAGCCTGAGGGCCCCCGGAAGGATAGTTGCCGGGGCGAGTGTCTTCGGGTTGCACAATCCAGGCATTGACAAAGGTGGGCAAATTATATTCGGCCTTACCGGCTGCTGTAACCAGGTCCATGTAGGATGCGTAGTTCCATGCCATGAATATCTCCTCGGCGCGGTCATTGTCGCCAAACACATCTTCCCACGTGCCGGATGTCTTGCACCCACGGCTTTTCCAAGCTTGAAGTGTTTCTGGAAGCAGATTGTCCCTGTGTGTTTCCAGATATCCGGTCAAAGCTCGCGGCACTTCGCCAGCGAATGCCTTTTCAGCCAGCGGACAGTAGTCACGCGGATACCCGTGCAGCCCAACTTCATTTTCCATCTGAATCATTATGACCGTCTGTTCGTCTCCGTCCACTTCTTTAAGATGGCGCATCAGGGCGGCAAAAGCCCTGGCATCGGCTTTAGCCGTCTCCATTCCCAAAGTACTGAGAATGGGCAGTTTCTTACCGTCTGGCGTCTCTGCCAGCGGAAATCTGGCAGTGTCGCGTTTGACCCATACAGGCGTGTAACTGGTGATACCGTTTTTCCAACTGCCGAACCACAAGACCGCCAGTTTCATCCGATGCTCGCGGGCATCAGCCAGCAGTGCGTCGACCACAGCGAAATCGAACACACCTTCCTGCGGCTCGGTCTGTTCCCAAGACACCACAGCTAACACCGTGTTCACACCAGTCTGCGCCAGCTGATCCCAACAGGAAGCCATATAGGTGCGGCTGGACGAGGAGGAGTTGCGAAGTTCGCAACCCAGCACCAGCCAGGGTTCTCCCTTTACAATCAGTTGGGTCACATCGCCACGTTTCTCCAAATGTGGAATTTCGCCCGCAGTCAGACCGGTATCTGACTTTCCGTTGCATGAAATCATGCCGGACAGGACTAGGGCAAGGACGAGACAGCCGGCGATTCGGAAAAGAAAAGATTGTTTCATATCTGCAATGTATTCATTCAAATGATTCAATCTTCAAACATACTATTATTATGGCCGAATTCCTACTGTTTTGCCCTCAGATAAACCACATTTGAAAATATCTCCATGAAATGTACGATAATGCATCCGACATATGAGAGAAAACATTATCTTTGCGTGATTAGATTATTACAACTCCTAAATATCGAGAAAATGGCAAAAGAGTATTTCCCTGAGATTGAAAAAATCAAATTTGAAGGTAAGGACAGTAAAAATCCTATGGCGTATCATTACTATGACGCCAACAAAGTGATAATGGGCAAGAAGATGAGCGAATGGCTCAAGTTCGCCATGGCCTGGTGGCATACGCTCTGTGCAGAAGGTTCCGACCAGTTCGGTCCCGGCACAAAGACTTTCCCCTGGAACGCCGCAGCCTGCCCCATCCAAGCCGCTAAAGACAAAGTTGACGCCGGTTTCGAAATTATGCAGAAACTGGGGATCGAATACTACTGCTTCCACGATGTCGACCTTGTCGCAGAGGCTCCGACCATCGATGAATACGAGAAAAATCTGAAGGAAATCGTGGCTTACCTCAAGCAGAAACAGGCCGAAACCGGCATCAAGCTGCTGTGGGGCACTGCCAATGTCTTCGGTCACAAGCGCTATATGAACGGCGCCAGCACCAACCCCGATTTCGACGTTGTCGCCCGCGCCATCGTCCAGATTAAGAACGCCATCGACGCCACCATCGAACTGGGTGGAAGCAACTATGTGTTCTGGGGTGGACGCGAAGGCTACATGAGCCTGCTCAACACCGACCAGAAACGCGAAAAGGAGCATATGGCCACCATGCTGACCATGGCCCGCGACTACGCCCGCGGCAAAGGATTCAAAGGCACTTTCCTGATCGAGCCCAAGCCTATGGAACCCACCAAGCATCAGTATGACGTCGACACCGAAACGGTCATCGGTTTCCTCAAAGCCCACAATTTGGACAAGGATTTCAAGGTGAATATCGAAGTGAACCATGCCACATTGGCCGGACACACCTTCGAACACGAACTGGCCTGCGCCGTTGACGCCGGCATGCTCGGCAGCATCGACGCCAACCGCGGCGACTATCAGAACGGCTGGGACACCGACCAGTTCCCCATCGACAACTATGAACTTGTCCAGGCCATGATGCAGATCATCCGCAACGGCGGTTTCGGCAACGGCGGCACCAACTTCGATGCCAAGACCCGTCGCAACAGCACCGATCTGGAAGACATCTTCATCGCCCACATCGCCGGTATGGATGTGATGGCACGCGCTCTGGAGAACGCTGCCGAAATCCTCGAAAAGAGCCCCATCCCCGCCATGGTCAAAGAACGTTACAGCAGTTTCGACAGCGGCGAAGGCAAGCGCTTCGAAGAAGGCAAGATGACGTTTGAAGAGGCCTACGAATACGGCAAGAAAGTCGGTGAGCCCAAACAGACCAGCGGCAAACAGGAACTTTACGAAGCCATCGTCAACATGTACTGCTGACACCTGCTGTCCACATACATCGATGACAATCTGATATGCTGATCACTCTCCTGAAACTGTTGGGATGTCTAGCTCTGCTCATGTTCGGCATGAAGACCATGAGCGAAGCACTTCAGAAACTCACCGGCGGCCATCTGCGAAACATTATGGGCGCCATGACCAAGAACCGTTTTACGGGTCTGCTCACGGGTACTGTAGTGACCGCAGCCATCCAGTCATCCACCGCTACCACGGTGCTCACCGTCAGTTTTGTCAATGCCGGGCTGCTCAGTCTGAGACAGGCCATTTCCGTAATCATGGGTGCCAATATCGGCACCACCGTCACGGCTTGGATTATGGCCTTGTTCGGCTTCCAACTGAACATGAGCAATTTTGTCTGGCCTTTTTTCCTGCTGGGAATCGTTCTTATTTGGCAGAAGAAGAATTCATTCAAATCGGTCGGTGAATTCCTGTTCGGATTCTCCTTCCTGTTTTTGGCCCTATGCACGCTGCGAGAGAATGCACGCGACATGGACCTGGCCAGCAATCAGGCGGTCATTGATTTTTTCTCATCGTTCAATCCCGACAGTTTCTGGACCACTATCTTGTTTCTGTTCATCGGCGGCGTGCTGACTATGTGTGTGCAGTCGTCAGCAGCCATCATGGCCATCACCATGCTGCTGTGTTCGGCGGGTGTCATGCCTATCTATCAGGGTATTGCCTTGGTTATGGGTGAGAATATCGGTACCACCGTCACATCGAACATCGCAGCACTGAACGCTTCCACGCAAGCTCGTAGAGCCGCATTGACGCATCTGATATTCAATGTATTCGGTGTGGTTTGGGTGCTCTGCATATTCCATCCCTTCGTCAATATGGTCTGCTCGTTCGTCGGTTTCGACCCGTACTTCGTCCCTCAGAACGAAGAGGAAATCATTCAGAACGGCATTCTGGTGAACTACGCGCTTTGCGCCTTCCATACCTCATTCAACTTGTGCAATGTGTTCATCCTCATTTGGTTCATCAAGCCTTTCGAGCGCTTGGTCAGCCACTTTATCAAGACGAAGAAAGAAGAGGACGAACACTTGAAGTTCATCACCGGAGGTATCCTTTCGACGGCAGAAATCTCTCTGTTGGAGGCTCGTAAGGAAATCAACCATTTCGCCGAGAGATCCCGCAGGATGTTCGGTTTTCTGCCCGAACTCATCAAACTGAAGAACGAGGAGGAGTTTTCCAAACTGTTCGCGCGCACCGAGAAGTACGAAGGTATCAGTGACAACATGGAAATCGAAATCGGCAACTACCTGAGCAAGGTGTCTGAAGGTCGTCTGAGTCCGGAAGGCAAGAACACCATCCGCTGCATGCTCCGGGAAATTTCCGAGATAGAGAGTATCTGCGACAGCTGCTACAACATCGCCCGCGCCATCAACAACAAGTTCCGCAACAAGGAGCGTTTCACGGCCGAGCAGAACAAGCGGCTCGAGCATATGTTCGAACTCTGTGACAAAGCTCTCGCCCAGATGATCAGTCTGCTGGTCGAAGGTCAGGAGAAAGTCGATCCGCTTGAATCGCTCAATATCGAGAACGAAATAAACGCCTATCGAACTCAGTTGAAGGAGAACAATGTCAGCGACATCAATGACAACAAGTATCCATACGGAATCGGTGCCCGATTTATGGACATCATCGTCGACTGCGAGAAATTAGGCGACTATGTCATCAACGTGGTAGAAGCTCACATCGACCGAAAAATGACGGTATGAAAACCCTTCTCAAAGATTTGTTCATTCTAACGCTCGGCATGCTGGTCACGGCCGTTGCAATCTACTATTTCGTACTGCCCAGCCAGCTGATTATCGGCAGCATCTCCGGTCTGTCCATCGTCATCAGCGGCGTGCTTGCCAAGGTGGGAATCAACATTAAAGTATCCATCATAATACTTATTATCAATGCTTTTTTGTTGATTCTGGCCTATTTGATGCTAGGAAAGGAATGCGGTCTCAAAACGGTCTATGCCTCCCTGATTCTGGGTCCGCTGATGGAGCTCTGCGAGTGGATTTATCCTTATACCAACCTGTTGACCGAGCCCGGACAGATATCGGTCATGGGAGATCTCTGGTTCGACCTTCTCTGCTATGTGCTGCTCATCAGCGCCGCTCAAGCCATTCTGTTCTTCAACAACGCATCAACAGGCGGTACCGATATCATCGCACTGATTCTCAACAAGTATCTTCATCTGGATATCGGTACGTCGGTGAGCTTTCTGGGCATCATCATCTGTTTCACCGCCTTTGCCATCCATCCGTTCCGAATGGTGGTCATCGGCATTTTGGGCACCTGGTTCAACGGCATCGTCATCGACTATTTCACCGCCGGTCTGAAGAAACGCAAGCGAGTCTGCATCATCTCTTCCGAATACGAGGAAATCCGTTCTTACATCATCAAGGAACTGGAACGCGGTTGCACGCTCTACGAGATTGTCGGCGGCTATACCGGAGAGAAATGCTACGAGATTCAGACGCTGCTGACCCAGTACGAGTTTTCAAAACTGATGGACTATATGAAGAACCACGATATCCGCGCCTTCACCACGGCCGGAAACGTGACAGAGATTTACGGACGGTGGCACAAATCCCACTATCACAACAAACATATCATCAGTTAATCTGAGAAATCTGCGACTATTGTAGGATTATTCAAAAAAATATTCCTATCTTCGCAGCCGATTCCGATCTGTTAGCTCAGCTGGTTTAGAGCGCTTGCTTGACAGGCAAGAGGTCAACGGTTCAAATCCGCTACAGATCACTTCCCTTTTAAAAACTGAATCCGATCATGAGAGATGCCAAGGGCATCTTCTCGCTCGGATTGTATCCGCCAGCCAGTTGAATCGGCATAGTGAACTTGTCGAATTCCAGGTTGTAGGTTCCCTGAAGAAGCAGATTGACCACCTGAAATCCTTCGTAATCGGACATATAATATGAGGTGAAAGGAAGCGCACCGGCCATGGCTTCGAACTGCAGATTGTCATTGACAGAGAAAGTCTGCTTCACTTCCGCATAGGATGACCACAGACAGGAAGCGTCGTTGCAGGCGACAATCGTACCCCAGTAGAGGCTGGTTCCAAAGTCGAAATCGTAATTCAGAGTGACATCGAGCGCCATGAGAGGCGTCTCGAACTTGTCGTTCGGCAGACAGTCGAAATCGGTATTGTACATATCGAGCTCAAGGGTGAACTTGTCGTAATAAGCGCCGGCATAAAAGTCGATTTCGTGATAGGTGTTCGGCCATTCGACAGCGGCGAAAGCTGTTTCATTGATTCCTTTGTATCCGGTTGTACCGACATAAAAGCCATAATCGTCGGTATCGAAGTCAAGCTCCAGTTCCGGAACGATTCCGGTACCCATCAGATAGGTACCTCGCCAAAGATAATTGGCGGCGAAGCTGACAGTGGCGGAAGTGGACCATTCTTGAGCCATAAGTGAAACGGACGAAAAACTCAAGACAGCAAGAATAAGAGTGAGCAATTTTTTCATGACGTATGTCGGTAAGATGGTTGATTGTTTGCGGCGGCAAAGGTACGATAATTTTTCATTTCTGCGAATTCCTTACCGGACGGTTGAGTTCGATGGCAATGACATGGATCGCCTCTCCGTCCGAATTCTTATGTCCAAGCAGAGGATGTACGCGGCGAAGACCTTTGAGCATCACCGTCTGAGAGCGCTGTCTGAGTCGAATCTCCGAATGATGGCTCAGTTCATAGGCTTTCATCGCGTCCATATCCTCGTCAAGCGGAGGAAGGCTCAGTCGTCGGGGATGAAAATTCTCGTGCAAGAAGAGATAGAGGGTGCTGTCGCGGTAGCAGAACCCGTATTGCTCGTCAACGGGTTGCCAGGGTCCTCCTGTCGTTCCATAGACAGCAGGTGAGATGCGTTGGACCCATTGACCGAATTCACGAAGTCGTTCTTCCATCAGAACAGGTATCCGTCCGTGACGGTCGGGAGCGAGATTGACGTTGAGGTTCATGTTTCGCATCAGGCAGTCGGCGAAAATGCGTTTGAGTTTGTCCACGCTCATCAAAACATCTGGATTCTCACAATCGGGTGTATAACCCCAGACTTTGTGCAGCGCCATACATTTTTCCGTCAGGTTTCCGCGTATGCCGCCACGCACTTCACTGTCGCCTTCCTCGCAGGTGTAATCGCCTGTCCAGCCACTCCGCGGATTGACCAGAATGTCGGGTTGGAAATGGCGGACCATGCCCATCAATCCTAAGGCTTTGCCGGTGGAATCCTCGATTTCCACCACTTCAGGACTGATGGGCCATGGATTTTCCTGATCGAGATATTGTGACGGCTCCCAAAGTCTGGCTCCCTCCCGATCGGAAGGCCGTTGCTCTATCCAGCCACCGTCCCAAAACAACAGATCGATTTTTCCGTAGCGAGTCATCAATTCCCTGGTCTGGACATACAGGTCTTCTTTCATCTGTCTGGCGTTTTCTTTGTGCCAGACAGCGGTGGTGTAGCCAAAGTTGTTCTTCTTGCAATCCGTTCCGCTGACATCGTAATAGCCCGGATAGCGCCAATTGATGAGCGTTTTGTACAATCCGACCCGCAACCCCCCTTCACGGCAGGCATCGACATATTCCCGTACCAGGTCGCGGCCCAGACGTTGCTGAGAACTGAAGGCTGAATCCACCTGCGTCTCGAACAGAGCGAAGCCATCGTGGTGCATCGCTGTCAGCACCATATAGCCGGCGCCGACAGCCTTGGCCAAGTCTACCCATTCGGCAGGATGATAATCGACGGCGTCAAAGTACCGTTCTCCGGCTTCAGGATAGGCCAGACGGCTGTAATCCTCTATGGAAACGCCTTGGTCACACATATACCATTCGCCTTTTCCAACACCGGAATAGAGGCCCCAATGAATGAACATCCCTAGTTTGGCATCGTGCATCCATCGGATCTTGTCATCGCTCTGCATACTCACTCCAAAGTCCGTCCGGACCTCACGCCTGTCTTGTGGCGGAATACCGTAACAGACCGGAGGAAGGTATTTTCCCAGTTCCTCAATGACGATTTCGTCCACCCAAGCTTTTGAGTTGCCGTTGAAAACGACTTCGATGCGCGGATTTTTCAACAATCCAATCGGGTAGTGGAACTCCTGTTGCACGTGAGCCCATTCGCTCAAAGCGCTGCTGAGAGTGAAATTACCTTCGCGCAAGTCGGTCCCTTGCAGGCAAACGGTGGTGTTGCCGCTGGCCGTTTTGAGCCATGCGCTCAAGCGGTAGCGGGTACCTTGTTTCAGCGGCAGACGGAAAGTGACAAGTGTCTGAGGCTCAAGTTGGAGGCAATGTCCTTGATAGGCTTCTGTTTCCACGGTCACAGCTTTACCCTGCACCACGGTCCAAGATTCGGAAGAATCGTCAAAACAAATGCGTATGGCTTCGGCTTTCAGACTGAATGGAGAAAACAATGCCGTCAACGCAAGTATCGCAGCAATGTTGTGCTTGAATGTTTTAGGTAAAACAATCATATTCATAACGTTCATTTAGGACGTTTTGACTGTCGCGTGATTTTTCATCAGTGAAAATCACGGCCCATCAGAGCCTCATCATCAACGCCACGCCCTCTCGTTTGAGCCAACGACGGCATTTGTCATAATCGGGACAATACTGGCAGACAAGCTTCCAAAAGCGCTCCGAATGGTTCAGGAAACGGCGGTGACTGAGCTCATGAATGACCACGCTGTCAAGCACTTCCATCGGCGCCAACACCAGCAGGCAGTTGAAGCTCAGATTGCCTTTGGAACTGCAGCTGCCCCAGCGGGTTTTCTGAAAACGGAAACTCAGACAGCCATAGCCGATGCCCATCACTTCGGAATAATGGCGGACCCTCTCTTCGATGAGAACCTTGGCCTCCGCCTTCATGCGTTTCTTCTCCTCTTCGGTAAAGAGAGCCGCGTCGCTGCGAATCGACTCGAATTTGGCCATATGACGCTCTATCCAGTCGGATTTGGTCTCGACAAACCGGCGGATCTCATTCTCGGGCATTCTGGCAGGAGCGCGCAGAACCACTCTCCCGTCCGGCTTGACCAGAATGGAGAGAGAGCGCCGACGGCTCCTGTGCAATTCCATTTCCTCGAATTTCATATCGCCTGCCTATCATTCGTTCAGACAAAAATAGGCACAAATTTGATAGGATTTATTTTGTTTTTGTAAACTTATTGTTAATTTTGCGGCGTTGATAAATTTGGTACCATGCTAGTAAGACTCACCTCGGCGGCCATTTTGGGCATTAGCGCCGTTCCTGTCTCCGTGGAAATACACACCTCACGAGGCATTTGTTTTTCTCTGGTCGGACTGCCCGACAACGCAGTGCGCGAGAGCCACGAACGCATCCGTTCCGCTCTTCAGATGAACGGGATGGACATCCCGCGCAAGCAGGTTGTCATCAATATGGCGCCCGGCGATTTGCGCAAGGAAGGCACCGGCTATGACCTGCCGCTGAGCGTGGGTCTTATGGCTGCGGGCGAACACATTCCCTGCGATGCTCTGTTCGACAGTGTCTTCGTGGGGGAGCTGTCGCTTGACGGCAGTCTTCAGCCCATCAAGGGCGCGCTCTCAATTGCGACCATGACCCGCAATTTGGGCATTCAACGGCTGTTTGTCCCTTGGCAGAACGCCAGAGAAGCGGCAGTGGTGGAAGGAATCGATGTCTACGGAGTGCGCGACATCCGGCAGATACGGTCTTTTCTGAATGGAGAAGCCGTCTTGCCGCCAGAGCCGAGAAACGACTATTTTCCCGATTCCATCGGGCAGAACATCGGCGAAGACTTCTCTGAAGTGAAAGGGCAGGAAGAAGTGAAAAGAGCCATCGAAGTGGCCTGCAGCGGAGGCCACAATCTGATTATGATCGGCGCCCCTGGTTCGGGAAAGACGATGATGGCCAAATGCATTCCGGGAATACTGCCGCCAATGACCATTGACGAAGCGCTCGAAACCACCATGATCCATTCCGTTTCCGGCAAAGTGACGCACGATGGGCTGGTCACGCAAAGGCCCTTCCGGGCGCCGCACCACACCATCAGCCCGGTTGCCATGATCGGAGGCGGCAGCCAGCCGCAGCCGGGAGAAATCAGTCTGTCTCACAACGGCGTGCTTTTCCTGGATGAATTGCCGGAATTCAGCCGTTCGGTGCTGGAGGTGCTGCGCCAGCCGCTGGAAGACCGCAAAATCTGCATCTCGAGAGCAAAATATACAATCGAATACCCGGCGTCGATGATGCTGGTGGCCTCGATGAATCCATGCCCCTGCGGTTACTACAACCATCCGCATAAGGAATGTATCTGCACACCTATGCAGATTCAGAAATATTCGGGACGCATCTCCGGACCGCTATTGGACCGTTTTGACATACAAGTGGAAATAATGCCGGTCGAGTTCGAACATCTGAACCGGAAAGACAAGGCGGAGAAAAGCCGGGACATACGCGATCGGGTGGTCAGATGCAGGGAAATTCAGGCCAAACGGTTCGCCACCTGTCCGGGCATCTTCTGCAATGCGCAGATGAACAGCCGGCAACTGACCGAATTCGCCCGTCTCGACCGGGAAAGCGAAGCGATGCTGAAGTATGCGATGGAAAAACTGCAACTGTCGGCACGCGCCTACAACCGCATCCTGAAAGTGGCGCGCACGATTGCCGACATGGACGGTTCCGAAATCATTCAGACCGGACACGTCGCAGAGGCTATCCAATACCGCAAACTGGACCGTGCCTCTTGGGGAAACGAGCGATGAAATGGGGCTACAGATTGCCTCGACAAGCGGCCACATAGGCCGAAAGGACCGACATGCGGGACATGTAGTCGCGGATGTTGATGCCCGTCTGGCGGACAGGCGACGGATAGGGGGAAGTGTCGTGCTCGTCGCCCACATTGGAAGAGGCATAGGCTGTCTCTGTGCTGGGAACGGTGTCGCAATAGGCCTCGTAGATATGGGTGTCGTTGGACAGACGGCCCACCCAGCAACCTTCCGGGCTGAGGCTGCTGATGGCCGATTCGACGGCGTTTTCACCGGAAGCACCGCCAGATGGCGAATTGGGACGGCCCGAGCGCATGGAATAATATTTCCGCAATTCATGGGGCTGCCCGAGACCCGTGATTTCCTGATGACGGACCGTTTCCAGCTGTTGACGCAGCGATGCCACGTTGACCGTAGCGAACGAACCGTAATGTCCGACCAGAGACTGAGGATTCTCATCGGTGTAGTAGTGGCCGTTCTGGACATTGCTGCCCACCCGATGCAGAAACATCGGCTTGCCTGTTTCAACGTCGATGAAACGGGGAATGCGGACAAAGGCCACGTCCGTTTCGACAGGTTTGTCACTGTAACCTTCAGGAGTCAGATGAGCAAGAAAATCGATGGCTTCGGGCAATCTCTCCAAGAAACGGCTGTCGCCGGTCATCAGATAATAGCGCATGCAGAGTTGGATCATCGACTGGGTGGAACTGGTCTTGATGCAGCGGGGTTCGTACGAGCGGGCGTGCGCCGGCTTCAGGTCTCCGACCGTGTACTGGTCGTTCCATCCGGCATAGGGAAGCGGCTGCTGCAAATCGAGAATGACATACATCGACCGCAGTATGGGTTCTCGCAGGTCCTCACGGCCCAAGACAAACATGCATTCCAGCAGGAATGACGTCAGCTCCTGTGTCACCCCATCGTTGAGAGTGACGAAAGAAGAGTAGTCCGCCTTGCCCCGGAAAGGATGGTCATACATGAGCGGATAGCGTTGAGGCCATCCTCCGCAAGGGTACTGGCTTTCGAGAATCATCGAAATGGCTTTGTCGAGAGCCTCTTTCACCTGAGCGTCTTCCTTTTCCTTGTACAAGCGCAGCAGGTAGGTGGCGGCTCCGACCGTGACGCCGTCGTCGAAAGTGGCGTTGCCGTAATAATGATGGAATTCCTCCAGCCGCCAGCCGTTTTTGCCGATGGTGGCATACCACTGACGCATGGAATTTTCCCCGGCGTAATCGAACATATAGTTCCAGCCGCCTGCAGGCAATTGGGCATCGATGACGGCCTGCCCCACTTTCCGGGCCGCCTCATAGAAAAATTCGTCACCCGTGGCATGATATGCGTCCAGCAGCGTGTGGCCCATCTGCGGAGTGCCGGGGGACTGCATCCAGATCATGGTCGGATAAGCCTCCATCTCTCCCCAGCGGCGGGAACGGTCAAGCGTATAGTTCCACACGAAACCGCCATGACAGCTCACCGAATCCATCATATAGGACGTGGCCTTTTTCATGGCGGCAAGCGCGGCATCTTCCAAATCGGCAGTTGCCTTCTCTTCCGCGCTGAGGTTCAAAGGGCCCATGGCCAGCAGCAGGCATGACAGCCGCATGACCGATTTTCCGACAAATTGAAAAACTGTTTTCATAAGACTCGCTTTCAGATGTGAATACAGACTCGTTCCAAAATTATTCCATATTTTTGTAATCGCAACGAGTATGACAAAAACTGCACTATTATGACTAGAAACAGCGGAGTATTTCTTTTTGAACAGGAAAAACAGTGGGAAGATGCCGGCAACGGAGCCCAGCGTCAGATTATGGGTTATGACGACAGCATCATGATGGTAAAAGTGAAATTCGGCACAGGCGATTTCGGAGCCCCTCACAGACATCCCCATTCTCAAGTGACATTCGTGGCGGAAGGCAAGTTCGAATTTACGGTAGACGGCAAGACCAGCATCGTTTCCAAAGGCGACGGTCTGCGCATGGAACCGGACGTTCTGCACAGCTGCCGCTGTCTCGAGGCAGGTCTGCTCATCGACTGCTTCTCTCCGATGAGAGACGATTTCTTAAAATAAGTCTTTTTGAAAAGACAGTTCCCGACAAATTCGGGACACGGTTTCTTCGGGCGTTTCTTCGGCGGAAACGTCCAATATGATTTTGCTTTGGGCGTAAAAGCGCTCACGTTCCTGCAACAGATCGGAAATCTGCCGTTCCAGGGGCAGGTCGGCCTGAAGCAGCGGCCTGCCGTCGCGCATCTCTGGACGATCGAGTCTGACTGAAAGCGATTCGGGTGACAGTCTCAGGTATACGGTAGTACCGACGGCATTCAGTTCTTCTATCATTCCCGGCCGGCAAGGCGTTCCCCCGCCCAAAGCGATGACCAACCCGCCCGGCGGGTTTTCCTCTGAAATCAAGCGGTTCAGACACTGCTGTTCAAGTAAACGAAATCCCTCCTCTCCTCGAGTTTCGAAGAGAGAAGGGACAGATTGCTCGGTGAATTCTTCAATGTAATCGTCCAAATCGGCGAATTTCCAAGTCTGGCTCTCGGTCTGTCTGTCCAGACGTTCTGCCAGAAGCCGGCCGCAGGTGGTTTTTCCGGCGGCCATGAAGCCGGTCAGGAAAACGATTACCACTGGGTATTGTGCATGTCACCGGTTTCAGCGAAGGTCAGGTGCATATTGAAGGCTTTGGCCAGGGTATGGGGCGTATGACCGCCCTTCGACAGCTTGAGGTAATCCCACATGGGCTGCTTGTAATCGGGATGCACACAGTTTTCGATGATGGTCTGAGCGCGCTGGATCGGCGATTTGCCACGGAGATCGGCCACACCCTGCTCGGTGACGAGAATCTTGACGGAGTGTTCGCTGTGGTCGACGTGGGAAACCATCGGAACGATAGCGCTGATTTTGCCGCCTTTGGCCACAGAAGGACAAGTATAGATGGACAGATATGCGTTGCGGGTGAAGTCGCCCGAACCGCCGATGCCGTTCATCATCTTGGTGCCCATGACGTGGGTCGAGTTGATGTTGCCGAAGATGTCGGCTTCCAGAGCGGTGTTGATGGTAATCAGACCCAGACGGCGGGCGACCTCGGGGCTGTTCGAGATTTCCTGGGGACGGAGCACCAGTTTGTCTTTGAAGAAAGCCCAGTCGTCGTAGATGGAAGCAAGCACTTCGGGGGTGATGGTCAGCGAGCAGCCGGAGGCGAACTTGACGTTGCCTTCCTTCATCAGGCCGATGACGGCGTCCTGAATGACCTCGGTATACATTTCGAAAGGAGGAATGTCGGGATTCTCTCCCAGCGAACCCAAGAGAGCGTTGGCGATGTTGCCTACACCCGACTGGATGGGCAGGAAACTCGAAGGAATGCGTCCGGCCTTCATTTCGGAAGCCAGGAAATGGGCCACGCGCTCGCCGATGGTCTGAGTGACTTCGTCAGGAGCCGTAAATCCCTTGACCTGATCGTTCATATCGTTCTCGACGATACCGACAATTTTGGAGGGATCCACCTTGAGCAGCGGAGAACCGATGCGGTCCGAAGGTTTGTAGACGGGGATTTCCTTGCGATATGGAGGATCTGCGCATTCGTAAACGTCGTGCAGGCCTTCGATGAATTTCGGATGTTTGTGGTTGAGTTCGATGATGACCTTGTCTGCCAGACGGGCATAAGTGGGGGCGTTGCCCACGCCGGTGGTCAGGATGGCCTCGCCTTTTTCATTGATGTCGGCTACCTCGAGGACAGCGATGTCGATCTTGCCGAAGAAACCGTAACGGATTTCCTGAGCCAGTTGTGAAAGGTGAGCGTCGAAATAGGGAGCCGAACCGTCGTTGATGTGGTCGCGGAGATCCTTGTTTGACTGATAAGGCGTGCGGAACTTCACACAATTGGCGCGAGCCAGCATTCCGTCGAGCGAATCGCCCGAAGAAGCGCCCGTGAAAACTCCGATTTTGAATTCTCTGCCTGCTGCATGTTCCGCTTCAGCCTTGGCTGCGATGGCGCCGGCCACAACCTTGGGGGCACCTGCAGGAGTAAAGCCGCTGAAACCGATGTTGTCTCCATTTTTTACGATGGAAGCGGCTTCTTCCGCTGTGATAAATTTCAATGCCATATACTTGATAAATTGAGGTTTGCTTTCGGCTGCGAAGGTACTCATTATTTTCCATTGTTCATCTAAAATGGTTTCACTACTTTTGAGCAAAATTTCACAGCTATGGATGACAGCATTCTCGATCTGCTGGTGACCATCGGAAGCCTTCTGCTCATCTTCGTCGGTTCCATCAGCAAACGGGCCGCCAGGAAACAGGAAAAGAACCGTCCGCTTGCTCCAGTCAAAGACTTCGATGATGAAGAGGAAACGGCCGGAAGCTTCATTCCGGCCAACACTCCTGCACGCCCGAAGCCATCGTGTGCCGACCGTGCCAAACCCGGTTTCAACAGCGTCTCCGGTCAGGCATATGTCAAAACGGCCGTCACTTCAAGCGCGAAAATGGAAAAAGTGGAGGAAACTCCCGAAGAAATCTCCCAGACGGCTCAAGAAATCAGCCGCTTCATACACGATGCCGACGACCTGAAGAAAGCCGTCATCCTCAAGGAAATACTCGAACCGAAATATCGTCAGTCATAAATGGGAACTCCAACGAAAAAATTCTTCATAGAAACTTACGGCTGCCAGATGAACGTGGCCGACAGCGAGGTGGTGGCTTCGATTCTCCAAATGGACGGCTTCGAACTGGCCACATCGTTGGAAGAAGCGCAGCTCATTCTGCTCAACACCTGTTCCATCAGAGACAATGCCGAACAGAAGATTTTCGGACGGCTGCAGGCTTTGCGTGCGCTGAAAAAGAAGAATCATGCCGTCATCGGTGTCATCGGCTGCATGGCCGAGAGGCTGCAGGAACAGCTGACGCAGGAACATGGGGCGGATCTGGTGGCAGGTCCCGATGCCTATCTGGATTTGCCCAACCTCATTTCGGCCGTTGAAATCGGAGAAAAGGCCGTAAATGTGGCGTTGTCGAAGACGGAAACCTACCGGCAAGTGATGCCGATGAGACTGGGCCACATTTCGGGATACATCTCCATCATGAGAGGCTGCAACAATTTCTGCAGCTACTGCATCGTGCCCTACACCCGAGGTCGCGAACGAAGCCGTGACGTCCAAAGCATCATGAACGAACTGGCCGATTTGCGTGAAAAAGGCTTCAAAGAGGTCATTCTGCTCGGTCAGAACGTGAATTCCTACTGCTTCGATGACACTCGTTTTCCGCAGCTCTTGGCCCAGGTGGCCGAAGCCGCTCCCGACATGTGGATCCGTTTCACCACTTCGCATCCCAAGGATATGAGCGACGAACTGCTCGAAACCGTCGCCCGATACCCCAACATCTGCAATCATATCCACCTGCCGGTCCAGTCGGGCAGTTCGCGCATCCTCAAGCTGATGAACCGCCGCTATGACCGCGAGTGGTATTTGGAGCGCATTGCCGCGATGAAACGCATCATCCCCAATGTGGGCATTTCGACCGATGTCTTCTGCGGTTTCCATTCCGAGACCGAGGAAGACCATCAGCAGACGCTTTCGCTGATGAGAGAAGTGGGCTTCGATTCGGCGTTCATGTTCAAGTATTCGGAACGCCCCGGCACCTTCGCGTCCAAACATCTGCCCGACGACATCAGCGAGGAAGTGAAACTGAGACGTCTGGCCGAAATCATCGATGTGCAGAACCAGTTGTCGGCCGAAAGCAACCGGCGCGAAATCGGCAAGACTTACACGGTGCTGGTCGAAAGTTTCTCGAAACGTTCCCGCGAACAGCTGTCGGGACGCACCGAAAAAAACAAAACCGTTGTGTTCGACAAGGGCGACCACCATGCCGGAGAGTTTGTAAAAGTCCGAATCACCGGTAGTTCTTCTGCCACTTTGCTCGGTGAAATCGACGAATAAGGATTTTTTCACGCGCACAGGCGCGAAATGTTCGGATTTATGTGTACTTTTACGGCCAAATTGGGGGTAATGGTGATTTCCCCTTAAACAGCCGGAATGAACAGGAAATTCAAGAAACACAGCGGACGGGTATTCGGTTCGCGTCTGACCGCCACACTGAGCATCAGCCTGGTGCTGTTGCTTTTTGCCATTATGCTCACTGTCGGCTACTTTGCGCACGACCTGTCGAAGACGGCCAAAGAGAACATCAGCATCACCGTGGTGCTGTCGGATCAGATTTCCGACTCCGATCTGGCCTCTTTCAAGCGCCGGCTCGACTTGGCAGAATGGGCCGGCACTTACGAGTACATCGACAAAGAAACCGCATTGAAGGAACTCACCGAAGAGTTGGGAGAAAATCCGGAAAATCTTTTGGGCTACAATCCTCTGCCAGCCACCTTCGAAGTCAGGATGGTCCCCCAATTTGCCGATATCGCCGAGATCAAGGCCATCGAAAACTCTCTGACCGCGCTCAAGTATGTCCAGGAGGTCGTCTATCGGGAAGACCTCATCCAGCTGGTCAACAAGAATCTCCTTTCCATCGGACAGATTCTGTTGGGCATCGCCGTCATTCTCACGCTGATTTCCTTCATGCTCATCCGCAACACCGTAAGGCTGATGATTTACGCCCAGCGTTTTCTCATCCATACCATGTGCCTGGTCGGTGCCAGACGCAGTTTCATACGCCGCCCCTTCGTGCGTCAGAACGCGCGTTGCGGCGTCATCAGCGCCTTTCTGGCCATAGGGCTTTTCCACCTCTCGCTCATCGGGCTGAATCATGTCTTCCCCGGCATTCAGACGATGATGAGCACACAGCTTTACCTGCTCCTTTTCGCCATCCTTGTCGGACTGGGCCTGCTCATCAGCGTGGTCGCCACCGTCTTTTCGGTCAACCGCTTCCTTAAAATGAGCTCTGACGAATTGTATTACGTCTAAACATACAAGACCATATGGACAACAACTCTTTCTTTCCCCGCAAGAATCTCCTTTGGATTGCCATCGGATTTGCTGCCGTCATTCTGGGATTTGCCCTGATGATGGGAGAACCTTCCACCAAAGAAGCTTACAATGCCGACATATTCAGTTTCCGCCGCATCGTTCTGGCGCCGACCATCGCATTCATCGGTTTCATCGGCGTCATTTTCGGTATCCTGAAAAAACCCTCTGAGGGCAACAACTCCAAACAGGAAGACTGATGAACGAATGGGAAGCTTTAGCTCTGGGTCTGGTCCAGGGCCTGACCGAATACCTGCCGGTGAGCAGCAGCGGTCATCTTGAAATCGGCCATTACCTTCTGGGCATCGACGGCGAGAACAACCTGCTGTTCACGGTCATGGTACATGCCGCCACCGTTCTGAGCACCCTCTGCGTGTTGCGCAAGGAAATCTGGTCGCTTGTGAAAAATTTCTTCCGTTTCCAATGGAACGAAGAAATGGCTTACGTTCTGAAGATTTTCATCTCGATGATTCCCGTATTGATTGTCGGTGTGTTCCTGAAGGACTATGTGGAATCGTTCTTCGGCAACGGGCTGCTCGTCGTTGGCTGCATGTTGCTGCTGACGGCCCTGTTGCTCACGTTCACCTATTTTGCCAAACCGCGCGTCAAAGAGAACATCGGTTGGAAAGACGCCTTCATCATCGGCATCGCCCAAGCCTGCGCCGTCATGCCGGGCCTGTCGCGTTCCGGTTCGACCATCGCCACCGGACTGCTGCTGGGCAACAAGAAAGAATCCATCGCACAATTCTCCTTCATCATGGTCATCATTCCCATTCTGGGAGAAATGTTTCTCGACATCGTTGGCGGAGAGTTCGCCGCTGCAGCCAGTCAGGGCATTCCGGCCAGTTCGCTGATTGTCGGATTCCTGGCCGCGTTCATCTCGGGATGTCTGGCCTGCAAGTGGATGATCGGCATCGTCAAAAAAGGAAAACTCATCTGGTTCGGCATTTATTGCGCCATCGTGGGCGTTCTTGCCATTGTCCTGCCTCTCATTTAAGCGATTATGCAACTCAGTCCTGAAGCCTTGGCGCTCGAGCAGCAGAAATACACCGACGGGCAAGTGATGTATTTCAACAAGCCGCTCACCTGGACATCGTTCAAACTGGTCAACGATGTCCGCTTCGCGCTTTGCCGCGGTCTGAAGATGAAGAAACTGAAAGTCGGCCACGCCGGCACGCTCGACCCTCTGGCCACCGGGGTGATGATTGTGTGCACAGGCCGATACACCAAACAGATAGACGAACTTCAAGCTCATACGAAGGAATATGTCGCGACGCTGGAATTGGGAGCCACCACACCGTCTTTCGATTTGGAAAAGCCCATCGACATGACATACGATTTTTCGCATGTGGACCGCGACCTGGCTCTCAAGACACTGGAGCAGTTCAAAGGGACCATCGAGCAAATCCCTCCAACTTTTTCCGCCTGCAAAATCGAAGGCAAGAGGGCCTACGAAATCGCTCGGAAAGGCCATCAGGTGGAACTCAAACCCAAGACACTTGTCATCGATGAAATCGAGCTTTTGGACTTTCAGAAGCCCGAAGAGGGCCGTCCTCGGATGCGCATACGCGTGGTCTGCAGCAAAGGCACATACATCCGCGCGCTTGCCCGCGACATCGGGCAGGCCATGAACTGCGGCGCCCATCTGACGGCGCTCGAGCGCACGCGCGTGGGTGATGTCCGTTTGGAGGACTGTCAAGACATCATGGCATTCAAAGCGCAGTATCTCGACGGCTGGACAGAAACCAAGCCCGAGAATATGAGTTTTGAACAGCAAAGACATCGCAGAATAATACAATCAAACAATAACGCACAATGAAACTTTCGAAATTCAAATTCAATCTGCCGGATGAGCTGATTGCTCAGGAACCCACTTTCTTCAGAGACGAAGCCCGCCTGATGGTACTGGACCGCAAGACCGGGACCATCGAACACCGTCTGTTCAAGAACATCCTCGAATACTATCAGAAAGGAGACACCTTCGTATTCAACGACACCAAAGTGTTTCCAGCCCGCCTGTACGGCAACAAGGAAAAAACCGGCGCTCAAATCGAGGTTTTCCTGCTGCGCGAACTGAATGAAGAATTTCGTCTGTGGGATGTGCTGGTCGATCCCGCCCGCAAAATCCGCATCGGCAACAAACTTTATTTCGGAGAAGACGACTCTATGGTGGCAGAAGTCATCGACAACACCACCTCCCGCGGCCGCACGTTGCGTTTTCTCTATGACGGCGACCACGATTCGTTCAAGAAAGCGCTGTTCGAACTGGGAGAGACACCACTTCCTCCCTACATCAACCGTCCGGTAAACGAGGACGACCCCACCAATTTCCAAACCATATTCGCCTGCAACGAAGGCGCGGTAATGGCTCCGTCGGCCAACCTGCATTTCAGCCGCGAACTGATGAAACGCATGGAGATCAACGATATCGAATCGGCATTCGTCACTCTGCACATCGGTCTGGGCGGATTCCGCGACATTGATGTCGAAGACCTGACCAAGCACAAGATGGACTCCGAGCAAATGATTGTGACCGAAGAAGCCGCCGAAAAAATCAATGCCGCTACGGCCAACGGACACAGAGTCTGCGCCATCGGCACCTCCGTCATGAGAGCCCTCGAAACGGCTGAAGGCGCTCCTGGCCACGTGAAACCTTTCGACGGATGGACCAACAAGTTCATTTTCCCGCCCTACGATTTCACCATCGCCGATTCTATGGTCACCAACTTCCACACGCCCATGTCGACGCTGCTGATGCTGACTGCCGCATTCGGCGGTTACGATTTGGTGATGGAAGCCTACAACGAAGCCGTCAAGGAGGGTTACCGTTTCGGCTGCTATGGCGACGCCATGCTCATCAAATGATATGGCGACGCTGTATCTCGGACTGGGATCCAATCTGGGCAATCGGGCCGATATGCTGGAACAG
This sequence comes from Bacteroidales bacterium, assembly GCA_045627385.1. GTDB lineage: Bacteria > Bacteroidota > Bacteroidia > Bacteroidales > UBA1402 > UBA1757. Next base: position 68,626 of record JAZQNO010000004.1, read on the forward strand.
GCAATCGGTCTGATCGAGGATAAGGTCGGGCAGGTGACTGCCCGATCTCGTTTTTATGAAACGCAAGCTTGGGGATTCCAGTCGGAACATCCTTTCCTGAACGCCTGCATTCGGGTGGAAACTCCGTTTTCACCGATAGAATGCTTACATCTGACTCAAGAGATCGAACGCCTTCTGGGACGAAGTGAAAAATCGGTCGGCGGCATCTACCACGACCGTTGCATCGACATCGACCTTCTTCTCTATGACCGAATCGAAATGCACACCGAAGAACTCACTTTGCCGCATCCCCTGATGCGTCAACGGGAGTTCGTAACGGTTCCCTTGCGCGAAATCGGAGGTCTGACAGACTGAAACGCCTATCTGCGGAGAACGGCCAGCGGCACGTCCTTCTTCATCACGATGCCCAAATAGACCAGCAGCAGCACGGTTTTGGCGCCCCAGTCGAGCCATTGGTTGGCAATGGGCAGATTCATTCCGACAAAATAGATGACAGCCGTGAGGCAAGTATAGAAAAGGGCCGATTTCATCTCATATTTTATCGGATAGAATTTCTGTCCGAGCGCCCAACTGACGAGCATCATCAGCAGATAGCACACGAACGAAGTCCAGGCAGCGGCCACATATCCGTATTTCGGCACGAAAATCACATTGCCCAGCACCGTCAGCACACATCCGAAAATGGTGATGTAGGCGCCCCATTGGGTCTTGTCGGTCAGTTTGTACCAAAGGGAAAGGTTGAAGAAGATTCCTTGGAACAGATAGCAGATGAGGATGATGGGGACAACGGCAAGACCTTCGTGATATTTGCTCGAGATGATGTATTTGATGATGTCGATGTAGAACATCACGGCCAGGAAAATGAACAGGCCGAAAATGATGTAGTACTTCATGGCCTCGCTGTAGGCTTTCTTGTTGTCCTCCGAACGGTTTTTTGCGAAGACATACGGCTCATATGCATACCGGAAAGCCTGCGTGAACATCATCATGATGATGGCAATCTTGTAGCAGGCACCGTAGATGCCCAACTGCGACTGGGCCATTTCGCGGTCGGCGAACAGGTATTTGAAAATGATCTTGTCGAAATCCTGATTCATGATGCCGGCGATTCCCAGCACCAGCAGAGGCAACGAATAACGCAGCATCTTCTGAAGCAGCGCTTTGTTGAAATCGACCTTTACGTGAATGAAGGATGGCATCAGCAGGATAAAGGCCAGCACGGAAGAGAACACGTTCGAAATGAAGATGTATCCGACACCGTAATCGGGCTGGAAGAACCACGAGATCCATTCGGGATGGACGGCGTAAATCTTCGGGCAGAGCAGCAGGAAGAACAGGTTGAAGACGATATTGGTGAATATCATCAGCAATTTGATGCCGGCGAATCGCCAAGCGCGGTTCTGATAGCGCAGATAGGCGAAAGGAATGGAGGTGAAAGCGTCGAGCGAAACGATGAAAATCATCATTCCGACAAACTCCGGGTGGTTTTCAAATCCCATTCCTCGGGTGATCGGCCCTAGGAAAGAAAGGCCGAGAATGAGGAAAAGCACCGATGTGAAAGCCAAGCTACAGAGAGTGGTCGAGTAGACCTGCTCGGGTTTGTGCTCTTCTTTGTTGGCGAAACGGAAAAATCCGGTTTCCATGCCATAGGTGAGCAAGATGATGACCAGAGCCGTCCAGCTGTAAAGTTCGGTCACGACTCCGTATTCACCGGAAGCTTTCAGCGTGTAGGTGTAAAAAGGGACAAGACACCAGTTGAGGAATTTCCCCAACATGCTGCTCAATCCGTAAATGGCAGTGTCTTTTGCCAAACTCTTGATGCCAGCCATAATAATCCGTCAAAAAATATTATTCGTCAAACAGTTCGAATTCCTTTCCTATGCGGGAGCGGCCCAAATGTTTCCAAGCCAGGTCGGTCACTTCACGACCTCGCGGAGTGCGTTTGAGAAATCCTTCTTGAATGAGGAAAGGTTCGTAGACTTCTTCCAGCGTACCGGAATCTTCGCCCAAAGCGGTGGCGATTGTCGTCAGACCGACGGGACCGCCTTTGAACTTGTCGATGATGGTCAACAGTATCTTATGGTCGATTTCATCGAGGCCATAAGCATCGATGTTGAGAGCTGAAAGCGCGAAACGGGCTATTTCGAGATCGATGCGGCCGCGCCCCTTCACCTGGGCGAAATCGCGCACACGCCGCAACAGCGCGTTGGCCACACGTGGCGTGCCGCGGCTGCGTCGGGCAATTTCGTGGGCGGCTTCATCGTCGCAGGGAATGTTGAGCAGTTTGGCTGAACGGCTGACGATATCTTTCAGAATGTCGGACTGATAATACTCCAGATGACAGTTGATGCCGAAACGGGCGCGCAAAGGCGCGGTCAACAGACCGCTGCGGGTGGTGGCGCCAATCATCGTAAAGGGACACAGCTCGAGCTGGATGGAACGTGCGCTCGGGCCCTTGTCAATCATGATGTCGATGCGGTAATCCTCCATTGCCGAATAAAGATATTCTTCGACAACGGGACTCAGACGATGGATTTCATCGATGAAAAGGACGTCATGAGGCTCCAAAGAAGTGAGAATGCCCGCCAAGTCGCCCGGCTTGTCCAACACGGGACCTGAGGTGATTTTGAATCCAACGCCCAATTCGTTGGCGATGATGTTGGACAAAGTCGTCTTGCCCAATCCTGGAGGGCCGTGCAGCAGCACATGGTCCATCGGTTCCTCGCGCATTTTGGCGGCGGAAACGAAGACTTTCAGGTTTTCGACGATTTTCTGCTGACCGCGAAAATCGTCGAATGTCAGAGGTCGGAGCGATTTTTCAAACTCCTTTTCCTTGTCGGAACCGTAGCCGCTGCGTATGTCGAAACTGTCGTCCATAATCTGTCGTTAAGCGGTTTCAAAGATAAGAACAAGCGCCCGCAAATGCAAATAAATTGCACTGCGGACGCCGTCCTTACCTACTATGAAAAAGGCTGCGCTTCCTCGCGGAATGACAGTTTGGTTTAAAGACTCATCAAGGGGTCTGTATTGTTGCCAAGGTTGCGGTAGTTGACGTATTCCTTGGGATTGGTTCCATTGATATACTCTTCGATGTTGGTGTAGCCGTCACCGTCGCTGTCGACGCTGGCATCGGAAGCGTCCTTCGGGTTGAGACCATACTGCTTCTCCCATTCGTCGGGCATGCCGTCGTTGTCGGAATCCTTCACCACATCAGATTTCTTGAAAGTGTATTCGGGATAACCGCCGACTTCATCGACAGATGAAATGATACCGGTTTCGGTAGTGGTCTTGCCTGTGCGGACAGACTCGATGACGCGTGCATCGATGGCATCGCGACGGGGCAGAGTGGCACCGGCATTGGCCAGAACGGTTTCGTATGCTTCGGCAGCCTGCTGGAAGGGAGCTACGGGCCAACCAACGAACGGAGTGGCGACACGGGCGATTTCCTTCGGGCCGTTCACACCTTTCCAGTTGTCAAGGGTGACCTCTTCGTTTCCGTACATGATGTTTCCGGCCACGTACCATTTGCCGGGACGGTTGGCAGGGTTGGTGCTGGTTTCGTACCAGTCACCGGCTGCCCATGCGCTGCCGGGAGAATACATATGGCGCTGCTCCAGACGGATGAATACGCTGCGCATGTTCTCGTTGGTGGCAGGACCGGGTTTGTAATAGTTGTTGATGAAGTTCACCTGAGAAGTCTCATCACCGCCGTCGCAAGTGCGATGACGCCAGTTGAAGCAGACATTGTTGCGATAGTCGAAATCGCCGGACATACCGATGGAAGGGTTGCGTGCAGTGTTGCAGGCGAACAGGTTGTGATGGAAAGTGGAAGGCGTGCCGCCCCATGTTCCGCCGAAAGCGTGACCCTTGGCGTTGAGAGCCTCGGAAGAGATGCACCACTGGACAGTCAGATATTTGGTCGGGTCCTTAATCTGGGTCTTGCCGTCATACGAGGGGCGCATGTGGCGATAAAGCGACAGGTTTTCGTCCATGCCCCAAGAAGCCGAGCAGTGGTCCACAATGATGTGGTGGTCAGGATTGCCGCCGATGTTGTCATCGCCCTGACCGCCCTCGGGAATGCCGCGGCGTACACGTACGTGACGCAGAATCACTTCGTAGGTGTTGATGTTGAGCGTACCCTTGATGCAGATACCGTCACCGGGAGCCGTCTGTCCGGCAATGGTGATGTAGGGGTTGTTGATGTTCAGATCGTTATCGAGATCGATCAGACCGGCAACGCGGAAGATGACGATACGGGGGCCTTCTGCTTCCAAAGCGGCGCGAAGACTGCCTTCACCCTTGTCATTCAGATTGGTTACCAAATAAATTTTACCGCCACGGCCGCCCTGCGTGAACATACCGGCACCCCATGCACCGGGGAATGCAGGAATGACCGCTTCAGGAAGACGCGAAGGATGAGGAGGATTCTGACCGGGGGTCGGAACTACCGAAAACTCGGACTGGGCACTGACGGACAGCGCACAGAATACAGACGCTGCCAAGAGGACACGACGTCCGAAATGTTTGAAATTAGTCATTGTCTTAAAAATTGTTTTTGTACGAAAAGGATTGTAAAAACGGCCAAAGGTTTAATGTCAGCACTAAATTTTATTTATTTGCCGCTTGTTGCTACCTTTGCCACAAATCTCGAGGCATGGTTCTGAACTACATTTGGGTCGGCTTTTTCATCATCGCTTTTGCCGTTGCTCTGGTGCAAAGCGTATTCTTCGGCGACTGGGCTGTTTTTGAACGGATTATGAACAGCAGTTTCGATATGGCGCGCTTTGCCGTGATGGACATCTGCCTGCCTTTGGTCGGTGTGATGACGCTGTGGCTCGGATTCATGAAAATCGGCGAACGGGCCGGTGCCGTGCGGTTGCTGGCCCGTTGGGTCGGACCATTTTTCGGAAAGCTTTTCCCTGAAGTCCCCAGGAATCACCCGGTCAACGGAGAACTGGTGATGAATTTTTCGGCCAATATGCTAGGACTCGACAATGCGGCCACACCCATGGGTCTCAAGGCCATGCAGAGCCTGCAGGAGCTGAATCCCAACAAAAACGTCGCATCCGACGCGCAAATCATGTTTCTGGCGCTGAACACGTCGAGCATCACCATCATCCCGCTGTCCATCATAGCCCAACGGTCCATTTTGGGAGCGGCCAACCCCACTGACGTGTTCGTGCCCATCATCATCGCCACCTTTATTTCCACCCTCACCGCCATCATTTTCGTAGGCATCAAACAGCATCTGAACCTGTTCAACAAGACCGTCATCGGCTGGCTGGGAGGCATCACCGCCGTCATCGCCGCTTTGGTCATCTGGTTTTCGACTCTCGACAAGGAAGCCATGAGCAAAGCGTCCAGCATATTGAGCAACAGTGCCTTGTTGACGGTTATAGTGGCTTTTCTGGCAGGGGGTCTGTATAAAAAAATCAATGTTTACGAAGCTTTCATCGACGGTGCCAAAACAGGATTTGAAACTTCGGTCAAGATTATCCCCTATCTGGTCGGAATGTTGGTCGGCATCGGCGTTTTCAGAGCCTCGGGCGCCATGGAATGGCTCACCGACGGTTTCGCCTGGTGTTTTCAGTCCATCGGACTTGACACGCGTTTTGTGGATGCCCTTCCGACCGCTTTCATGAAGCCGCTCAGCGGCAGCGGCGCGCGGGCCATGATGGTCGAATCGATGCGAGAATTCGGGGCCGACTCCTTTGCGGGCAGGCTTTCATGCATGTTCCAAGGAGCGGCCGACACCACATTCTATATAATAGCCCTCTATTTCGGCTCGGTCGGCATCAAAAATTCGCGATATGCCGTTGTGGCCGGACTGGTGGCCGACCTGGCCGGCGTCATTGCCGCCATTTTGCTTGCATACTTGTTTTTCGCCTGAATATGATCCACTTTCAAACTGCCGGCATTGAAATGCCGTCCATCGACCGCAGGCGGGTGGTCCGCTGGCTGGAGGCCGTCGCCGTCAGACACGGGCGGAAAATGGGCGATATCAACTACATTTTCTGTTCCGACGAAAAGATTCTGGAAGTCAACAGGCAATACCTGCAGCACGACTACTACACCGACAGCATCGCCTTCGACTACACCGAGGGCCAACGCATTGCGGGCGATCTGTTCATCGGTCTGGAAACGGTCGAAAGCAACGCCCGGCAACTGGACCTTGAATTCGGACAGGAACTTCACCGGGTCATCGTGCATGGAGTGCTCCATCTCTGCGGTTTCAAAGACAAGAGCGAAGAAGATGAAAAACAGATGAGACTTTTGGAACAGGAGGCTCTCCAATGGCTCGAAGAAATAAAGTAATATTCTGGGTATTAATATATTAATATGAAATTCTCTTACGATGTCATCGTCGTCGGCGCCGGACATGCAGGCTGTGAGGCAGCGGCTGCGTCCGCCCATATGGGCTCGGAAACCCTGCTCATTACGATGGATATGAACAAGATTGCACAGATGAGTTGCAATCCTGCCATTGGCGGAATCGCTAAAGGGCAGATAGTCAGAGAAATAGATGCTCTTGGAGGTTTTACTGGCATCGTTACCGACCAAACGGCCATCCAATTTCGGATGCTTAACCGTTCGAAAGGGCCTGCCATGTGGAGCCCGCGTTCCCAGAGTGACCGCCAGAAGTTCATTCTGGCTTGGCGAAAAGTGCTGGAAAACACCGAACACCTCTATATGTGGCAGGACAGCGTCTGCCAGTTGCTGGTTGAAGATGGACGTGTCTTGGGTGTGAAGACTGCCTTGGGCGTGAGTTTCTACGCCAAAAGTGTGGTGCTGACCAACGGCACTTTTCTCAACGGACTCATCCATGTCGGTCGGGCTCAGATTAGAGGAGGACGATTCTCGGAACCTGCCGCCTACGGCTTGACCGAACAGTTGAAGGAATTGGGCTTCGCTTGCGGACGCATGAAGACCGGCACGCCGGTGAGAATCGACGCCAGAAGCGTTCATTTCGACGAGATGACAGAACAGGCCGGTGAAAACGATTTCCACAAGTTCTCTTATTTGGATTTCAAGCCCAGACCCCTTCAGCAGAAAAGCTGCTGGATTTGCTATACCAATCCGGAAGTGCACGAAGCCTTGCGTCGCGACCTGTCCGAATCGCCTCTCTACAACGGACAGATCAAAAGCATCGGACCGCGCTACTGTCCCAGCATTGAGACCAAAATCGTCAATTTCGCCGACAAAGACCAGCATCAGCTGTTTTTGGAACCGGAAGGAGAAGACTGTCAGGAATACTATCTCAACGGATTTTCCTCTTCCCTGCCCCTGCAAACGCAGTTGAACGCTCTTCAGAAAATCCCCTGCTTCCGGGACGTGCAGATTTATCGCCCGGGCTATGCCATCGAATACGATTATTTCGACCCGACCCAACTGAAGTCGACGTTAGAGACCAAACTCGTCGATGGACTCTTCTTTGCTGGACAGATCAACGGGACCACCGGATACGAAGAAGCGGCAGGTCAAGGTCTGATGGCCGGTATCAACGCCCATATCCACTGTCACGGAGGCGAAGCCTTCACTCTTTCGCGAGACGAATCCTATATCGGAGTTCTGATTGACGACCTCATCAACAAAGGAGTCGACGAGCCTTACCGCATGTTCACTTCCAGGGCCGAATACAGGATTCTGCTCCGTCAGGACGATGCGGACGCCCGACTGACGGAAAAGTCTTACCGGCTGGGGCTGGCTACAAAAGAGCGTTACGATCTGTGGAAACAGAAGGAAGCCGCCATCGAAGACCTGATTGGATTCACCGACAACTATGCCATCAAAGCGAAATACATCAATGAGGCTTTGGAGAAACTCGGCACCACGCCACTGGAACAGGGCGTGAGGCTGAGCCAGCTGATATTGCGCCCGCAGCTCGGTTACGAGATGTTGGTGCCCTTCATTCCGGCTTTGCGGGCACAGCTGGACAAGATACCGAACCGTCGGGAAGAGATTGTCGAAGCCACTGAAATCAAAATCAAATATCAGGGGTACATCGAGCGCGAACAATTGCAGGCCGAGAAAATTCAGCGGCTCGATTCCATTCGGATTGCCGGCAAGTTTGACTACCCAAATATCCTTCCCCTGTCGTTCGAAGCGCGTCAGAAGTTGGACAGAATCCAACCGGAAACGCTTGGGCAAGCCAGCAGAATACCGGGAATTTCTCCGAGTGATATCAGCATATTGCTCGTATTATTAGGCCGTTAACCAAATTGTTCCGCGTGAAACACTCTAAGCTGTTTCACGTGAAACCAAGCCTTTGTAAAATCGATGTTGAACGATGATCCGAAAGTCAGAGAGATACTCTCCAGGATTCCAGAGAATCCCGGAGTCTACCAGTATTTCGACGAAAACGGCACCATCATCTATGTCGGCAAGGCAAAAAACCTGAAGAAAAGAGTCAGCTCTTACTTCAATAAAGACCATGAAGATTCCCCGAAAACCAGAATTCTGGTTCGAAAGATACGCGACATCCGCTACACGGTGGTGGAAAGTGAAGCAGACGCTTTACTGTTGGAGAACAACCTCATTAAAAAACATCAGCCCAGATACAACATTCTGTTGAAGGACGACAAAAGCTATCCGAGCATCTGCATCAAGAAAGAGAATTATCCGAGGGTATTCCAGACAAGAAAGATTCTGAAAGACGGCTCTGAATATTTCGGACCCTACAGCAATACCCAGATGGTATACGCACTGATGGATCTCATCAAGCGCATCTACCCTATCCGCAGTTGCAAGCTTGCGCTCAATGACAAAGATATTCAGGAGGGCAGGTATCGCGTCTGCCTCGATTATCATATCAAGAAATGCATGGGTCCGTGCGAGGCTTTGCAGAGCAAAGAAGATTATGACGAAAATATTCGTCAGATACGTCAGATTCTGAACGGAAACATTGGCAAAATCGAGGGAATCATCCGAGATTCGATTAAAGAGAAAGCGGAAAAGCTGGAGTTTGAGAAAGCCCAGGAACTGAAAGAAAAGCTGCAACTGATAGAGCAATACAAGGGGAAATCGTATATCGTCAACACGACGCTTTCCAAAATAGACGTGTTCGGCTATGACGAATCGGACAAGGCAGCCTATATCAATTACCTGAACATTGTGAACGGCTGTATCGTGCAGGCATATACCTTCGAATACAAGAAACGCATTGAAGAAGCCAAGGAAGATATCCTTGCCAGCGGCATCTACGAAATGCGACAAAGATTTCACAGCGACAGCAAAACCATTTTTGTCCCGTTTATTCCCGAACTTCATCTGGAACATGTGGAGATGAGCGTTCCTAAGCGGGGCGATCAGAAGAAGCTGCTGGAACTGTCCATGAAGAATGTCGGCCAATATAGGGCAGACATCGAAAAGCAGGAGGAGAAACTGAATCCGGAACAGCATCAGACCAAGATCCTGACCAAACTGAAGAAAGATTTGCATCTGAACGAGTTGCCCATACACATAGAATGTTTCGACAACTCCAACATCATGGGCACCAATCCAGTGGCTGCCTGTGTGGTCTTCAAAATGGGGAAACCCTCGAAAAAAGACTACAGGCATTTTAAAATAAAGACGGTAATCGGGGCCAATGACTTCGCTTCGATGGAGGAAATCCTGACACGCCGTTATGTCAGACTGGTCAAGGAAGAACAGAGTCTGCCCCAACTGGTCATTGCCGACGGAGGCAAAGGTCAGTTGTCATCGGTCGTTTATGCAATGTCTCATTTGTCTGAAAATGAGGCATTTGCAAATCTTGATGAAGAGGAAAGGAAAGACATTCAATTGAAAATCAACAAGATACAACTGATCAGCATTGCCGAACGGCTGGAAGAAATTTATTTCCCAGGCGATTCTGTACCGCTTTATCTGGACAAGAATTCGGAAAGTCTGAAAGTCATTCAGCAGCTGCGCGACGAAGCGCACCGTTTCGGCATCACCTTCCACCGGAAATTGAGAAGCAAAAGCCAGGTACGGTCGGAAATGGATGAGATTGAAGGAATCGGTCCTAAAACAGCCGAAAGGCTGCTGGCTCAGTTCAAAAGCGTCAAACGGATCAAGGAAGCGAGTATCGACGATTTGAAAGCTGTGGTCGGGAATAGCAAGGCTCAATTGATCGTCCAACACTTCAATAAAAAGAGATGAGAATCGTCATTCAAAGGGTAGAAAAGGCATCGGTCGATGTGGAGGGCAGGACGGTGGGTAAAATCGCACAGGGACTGCTGATATTGGTCGGTGTGGAAGAAACGGACAGTGAAGATGATGTCGACTGGCTAAGCAGAAAGATCGTGAATCTGAGAATTTTCAACGATGAAAACGGTGTGATGAACCGTTCTCTAATGGATATTCAAGGCGAGCTGCTCGTTATCAGTCAGTTTACGCTGATGGCTGCCACGGCTAAGGGAAACAGACCCTCCTACATACGAGCCGCCAAACATGAGATCAGCATACCTCTTTACGAGAAATTTTGCCGCAAATGTTCCGAATTGATCGGAAGAAAAGTGGAGACCGGCATCTTCGGTGCCGATATGAAAGTGTCGCTTGTCAATGACGGACCGGTGACCATTTGGATGGATTCAAAAGACAAAAACTATTGACTATGACTCTAAAGGAAATACAAAAAGCTGTAGACCAATGGATTGAAACCTACGGCGTACGTTATTTCAACGAATTGACCAATATGGCCATTCTCACGGAGGAAGTGGGAGAAGTGGCTCGGATCATTGCCAGAAAATATGGGGAACAATCCTTTAAAGAAAGCGATAAAAAGGTGGATTTAGCCGATGAAATGGCCGATGTGCTGTGGGTGCTGGTCTGTCTGGCCAACCAGACAGGCGTGGATTTGACCGATGCTTTTGAGAAAAATCTGGAAAAGAAGACGAAGCGCGACTGCGAAAGGCACATGAACAACCAGAAACTGGCTTAATGACTGCGGGCTATACAATAGTCCAGGCAAGCGATGAGTGAGCGTTTGGCAGCTGATTCCGGAAGGAAAGACAAGCAGCTGAAAGCCTTGTCGCGATAGTCCATCATAACATTTTGAGCATATTCCACTCCACCATTGTCGATGGCGAAGCGGTAGAAATCGGCGACTTCATCGACCGTCAACTGAGTACCGGCTTGCAAACGCTTGAGGTATGTTCCCGAAAGCTCGAAAGGCGCATGCTTGAGCGCATAAATGAGCGGGAGTGTCAATTTGCCTTCAATCAAATCATTTCCGACGGGTTTTCCGATGGAAGTATCAGACACATAATCGAATATGTCGTCACGTATCTGGAAGGCGATACCGAGATTCCGACCAAACTGACGCATGGATTCCACTGCTTGGGCATCGGCGTCGCTGCAGACGGCACCGCCGAAAGTCGAAAAAGCGAACATTGCCGCCGTTTTCTTCTCAATGATTTGATAATAAGTGTTTTCGGTAGCGGAAAAATCGTGGGAACAGTACAACTGGACAAGCTCGCCATCGGATAATTTGGCTCCCAAGGAACCGATTTCTCTAATCACAGAAGGATAAGGCACATCTGAAATCAGACTCAAAACGCGGCCCAAATAGAAATCACCGGTCAGAATGGCGACCTTGTTGTTCCAGGATGCGTTGATGGAAGGCATCGAGCGGCGGACCATAGACTCGTCCACCACATCGTCGTGAAGCAGGCTGGCGGTATGGAGCATTTCCAAAGCGGCAGCCACCTTGATGGCATAAGGCGACACCTTGCCGAAAACAGCAGATGATAGAAGCACCAGACAGGGACGCAATTCCTTGCCCTTTGAGCGCGACAAATAGGAAGAAACATCGCTCAAAACGGGATTGTCGGAAGCTAAAGCCTGCTCGAGTTCCTGATGGAAAAGCTCGAATTCAAGCTTGATCGGCTCTTTGATGAATTGCATCATATCCTTTCGAAATTGGGACTGCAAAATTAGAAGAAAATAAGTATAAAGTTGTATATTTGGAACACAAAACGATATCCAGATGGCAAAAAAACTCTTTCTCATAGACGCATACGCACTCATTTACCGCACGTATTACGCTTTCATCAAAAACCCGAGAATCAATTCAAAAGGCGAGAATACATCGGCCATTTTCGGCTTCGTCAACATTATGGAAGACCTGATGCGCCGAGAGAAACCCACCCATCTGGCAGTCGCCTTCGACCCTGCTGGCAAAACCTTCCGACACGAAGCCTACGAAGCCTATAAGGCGCAGCGTGAAGAAACACCTGAGACTATCCGCTGGTCGGTGCCCTTTATCAAAGAAATCCTTCAAGCATACCGAATCCCCATCTTGGAAGTCGCCGGTTTCGAAGCCGATGACGTCGTCGGCACCGTGTCGAAATTGGCGGCAAAAAAAGGATTTGACGTGTATATGATGACTCCGGACAAAGATTACGGTCAGCTGGTGGACGAACACGTTTATCTCTACAAGCCGAGATACGGATCTTCAGAATATGACATACTGGGACCTCAGGAAGTATGTGAAAAATACGGATTGGAACGTCCCGAGCAAGTCATCGATTTGCTCAGTCTGATGGGTGACAGTTCTGACAACATTCCCGGATGCCCGGGCATAGGCAAAGTCAATGCCCAAAAACTGATTGCCCAATTTGGCTGTGTTGAAAATCTTCTGGAACATACGGACGAACTGAAAGGGTCCATAAAGGAGAAGGTGACAAAGGGCAGCGAGCAGATCGCTTTCTCAAAATTTCTGGCAACCATTCGGACAGATGTTCCCGTCGAGTTCAAGGAGGAAGATCTGGTCATCGTGCCGAGAGATGAAGAAAAGGTCAGCGCGCTTTTCGAACGGCTGGAGTTCCGAACCTGGCTCAATCGAAAAAGTGTGACTTCGTCCTACTCCACCCAACAGGCCCCTACCCCATCTCGTACAAACTTCTCTGTGGAGAGTACCAGGAAGACAGTCGAAATTGTAAAACCATCTTCCGAAAACGTTCTTTTCAAAAACGACACATTGGTGAAAGAGACAGAAGAACCGGACCTGTTTGCTTCTTATGCGGATGATGGCGAGCCAAATCTGTTTTCTTGCCTCAATTTGGAGACTGAAAATGCGGCCGACAGTAGGGAAAAAGAAAAATATGACAGCCTGAACGGCTCAAATGTGGTCGATTACAAATCATATATTCTTGATACAAAGGAGAAAATATCTCTATTTTCAGGCGAACAAAAAGGTACGGATTTCTGTGCCATCTGTGTGGAAATGGACAGTGATGAACCCATGAGGGCAAAATTGTTGGCCATTTCACTCTCCTGTCAGTTGGGAAAGAACTACTATGTTCCCCTAAAAGATGAAGACAGAAAATCGGCTGCTGAGAAAATTTCTGCATTGAAGTCTTTACTGGAAAACGAAGCTATTGTCAAAGTCGGCTACAATTTGAAAGAAACCGTCATCATTTTGAATCGATATGGAGTGCAACTGAAAGGCGGACTGTTTGACGTAATGATTGCCCATTATCTGCTTCAGCCTGAACTCAGCCACAAACTCGAATACCTTTCTCAAGTTTGTCTTAAACGGGAAATGTTCCATCAGGAATACGTCGCTCCTGCTCTGAAAGACAAGAATCCAATCGAATATCTTTCCGAAAAATTGCAGTACCAATATGCTGCTGAAAAACCGGAACTGGTGGTTCTTTTGAAAAAGTATTTAGAGAAAGAAATTGAAAATGAGAATCTTAATGGTCTTCTCCATGAGATAGAACTGCCGCTGATCTATGTGTTGGCCGATATGGAAATGACGGGAGTGTCTCTCGATTATGACAGTTTGAAAGAACTTTCTCATTCGTTGAATGCACAACTCGAAGCACTCGAAAAAGAAATTTATGAGCTGGCAGGAGAGACTTTCAATATCAATTCCGGTAAACAAGTCGGCGATTTGCTGTTTGAAAAGTTGTCACTTTCTGAAAAAGTCAAAAAGACGAAGAAAACAAAACAGTACTCCACTTCTGAAGAGGTTTTGGAAAGTATCAAAGACAAGCATCCGATTGTCGGAAAGATTCTCGAATACCGTGGATTGAAGAAATTACTCGGAACATATATCGATGCTTTTCCATTATTGGTAAATCCGGAAACTGGAAAAATCCATACATCATTCAATCAGACAGTGACCGCAACGGGAAGATTGTCATCGAGCAATCCGAATTTGCAAAATATTCCTGTCAGAGATGAACTCGGAAAAGAAATGAGAAAAGTGTTCACTGCCGGACCTGACGAATGGTTTGTATCGGCCGACTATTCTCAAATCGAACTTCGCCTGATGGCTGAAATGAGCCAAGACAGACATATGATTGAAGCTTTCAAAGAAGACGATGACATTCATCGGGCTACGGCGGCGAAATTGTTCAAAGTCGCACCGGAAGAAGTCACGAAAGAAATGAGACGAAAAGCTAAGACAGCCAACTTCGGCATCATTTACGGAATATCTAATTTCGGTTTGGCCGAAAGGATGAATGTTTCCAGAAGCGAAGCGAAAACACTGATTGACGGATATTTTGAAACATACCCAGATATAAAGTCCTATATGGACCAGGTAATCAAAAAAGCACAAGACAATTTGTTTGTAGAAACCTTGTATCATCGGAAAAGATATCTTCCAGACATCAATTCACACAATTCGGTTGTCAGATCGTTTGCCGAACGGAATGCTGTCAACGCTCCTGTCCAGGGAACTGCCGCAGACATCATCAAGATTGCCATGGTTAATATTTTCAAACAATTGAACGATCGTCAACTCAAGACTAAGATGATTCTTCAGGTACATGACGAACTTAACTTCATCGTTCCCGACAATGAATTGGAGACTGTAAAGGAAATCGTGATACGCGAAATGGAACACGCCGCCGAATTATCAGTTCCTTTGAGAGTAGAAGTTGGTGTAGGAAAAAACTGGTTGGAAGCCCATTAATCTTTCCTTTTGGAAAAGACGCAACCGCAATAATCCTGACGATACAGACCGTATTGTTCAGACAGTTGTACAGATCTCTTGTAGCCTTCTTTCTTCTTGAAATCCGAAGGCAAATGTCTGACCTTATATATACCGGCCAAATCTTCTCCTATTTCATTGATCTTTTCCGCATTCTTCAAAGGACTGATAGAAAGGGTAGTGGTAAAAAAACCAAATCCGTATTGGGAAGCCAATTTGGCAGTCTCTTCCATTCGGATACGATAGCATATGAAGCAGCGTTCCGATCCTTCAGGGCAATCTTCGAGACCTTTGACACGCTGATAAAACACTTCGGGACGATAATCTCCCGCCATAAAAGTGACAGGATTTTTGAACGATGATTCTGCCACAAAACGTTTCAATTCTTCGATACGTTTCGTATATTCGCTCTCCGGACTGATGTTCGGATTGTAATAGAATACAGTGATGGAAAAATATTGCGACAGGTATTCCAATACATAACTGCTGCATGGGGCACAACAGGCATGCAGAAAAAGACGGGGCGTCTGAGCCTTCGACTGAAACGATTCAATAAGCCCGTCCAGTTCCCGCTGATAGTTTCTCTTATTCATCGCAGCGCAAAATTAAATCAGTTTTCCACCATCAACAATCCATAATCATTATTTCTTCTTTTATATATAGGAAATCAATGGTGATAATAGGCTGTTCATAATGTTTATAACTTGTATTAAAATATTGTTTTACAGGTATTTACATATATAAAAACGGTTGATAACATGCGCTTTTCATGTGGATAAGATGATGAAAGAAAACAGAGGGCGTTTTTGGTAAACATCAGGATTTGAATAAGCGGAAACGGATTTTGAAAACGAGAGGTTCAATTGACATAAAATTGTCAACATCGATTGACAAGTTATCAACAGGGCAGTATCTTTGCAATACCTAACATATACGACCGTGGCAAAAGAAATTTCGGATTCTCCACTCATCAAACAATATTTCGAAGTCAAGAAGAAATACCCCGGGGCCATGCTCCTTTTCCGTGTGGGCGATTTCTATGAGACTTACGGACAAGATGCCGTTTTGGAATCGGAAGTCCTGAACATCGCGCTCACGGCCAAATCAAACGGACCTATGGGCAAGATAGAAATGGCAGGATTTCCCCATCATGCCCTGGACAGCTATCTGCCAAAACTTGTCCGTGCCGGATACAGGGTAGCCATCTGCGACCAGTTGGAAGACCCCAAGAAGACCAAAAAGCTGGTCAAAAGAGGTGTGACCGAACTCATCACTCCTGGCGTTTCCACCAACGATGCCATCCTCAATATCGGTGAAAACAACTTCCTGGCCGGGTTGCATATCGACAAGAGCCGCGCCGGCATAGCCTTTCTGGACATTTCCACGGGAGAATTTCTGACGGCAGAGGGAGATTTCGAATATGTGGACAAACTGCTCAGTTCGTTCTCGCCGAAAGAAGTCGTGTATGAGCACGGAAAGAAGAGCGTTTTCAAGGAAAATTTCCACTATTCCGGCTCTGTCTTCGAACTCGATGACTGGGTATATTCCGACGATGCTGCCCAAACCCGTCTGAACAGACATTTCCAGACGAAGAATTTGAAAGGATTCGGATTGCAATCAATGCCTCTGGCCATTGTCGCCAGCGCGTCTGTCCTTTATTATATGGATCAGACCGAACACCATCAGCTCGACCATATCCAGACGCTGAGCCGCATTGACGAAAACGAATATGTCCGTTTGGACCGCTATACTATCCGCAGCCTGGAAATCTGCCAGACGATGAATGAAGGCGGCAAAAGTCTGTTGGACGTCATTGACCGCACCAAGACCCCTATGGGATCGCGCCTGATGCGACGTTGGCTGCTTTTCCCGCTGAAAGACGTGGCCCGCATCGAGCGCCGTCAGAACATCGTCGAAAGTTTTTTCCGCAATCCGGAACTTCGGCGCCAGATGTCGGATGCTGTGAAAAAGATCGGCGACATGGAGCGCATCGCTTCGAAAATTTCTGTCGGAAGGTGTTCGCCCCGCGACATCGTTTATCTGAAGAATTCGCTGATGGCCGTAGGCGAGATGAAAAAACTTCTCTCGGAAATGACCGATTCGGAAAGCGAGCTGCATTCTCTTGTCAGCCAGCTTGATCCGTGTGAGCCGATGGCTCAGCGGATTGAGAAGGAACTGGTGGAAAATCCGCCGATTGCGCTCAACAGAGGTGATGTCATACGTCAGGGGGTCAACGAAGAGTTGGACGATTTGAGGAACATCTCCACTTCCAACAAGGATTACCTGGCAGGCATACAGGAGCGTGAGGCCAAAGCGACCGGTATCAGCAGTCTGCGCATCAGCTACAACAACGTCTTCGGTTACTATATCGAGGTCAGGAACATGTACAAGGACAAAGTCCCTGCCGAATGGATCCGAAAGCAGACTCTGGTGAACGCCGAGCGCTATGTGACACCCGAACTGAAGGAATACGAAGAAAAGATCATAGGTGCCGAAGGAAGGATATCTGAATTGGAGGCAGAGATATTCGCAGCGTTGCTGCAGGATTTGTCCAGCTATATCCGCCTTTTCCAGAAGAATGCCGCCATCGTGGCAGAGACCGACTGCCTGCTGTCATTTGCCGAAGTTTCAGAACAGAATCTGTATTTCAGACCTCAGGTCAACGACGGCGACGAAATCGACATCCGGGCCGGCAGACATCCCGTGATAGAGAAGCAACTTCCTGTGGGTGAGCCATATATTGCCAATGACGTGCATCTCGACCGCGAGCGTGAACAGATTCTGATGATTACCGGTCCCAATATGGCGGGAAAGTCGGCTCTGATACGGCAGACGGCGCTCATTGTACTTTTGGCCCAGACCGGCTGTTTCGTTCCCGCAGAGTCGGCCAAAATCGGTTTGGTAGACAGAATCTTCACCCGTGTCGGCGCTTCCGACAACATCTCTTTGGGCGAATCCACTTTCATGGTGGAGATGACCGAGGCGGCCGACATTCTGAACAACCTGTCGGACCGCAGTCTGGTCCTGTTCGACGAATTGGGCCGCGGCACCAGCACCTACGACGGCATTTCCATCGCTTGGGCCATTGTCGAATACATACACGAGCATCCGAAATTCCACGCCAAAACGCTGTTCGCCACCCATTACCACGAACTGAATGAAATGGAGAAATCCTTCCCCAGGGTCAGAAACTATCATGTCTCTGTGCGTGAGGCCGATAATAAAGTATTGTTTTTGAGGAAGTTGGAACGTGGAGGCAGTGAGCACAGCTTCGGTATCCATGTGGCGAAAATGGCGGGTATGCCGGCCAGCATCGTCAAAAGGGCCAACGCCATTTTGGAGCAGTTTGAACAGGGACAGGACGGACAGAGTTCGAAACAGTTGAGCAAACAACTGGCCGTGAAGCCTGTGGGAGACATCGCCAGTCAGCGCGAAGGTCTGCAGTTGAGTTTCTTCCAGCTGGACGATCCCATTCTCTCTCAGGTCAGAGACGAAATCAAGAATCTGGATGTCAACAACCTCACGCCCATCGAGGCTTTGAACAAGCTCAACGAGATCAAGAAAATCATCAAAGGTAAGTAGGGGAGAGGCTCAGACGTTGAAGCGGAAATGCATGATGTCGCCGTCTTCGACAATGTAGTCCTTGCCTTCCACATACATCTTGCCGGCTTCCTTGACAGCCTGTTCGCTGCCCAGGGCCACATAATCGTCGTATTTGATGACTTCCGCGCGGATGAAGCCCTTTTCAAAATCGGTGTGGATGACGCCTGCGCAAACGGGAGCTTTGCTGCCGGTGCGATAGGTCCAAGCTTTCACTTCCATCGGCCCTGCAGTAATGAATGTGCTTAGATTCAGCAATTTGAAAGCTGCCTTAATGATACGGTTGACTCCCGATTCCTCCAGGCCGAGTTCCTGCAGGAAAAGGTCGCGCTCTTCGGCGTCTTCGAATTCGGCGATTTCAGATTCGATTTTGGCCGCAACGACCATGATGGAAGCGTTTTCGTTCTTGACAGCCTCCCGCACGGCCTCCACATAGGCATTCCCTTTGGCGGCAGCCGTTTCGTCGACATTGCAGACGTACATCACCGGCTTGTTGGTCAGCAAAAACAGGTCGTGGGCTGCCTTTTCCTCGTCTTTGTTGTTGAGGGCGACGGTGCGGGCCGACTTGCCCTGAAGAAGCGCGTCGCGATAGCGGGAAAGCACTTCATAGCTGACTTTGGCCGACTTGTCGCTGCCGATCTGAGCCTGTTTCTGAATCTTTCCGATGCGCTGTTCGATGGTTTCCAGGTCTTTCAACTGCAGCTCGGCATCGATGATCTCCTTGTCGCGGACGGGGTCGACGCTGCCGTCCACATGGGTGACATTCTCGTCATCGAAACATCTGAGCACGTGGATGATGGCATCGCATTCGCGGATATTGCCCAGGAATTTGTTTCCTAGTCCTTCGCCCTTGCTCGCGCCTTTCACCAGACCGGCGATGTCGACGATTTCGACCGTGGCTGGGACGATGCGACCGGGATTGACCAGGCCGGCAAGCACGTTGAGCCGCTCATCGGGCACGTTGATGACGCCCACATTGGGTTCGATGGTGCAGAAGGGGAAATTGGCCGCTTGGGCCTTGGTGCTGGAGAGACAGTTGAACAGGGTGGACTTGCCCACGTTGGGCAGACCTATGATACCGCATTGAAGAGCCATAATTCGAATTTTTGAATAACGCACGGCAAAGATAAGGAAAACTTACTACTTTTGTGGTCATTAGCACCTAAGATGGGAAAATAGCAAGAGTGATGGAAGTTACCCGAATATTTGATCTGCTCGACTGGATGGTGGAAAATCATCCACGTGAAGACGCATTGGCAGGAAAACGCAATGGAGAATGGATCCGCTACAGCACAGCCGATTACTACAAATATTCTCACCTGTTGGCCTACGGTCTTTATGAATTGGGCGTCAGGAAAGGCGACAAGATCGTATCGGTCACCAACAACCGTCCGGAGTGGAATTTTCTGGACATGGCCACAGCGATGCTCGGTGCCGTCCATATTCCTGTCTACCCGACGCTGAACGCCGACAATTATCTTTACATCCTGAACCACAGCGAGGCCCAGTTTCTGTTTACCGGCAATCTGGTCAATCTGCGCCGTGTCCTGCCCGCCTGGGAGAAGATGGAGACAAAGCCCCAGCTCATCACCTTCGACCGTATCGAGGGCTATCGCAACGTGTCGGAAGTGTTCGATCTGGGCATCGCCAACAAGGCCAAAGACGAGCCCGTCGTCAATGAAATCAAGAACAGCGTACAGCCCGACGACCTTTTCTCGATAGCTTATACCTCAGGCACTACAGGCGAGTCGAAGGGTGTCATGCTTTCGCATCGCAATCTCGTATTCAATTTCATCGGCCATGCCGATGTGCAGGTGATAACCGAAAATGACAAGATGCTCAGCTTTCTGCCGCTCAATCATATCTACGAGCGCAGTATGGTATATGAGTATCAATACATCGGCTCAGCCGTTTATTATGCCGAAAGCATTGGAACCATCCAGTCCAATATGGCTGAAATCCATGCCGACGGTTTTTGTTCGGTGCCCCGCATCATCGAGACCATTGCCGAAAAATTTCTGGCCGCCGGACGCGACCTGCCGTTTCTCAGCCGCAATGTCTATGCGCTGGCCATCAAACACGGCTACAAGTACAAATGGGGCCACTCGTCGCTCTGGTACGACTTGTGGCAGAACTTTTTCGATGCCATCGTATACCGCAAATGGCGAGCCAAACTGGGTGGTCACCGTCTGACCATCGTCAGCGGAGGTTCGGCCATCCAGCAGCGCATCGTGCGTCTGTTCAATGCCGCCGGCATGAACATATACGAAGGTTACGGAATGACGGAAGCGGCTCCTGTAATCGCGGTCAACAATCCCGCCGATGGCCGTGTGCGTCTGGGTACCGTCGGACCTGCTCTGGCCGGCACTGAAATCAAAATTGCCGAAGACGGGGAAATCCTCACACGCGGTCCGCACGTGATGCTGGGATACTATAAGGACGAAGCCTATACGAAGGAGGTCATAGACAAAGACGGATTCCTCCATACCGGCGACATCGGCGAGCTGGTGGACGGTTACTATCTCAAGATAACCGACCGCAAGAAAGAGATTTTCAAGCTTTCCGCAGGCAAATATGTCGCTCCTCAGATGATCGAGAACATGCTCAAGGGAAGCAGCCTCATCGAGCAGGTGATGGTTGTGGGCGAAAACGAAAAGTTCGCATCGGCTCTGGTGGTGCCCAATTTTCATGCGCTTCACGCCTGGGCCGACCGCAATAAGATCCATTATCGCGACAATGCCACTCTGATTGCCATTCCCGAAGTGCATGCGCTCTACCAGAAAGCCATCGACGCCATCAATGCCGAACTGGCTCCTCATGAGCAGATCAAGCGTTTCCGCATGGTGGCCGACGAATGGACCATGCAGAACGGTTTTCTGTCTCCGACGCTCAAACTGAAACGTTCGGTGCTGTTCAAACAGTACAAGGACATCATCGATGAGATTTACAACAAGGCAGAAAGCAGCCCCGTCAAAAGCGACAGCTCCACCCCGGATGTTTCGAACGTGTCGTTTGACATTCTAAACAATCTGAAATTCAGAACGCCTGCCTTCAACAAAAAAGACCGTTTGGCTCGTCGCGAAGCGCGTCGTCTCAAACAGGAAAAGAAGCGTCGCATCAAGGAAGAAGAGCGTGCTCGTCGTCGCAAGGTCCAGGAGCAGGAACGCCAGAAGAAGGCCGAACGCAAGGCCTTGGAAAAAGCCTCAAGGGCCGACCGCAAACTGCATAAGCCCGAATACACGGCTCGTTTGCGCGCTTTGAAGGACGCTCAGGAAGAGGAGCGTTTCAAACTGAAGGAAGCTATCCGCGAAGAACGTATCAAGCAACGCAAGAGACGTCGCGTGTTGAGGCTCGGGCAGAAACAGGCCCGTCGCACCGAACGCCGCCAGCAGCGCAAGGAACGCCGCCAACAGCGATTCTACCGCCGGCAGCAACGTCGCTGTCAGCGTCGCGACCGCAAGAATCTCCGCCGTTACCAGCGCCAGCAGCGCAAAATGATTCGTCGCGACCTGCGGCAGCGTCAGCGTGAAGAACGTCGTCAACTCCAATAGTCACCGCTTATGAAATCTTACATCGCGCAACATAAAGAGCGCTTTTTCGAAGAGTTGTTCTCTCTCTTGCGCATCCCCTCCGTCAGTGCCCGCGAAGAGCATAAACCAGATATGAGAAGATGTGCTTCGCGTTTGGCAGAACTGCTGCTTGAGGCCGGTGCAGACGACGCACGCGTGTGTGAGACGGCCGGCAATCCTGTGGTATATGGCCAGAAATGGATTTCCGACGATGCGAAGACGGTTCTGGTCTACGGCCACTACGATGTGCAGCCGGCAGACCCTCTCGAAAAATGGCATTCCGATCCTTTTGAGCCTGAAATCCACGACGACGCCATCTGGGCCCGGGGCGCCAACGACGACAAGGGTCAGTTGTTCATGCACATAAAGGCTTTCGAATACCTGCTCCGCACGGGTTGTCTGAAGCACAATGTCAAATTCATGTTTGAAGGAGAAGAAGAAATCGGAAGCCCCTCTCTGCCTGCCTGGATGGCCGCAAACAAAGATTTGTTGAAGGCGGATGTCTGTCTGGTGTCCGACACGACGATGATTTCCGACAAGGTCCCCTCCATCAATTGCGGAATGCGTGGCCTTGCCTATCTGGAAGTGAAGGTGACAGGACCCAACAAGGATTTGCATTCAGGCCATTACGGCGGCGCTGTGGCTAATCCCATTCAGGTGCTGGCCGAAATGATTGCCAAGCTCATCGATGAGGATGGCCGCGTCACGGTGCCCGGTTTCTACGACGATGTGGTCGAACTTTCGGCCGAAGACCGCGCCATGCTGGCCCGCGCGCCTTTCGACATGGACGAATACAAGCAGTTTCTGGACATTCGAGAAGTCCGGGGTGAAAAAGGCTATACCACGATGGAGCGCACCGGCATCCGTCCTTGTCTGGATGTCTGCGGCATCTGGGGCGGCTATACCGGCCAAGGCGCCAAGACCGTGTTGCCTTCAGAGGCTCATGCGAAGATTTCCATGCGATTGGTCCCCAATCAGTTGAGTGCGGACATCACCCGCAAGTTCCAAGCGTATTTCCTATCCCTGGCGCCTGCTTGCGTGAAAGTGGAGGTGACACCCTGTGAAGGAGGCGACGGTTTTCTTATTCCCATAACTTCTGAGGCTTACCGGGCCGCTGCCAAAGCGATGGAAGAGGTGTACGGCATCGAGCCCGTCCCTTCGCGCGGAGGAGGAAGCATAGCGGTGTTGGCCGACATGCAGCAGATTTTGGGCATCGATCCGCTGCTGATGGGTTTCGGACTGGAACGGGACACCATCCATTCGCCCAACGAAAGCTACCTGCTCAGGCAGTTCTTCGCCGGAATGGAGTCGATAGCGCTGTTTTACCGCTATTATTGACGGATGAATTCCTCCACATCATCGATGTGGTAGGGAATGGTTTTTTCGCCCAGCACGCGGCATGATTGCTCCGTGATGAGGATGTCGTCTTCGAGGCGGATGCCACCGAAATCCTTGTAAGTTTCCAGCAGATCATAGTTGATGAACTCCTTGTGGAGTCCTTCGGCGCGCCATTTGTCGATGAGGGCGGGAATGAAATAGATGCCCGGTTCGTCGGTCAGCACCCAACCTGGCTGGATGCGTCGGCCGCAGCGCAGGCAGTTGGTGCCGAATTGGGTCGACGGACGCACTTCCTCGTCGAAGCCCACATGTATCTGTCCAAGGCCTTCCATATCGTGCACATCCATTCCCATCATGTGGCCCAGTCCGTGCTGCAGGAACATGGCGTGGGCGCCGGCTGCGACAGCGTCTTCCGTATTGCCTTTCATCAGGCCGAGGTCTTTGAGACGGTCGGTCATCAGGCGGCAGACGTCGAGGTGCATGTCCATCCATTTGAGGTTGGGACGTGCCTTTTCGATGACCAGGTCGTGGCAGGCTTCCACGATGCTGTAGATGTCGCGCTGGCGGGGTGTGAACTTGCCGCTGACAGGAGTGACGCGTGTGTTGTCCGAACAATAATTGTCGACGGTTTCCGCTCCGGCGTCGCAAAGCATCATACGGCCGGCTTCCAAGGGGCGGAGCGAAGGATCGCCGTGGAATATCTCGCCGTGCATGCTTAGAATCGTGTTGAAGGAAACCTTGCAGCCGTAGCTGTTGGCAATGCCCTCCAGAAGGCCTCCAATGTATTTTTCGGTCACACCCGGACGGCAAGCCTTCATGGCCGTGGTATGCATTTCGTAGCCGATGGCCATGGCCCGTTCGATTTCGGCCACTTCCTCTGCAGACTTGACCGAACGCATATCGACGACGGCGCGGATCAGCTCCAAAGACGCCTTTTCGCGTGTCTGAAGGGGATGGATGCCCAGCAGATCGCCGATCTGAATCATCGTGTCGTGGCGGTAGGGCGGAAGATAATGGACGGTTCTTCCCTGCGAGAGCGCCTTGTCGACAATCGTCTTCAGCTGCGCCATCGGCCGGCTGTCTGCGACGCCGGCCTCAAGAGCCAAATCCCTCACTGAGGGGACGAATCCGGTCCAGATGATGTCTTCGATATCGATGTCGTCGCCTATCAGGCATTCCCGATTTTCGTCAATGTCGATGAGACCGACCAAACCGTCGCGGTGCTGGGCGAAATAGTAGAGGAACGAGCTGTCCTGGCGGAATTTGTAGCCGTTGGCCGGATAGTTGCAAGGGGCGTCGTTGTTGCCGAACAGCAGGATGATGCCGTGCCCGACTTTTTCCTTGAGCAGCCGGCGGCGTTCGATGTAAGTGGCTTTTGAGAACAGCATAGGCGGATTTATTTGAGAAATACGAAATAGACGGCGGCAATCAGGCAGAGAAATGCGGCGAAGTGGTTCCAATGCAGGGTCTCGCCCTTGAAAAACACGACCGTGAAAACCGTGAAGACCGTGAGCGTGATGACTTCTTGAATCACTTTAAGCTGCATCAGGGTGAAGGGACCGCCGTTCCCATTGAAACCGATGCGGTTGGCCGGCACCTGCAGGCTGTATTCGGGCAGGGCCAGCAGCCATGACAGGGCAATGACGGCAAACAGCGGCCAGCTGTCAATCAGCTTGACTTGCTGCAGCTTGATATGGCCGTACCAGGCAAATGTCATGAAAATGTTGGAAAAAACCAACATGACAATGGTAATCAATCCTTTCATTTCAGTAATTTTAAAGCCGCAAAATTACTCTATTCGTCAGAGAGAACAAAGATATGAAAATCAGAATTGTCAATATCGGAGACGAGCTGCTTATCGGGCAGGTGGTCAATACGAACGCTTCCTTTATGAGCCGTCAGCTGTTGCAGCAGGGATTCCTGGTCGACCGCACCGTGGTGACCGCCGACCGGGCCGACGACATCAGAGAGGAAATCAAATCGGCTTTCGCCAGCGTGGATGCCGTCATTCTGACCGGCGGACTCGGACCGACCAAAGACGACATTACCAAAAAGGTCATCTGCGATTATTTCGACGACCGTCTTGTCCTGCATCAGCCCACGCTGGATTTCGTCACTTCCTGGCTGGCGGGCAGGGGAGTGGCCATGAGCGAAACCAACCGCACTCAGGCTATGGTGCCTTCCAAATCGCGCATTCTGCCAAACCGCTGCGGCACGGCGCCAGGCATCTGGATGGAACAGAACGGGAAAGTGCTGGTGTCGCTTCCAGGCGTGCCCCGCGAAATGGAAGCCCTTATGACTGAGTCGGTCATCCCGGCCTTGAGAGAGCGTTTCATGCCTGGAGAGCATTATCTCTGCAAAGTCGTTCAGACCCTAGGTATAGGAGAGAGCACGCTTTCCGACCTGCTCGAGCCGTGGGAGCTGTCGCTGCCGCCCCATATCGGTCTGGCCTATCTGCCGGCCAACGGCATCATACGGCTCCGTCTGACCGGGAGTGGTCCGGATGCCGAAGTGCTGGAAAAAGAAATGGACGCTGAGGTCGAAAAACTGTGTCAACTGGCTGAGCCCTATGTGTTTACCCGTCGCGACGAGCCCATGCACCAACTGGTCGGGCGTCTGCTCAAGGAACAATCGCTGACGGTAGGCACGGCTGAAAGTTGCACCGGAGGCAATGTGGCGCATCTGCTCACTTCGGAGGCAGGCAGTTCGGCCTTTTTCAAAGGTTCGGTCGTCTCTTATTCCAATTCGGTCAAAATGAACGTTTTGGGTGTCAATTCCAAGGATTTGGAACAATATGGAGCGGTCAGTCAGGCTGTGGTCGAACAAATGGCTCTCGGTGCACGCCAGCTGCTGGAAGTGGATTATGCATTGGCCACTTCGGGCATTGCCGGTCCTGATGGCGGAACAGACGAAAAACCTGTGGGAACCGTCTGGATGGCGCTGGCAGGGCCCGACGGAGTGAAAAGCCAGTGTGTGCATTTCGGCAACGCAGGCGGACGCAGCCGCGTGATAGAACGCGCCACGATTCGGGTGCTGGACATGCTGCGCCAGGAACTGGCGCCGAAGGCCTGAGCGTTTCCGAAAGGCTCAATAAGTCAGAAATGCGATATGGGCGGGAATGTCTCCGGTGGTGACCGACCAGCGGAGGCTTCCGTCTGCGGCAAAACAGTGCAGCGTGCCTGGAATCACAAACGATTTGGCATCACAGACCAGCAACTCGCCGGTTTCGGGATGTATTTTCAGTCCGTAAGGCCGCCTGATGCTGACATCCGCCTCTAACCAATCTTCTTTGATGATTTCAAATGTGTTGATATCCAACATTTTGAAACTGTTGTTCCCGGAGCCGGCCATATCCGTGCTGTACAGGTAGACCGCATCCTCAGAGATGCAAAAATCGGTGGTAGGCACAGAAATCGTCTGGGCAAGGCTGTCGTTTCGGGTATCGATGACATACAGCTCTGACGGACGGTCATAGTAATCGCCTCGGCAAGAAACGAGGAGCCTGTCTTCGTCCAGGGGGCGCACCCGGTGTATGTTCACAGCCACTTCAATCCGTCGGATTTCCTCCCATTTCTCCAAATCTATCACAGACAGCGTGTTGTCATATCGGGGAGGGTAGTAGCCTCCGCTGTTGGCCACATACATCTTTCCGTGTGAAAAGGCTATTTCTTCGGGTTGGAACCCCACGTTTATCCGACGCGACTCCTCCAGTGTGGCCGTATCGATTTCGGCCACAAATCCCAGCTGTTCGTGCTGGGGATTCACCTGCACCGGACCAGCGTAGGAGCTCACATAGGCTTTGCCTCCCTGGAAAGCGATATACCGGCAGTTGGGGATTTCGATGGTTTTCAGATGCGTGGCCGTCTCCGCATCCATCACTTCCACCAAATTGGAACAATTGATGACGGCGTACAGTTTGTGTCCGTATATCTGCAGATCGTTCCCCACATCTCCCAGTTCGTTCACGACATTGGGATTGGTGGCGGCAAAAATGTTCTGAGTGTAGATGCCGCTCTTTTCGCTGAAATAGTCCAGCGTGGCCTTGTTGCTGCCCATATTGCCTTCGTTGAGCAGATAGAAACCTTTGACGGCCGACAGACTGCGTCCGGCAGTCACCTGTATCTGATTGGGTTGCAGCACCACCACCTCTTCGCGGCAGGACGGCGTCAGGAGCAGAAGTCCAAAGAGGAACGCAAGTTTGTATTTCATAAGTTGACTTTGAGAATCAGTTTGAAGTTGGTGCCGGGCATCGGATAGTTGAGTACGACGTCGTATGCCTGGTTGAAAATGTTGTTGATTTCGCCCGACACTTTGATGCGGGTGCCGCAGCAGTCGAAATTCCTGCCGAGCGCCAGGTCGTGCGTGTACCAGGGCTGGATGTAATTGGCCGGAATGTTGGCGCTCTGGTCATATCTGGCGCCCGTATAGATGAAACTGTAATGGAGGTCCCAGGGTCCGCGGTCGAGCAGTGCGGTCAGGCTGCCGCTGTGTTTCGGAATATAGGGGATCTGGTCGCCGTAGTACGATTCGTCCGGGTCGGTCAGGTCGCGGGCTTGCTGGTAGGTGTAGTTGCCTTGAATCTGCAGCTGCGTTTCGGGTCCGAACTGCCAATGCGTTCCCACCTGCAGGTCGCCGCCGACGATATGGACGAGTCCGAGATTCATCATTTGCCAGCGGAAGGGATTGGATGTCGGAACGGCGACAATCTTGTCTTCCACAATGTTGTAGTAGACATCGGCTTCCACCTGCCAGGCGTCCATAATCCCTTCTGCAATAAGGTTCCACGAGGCTCCCAAATCGAACTGTGTGGCGTATTCCGGCTTCAGCAAGGACTGGCCTACAAGGGTGTAATAGAGTTCGTTGAAAGTGGGCAAGCGGTAAATCCGCTTATAGAAGGCCCTGAGATCCAGCGGAAGGGATGGTGCGGGCCGACCGTGGAACGTCAACGAAGGAGTCAGCAGTTTTCGCGTCTCTCCCTGCTCCCAGACATAAGTGCCTAGGGCTGAGGCTTGTGCTTGCCATTTTGCTTGTCTGTAGGCTAGAGAGGCAGCCCCCAACAGCGTGTGCCGCCGTTTGGGCTGGAACAGATTCATATCCGATTCCAGACCGTTCCACTGCCAGTCTGTCGAAAGGGCAAATTGCCAGGCGTCGCTCAGGCGCCAGGTCTGCGCTACCGAAGCGTATGCCTCTTGCTGCCAATACTGATTGTCAACATATTGCAAGGTGGTGTCATTGTTCAAATAGCGGGTGTAATCTCGGGCATATTTGGCGTTCACCAATAGCGAATAGCCTTCATAATACTTTCGGAAGGCTCCCTGCGCAAACAAATTGCGGTCCCATTGCCGTTGGGTGTGATTGTAGAGATTGCGCGCCACATAGCCGGGCAGTCCGCGTTCCGACCGGTAACTGTAGACCTGAAGTTTCCATTGTCCGTTTTCGAGGAAACCCATCAGCGAAGCTTCCGCACGAAGGGCCTCCACGTCGGCGTTCTGTCGGATGGCTGCGGTGTCGTAGGCAAGGCTTCCGTCCGGGTTGTATTTGCGATAATGGAATTTGTACCGTCCGTGAGCGTGGACATATTCTCCGCTGAACGAAGCGCTGACGGAAGGACTGATTTTCTGTTGCCACAACAGGCTCGGGTTCTGCAGCCCGAACGAGCCGCCACGCCATCCCAAAGAGACATGGTAAGGCTTGCCATCCGAAAACACGGGCTGACGGCTTTGCAGGTACAGCGAAGTGGCGCTGGCATAGTCGCGTGCGCTCTGCAGCATGGAGGCACGCTGTCCGTTGTAGAGTGAAATGGCTTCGATATTGTCCAGAGAGAAACGTCCCAGGTCTATCTGGCCGTTCTGGGCATTGCCCACGGGCAGACCGTCGTAAAACACGCCGAGAAGTTGGCTGCCCATGCTGCGGATGTTGATGGTTTTCAGGCCTCCTATGCCTCCGTAGTCTTTGATCTGAACACCGGAAAAATATCTGACGGCATCCGCCACTGACTGGCATTGGAGCTGTTCCAGCGTTTCTCCTTCGAGCCGCTGTGCCGGAATGATTTCCACCTTCAACGGGGTGGCATCGACTTCGACATCGGTCAGATGCTGTATCTGCAGGCTGTCACCGTCGTAGAGGGCCAGTTCGGGATAAGCGCGGTCGGTGGAGTAGGCTTCATCGCGGGCCTCGGCATTCGCCTCGGCCCGGACAGGCGACAGCAAAGCCTGCAGGAGAATCATCCCACAGACGGCCGGAAAATACGAATGTCGAATCGATAAAACAGATGCCATGTCAGCCCTTTCCACGAGAGTTGTCAAACAAGCTTGCACGGCAGGTCTTCTGACTTGTTCCTGTCGGAAGCGCCTTCCCGTCCCTTGGAGACAGTGGCAAAAAGAGTGCTTCGACAATGACTGCGCTGTGGCGCAGACGGAACTCACAGCAGCGGGACTGTCCGGGACTTTCACCCGGTTCCCTTTTAATCATGGCAGACCGGAACGTCTGCCTCTTGAACCGTTGCGAGCGCAAAGTTAGTGATTTTCTTTTGATTCGGATGACTGTTGCAAATAAATGGCTAATTCAGTTACTTTGCAGGTTGAAGAAGGCTCTGTCCGATGAAGTCGTATCGCATTGTGTCATTGATGTTTCTGTGCTTGTCACTGTCCGCCTGCAAGGTGTCGGAAAGTGTCAGCGACGAGTTTTATCGGCAGGAACTCGACGAACTGCTCAAAAATACGGCCGCTTCCTATATCGTGGCCAATTCTGTCGGCGGAGAAACCGGTTTGCTGGTCAAGGAGCGGATGCAGTCTGTCCGGGAGGAGATCGATGGGGCCATCGGCCGTCTGGCTGTTGTCAGACAGCCCGATGAGGGCATACTGGTGGTGCTGCCTTCCGATTCCGTTTTCCGCAGCGGCCAGGCGCAGCTCAAAAGCTCGTGCATGCCGCTTGTCGACGCCCTTTGTCAGATATTGGGGGAGCATCCCCAAGTGAAGACCTATGTGCTTGTCCACACCGACAACAACGGAAGCGACTATATGGCTCTCACCTTGTCCGAGCATCGGGCCAAGTCGCTGAAGAAGGCCTTCCGTCAGCGTGGGCTCAAGAAAATCCACGCCGAAGGCAAAGGCACGCTGGTCCCTGTCATCACCAACGAATCGGAGGCCGGACGCCGTCAGAACCGTCGCGTGGAGATGGCCATTGTGGCCAATCGCAAAATGGTACGGCAGGCCCGAAAAGAAGTCAAGGGTTCTCTGACGGGTGGTTCTGAGAACGCAACATATTGAAATTTAAATAGAAACAAACATTATGAGCAAAAAAGCATTATTGATGATCCTCGACGGATGGGGCATCGGCAATCATGGCAAAGGTGACGTTATTTGGAATACTCCCACTCCCTATCTCGATTATCTGAAGGCCAATTTTCCCAAATCGCAGTTGCTGGCCAGCGGTGAGAATGTGGGTTTGCCTGACGGTCAGATGGGCAACAGCGAAGTGGGTCATCTCAATATCGGCGCCGGCCGCGTGGTCTATCAGGACCTTGTCAAAATCAACCGTGCCTGCGCCGACAACAGCATCAAGCAGAACAAGGAAATCGTGACCGCATTCACTTATGCCAAAGAAAACGGCAAAAGCGTGCATCTGATGGGCCTGACCTCTGACGGCGGTGTCCACAGCAGCCTGGACCATCTGTTCAAACTGCTCGAGATCGCCGATGATTATCAGATTGACAATACCTTCGTCCACTGTCTGATGGACGGTCGTGACACCGACCCCAAGAGCGGTATCGGTTTCATCCGTCAGCTGCTCGACCGCAAGGCCAAAATCGCCGGCATCATCGGCCGCTATTACACGATGGACCGTGACAAACGCTGGGAACGTGTCAAGGTGGGCTACGACCAGCTGGTCAAGGGTGAAGGCAAGCAGTGCAGCGACATGATCAAGGCCATGCAGGAAAGCTATGACGAAGGCGTCACCGACGAGTTCATCAAGCCGATCGTCAACACGGCCTACGATGCCACCATCAAGGAAGGCGACGTGGTCATCTTCTTCAACTACCGCAACGACCGCGCTAAGGAAATCACCATTGCCCTGACGCAGCAGGACATGCTCGAAAACGGCATGATGACGATTCCCGGACTGCACTATTGCTGCATGACTCCGTATGACGCTTCCTTCAAGGGTGTCCATATCCTTTTCGACAAGGAAAATGTGGAAAACACCTTGGGCGAATACATCAGTTCAAAGGGCCTGAAGCAGTTGCATATCGCTGAAACCGAGAAGTATGCACATGTAACTTTCTTCTTCAACGGAGGCCGTGAGGCGCCCTATGAGAACGAAGACCGCATCCTGGTGCCCAGCCCCAAGGTGGCCACCTATGACCTGCAGCCCGAGATGAGCGCGTTCAGTGTCTGCGCCAAACTTGTCGAAGCCATCCGCAGCGATGTTTATGATTTCATTGTGGTCAATTTCGCCAATGGCGATATGGTGGGTCACACGGGTGTCTACGATGCCATCAGCAAGGCTGTGACGGCCGTTGATTCCTGTGTGCACAGCGTCATCGAAGCCGCCCGTGCCACCGGTTACGAAGCCATCATCATCGCCGATCACGGCAATGCCGACAACGCTGTCAACTCGGACGGCACCTCCAATACGGCCCACAGCCTCAATCCGGTGCCTTTCATCTACGTCACCGAGCAGCGCGACATCACCCCTGAAAACGGCATTCTGGCCGATGTGGCTCCCAGCATTCTCAAGATCATGGGATTGCCCCAGCCTGCCGAAATGACCGGAAAAAGCCTTTTCTGAACGTATGATCGGCATAGACGACACTTTGGTCAGTTTTGATGTGTTCGAGGAGCAGTTCTGCTGCGATTTGAACGCCTGCAAGGGCTATTGCTGCGTGGATGGCGATGCCGGCGCTCCATTGGAGCCTTCGGAAATCGCCCAAATCGAGCAGGCCCTTCCTGCCGTGTGGGACATGCTGTCGCAGGATGCCCGCATTGTCATCAACCGGCAAGGAGTGTCGTACAAGGATGCCAGTGGAGAGGATGTCACTTCCATCGTGAACGGCGAAGACTGCGTGTTCACCTGTTACGACGAGAAGGGCATCTGCTACTGCGCGTTGGAAAAAGCCTGGCGCGAGGGAAAAACCTCTTTCATGAAGCCTGTTTCCTGCCATCTTTATCCCATACGTGTCCAAAAACTCTCCAACGGTCTGATGGCTCTCAATTACCATCGCTGGTCGGTATGCAGCAGTGCGTGCCGGCTGGGTCGTGAACTGCAGTTGCCTGTCTATCGTTTTCTCAAGGAACCGCTTATCCGGCGATTTGGAAAAGAATGGTATGAAAAGCTGGAAGTGGCTGCCGAGTGGCTGAAATCCAATCCGCAAAAATAGGCTCATGAAAAGATGGGTCTGGTTCATATTGGCGTGCAGTGTCCTGTTTTCGTGTCAGGGGCAGGATGCTTCCGGTCTTCTGAACGTCAGGCATGTGTATCTGGGTGAAATCAACGGCAAGCCCTACGCCCTGTTTGCCGACAGTGTGGTGACGCATCTGCCTTCCCGCCGCGAATGGCATTCGCACGACGAGCCCTTGCACTTCACCGGCCATCTGCTGCCTTTGTCTAAGTCTTCCGCCGATTCCGTCCGCTTTTCCCTGTCGCTGAACAGAAGAAGGGCCGTCATCTGCATGAATGGCGATACGGCCCGTTTCACGTTCACCGCGCTTAACGTGTCTGAGGATGGCTACGATGGTCGCATGAAGACCACTGCCCGGCACAATCCCGACAGCCTGCTCAGCGAAAAGAAGTCCGAATTCCATTTCAGCCCATATCAGGCTCCCGAGTTCAGAACCGCCGACACACGCCGCTATCAAGAGCCGCTGTTCGATGTGACGGTGAAAAAAGACATCGAATATGGAAAGGCCGATGGCTATTGGTGCGAATACTCTGAAGACGAAGCGGATACGCGCGATTTTGTGGCCCTTTTGGCAAAGACCGGCAAGCGCAACATTCGGACACGCAGTCTGCGAATGGACGTTTATATGCCAAATAACGACCCTCTTCGTCTAAGGCCGGCCATTATGCTCATCCATGGAGGTGCTTTTCTTTTCGGTTCGAAAACCGACGAATCTCTTGTGAAATGGTGCCGCCATCTGTCGTCTATGGGCTATGTGGTGATTTCTCCCAACTACCGCATCGGTTTCCAACCCGATTTGGAGAGCATCGAACGCACGGGCTATATGGCCCTGCAAGATGCCCACGCCGCCATGCGTTATGTGGTGGCCCACCGCAACGAGTTTCGTATCGATACCACGATGCTGATGGCCGGCGGTTGCAGCGCAGGTGCCATTACGGCGCTCAATCTGGCCTATATGGACGATGATTTCCGTCCGGAATCGTCATACGGAAAAGGTCGGAAGGTGCCCGATCTCGGACCGATAAACAGTTCGGGCAACAAACTCCGCCAGACGTTCAGCATCAAAGCGGTGATCGACATGTGGGGTGCTGTCTACGACATCCGGATGCTGGACGGGAAGGACATACCCATACAGGCTTTCCACGGAGATCAGGACAAAATCGTCCCATACGACCACGATTATCCTTTCCAAGCGGCCGGTCCTCTGAAGAAAGTCTTCTTCCACCGGATGTTCGGTTCGAGTTGGATTGTCGACAGGGCGCTTGCCAACGGCACTCAGGCCGAACTGCACACTTTCAAAGGCTACGGTCACAGTCCGCACATCGACGAAAACGACTCCATCAACGACAATTTCCATTACATCCAGGAACACATGTCGTCTTTCTGCTACCAGATTGCCACGACCCCACGCCCGACGCTGCGCTGTTCGTCAGATGATTTCGGCAGACAAGTCTATCGACTGACGGGAGAAAAATCTTTGAGCGATGTCTTTTGGAAAGTGGAAGGCGGCATTATTGTCGACATGCAGAACAATCGTCCGACGGTCGTCTGGATTTCTAACGCTCCCAAACAGAGGCTTTTCGTCTCCGGCACGATGGCCCGTGGCGCTGGCTTCAATCTGGCCGTCCCCGACAGCAATCCCTGGTGATTATCGGGTCAGTCGAATATACAGGCAGTATAAAGGATAAAAATGATTGATGGCCGAAGCGACCGTTTTTTTCTTGCGGGAAGAAAAGCACGAGGCATCGATGGGAAGGAATTCGGAAGGTTTCACCAAGGATTTGAATTCTCTGTATCGAAGTCCCTTTATTTTGGAGGCGGCGTAAATGTCGTTGATGACTAGAGAATACAGCAACCGGTTGTAATTCATGTAACTGACGGAATCCTTTTCAGATCCGTCTATGGCCTTGCGAATGTGGTCCAGCGCTTTCTTTTCGGCGGCGAGTCGGGCAGTGGTGAAATTGTGCGATGCGCTTGACGGATGTTCGGTCACCAGATAGAAATCGATGCTGAGGAAACGGATTGCATCCAGTTTGGACAGACATTCGGCCATGAAGAGAGAGTCTTCTCCGTGGGTGAAACCCGGTATGAATCTGATGCCCTTGTCTTGCAGAAACTGTCTTTTGAACAGTACGCCGCAAACGCTGCCCCGTGCATAATCCATTGCTGAGACTTCTGCAGCCGAGTAGTTTGCAGATTCATCAATACCGTCAGGGAAAGAATATTTCAAGCCTTTGTCGCCAAGCGAATTCAGCACCAGCAGGTCGGGATGCGTTTGGTCGAGCGCTTCCGACAAAGAAGGGATGACAGTCGCCTCAATCCGGTCGTCGGCGTCTACAAACGCGACATAGTCGCCTGTGCAAGCGTCCAGACCTGCATTTCTGGCCGCGGAGACTCCTGCATTCGGCTGGCTGATGATCCGCAGTCTGGCCTTCTCGAAAACGAACGATTCTATGATGCTTTTGCTCTGGTCTGTGGAGCCGTCGTCGATGACGACCACTTCCAGAGACTTTTCGTCGAAAGCCCTCACAGATTCCAGGCACGTTTTGATGAAGTCGGCTGAATTGTACGACGGTATGATGATGGAAAGGGTCATGTTACGGTTCCAATTTTGTCAATGCCAGGTTTCCGTCAAGTCTGGCGGATGCCGCTATTTTGAACTTTTCTTCAGGAATGCTGCCGCAAAGTATCATCAGCGTGACGGTTTCCTTATCTGGGATTCTCACTGTTTCTCTGAGTTTCCTGTCGTCTGACGGGGAATCGCACCAGTTGACGGGGCACGCCCCGATTTTGTGATAATGAAGGGCATAGAGAAGGTTCATGGCATAAATGCCCGAATCCATAAAGCCCAGATTCCGACTGTAGGCCCCGGTGTATGAAGACAAGTCGACGGTGAGAATCAACAGCTTGTCTGTCTGGTCGCCAAATCCCCGATTGCCACCCTGCAATTTCAGGACTTTGGAAATGAGGTTTTTGTCGCTTATGAGATACACCCTGGAAGCCTGACGGTTGCAGGCCGATGGCGCATTCTGTGCCAAGTCGACAGCTTTGCGTATGTTTTCTTCCGATACGTGTGCAGTGCCGAAATGTCTCAAGCTGTGTCTGCTCCAAGAGAATGAGGGAAAAGCTTCTTCCACTTTGGAAAAATAATCTTCGGGAAGCATCTGAATCTGATTGGAAGGAAGCGTTTCGGGAAATTTGGAGATGAGTTCGTCCATTGATTTCAGCATGGAGGCACTCAGATTGTATCCCTTCTCATCATGTACGGAACGGTATTCCAAAATGACGGCGACGGCTCTGAGCAAAAAAGGATTTTCATCTCCAAACAGCGCCATGAACCGCTTGCAGTCTTTTATCAGACTTGTCAGATTGTCTTTGCCGAACCCGAGGCGCATGTTGTCCATACACAGGCCTTTTTCAAGCACGTGTGTCTTGATGGCGAGCTGGGCTGCCAGTCCGGATTCGGTGACTTGGGTCTTGTTATAAGAGAAATCCTGGTATCTGCGGATGTCCATCCTATAGCATTTTCGAACGAAATGCCTGTAATTCAAACGGAATAAAAAATCCTTAATGTCCATATCAGTTAGCTTTCAATGCATCGGACAGGAAAGACGAGGATGCTTCTCTCAGTTTCTCCAGTTTCCGATTGACGGAAGAATAATCTATCGAGGCGATTTCCATATCTGCAGATGGATTCTCGAGCAGTCGGTCCTCCAACTCCAAGGCGTGCAACAATGATCCGACACGCCCTGATTTGCTCCCCATGCCCATCGCGTAGAAATCTTTGTTGAAAAGAAGTGAGAAAGCGACGCCATGAAATGAAGTGGATACGACCAAAGAGGCGTTTCTGATGGAGGAAATCAGATCGAAGGGCGAATAGAACAGGGTGGACCAGACGATGGTTTTGTAGGATTGTACGCCGCCTAGCACTGTCTTGACAGGCATGCCCGTCCGTGCAGACAGCTCGTTTACAAACGCATCGGCAGCATCGTCATACATCAATTTGTAATACAGGATATAGTCGTGCGATGCCTTTTTGCTGGCGAATGGTTGCCAGAATTCTCCTCCAATGAGCAAGGTGGGGTCCAAAACCGTTTGAACTTCCCTGCCTGTCGCTTGTGAAACGACTTCTGCAAGTTTGTCTTCTCTTGCAGAGATGGCATGGAAATCAGACAGATGGTCACGCATGAACGCCATGTCTTCCGGAAGGCAGTGCAATTCTCCCATACTGGGCGCATAAGCCACTTTTCGGACGCTCTCCGAAAGGAAGTCTCCCCAATAAGCCGGGTCATATCCGTCCATGCCCTCAAGAGTGGATTTCCACCATATCTGGTCACTGCCGTACACGATGCAGTCGAACTCGGCCGTTTTCAGATTTTCATGATGCTGAAACGCAGGTCGGGAATCCAATCCGAAATGCTTTTTCCGCAATCGGTTCATGACGGCGGCCCTGGGCAGTTTGCAGCAGGCAAGAAGACATTCGCGGAAGAACAGCTTGAGAGAGCGAACGGCCTTGGGATCGAAGACGGAACAATGCCTTCGATGTTCTTCGGGCCAGTAATCGACGAAGGACACCTGATGCCCCAGATGTTCCAGGTACGATTTCAAAGCGAAAGCCTGAAGAAACGCACCAAAGTTGTTGGCTCGATGAAATGTCAGGATGCCTATCTTCATGAATGGTGCCATTTTGATTTGATGAAACCGACGGCGCCCGCACGCTCGGATTTCTTCATGCCGGCGAACCAGACGCAGAGCACTATGCTTAAGATGCTCAAGACAATTACCGTGATGCCTTTGCCATAAAAACTGACAGGAGCGAGGAGCAGGGCGACAGGCGCCAAAGAAGACAGGACAGTCACGATGCCGACAGGAAGCAACACCTCTTTCAGATAGTCTGCGACGCTCATTTTCAGCAGACGCTTCATGAAAATGACCCGCAGCACCTGAGCCACAACCGAAAGCAGAATGATGACGACAAAAACGCTTTCTGGGGTGAAATCGCCGAATTTGAACATCAGATAGGCTATGGGCAGCGTCAGCAACATCGTGCCGCCTACGAAGATTTGATACCATTTGATTTTCCCTGTGGCTTGAACGGCCGTCACCAGCGGATAGCTGATGCTGTCGATGACAGCTGCCACCAACATGAGTCGGGTGAAGATGACCGAGTGGGCCGGCACGTCTTTCAGCCAGATGTCAAGCACGGCCTCTGCCTCCAGGCAGAACGGCAGGACAATCATAAACAGCAGATAGTAAGAAAATTTTGAGCTTTGGAAGACCAGCTTCATCATCGAACGGTCTTCACCGGAAGCATAAGATTTGGTGATCTGCGGATTGAACGCCGTGCAGAAATTGCTGACGAATTGGTTTATGGTGAGATACACTTGATAGGCCACCTTGAACGCGGCATTCACCACGGGCCCGAAAAACATATTCAACAGAATGTTGGACCCTTGGGTTTTGAAGATGCCCGACATGGTGCCCACCACGTTCCATCCCGTGTAACCCACAATCTCGCGGAACTGATCGCGGTCCCAAAAGAAGCGGTAGCGGCATTCCTCATAGAAATGCGAGCAATAAATCCAATAGAACAGACTGACCGCAATGCTTACGAGGCACATCAGAGCCGCATAAAGAATGAGCTTGTCGTGGCAGGATGCCACTAGAGCGAAGGCGATTCCCAGTTTCAGAAAGGCTTCCACGATGCTGCTGTAGGCGAAGACCTTCATTTTTTCCTTGGCTATGATGATGGCTCTGTAAGGAGTGGAGAGCATCGTGGCGATAAAGGACAATACGGACAGCTGAAACACCCAGTTGACGGCCGTCGCCCTCTCTGGAGGAAAGACCATTTTGGCATTCAGAAACCATAGCCCGAAGGTTTCTGACAGCACTAGGATGATGGCGCCGAGCAAGAGAAAAATGGAGACATTGAGACAGAAGACCTTGTGCAGGGCGTTGCGGTCGTCCCGACCGATTTCAATGGCGAAGTAGCGGTTGCAGGCCGCAGACATCACACCATTGAGGAAGGAGAAAGCCACGACAATGCCCCCGACGGCGCCATACAGGCCGTAGTCGACCTCGCCAAGAGCGTCGAGCACCACTCTGGAAGTGTAGAGGCTGACGATCATGATGAGCGCCATCCTGACATAGAGCAGCAGTGTGTTGCGGGCTATCCTTTTCTGGTCAACTTGTCCCATATGGTCGATATCTCAGAACTGAAATCTCAAAGGTACGAGATTCCGTTTTCCGTTACAAGCCTTACCGGGATTTTTGAGTCATATTTCCGTTCAGCTGTTTGTAGTCCTGAAGGAATTCTTCGGGTTTCAGCACTTTCGGAGTGATGCGCAGGCGGAACATGTCGCCCTTGAACCAGCAGACCATATTCTGTCTCACACCGATGGAAGTGAAGCCCTCGGTGATGACCGGCCGGTAGGAGAGCGGATGGCGGCCTTGTTCGATGCCGTTCACATAACTGGCGATTCCGTCTTTCGAAACCGTCATCGTGAGATTGTACCATTGGTCGGTCGGATGGACCTTGGCCGTGTCGATCAGCGCCACCGCCTCTTCGCGTGTGCCCAGGTTGATGAAGGCGTCGAAATACCAGGTGCTGTCTGGCTTGACTCGCGTCTCAAACAGGATGCGCGGACCTCTGACAGTGCCGATGTGGAGAAAGCGCTGCTCGAATTTTGCATCTCCGTCTTGCCTGAAAATCAGCTCTATTGTAAAATCGTCCAGACCCAAAATAGGAATTTCGTCCAGAAATGCGCCATCAGATTCACCGTTGAAATGCACGGCCATTCCCAGAGGAGTCTGAAAGATTTCGGGCTGTCCAAAGACTTGTCGAATGCTGGGATACGTGTTGGCATTCCAGTCGATGACAGAAGAAGACTGGGCGTTGGCTCCACAACTGCAAGTCAGAAGAGACATTCCCAAAGCGATTGCAAGAAGTTTGGTTTTCATTTGAATGAGGGGTTGTTGGTGAGAGGGGCTCCGTCTGCCGTCAGACCTTCGGCGTCGATGGTGATGTAACGGCAGGTGGAGTTGTTGAAAAATTCGATATGGGCATTTCCAGAAGCGTCGGTCTTCAAGTCGGGATTCCAATAGAGCGTGCGGCGGCGGTCTTTGATGTCGGCGGGCAAAGGTCTTTTGCTGTAATCGGGATGATTGAAGTCTTTTGAAAACGAATAACCATAGTAGGTCACGCATCTGCCTTTGCTGACGGGCACCTTCACCGTACGGTCCTGAAAGTAATCGTAGTTGATGATGAAATTGTAGGAATAAGCGTCGCGAATGTCATCGACAGGCATGGTGCTGCGCTCTGTCTGATCGTAGTAGAGCGTAATGCGTTCGACCGATTCCAAGGGCAGACGTCTGCGCCATTTGATCGAATCGGGTATGCTCTGTATCGTAATGTCGGTCTCTTCCAAAGACTCTTTCTGCTTCAGATAGCGGTGCATGTAGTAACTGCTTTCATCCCCGCGAAACCCATTGATACCGTAGACTTTTTTCGGGTCGTCATCTTTTCCGAAACCGACAACGCCGTCATATTCGTTGAAGACGAAGGAAATGCCTTCCTGTTCACGGTTGGCTGTGGCGGTGCCGAATCCGCGGACGCCGTGCCTGACAATGGCCATCAAACCTATGTTGGAACGTTTGATGGGGCCTGTGAACATGCCCAGATCCATCTGAAGATTCAGTTCTTCCATGGGGTCCACCCGTACGGCAGGCAGCGAATAGTCCAGTTTCTGGAGTTTGCGTTTGGCGCTGACTTCCACATCTTTGAGAGAAACATTGTATTTTTCGTCGCTGTCATAATCACTGACTTCGACGCGTGTCTTTTCATTTTTCTGTACCGAAGGATGGGTCTCAGTGTAGGTGAGCAACCTCACGTGCGGTATCCAGTTGTTGTCGATGGGAATGTATTCGTAGGGGTAGTACGAACCGTCGTCTTTGTCCAGGTCTTTGAGGTCGTCAAATTTTGGACCAGACAGATAGATGACGGTTTTGTTTGCTTCCTCTTCTTCCTCTTCGGTATCTTCCGACGGAACGAACAACGATTGGGTGGCATCCATTCCGAAGAAGTCGGCCGTGTCCTTACGTCCGAAATTACGCCGATTGTCATGCACTTTCAGCAGAAGTATGCCGCTGCCGTCAAATTCCGGCATATCGAAGGAAAACAGTCCGTTACTGTCGGTTTTGCCGCGTCCTTTGAACTGCATGCTGTCGCGTATGAGCAGGGCTTCGATATCCATACCTTCGCCCATTCGCTTTGTCCGGCCGATTTTCAGCCCCATCAGAGGATACACACGCCCCGATATTCTCAAGTCTTTTTCCACCTTGAAATCGGGGTCGAAAGGTTTGACTCCAGCCATCTGCTGCCAATCGTAGCGTCTCCAGCCTTGCACCAGCATAAGCAGGTCCAGGTGATACTGGCGTTTGCGGCTGTCGTCTTCGAAATAGTATAGGGGCGATTCAATGAATCCGTACAGATCGGATGAAAGCAGCAGGTTTGTCTGGATGTTCTGAAGTCCGGCATTGATTTCCCTGTGCTGTTCGTCGCAGATGGAGACGGACAGCGTTTGGCCGGCCAGAGGCCGGCCGCCTTGAACCACGCTCAGGTTCATACCTATCTTTTCGAAGGGCGCGACACGGCGGTTCTCGTTCCAGTCCACTGTCACGTCGGCAAGACCCTTGTTCTCGTGCCGCACGAACACCAGCCGTTCGGCCAGAATGTCACCGTAGGCATTGAACAGCGTCAGTTGGTTCACCCCCACGGGCAGCGTTTCGAGGGAAATGTGGAACAAGCGGCTGCGGGCTTCCGTGCCAGTCCCTTCCGTGAAGACATCGCCGCCCATCGAAAAGCGTTCGAACACATAAGGTTCGCCTCGGCAGATGACCGTCAGACCCAAAATTTCTTCGGGCAAGTCTGCGCTCTGCTGTATGTCGACAAGCAATTCGTCGGCCGATTGCTTGGCTGTGAGGACATATCCTTGATCCAGCGCTTCCGGAAGATCGTACGAGTAGGTTTTCCCTTTGTACGTAATGTCAACAGAGGTGTGCCTGTCGGGAATGACATAAAAGTCGCCACGTCCCAAGTGACTGGTTTTGAACTGTCCGCTGCCTTTCCTCCGGTTTGTCAGTTCTCCGCTCACCTCGATGTGGCTTCCGTCCTGGGCCGTCGCCTCAAAGGCGACTCTCGAAAGCAGTCCTTTGACCAGGTGGCCGCCTTCGGGGTAAAAACGGATATCCGGTCGCTCTTCATTTTCATGCGACGGTCGATTCAAACCGGTGATGTGCTGGCGTTTCCGTATGTTTTTCAGATTCCAGTTGCCTTCGTCGGAGGGTTTGGCATAGACGGGGAAGACCCGTGAGAAGGCCGTCCCGCTTTCCTGAAAGAAACGGTCTGCATAGTATTCGTTGAAGAAAAAAGCCCGGATTTCCGCCTCGTGTTCCTGCTCGATCATGCCGAAATTGAGCATATAGCGCGTATAGGCTCTGATTTCGTAATATCCCGAATTTAAATCGTCTTTCAAGACAAATTCCCCATGACAGCAGCCGTTCTCGATTTTCAGTTTGCGACGGTCTACGATGGTGCCTTCCTGCGTGATGAGTTCCACATGAAGTATGCCGCTCATATGGGTGGGTTCGTGTTGAGGTCCGCTGACCACATATGCCTTGAACCAGATGGTCTCACCGATGAAATAGGAGGTGTTGTCGAAATGCAGGTAGACCTTTTCCTGGGGAATGAAACGGTTGAAATCGCGAAGCGTCCCCACATAATAGCCGAGACGCTCCATGGCGACCTGAGGGTCGGCCAGGAGCGTCGAGTCGTTTTGAGCACGGCATCTGCCGCCGGTGACGGAAAGGCTGAAAGCCACCACCGCAGACCACAGGAGACGAATGCCCGATTTCATACGAAAAGAGTCGGGAGATTACAGATAGGATTTCCATCGAAGGTATGCCTCCTGATAAGCTTCGTGGTCGGCGGCAACAGGATCGATTTCATCCACTTTCTGCAAATTGGCAAAGGCTTCGGCGGCGTTGGCATAAATGCCTGCACCCAAACCTGCACCGCGTGCGGCACCTACGCTTCCGTCCGTATCGTAGAGTTCGATGCGGGCACCGGTAAGTCCGGCCAGCGTTTCGCGGAAAATCGGATTCAGGAACATATTGGCTTTTCCGGCACGGATCAGTTTGGTCTCGATGCCGATGCCGTTCATGATTTCCATTCCATAGGCGAATGCGAAGACCACGCCTTCCTGCACGGCGCGGAACAGATGAGACTGTCCGTGACGGTTGTACTGCAGTCCGTGGATGGCTGCCTGGCAAGGCTTGTTTTCGAACATGCGCTCATTGCCGTTTCCGAAAGGAATGAACGACACGCCGTCGCTGCCGATGGGAGCCTGTGCGGCTATCTGATTCAAGTCGGCGTAGGAACTTTCGCAGGAGGCGCTGTTGCGTTTGAGCCAAGCGTTGGAGATGCCTGTGCCGTTGATGCACAGCAACACACCGATGCGGGTTTGTGACGCGCTGTGGTTGACATGTGCGAAACTGTTCACCCTCGACTTCGAATCGTAGTTGATGTGTCCGTTCACGCCATAGACGACGCCCGAGGTGCCGGCTGTTGCCGCCACTTCGCCCGGATTGAGCACATTCAACGAGAGAGCGTTGTTTGGCTGATCACCGCCGCGGTAGCAGACGGGGACCCCGGCTTTGAGACCCAGTTCGGCCGCTGCGGAGGCCGTGAGCTGGCCCTGAGGAGCGAAACTGGGCAGAATCTGGGGAATCCATTCGTTTTGGATGCCGTAGTAGTCGAGCAGGAACTGAGCCGGACGGTTCTCCTGAAAATCCCACATGATGCCTTCCGAAAGGCCCGATGCCGTGGTGTTGCATTCACCCGTCAATTTCAGCGCGATATAGTCGCCCGGAAGCATCAGTTTGTCGATTTTTCCATATAGGTCCGGTTCGTTTTCGCGTACCCACGCCAGTTTGGAGGCAGTGAAATTGCCGGGCGAATTGAGCAGGTGGCTCAGACATTTCTCTTCTCCGATTTCACGGAAAGCTTTCTCTCCATAAGGAACCGCACGCGAGTCGCACCAGATGATGGCCGGCCGCAGCAACTGGCGGTTCTTGTCGACCAGCACCAGACCGTGCATCTGATAGGAGATGCCGATGCCTTTGATGTCGGCCACGTCGACGCGGGCTTCGGCCAGCACTTCGCGGTTGGCCGCCTTGAGATTTTCCCACCAGGTGTTCGGGTCCTGTTCGGCCCAACCGGCTTGTTTGGCCTCAATGGCCATTTCTTTTTTGGGATAAA
Source organism: Bacteroidales bacterium (assembly GCA_045627385.1). Lineage (GTDB taxonomy): Bacteria > Bacteroidota > Bacteroidia > Bacteroidales > UBA1402 > UBA1757. The sequence goes on from JAZQNO010000004.1 coordinate 112,776, forward strand.
AGGCCGAAGCCAGACAGATGCCTTTTTCGGCGTCGATCAGGCTGGCTTTGACAGATGAACTGCCGATATCGTAACCGAGGAGATACATGACTTATCTGATTTTGTGTGAACCTTTTCCGATGCGGACATCATAGATTTTCGGAGCCTTGCGGAATTTTTCCTTGTAGCCGCTGATGGCTTCTTCGATGAAGGAATCGTATTTGTCCTCTTCCAGCAGGTTGATGGTGCAACCGCCGAAGCCGCCGCCCATCATGCGGGCGCCCAATACGCCGTTTTTGGCCGCAATCTCCACCAGGAAGTCGGATTCTTCGCAGCTGACATTGTATTCCTTGCTGAGGCCTTCGTGCGAACCGTACATCTTTTCGCCGAAGAGTTTGTAGTTGTCCACTTTCAGCGCTTCGCAGGCATCCGACAGACGGAGATTCTCCTGAATGACATACATGCAGCGGCGGAAAGTGCTTTCCTTGAGTTTCTTCTTGAATTCCAAAAGCATATCGGGCGTCACGTCTCGCAGCAGTCTGACTTCCGGGTAAACTTGTCCGATGACAGAAACACCCTCTTCGCATTCGGCGCGGCGGATATTGTACTCCGACGAGGCCAGGTTGTGCTTCACCTGAGTGTCGAGCAGTACCACGCGACAGTTCTGAGGATGGAAAGGCACCAGTTCATATTCAAGCGAACGGCAGTCGAGACGAATCAGATGACCCTCTTCGCCGAACACGGAAGCGAATTGGTCCATAATGCCGCAGCGTACGCCTACCGCGTTGTGTTCGGCTGCCTGGCCGATTTGGGCCAGGTCGAGTTTGGAAAGTCCGAGTTGCCAAAGGTCGTTGATAGCATAGGCAAAGGTGCATTCGAGGGCGGCCGAAGTGGACAGACCCGAACCGATGGGGATGTCGCCTCCGAAAACGCAGTCGAAACCGCCGATCTTCTTGCCGCGACCGATGATTTCGCGCACCACGCCATAGATATATTGTGCCCAGGCCTGACGCGGCTTTTCGTCGAGTTCGAATTCTTCCAGTTCCTTCATATCATAGGAATAGGCCCGGATGAGCTGGGTGCCGTTGGGCTGGATGGCCGTCACGATGGTCTTGTCGATGGCGCCCGGGAAGACGAAACCGCCGTTGTAGTCGGTGTGTTCGCCGATCAGATTGATGCGGCCCGGTGCGGCAAATAACTGTCCTTCCGCTCCCGGAAAATGCTGTTGGAAAGGGATGTGTATTCTTTCTTCGATTTGCATGATGTTCTTTTTTTCTGGAGTAAACAATATGTTATTAACGTGGGAAAAATATTTTTATTGCCGAAGGCGGTGGAAAAACTCACCGGCACGAAAACGTGAACCTGGTGTAACTTTCATAGGTTTCGCCCGGATGCAGGTAGGCATCCGATTCTGCC
>JAZQNO010000005.1:0-51626 GCA_045627385.1 Bacteroidales bacterium
CTCTCAAAGGAATTCGTACGTCAGTGGCTCATCGAACACAATTTCATGAACCAGCCCGGACAGGTCATGCCCGAAATCACTGACGAATATGCCGACAGCGTATCGGAGCGCTACATTGAACTTTACGAGCACATTACCGGCAGCAAGTTCGAAAAGGCACAGGCACAGGATCTTGCAGCACGCATTGAAAAGAACGAGACCGACTGGCTGGCAAGCCGCTGATTATGGAAATAGTTTTCTGGCTGTTCTTCACGTTTATTCTGGGAATGGGAATCTTCAAATCCATTTCCAGGAAGCTGGACGTGTTCGATGATGATTTCCCGTCAGTCAGACCTGACGGAGAGAAGGGCTCCGGACAGGAGTCTGCCAAAGGACAACAGCCGGAAAAGGCCGAGTCCGTGAAACCGGAACAGGTTCAGGAAGCCAAACCGGTACAGGGTCCAGAAGCCAAACCGGTGCTTGTTCCGGGATCCAAACCGGGACCGGTCCTGAAACCGAAGGCTGCACCAGAACGTCTGTTCGGTCTCATAGGCAAGCCTCTTGGACATTCAAAATCGGAAGTCCTGTTCAAGACCAGGTTCCGTCAGCAGCACATCAACGCCGATTACAGGAACTTCGAGCTGGAAAGCATTGATGAACTGCCGGACCTGATAGCTGCCAATCCCAATCTTTGCGGTTTCAATGTGACCATTCCATACAAGGAGGCTGTGATTCCATTCCTTGACAGTCTGGACGAATCGGCCAGCGCTGTCGGAGCGGTCAATGCCGTAAAAGTCATCAGGACATCGGATTCGGTCCGTCTTGTGGGATACAACACAGACTGTAAGGGATTCATGGATTCGATAAAGGATCATATAGGAGGACGCCGCAAGGCCCTCATTCTTGGAACAGGCGGTGTATCAAAGGCCGTAAAGCATGCGTTTGACCTGCTTGGCGTTGAAAGCAGATTCGTTTCACGCAGCTCGACCTTCGAGATCATGGGATACTACGAACTGTCACCGTCAATTCTGGAAGAATATACCATTATTGTCAACTGTACTCCAGTCGGCATGTTCCCGAATGTGGCCCAGTGCCCTGATCTCCCCTACTCCTTCATTTCATCCGAGCACCTGCTTTATGACGTGATCTACAACCCGGACCAGACCTTGTTCTTGAAAAAGGGACTCGAACGTGGTGCAAGCGTCATTGGCGGTGAGGACATGTTTGAACTTCAGGCTGACGCAAGCTGGAGAATCTGGAACAGCTGACAATGGGAAAGAAGCTATCGGCCTTGATAATCTGCATACTGTTCATCGTAGCCGGTTCGGCACGTGAATGGAAGGTGCAGGACGTACCAATAGCCCACCTTGAAGACCGCAACCGTTACGTCTGCGATCCGGAAGGCATTCTGTCAAATCAGGCAAGGTTTGAAGTCGATGCGGCAATGCGCACCATAGAGGACAGCACCGGTGTCCAGGCACTGATTGCCGTACTGCCTGAAATCGACCCTAACGACTGCTTCGGGTTCGCTTACGAGCTTGGACAGCAGAACGGTGTCGGAACCAGGAATGACAAGGGCATTGTAATACTTCTCTGCACAGGAGAACGCTGTATCCAGTTCGTTACCGGATACGGAATTGAAGGAGTCATGCCCGATGCCGTATGCCGCAGCATCCAGGAAAAGCACATGAATCCCCATTTCAGGAACGATGACTGGGACGGAGGCATGATTCAGGGAGCAAAAGCCATTGAAGCACTTCTTCTGGATGAACCGGAACTGATGCCTGAGGATGATATGGAGGACGACATCACATTAGGACAGTTTGCCGCAACATTCGTCACAATCATTCTGACATTTACAGGTCTGATAGTCTTTGTTGACAGAAGACAGCGCAGATGTCCCAAGTGCCGCAAGGTTGCCCTGAAAAAGATAAGCCGCACATACCATGGCAAAATTCACGGAATGAAATACTACACATCGCTCTTCGAATGCCAGAACTGCCACCATCAGCTTACCCGCGAAGAAAGGGAATACGATGACAGCCAGGGCGGTCACGGAGGTTCATTCCCACACGGTTACGGTGGCGGATTCACGGGAGGTGGTTTCTCGGGAGGAGGTCCTATAGGCGGCCACTACGGTGGAGGCCATTTCGGAGGCGGAGGAGCCGGTTCAAGGTTTTGACGGAATTGATAACAGATAAACAACTAGCAATATGAAAAAAGGAAAAGGATTAATTATTCTGCTGGCCGCAGTGGCCGTACTGGTACTTGCCGGTATCAGAATCAACAACCGCATGGTAAGCCTTGACGAGGAGGTCACACAGGCATGGAGCAATGTGGAGAACGTATATCAGCGTCGTGCCGACCTGATTCCCAACCTGGTGGCAACTGTCAAGGGATATGCCGAACATGAAAGCAAGACCCTGCAGGATGTGATTGAGGCCCGCACCAAAGCCACATCAATAAACATCGATGCTGAAAACATGACAGCACAGGATCTGGAGGAATTCCAGAAGGCACAGAGCGAAGTCGGAGGAGCCCTTGGCCGCCTCATTGCCATTGGTGAATCATATCGCGACCTCAAGGCCAACCAGAACTTCCTTGAGCTCCAGACACAGCTTGAGGGCACGGAAAACCGCATTGCTGTGGAACGCCGCAATTTCAATGAAGTTGCAAAAACCTACAACACGTTCATCCGCAAGTTCCCGAACAGTCTGTTTGCAGGTATTCTGGGTTTTGACAAGAAGCCGTACTTCGAAGCTGAAGAAGGCAGTGAAAAAGCACCAAAAGTAGAATTCTGAAATGAACGAACGTTATATGCTGCGCGGTGTATCGGCCTCAAAGGAGGACGTGCACAACGCCATCAAGAACATTGACAAGGGAATATTCCCAAAAGCTTTCTGCAAGATTATCCCCGACATTCTTGGCGGTGATCCCGAGTACTGCAACATAATGCATGCCGATGGCGCCGGTACCAAGTCATCGCTGGCCTACGCCTACTGGAAGGAAACCGGCGACCTTTCCGTATGGAAGGGAATAGCCCAGGACGCCCTGATAATGAACATTGACGACCTGCTCTGCGTTGGAGCCGTTGACGGCATCCTGGTCAGCTCGACCATTGGCCGCAACAAGAACCTGGTCCCGGGCGAAGTCATAAGCGCCATCATAAACGGAACCGATGAACTGCTGGCCGAACTGCGCGAAATGGGCGTCGGCGTATATGCCACCGGCGGTGAAACGGCCGACGTGGGCGACCTGGTGCGCACCATCATTGTGGACTCCACCGTGACCTGCCGCATGAAACGCGCCGATGTCATCAACAACGCCAACATCGAAGCCGGCGACGTGATTGTGGGCCTGGCTTCCTTCGGACAAGCCACCTACGAAAAGGCATACAACGGCGGCATGGGCAGCAACGGCCTGACTTCGGCCCGCCATGACGTGTTCGCCAAATATCTGGCCGAAAAATATCCCGAGAGCTACGACCAGGCCACTCCCGAAGAGCTGGTCTATTCCGGACAGTTGAAACTGACCGATGCCGTCGAAGGCCTCACAGGTGTCAATGCCGGTCAGATGGTGCTCTCTCCCACCCGCACCTACGCTCCGGTGGTGCGCCGTCTCATAGACGAAATGAAGCCTCTGATCCACGGCATGGTCCACTGCACGGGCGGCGCGCAGACGAAAATCCTCCATTTTGTCAAAAACAAGAAGATTGTCAAGAACAATATGTTCCCGATTCCTCCGCTGTTCAAAACCATCCAACAGCAGTCAGGCACCGATTGGCAGGAAATGTACAAGGTTTTCAACATGGGGCACCGGCTCGAAGTCTATCTCAGTCCCGAACATGCCGCACAGGTCATCGACATTGCCCGCAGTTTCAACATCGACGCCCGTGTCATCGGCTACGTGGGCGAGTCGTCTGAAGGCAACCGCCTGATCATCGACAGCGAATTCGGACATTTCGAATATTGATTTCAGACATCCTCATGGCAGAAAACCCCTTACTGGAGAAACTCGACTGGATACAGACACGCTTCGAAGAGGTATCGCGACAGATTACCGATCCTGAGGCTGTGGCCGACATGAAGCGTTTTGTCAAGCTCAACAAAGAATACAAGGAGCTTGAAAACATCGTCCGTGTCAGCCGGGAATACCGTCAGCTCATCGCCAATATGGCCGAAGCCAAGGAGATTCTCGAAAACGAGAACGATCCGGAAATGCGTGAAATGGCCAAAGAAGAACTTTCCACCGGACAGGAGCGACAGCCTTCGCTCGAAGAAGAGATCAAATTGCTCCTGATTCCCGCCGATCCGCAGGACGGCAAGAACGCCATCGTGGAAATCCGCGGCGGCACGGGCGGCGACGAAGCGGCCATCTTTGCAGGAGACCTGTTCCGGATGTACAGCAAGTTCTGTGAGCTGAAAGGCTGGAAAATCGAAGTGACTTCGAGCAGTCCGGGCACCTCGGGAGGCTACAAGGAAATCATCTTCACCGTCAGCGGCGAAAGCGTTTACGGCGTGCTCAAATACGAATCGGGCGTACATCGGGTGCAACGTGTGCCTCAGACCGAAACGCAGGGACGCATCCACACTTCTGCCGCCTCTGTGGCCGTCTTGCCCGAAGCCGAAGAGTTCGACATCGAACTCAAGGAATCGGACATCCGTCTCGACCTGTTCTGCTCTTCTGGCCCCGGAGGCCAGGGGGTGAACACCACCTACTCGGCCGTGCGCCTCACCCACATTCCCACCGGTCTGGTCGTCCAATGCCAGGACGAACGTTCGCAGCTCAAGAACAAGGCCCACGCCTACCAGGAACTGCGCACCCGTCTTTACAACCTGGAGTATCAGAAATATCTGGATGAAATTTCCAGCAAGCGCAAGACGATGGTTTCCACTGGAGACCGCTCGGCCAAAATCCGCACCTACAACTATCCGCAGAGCCGCGTGACCGACCACCGCATCAACTACACTATGTACAACCTGCCTGTCTTTATGGACGGCGCCATTCAGGAAGTCATCGACCAGCTGACCATCGCCGAGAATGCCGAACGTCTGAAAGCCAGCGACATTTAAATCCGCACGATTTATGAACAGACTTGAACTTATCGAAAATATCCGCCGCAAGAAAAGTTTCCTGTGTGTCGGTCTGGATACCGACCTGGCCAAAATTCCCCAACATCTGCTCAAGGAAGAGGATCCGGTTTTCGCCTTCAACCGCGCCATCATCGATGCCACCTCAGACTTGTGCGTCGCTTACAAGCCCAATCTGGCTTTCTACGAATGCATGGGCATTCAGGGATGGCAATCGTTCGAGAAGACTGTCCGCTATATCCGCGAACATCATCCCGATCAGTTCATCATCGCCGACGCCAAGCGCGGCGACATCGGCAACACCTCCAAGATGTACGCCAAATCTTTCTTCGAGGAACTGAAAATCGATGCCGTCACGGTGGCTCCCTACATGGGTGAGGACAGCGTTTCGCCCTTCTTGAGCTATGAGGGACACTGGACCGTGCTGCTGGCGCTCACCTCCAACAAGGGCTCGCTCGACTTCCAGCTTACGGAAGACAAGGAAGGCAAACGTCTGTTTGAGAAAGTGCTCGAACAAAGCCAGCGGTGGGGAACGGCCGACAACATGATGTATGTGGTCGGAGCCACCCGCGGAGCGCTGTTCGAGGATATCAGAGCGGTGGCTCCCCATCATTTTCTGCTGGTGCCCGGCATCGGCGCACAGGGCGGCAGCCTGGCCGAAGTGGTGAAATATGGCATGAACGCCGACTGCGGTCTGATTGTGAACAGTTCCCGTCAGATTCTGTATGCCTCCCAGGGCGAAGATTTCGCTCAAGCGGCCCGCGCCGAGGCGCTTCGCGTGCAACAGGAGATGGCCTCCCATTTAATTGATTTCTGATTGTCATGGCAAGTGTTTTTCCCGATTCCGAACTGATTATCAATGAGGATGGAAGCGCTTTCCATCTGCATCTGAAACCCGGTCAACTGGCCGACAGGGTCATCCTGGTGGGCGACCCGGGCCGCGTGGACACCTTTGCGTCGTATTTCGACGAAATCCAGTGCAGGGTGTCCAACCGCGAATTCCACACAGCCACCGGTCTGTATCGGGGAAAACGCATCAGCGTCATCAGCAGCGGCATCGGCACCGACAATATCGACATCGTGCTGAACGAACTTGACACGCTGGTCAACATCGACTATGACACCCGCGAGGAAAAACCTCTCCATCAGACTTTGACTCTGGTGCGCGTGGGCACCTGCGGCTCGCTTCAGGAAGATTTGCCGGTAGGCACTTTCCTGATTTCGGAAAAATCGGTTGGCACGGACGGAATGCTCAACTTCTATGCCCGCCGCAACGAAGTCAGCGATCTGGATTTCGAGAGCGAATTCTGCCGTCAGACAGGCTATTCCGACCTTTGGGCCAGGCCTTATGTGGTCAATTCGGACGCTTCGCTCATCGCTCAATTCACAGAAGGAAGAGACGATATAAAGAAGGGGGTCACAGTCACCTGCAACGGCTTCTATGGCCCTCAAGGCCGCCAGTTGCGCGGAGAACTGGCGCATCCCGGCTTCAATAAGGCTTTGCGCGATTTCCGTTATCACCAGTGGCGCATCACCAATTTCGAAATGGAAAGCGCCGGCATTGAAGGCATGGCCGCTCTGCTTGGCCATCGTGCCATGACCATCTGCCTGGTCGTCGCCAACCGCTATTCCAAGGCTATGTTTACCGACTACTACGGACGGATGGACGATCTGGTCCGACTGGTACTCGAAAAAATCTGAACCCTGCCATGGCCGCCAAACAGAAAATCATCAACGACCCTGTGTTCGGGTTCATCAATCTGCCGACAGGTTTTCTCTATGACCTGTACCAGCATCCCTACCTCTACCGTCTGACCCGCATCGGTCAGCTTGGACTGGCGCCGCTGGTCTATCCGGGCGCCACTCACTGCCGTTTCCAACACATCACCGGTGCCATGTATCTGGTCACAGAAGCCATCCGGCAGCTTCGGCTGAAGGGCCACACCATCACCGACGAAGAAGCCGAAGGACTGACCGCCGCCGTGATGCTGCACGACATCGGACACGGACCTTTCTCTCATGTGCTCGAACACGTGCTTTTCAACGACGTGTCTCACGAAACCATTTCCATCCGTCTGATGGAAAGGCTCAACCGCGAATTCGACGGCCGGCTGGACCTGTGTCTGGACATCTTCACAGACCGCTATCCCAAGAAATTTCTGCATCAGCTCATATCCAGCCAGTTGGATGTGGACCGGCTGGACTATCTGCGCCGCGACAGTTTCTTCACGGGCGTGGTCGAAGGCAATATCGGTTCGGCCCGCATCATCAAGATGCTGAACGTGGTAGACGACCGACTGGTAGTGGAGGCCAAAGGCATCTATTCCATCGAAAACTTCCTGGTGGCCCGCCGGCTGATGTACTGGCAGGTCTATCTGCACAAGACGAGTGTGGCCGCCGAGAAGATGCTCATCAACATTCTTCTAAGAGCCAAAGACTTGTGCTCTAACGGGAAAGTGCTTCCCTGTTCGTCGGCCCTCAGGTATTTCCTCACCGAAAAATTGGAGCCCGGGCAGATTTCGGAACTTTCCATAGACTATTTTCTCCAACTCGACGACCACGACATCTGGGCCGCCATCAAGATGTGGCAGTCCTGCGACGACAAGGTGCTGTCCACGCTGTGCAACCACTTGCTCAACCGCAAGCTTTTCAAAATCGAAGTTTCAGAGAAAACGCCCTTGAAGAGCCGCCAAAACGAAGACATCGCCCGCATAGCCCAGCGTTTCGGCATCAGCCGCGACGAGGCCCGCTATTTCACCTGCATCAGCGAACTGGCCAGCGAGATTTACGACACCGGCGACTACGGCATCGACATACTCTATAACGACGGCACTATCAAGCCTATAGCGCAAGCGTCGGACATGCTCAATGTGGAAGTCCTGTCGAAAAAGGTCAAAAAGCACATTTACGCATATATCCGATGAGGGAATTTTGTATCTTTGTCTAATTTTCAGATCATATGGAACTGACCGCTGCACAAATTGCCGCCTGCCTCAAGGGAACCGTCGAAGGCAACCCTGATGCCAAGGTGAATACGTTCAACAAAATTGAAGAAGGCCGCCCCGGAGGTCTTTCCTTTCTGGCCAATCCCAAATACACTCCCTATATCTACGAAACTCAGGCCAGCATCGTGCTGGTCAACCGAGATTTCGTGCCCGAGAAGCCCATTGCGGCCACCTTGGTGCGCGTGGACGACGCCTATGCCGGGCTGGCCACGCTTCTGAAGATGGTCACCAGCGGCAAGGCTCTTCGCAACAAGATTGACCGCAAAGCCTCTGTTTCACGCAAGGCCAAGTTGGGCAAGGGCCTGTATGTCGGACAATTCACGGTGGTCAGTCCCGGTGCTGAAATCGGCGACAACTGCCAGATTTATCCGCAGGTCTATATAGGCGAGAACGTCAAGATCGGGCGCAATTGCCTCATCTATCCGGGGGTGCGCATCTACAGCGATTGTGTCATCGGCAACAACTGCACGCTTCACGCAGGTGTGGTCATCGGCGGCGACGGATTCGGGTTCGCTCCGCTTCCCGACGGCAGTTACGACAAGATTCCACAGGTGGGCAATGTAGTGTTGGAAGACAATGTGGAAATCTGCGCCAACACCACGGTGGACCGCGCCACGATGGGTTCCACCATCATACGCAAGGGCGTGAAGCTGGACAATCTCATCCAGGTGGCCCACAACGTCGAGGTGGGTGAAAACACCGTCATGGCGGCCCAGTCGGGCATTGCCGGTTCCACCAAAGTGGGAAGCAACTGCATCATCGGCGGACAAGTGGGCATTGCCGGTCATCTGCACATCGCCCCGCACACTTCAATTGCGGCCCAGTCGGGTATCATCGGCGATGTGCGTAAAGAAGGCGAGGCCCTTTTCGGTTCACCGGCCTACAACGCCAAGCAGTTTATGCGCAACTATGTCCTTTTCCGCAAGTTCGACAATGTCTACAAGGAACTGCAGACGACGCGCAAGGAACTCGAAGAACTCAAGAAAAAAATCAATCAGAACAATGGATAACCAACTTACTCTCAAACAGCCTTTCAGCGTTTCCGGCAAAGGTCTCCACACGGGACTTTTCCTGAATGCGCGATTCTGTCCCGCTCCTGTCGGCACCGGCATCCGCTTCAAGCGTACCGACTTGCCCGGACAGCCTGAAATCGACGCGCTGGCAGAATATGTCGAGCAGACCGAAAGAGGCACCGTTCTGGTCAGAAACGATGTGAAGATCAGCACCATCGAGCATGCATGCGCCGCTCTTTACGCAGCCGGCATCGACAACTGTATCATCGAACTCGACGGTCCCGAAATGCCTATTCTCGACGGCAGCGCCATCCAATTTGTCGAAGGCATCGAGAAAGCCGGCATCGTAAAACAGGACGCAGAAAAAGAGTACTATATCGTCCGTCGCAAAATAGAAGTGAGCGATCCGGAGACGGGGGCATCCCTCATCATTCTGCCTTACGACAGTTTCAGCATCACCACCCTGATCGGTTTCGATTCGCCCATCCTGTACAACCAGCATGCCCGTCTCAACCGGATGGAGGACTTCGGCAAGCAGATAGCCGCCTGCCGGACTTTCGTCTTCGTCCGCGAAATCGAACTGCTGCTCAAACACAATCTCATCAAGGGAGGCGACTTGGACAATGCGCTGGTCATTTATGACAAGCCGGCGGCACAGGAAGATCTGGACCATCTGGCCGATCTGATGAAGGTGCCCCACAAGCCGGCCGACCAACTGGGTTATCTCAACAACCGGCCGCTGCTCTTCGAGAACGAGCCCGCGCGCCACAAACTGCTCGACCTGACCGGCGACATGGCCCTTATCGGCCGTCCGGTCAAAGGTCACATCATCGCCACCCGTCCGGGCCACAAGATCAACAACCAGCTGGCCCGGCTCATCCGCAAAGAAATCAAGAAACAGGATATTCAGGCACCTATCTACAAGTCCGACACCGAGCCGGTGATGGACCTGAAAGCCATCCAGGACCTGCTGCCTCAGCGTTTTCCCTTCCAGTTTGTCGACAAAGTCATCGATTTGAAGGAAAACTACATCGTGGGTATCAAGAATCTTTCCGCCAACGAATTCTTCTTCCAAGGCCATTTTCCGGGCAAGCCCATCATGCCCGGCGTCCTGCAGATTGAAGCCATGGCCCAGTCCGGTTCCATCCTGCTGCTGGGAAAGATGGACAATCCGAAAGATTTCCATACCTTTATGACCAAAGTCGATTATGCTCGTTTCCGCGGCCAAGTGGTACCAGGCGACACGCTTATCGTCAAGGTCTATCAAATCGGACACATCTCTCATGGAGTCGCCCGGATGAAGGGTTACGCCTTCGTCGGAAGCAATCTTGTAGCCGAGGCTGAAATCACCGCATTATTTCAAAAAAAATCAACCGACAATGATCAGTAATCAAGCTTTTGTCCATCCCGAGGCCGTCATCGGCCAAAATGTCACCATCGATCCCTTCGCCTACATCGACAGCAATGTCGTCATCGGAGACGGGTGCCACATCCACGCTCATGCCTGCGTTCTGTCGGGCGTCAGAATGGGCAAGAACTGCAACATTTTCCATCATGCCGTCGTGGGCGGCATTCCCCAGGACCTGAAGTTCCACGGGGAAGACACCACCGTTGAAATCGGCGACAACAACAACATCCGCGAGTTTGTCACCATCCATCGCGGCACGGCCTCGAAAGGCAAGACCGTCATCGGCAGCAACTGCCTGATCATGGCCTACAGCCACGTGGCGCACGACTGTCTGCTCCACGACCACATCATCCTTTCCAATGCTGTCCAACTGGCCGGCGAAGTGGTGGTCGACGATTGGGCCATCGTGTCGGGAGGCGCTCTGGTGCACCAGTTCTCACACATCGGTCCGCACGTCATGGTTCAGGGCGGATGCCGCATCAACAAAGACATACCTCCCTTCTGCATGGTCGGCCGCGAACCCGCCTGCTACTGCGGCATCAACTCGGTAGGCCTGCGCCGACGCGGTTTCACCAACGAACAGATCAACGCCATCCAGGACGTATACCGCGTCATTTACCTCTCGGGCAAGAATTTCACCGAAGCTGTGGAGATGGCCCGCACGGAGCTGGCTCAAACGCCTGAGCGCGACCTGATTCTGGATTTCATCTCCTCATCTCCCAGAGGTATCGTCAGAGGTCTCATTTAATTCTTTGAACTATGGTATACCGTTTCCGCGTCTTTTCAGACGAGATCGACCGTTTTGAAAGGGTAATCGAAGTCGATTCCCAGGCGTTGTTCATTGATTTGCACAACGCTGTCCTTGACAGTGTGGGCTATGAGAAGAACGACATTTCCTCTTTCTTCATCTGCGATGAGAATTGGGAAAGGGAGGTGGAAATCACGCTCGTGGAGATGGCCTTCAATCCGGAAGTGGACACTTGGGTGATGGATTCCACCCATCTGGACGAACTCATCGAGGACGAAGGCCAGAAGCTGATGTTCGTCTTCGATTATCTGACGGAGAGATGCTTCTATATGGAAATGGAGAAAATCATCACCGGCAAGAAACTGAGCGCTCCGGTCTGCGTTTCGTCCAAAGGAAATGCACCGCAGCAGCACGTCGATTTCGAAGAATTCGAAAAGAAGGCCGAGCAACTGGCCAAGAAGATGTCTGCCAAGCTCGACCTCGACGACGACCTCTACGGTGACGACGAATTTGACGCCGACGAACTGTCGGAAGGCGGATTCAACGACGATCTCGACTTCGGCGGCGGAGGCGGCTTTATGGACAATCCCTTCGACAGCGATTTCTGATTCGCTTTCTGTCGAATATGCCGACTCTTGTCGTCTTGACCGGTCCGACCGGCGTAGGTAAAACCCAACTCAGTCTGTCTTTGGCACGCGAGTTGGGTTCTCCTGTCATTTCGTGCGACTCGCGTCAGATGTTCCGCGAGATGACCGTCGGCACAGCGGCCCCCACGCGAGAGGAACTCCAGACGGTTCCCCATCATTTTGTCGGCAACTTGTCCATACACGACTACTATAGCGCCGCCCGTTTCGAAAGCGACGCGCTGGCTCTGATGGACGGTTATTTTTCGAAGGGGCAGGAATATCTGCTGATGTGCGGGGGGTCGATGCTCTACATCGATGCCATCTGCAAAGGCATCGACGACATGCCCGACGTAGACCCTCAACTCAGGCAAGACCTGCTGGACCAGTATCAGGCGGAGGGTTTGGACAATCTGCTGGCCCAACTGCGCCTCCTCGATCCGGCCTATTACGCACAAGTTGACCGACGCAATCCGAAACGGGTGCTCCATGGTCTGGAAATCTGTCTGATGACGGGACGCCCTTTTTCCGAACTGCGCCGTCAACAGCCCAAACAACGGCCTTTCAAAATAGTGAAAATCTGTCTGGACCGGCCCAGGGAGGAACTGTACGCGCGCATCGACCGGCGCGTGGAGCAGATGATGAGCGACGGGCTGCTGGAAGAGGCCGGAAAGCTGTTGCCTTTCCGCCATCTGAATGCGCTGAATACGGTCGGTTATCAGGAACTTTTCGACTACTTCGACGGCAAGTGCAGTTTGGAAGAAGCCGTGGCCAAAATCCAGTTCAACACGCACAAGTATGCCCGAAAGCAGCTGACTTGGTTCAGACGGGATCCCGACTACCATTGGTTCCAAGCGGACGGCCCGGACCTTGTCTCGCTCGATTTCATCAGAGATTGTGCGGCAAAACTTTGATTTGCTTTCCACATTGATTATATTTGGGCAACAATCAAACGAACGGAAATCATTATGGAATATCTTCATTACAAAGGTTTTATCGGAAACGTAGAGCCCAGCAAGAAAAATCCGGGCCACTTGGCCGGAAAAGTTTTGGGACTGGATCGCGAGACCTATATCCGTTTTGAGGGCGAGAATCTCAGCGATCTTCAGGCCAATTTCGAAATCATCGTCGACGAGCTCATCGCTCAAGGTGCCCGGAACGATACCGCACAGAAATGAAGGCGGCTGAGAAAAGAGCATTTTTATCCTTTTTTCATAAAATCCGCACAGATAGGGCTTTGTTATCAAAATAAAGCCTTACCTTTGCCTGATTTTTGTGCGCGCGTGCGCACGAGCGCGAAGATTGCATCAATTCAATATTCAACATACAAAGTTTACAAATTCAAAAATCATGGCAGATTGCAAAGAAAAACTGTTCTCGGAATTTCCGCCAGTGACCACTGAAGAGTGGATGGAGAAGATTACCGTCGATCTGAAAGGCGCCGATTTCGAGAAGAAACTCGTTTGGAGAACAAACGAAGGGTTCAAAGTTCAGCCGTTCTATCGCGAAGAGGACCTGAAGGGTCTCGACACCGACACCAAACCCGGTGAGTTCCCCTATGTCCGTGGCATCAAAGCCTGCAACGAATGGAAGGTCCGTCAGATTGTCTGCGCCAAGGACCCGAAGAAGGCCAACGGAAAAGCGCTCGACATTCTCAACAAGGGTGTGGATTCCATCTGTTTCGCCATCGGTGAAAACCTGCTCGACGAAAAAGCTCTGGAAGTGCTTCTCAACGGCATCTGTGCCGAATGTGTCGAACTGAACTTCTGCGTAGCTCCCTCGATTGCCCTCGCACAGGCCAAATGCCTGGTGGCTTATTTCACCGCTAAGAAATACGATCTGAGCCAGTTGCAGGGTTCCCTCTGTTTCGACCCGATGGGTGCCATGCTGAAGACCGGACTCGAACAGAAGGATCTGGCCGAAGCCAAAGAAATCGCCGCCGTTCTGGCCGACCTCAAGAAATACCGTTTCCTCATCGTTTCCGCCGGCAATTTGGCCGATGCGGGCGCTTACTGCTACCAGGAACTCGGTTATGCCTTGGCTTGGGGTAACGAATATATGCGCAGCCTCACCGAAATGGGCATGGCTCCTGAAACGGTTGCCAAGAAGATCCAGTTCAACATGAGCATCTCCAGCAACTATTTCATGGAAATCGCCAAATTCCGCGCCGGCCGTATGCTGTGGGCCAAGATTGTCGAAGCCTACAAGCCCGCCTGCCACTGCGAAAAGAACGCCGAAGACGGCATCTGCCGCTGCGCCTGCAAAATGAAAGTCAACGCCAAGACTTCGCGTTACAACCAGACGGTTTTCGATCCCTATATCAACCTGCTCCGCGGTCAGACCGAAGCCATGAGCGCCGCCATCGCCGGTGTCAGCTCCATCACCGTCACCCCGTTCGATTCCGCCTATGAAGTCCCGACCGAATTCGCCGAGCGTATCTCCCGCAACCAACAGTTGCTGCTGAAGGAAGAATCGCATTTCGACAAGGTGGTCGATCCCGCCGGCGGTTCCTACTACATTGAGAACCTCACCGCCGCTATCGCCGAACAGGCTTGGAAGCTGTTCCTCAGCGTTGAAGAAGACGGCGGTCTGATGGCCCAGATCAAGAGCGGCAAGCTCCAGGAGGCCATCAACACCACCAACAAGGCCCGCCACGAAGCTGCCGCCAAGCGTCGCGAAGGTCTGCTCGGAACCAACCAGTTCCCCAACTTCAACGAAATCGCCGGCGAACGCAAGCCCATGACCTGCTGCTGCAAGTGCGACCAGGCCAAGGAAAAGGTCTACGCCACTCTCGACGGCGACCGTCTGGCCTCTGAGTTCGAAGTTCTCCGTCTGTCGGTCGAAGCAGCCGCCAAGCGTCCGAAGGTGTTCATGCTCACCATCGGCAATCTGGCCATGCGTCAGGCCCGTGCACAGTTCTCGTGCAACTTCTTCGCCTGCGCCGGTTACGAAGTCATCGACAATCTCGGTTTCAAGACCGTCGAAGATGGTGTCCAGGCCGCTGTCAAGGCTGGTGCCGACATCATCGTGCTCTGCTCGAGCGATGACGAATACGCTGAATATGCTCCCGCCGCTTTCAAGGCTGTCAGCGACAAGGCCATCTTCGTCGTGGCCGGTGCTCCCGCCTGCATGGAAGACCTCAAGGCTCAGGGCATCGAGAACTACATCCACGTTCGCTGCAACGTGCTGGAGACTCTGAAAGATTTCAACAACAAGTTAAACATCAAATAAGTTCAAGCGTATGAAACCCGATTTTAAGAATATCGATATCAAGGCTGCCGCTCCCGCCGAGGAACTTTGCAGCTGCAAGGGTGCCTGCAAAGGCGAAGCCACTTGGAAGACGCCTGAACTGATTGATGTCAAGCCCGTCTACACCAAGCAGGATCTGGAAGGTATGGAACACCTGCACTATGCTGCCGGTATCGCTCCCAACCTCCGTGGCCCGTATTCAACCATGTATGTGATGCGTCCCTGGACCATCCGTCAGTATGCCGGATTCTCCACCGCTGAAGAATCGAACGCCTTCTACCGCCGCAACCTGGCTTCCGGCCAGAAGGGTCTGTCGGTCGCTTTCGACCTGGCCACCCACCGCGGATATGACGCAGACCATCCCCGTGTCGTCGGTGATGTGGGCAAAGCCGGTGTGAGCATCTGCTCGGTTGAAGACATGAAAGTGCTCTTCGACGGAATTCCTCTCAACAAGATGTCTGTTTCCATGACTATGAACGGTGCCGTTCTGCCTGTTCTGGCCTTCTACATCGTTGCCGCTCAGGAACAGGGCGCCAGCCTGGAAGAAATGGCCGGCACCATCCAGAACGACATTCTGAAGGAGTTCATGGTGCGCAACACCTATATCTATCCCCCGAAGTTCTCGATGAAGATCATCGCCGACATCTTTGAATACACTTCAAAGAACATGCCGAAATTCAACTCGATCTCCATCTCGGGTTACCACATGCAGGAAGCCGGCGCCACTGCCGACATCGAATTGGCTTACACCCTGGCCGACGGTATGGAATATCTCCGCGCCGGTATCAACGCCGGTATGGACATCGACCAGTTCGCTCCCCGTTTGAGCTTCTTCTGGGCCATCGGTACCAACCACTTCATGGAAATCGCCAAGATGCGTGCCGCCCGTCTGCTTTGGGCCAAGATCACCAAGAGCTTCGGCGCCAAGAATCCTAAGTCGATGGCTCTGCGTACCCACTGCCAGACCTCAGGCTGGTCGCTCACCGAACAGGATCCTTACAACAACGTAGGCCGTACCTGCATCGAGGCTATGGCTGCCGCCCTGGGCCACACTCAGAGTCTGCACACCAACGCCCTTGACGAGGCCATCGCCCTGCCTACCGACTTCAGCGCACGTATTGCCCGCAACACTCAGATTTACATTCAGGAAGAGACCAACGTCTGCCGCGAAATCGACCCCTGGGCCGGTTCTTACTACATCGAGAACCTCACCAACGAAATCGCCCACAAGGCTTGGGAACACATCCAGGAAATCGAGCAGTTGGGCGGTATGGCCAAGGCTATCGAGACCGGTATCCCCAAGATGCGTATCGAAGAGGCCGCCGCACGCACTCAGGCCCGCATCGACTCCGGCAGCCAGACCATCGTCGGCACCAACAAGTATCGTCTTGACCACGAAGATCCCATCGATATCCTCGAAGTGGACAACACCGCTGTTCGCGAACAGCAGATCGCCCGTCTGAAAGAACTCCGCGCCAACCGCGACGAAGCCAAGGTGAAAGCCGCTCTGGCCGCCATCACCAAGTGTGTCGAGACCGGCGAAGGCAACCTTCTCGAACTGGCCGTTGAAGCCGCCCGCGTACGTGCTTCTCTCGGTGAGATTTCTTATGCCTGCGAACAGGTCGTAGGCCGTTATAAAGCTGTCATCAGAACTATTTCAGGCGTGTACTCAGCAGAAACCAAAAACAATGCAGACTTCCAGAAAGCCTGCCAGCTGGTTGAGCAGTTTGCCAAGAAGGAAGGCCGCCAGCCTCGTATTATGATTGCCAAGATGGGTCAGGACGGTCACGACCGTGGTGCCAAGGTGGTTGCCACCGGTTATGCCGACTGCGGTTTCGACGTCGATATGGGTCCGCTCTTCCAGACTCCGGAAGAAGCCGCCAAGGAAGCTGTCGAGAACGATGTCCACGTATTGGGCGTGTCTTCTCTGGCCGCAGGTCACAAGACCCTCGTTCCTCAGGTAATCGCAGAGCTCAAGAAACTGGGCCGCGAAGACATCGTCGTCATTGCCGGCGGCGTCATTCCCGCTCAGGACTACGACTTCCTTTACAAGGCTGGTGTCGCCGGTATCTTCGGCCCCGGCACTTCGGTCGCCAAAGCAGCCTGCGCCATTATGGAAATCCTCCTGGCCGAATAAGTTACGGTCAGATAACACAGTAAAGCAATCGGCCGCATCTGCGGCCGATTGCTTTATCATTTTCTTTTGTCTATCTTAGCGGCTCCAATAAAATCGCTTATGACTGAAACAATCAAGAAAAGACTCAGCGACAGCAAGGCTGCACGCTGGACGGCCCTCATCATCGTATCGTTCACCATGATGTGGGGCTATTTCCTGACCGATGCCCTGTCACCGCTCATGACGATGCTCGAAGACACCATGGGCTGGAGCAGCACCGAATTCGGAATGTTCAACTGGGCCTACTGCTGGTTCAATGTCTTTCTGTTCATGCTCGTTTTCGGAGGCATCATATTGGACAAAATGGGGGTGCGTTTCACCGGAACCGTCACCTGCATCCTGATGCTGGCCGGCGCGCTGATCAAATACTATGCGGTGGAATACATTTCACCGGGGCCGGAAGCCGGCACGATCTTCGGCATGCGCACACAGGTGTTTGTAGCTTGTCTTGGCTATGCGATCTTCGCCGTCGGCACTGAGAACTGCGGCATCACCGTCAGCAAGGTCATCACCAAATGGTTCTCCGGACACGAGCTGGCGCTTGCCATGGGCATTCAGGTGGCCGTGGCCCGTTTGGGCACCGCAGCCGCACTGGTCTTCAGCCCCATCATTGTGAAACATTTCTCCATGTCGGCCCCACTGCTCTTTTCGGCCATCCTGCTCTGCATCGGTTTCATCGCCTACCTGATATTCTGCCGTATGGACCGCCAGTTTGACCGCGAAGTCGCCCTCAAGGAAGCCGATCCGGACGAACAGTTCAAGGTGAAAGACTTGAAATTCATCCTCACCAACCGCGGATTCTGGCTCATCGCCCTGCTTTGTCTGATGTTTTATTCGGCCGTCTTCCCCTTTATGAAATACGCGGCATCGCTTATGGAGAACAAGTATGGCGTTTCCACCACACTGGCTGGAATCATTCCCAGCCTCATTCCTTTCGGCAACCTGCTGCTGACACCCATTTTCGGCGGAATCTACGACAAGAAGGGAAAAGGCGCCACCATCATGATCATCGGTTCTCTGCTGCTCATCCTGGTTCACGTCCTGTTTGCCCTGCCGCTGCTCAACTATTGGTGGTTTGCCGCCGTCATCATGATTGTTCTAGGCATCGCATTCTCGCTTGTTCCCTCTGCCATGTGGCCAAGCGTTCCGAAAATCGTCCCGCAAAAGTTGCTCGGTTCGGCTTATGCGCTCATCTTCTGGGTCCAGAACATCGGCCTTGGCTTTGTTCCCCTCCTCATCGGAAAGATATTGGACAAGTACTGCATCGATGGTACGCGCATCGTCGACGGTATGGAAGTCACGCAATACAATTACACGCTTCCTATGTGCATTTTCGCCACGTTCGGAGTCGTGGCCCTGCTGCTCGCCCTGCGTCTGAAAGCTGTTGACCGCAAGAAGGGCTATGGATTGGAGAAACCCAACATCGTAGAGAAATGATGTCGGCGGCCGATGCTGCCGGTCCGCTTTGCCGAATAAGAAAGGGAGCCTGTCGATGACAGGCTCCCTTCTTTTTATGGTTCGGGAATCGCCGATTACTCTTTGGTAGCGGCTTCCACTTTCTTCAACATGGCCACCATGATGATGCCGGCCAGCACACAGAGGCCCATCAGCACTGCCCAGTTGGCCCAGAGAGGCACGTTGTTCCACAAGATGCCGGGGATAGAGCTCAGATAGTTGCCGATGGCGGTGGCGGCAAACCATAGGCCCATCATCAGGCCTTTGTATTTGGGAGGAGCCACCTTAGTGACGAAGGAGATGCCCATGGGGCTGAGCAGCAGCTCGGCAAAGGTCAGCACCAGATAGGTGGAAATCAGATAACCGGGCACCACGGGATCGGGCGAAACGGTTCCGGCCAGTTCGGCGGGAGATGCCTGACCTCTGGAGGCCATCACCATGATGAGATAACCGACAGCGGCCACAAACATGCCGATGGCGATTTTCTTAGGTGCGGAAGGCTCCATTCCGTCGGGATGCTTTTCGCTCTTCTTATTGGCCAGCCAGCCGAAGATAGCCATCGATACCGGAGTGAGCGCCACTACGAAGAAAGGATTGAACTGCTGGAACAACTGAGGATAGATGTCCATCACCTCGGGCAGTTTGGTAAAAATGAGGTACGCGCCGGCCCAGAGGGCGACAGTGACGACAAAACTGATGCTCTTGCCGCGCGCGGTTTCGCTCTGGAATACCGCGAACAGCGTATAGATGCTGATGGCAATCAGCGCCAGCGCCCAGATGTTGAATCCGATACGCAACCAGCCTTCGCAGTTGGCTGTGGTGTAGTCGCGGGCGAACCAGGTGAGAGACTGTCCGTTCTGATGGAAGGCCATCCAGAAGAAAATAACCACGGCGAATACCATGCAGAGGGCGAGGATGCGTTCCTTTGTCTGCTTTTTGGTCAGTTCCACATAAGTCTCGCTACCGGCAGCCTTTGCCTGCTTGGCGTTGACATCGGCATGCTTGAACCAGTTGCGGGTGCAGACGTAAATCAGAATGGAAACGATCAGGGAGACACAGGCGACGGCGAAGCCCCAGTTGTAGGCGGTCGAAAGTTTTTCGATGTAATAGTTGCTGAACTGGGTCATATCGGTAAAGTTGCCCGGCATCTGAGCCATCAGGCCCTGCAGCTGGGCCAGTTTGTCACCGGCGATGGTTCCGTCGAGGAACTGGTGTGCCAAAGCCGGAATTTCAGCCTTATAGACGAGGCCGGCCTTGGCCAGCTGGCTGTTGGTGATGGCTGTGGCGGCCGAGGGGGCGAACATGGCGCCGATGTTGATGGCCATATAAAACAGGCTGAAGGCGCTGTCGCGCTTGGCGGAATAGCGGGGATCGTCGTAGAGATTGCCCACCAGCACCTGCAGATTGCCTTTGAAGAGACCCGTTCCGACGGAAATCAGGAACAGGGCGGCAAACATCAGACCCAGACCGAAACCTCCGACGGGCGTGGGAACGGCCAGACAGCAATAGCCGACAAACATGATGACGATACCGGTGACGACACATTTGCCGTAGCCGATCTTGTCGGCCATGATGCCGCCGATGACAGGCATGAAATAGACCAATGCCAGGAAAATGGAATAAATCTGGCTGGCCAGCGCGCCCTCGAAGCCGAATTTGGCCTGCAGGAACAGCATGAAAATGGCCAGCATGGTGTAGTAGCCGAAGCGTTCGCCGGTATTGGCCAGCGCCAGGGCATACAATCCTTTGGGTTGTCCTTTAAACATATTGCTCGTTTTAAAATGATGATGAAGACAAAAGTAACAACATTTTTCAACTTCCACTATCTTTGCCGGCGATTAACATAGCATTATGTCTAAGAATTCCGCACACATCAAGAAAATATTCCGCGAAGCCACTCCACGCGCCTTCAGGACCATTTGGTGGATTTTCCGGATAACGGCCACCGTCTCCTTCGCCATGTTTCTGCTCAAGTACACGGGCATCCTCTATTGGATCGCCGCACTGGTCAGCCCCGTTTTCCATATTTTCGGACTGCCAGGCGATGCGGCCATGGCCTATGTCAGCGGTTATTTCATCAATGTGTACTCCTGTATCGCCGTTGTCGCCACACTGGATTTCACGGCCCGGGAAATCACCATACTGGGCGCCATGACGCTGGCGGCCCACGCCATTCCGGTGGAATGCGCCGTCCAACAGAAAGCCGGAACGCCGTCGGTCTACACCTTCGTTCTGCGGACTCTCGCCTCTTTGTCGTTGGGCGTGCTGCTCAATCTGGTACTGCCGGGCAAAACGCCCTTCGAAGAGACAACGTCAAATCTGGCGGAGATTCCGTTCTGGTCGGTCCAAGGCGCATTCTGGCCTCAGTTTCTCAGCTGGCTTGTCGGTCTGGCCAAACTGGCGGCTTGGATGACCTGCCTCATCTATCTGCTCAACCTTATCCAGCGGTCGCTCTACGAATTCGGAGCGATGGAACACATATCGCGATTCTTCAGCCCGCTCCTGAAAGTGTTCGGCCTGTCCAAGGAAGTGTCGTTCCTGTGGATTGTGGCCAACATCATCGGGCTGTCCTACGGTTCAGCCGCTATTATGGACGAGCTGGAACGCGGTCAGATAAGCCGGCGCAAACTGCACCTGCTCAACACGCATATCGGCATCTCCCACAGCAACCTCGAAGACCTGATGCTCTTCGCCGCCATCGGAGGCAGCTGGTATGTCATTCTGTTGAGCCGCTGGATTTTTGTCACATTTTTGGTCTGGATGCTGAGATTTTTCCTGTATATTCGCGACAATCACCGCACAAAAGTCCAACTTCAATGAAACGCCTCCACCTCCTCACATGGTCCCTCATGACTGTCTGCCTGTTCTCCTGCTCTGAAAAGCAGCGCTATTCCCAAGACCGGCTCACCCTCCACGACAAGGAAATCGACCGGATCATCGCCGGGATGTCTCTCGACGAAAAGGTCGCCATGCTCCACGGCAAAGACATCATGTCGTCTATGGGCATACCCCGTCTGGGAATCGAAGACATCCATTATGCCGACGGCCCCTTCGGTGTGCGAGAAGAACTGACCGGACATTTTCAGCCGCTCAATTGGACTTGTGACTCGGCCACTTATTACCCGACCGGTTCGGCTTTGGCAGCTACCTGGTCACGTGAAATGGCCTACATTTACGGGCATGCCATCGGCGAAGAGGCCCGCTTGCGCGGAAAAGACATCATGCTTGGCCCGGCCATCAACCTGCAACGTCTGCCGGTGAGCGGACGAGCCTACGAATATCTGAGTGAGGACCCCTTGCTGAACGGCGTCATCGCTACGGCCTACACCCGAGGCATGCAGGATGCCGGCACCGCCGTCTGCCTCAAACATTTCGCTCTCAACAATCAGGAGACCGAGCGCGGCAGCGTGAATGTCGTCATCGATGAAAGGCCGATGCGCGAACTCTATCTGAGGGCTTTTGAAATGGCCGTCAAAGAGGGCGGCGCCATGGCCGTCATGCCTGCCTACAACCGCGTCAACGGCTTCTACTGCAGCGAGCAGAATGAGCTGAACAATCGGATACTGAGAGATGAATGGGGGTTCAAAGGCCTGACCGTCAGCGATTGGGGTGGCACGCACAGCACAATGGGTGCGGCTCTGGGAGGCCTGGATGTGGAAATGCCTTCCGACGCTTATCTCAACGCCCATCTGGCCGACTCTGTCAGAAGCGGTTCCGTCGATGAGGCTGTCGTTGACGAAAAAGTGCGCCATATCCTGCGTGTACGGATGGCCATCGAGCGCCTGCCCGAAGACAAGCTCAATTGCCAGACTCTTGCCACGCCCGAACATCTGAAAGTGGCTTACGAGGTGGCCAGCCGCTCCATCGCTTTGCTCAAGAACGAGCCTATGAAGACGGGCGACGCTGAAAAGGCGCTTCCTCTCAAGCCTCAGCAAATCAAAAAAATTGCCGTTATCGGACAGAATGCGGTGGCTAAGACGGCCAGCGGCGGTATGGGTGCCGGTGTGAAGACGCCTGTCGAAATCACGCCTTTGGAAGGTCTGCAGCAACGTCTGGCCGGTTCGGGAATCGCCGTCGAATACGCTCCGGCATACCTGCCTTTCAAAGGCCGTTTCCGCCGTGGAGACCGCGAAGCCGCCGACTATCTGAACCAAGCCGTAGACACCCGTCTGCTTCAACAGGCCGTTCTGGTGGCTTCCGATGCCGATGTCGTGCTGTTCTTCGCCGGCACCAACAAGTCCATCGAAACTGAAGGCAGCGACCGCGAAGACATCAAACTGCCTGTCAGCCAGGACGACATCATCAAGAAATTGGCCGAAGTCAATCCAAACCTCATTACGGTGGTCGTCAGCGGCGGTCCTTGCGACCTGAAATTTGCCGACCGCTATTCGAAAGCGGTGGTCCAGGCCTGGTGGAACGGCAGTCAGGGCGGTCTGGCTTTGGCTGATGTGCTGTTGGGCAAAATCGCACCTTCCGGCAAATTGCCCTTCACATATCCCAACGATTTGAGCGACTCTCCGGCTTTCGCCCTTCACAACTTCCCCTTCGACGACCAGTCGGCGCTCGATCCCGACAGTCCCGACTATGACGTCTTCGCAGCCCAGTTCCGCCCCGATGTGGTCGGTCAGCAGACCTGGCAGGCCAATTTTCGCGAAACGCACTACAGCGAAGGAATGCTGGTGGGCTACCGTTGGTACGATACGGAAGAGATTCCTGTCCGATACGCCTTCGGGCACGGATTGTCGTATGTCGATTTTGAATACGGGAAATTTCAGGCCCAACTCAGGGGAGATGCCATCAACGTGTCGTTCGTTCTGAGCAATCGGGGCGATATGGCGGCAGAGGAAGTGCCCCAGATTTATGTTCGCCGTCCCGATGCCGAAGTCGATTATCCCGACAAGGAGCTGAAAGCATTCGACCGCATCCGTGTCGAAGCTGGCCAGTCGGTCAGGGTGTTCATGCAGATTCCGCTCAAGAGTCTCTGCTATTGGAACAAAGAACAACACGACTGGGTGTTGGAACCCGGTCGTGTCGAACTTTTGCTGGGCGGCGCTTCCGACGATATCCGTCAGAAAGTCTCCCTGTCTTTTTGAGCGTCTTCGCTTCAGTTACCAAGCGCGTACGATACCCATGAAATCGTCGGCCTTCAGAGAAGCGCCGCCGATCAGGCCACCGTCGACATCGGGATTGGCAAAGAGTTCCTTGGCATTGGTAGGCTTGCAGCTGCCACCGTAGAGGATGGAGCAGTCTTCGGCTACCTGCTTGCCATACTTGCCGGCAATGACGCCACGAATATAAGCGTGGATTTCCTGTGCCTGCTCGGGAGTGGCGGTTTCGCCGGTTCCGATGGCCCAGACGGGCTCATAAGCCAGGATGATTTTACCGAAATCTTCTGCACTGAGACCGAAAAGTGATTTTTCGACCTGCTCTTTGACCACGTCAAAATGTTTGCCGGCCTTGCGCTCTTCCAGCACTTCGCCGATGCAGAAAATGGGAGTCAGTCCATTGGCAAGAGCCAGCTCGACTTTTGTTTTCAGCATTTCGGGGGTTTCACCATAATAGGCACGGCGTTCGCTGTGGCCCAGAATGACATAGTCGGCACCGGTCGATTTGACCATAGCGGCAGAAACTTCGCCCGTGTAGGCACCCTTTTCGTGATCGGCGCAGTTCTCGGCGGCTACGCCCAGTTTGGCCGTGTTGACGGCAGCGGCCACACTGGCCAGATGGATGAAAGGAGTGGCGATGATGACGTCGCAATTGACCTTTTCTCCGGCGAGAATGGCATCAAGTTCCTTGGCCAAAGCCAAACCTTCCTGCAGGTTCTTGTTCATTTTCCAGTTACCTGCTACAATCTTCTTTCTCATTGCAATAAAAATTAAATTGTTATTGATCAGTTATCTGTTTCTTTCTCTTCCGATATCTGTACAATATTTTCAGCACCCTGAAACTCAGAATGAAAAGATAGCCCACAAAAGCTGTCAGAACGATTCGGAGAACATGACGGGCCTCGTGACGCAACTGAGGCCGGGCCAGATCGGAATCAGCCAAAGGCCGGTCGAGATACTTCTGCACTTGAGGGATATCGTGTGCCGACCATTTTTGATAGACCACTCCGTCCTTCAGCAGAAGCAGACCCGGGTTGGAACGGACCATGGTTTTGAGCACGGTTTCGTCGACCGTACAGAAGTCCATATTCAAATCATATTCGAACCGCCATTCGCGGATTTGCGATTCGGAAGAAGCCGTAAGCCAATACAAGGAGGCATGGCCCTTGGCGGCATATTCCTGCAACTGGAGCAGGGCCGGAAGGGCGCGTCGGTGTGTTCCATCAAGCAAAGGTGTGACAATGAGAAAGGTGTACCCCGAATCGCTCAGAATTTCTTCACTGATATCGCCCCGCTCGGGATGCATCAGATTGAAATCGTGCACGGGAGGCAACTGGGCCTCGCGGATGACGGTCTCTTCGCGGTCGACAAACTGCCAGGTCTTGTCGTCAAAGGGGCAGTCGTCCAAACTGAAACGCTGCTGTACGCCGTTTTTTTCGTAGATGTAGACCATCTGGACGGAATCGCGGTCGAGACCGTCAGGCAGGGTCATCTGTTCGGGAATGCTCTTCCCTGTCTTGTAGGGTCTGAAATCGATCTGCGGCAGATGACGGTTGGAGAAGAACATCAGCGACAGGGGAATCAGCAGGCTCAGCGCGAATGCCCAGCCCGTGGTATGAGGCCCATAGACTTCGTACAGCGGTCCGCGATAAAGGACGAGCAGACAGGAGAGCAACAGCAGGATGATGTTCTTTTCAAAGGTCTGCCGATTGGTCAGATGAATGGCGTCGCCGAAACAGCCGCAGTCGCTGACAGGATTGGCAATGGCGACATACAAGGTCAGGCCCGTCAGAACGGCGACGAACAGCAGGGTGAGAAGATTCACCCGACGCCGGTACATGCCCAACAGGAGCATGAGACCCAGGCACATTTCGAATGTGATGAGCAGAATGGCCGCCAAGGTGGCGTATTCATTCAGAAATGACCATTCGAACGCCTGAAGGTAATCGCCGATTTTGTAGGCTGTTCCCTGAGGATCGACCGCTTTGGTGAAGCCGGAAAAAACGAAAGTGACACCCAATGCCACACGGGCAATAAGGGCCATCACTTTGGACAACTTTTCCGCAAACTTCCCTTTTGATGCCATTAATCCTTGAAATTCAGACGGATGAGACCGAAAATGGAATAATTCATCATGTCGAGGTAGTTGGAACCGATGCCCTCGGAGACCAAAGTCTGACCGTGATTGTCCTCGATTTCCTTCACTCGGGTGAGTTTCGTGAGAATCAGATCGGTGTAGGACGAAATGCGCATGCCGCGCCAAGCTTCGTCGTAGTCGTGGTTCTTGTCGAGCATCAGCGATTTGGCCAAGGCGATTTTCTCATCGTAAAGGGCCAGCGCACGTTCGGCACTCATGTCCACATGGTCGCTGAATCCGAGTTCCAACTGGATGAGACCGACGGCACCGTAATTGACGATAGCCATGAATTCGGGTTCAATGCCCTCTCCCACCCGGTTTTCACCCTTCACTTCGAGGCTGCGGATACGCTTGGCCTTGATGAAAAGCTGGTCGGTCACCGACTCAGGACGGAGGATACGCCACGATGGGCCGTAGTCCTTTATCTTATTGGAAAAGACAGCGCGGCATTTGGCAATGACGGCATCGAACTGTTCGTTGGTATTGGGCATTTTCGAAACTGTTTAGAGACTGCAAAGTTAGTGATTTTCGCGCGGCTAACTGATAACTCCCCAATTAATTTTCTTCGCATACCTGGCCTTCAGCTCGCGACTCAGAATCCGGTTTTCAGACTTCTCCAACAGCGGATCGTCATCCAGTATGCGCCGGGCCAGATGGCGGGTATATTCCACCACCTGTCCGTCGTGCGCCAGATCGGCGATGTGCAGGTCGAAAGGCATTCCGCTCTGCTGCAAGCCTTCCAAGTCGCCCGGACCTCTCAATTTAAGGTCCGCCTCGGAAATTTCAAATCCGTCGTTGGTGGAAGTCATTATTTCGATGCGCTTACGACCGTCTGACGAAAGCTTGTAGGGAGTCATCAGCACACAATAGGACTGTTCTGCGCCACGTCCGACGCGTCCGCGCAACTGATGCAGCTGCGACAGGCCGAACCGTTCGGCGTTTTGAATGACCATGATGGAGGCATTGGGCACGTCCACACCCACCTCGATGACGGTGGTGGCCACCAGAATGCGCGTCTCGCCGCTGACAAAACGACGCATCTGTTCGTCTTTCTCGGCGGGACTCATCTTGCCGTGCACCATGCCGACAGCCACTTCGGAGAATACCTGGCCGATATGTTCGAAGCCGTCTTTCAGATTCTTGAAATCGGAGCGTTCAGATTCTTCGATAAGAGGATAGACCACGTAAATCTGTCGGCCGCGCGCCAGTTCTTCGTGCATGAACTGATACAGGTCGTGCAGCTGGTTTTCGAAACGATGGACGGTCTGCACGGGCTTGCGACCAGGCGGCAACTGATCGATGACCGACACGTCCAGATCGCCGTAAAGCGTCATGGCCAAAGTGCGGGGAATCGGGGTTGCAGTCATCACCAGCACGTGAGGCGGTATGCTGTTCTTGAGCCACAGTTTTGACCGTTGTTCCACGCCGAAACGGTGCTGTTCGTCTATGACAACCATTCCCAGATTCTTAAACTGCACTTCATCTTCGATCAGGGCATGAGTACCGACCAAGATGTTGACTTCACCGTTTCGGAGAGCCTCGTGAAGCGGTCCTCGGTCTTTCTTTCTGGTCGACCCCGTCAGCAGTTCCACACGGACGGGCAGTCCCTTCAGCATCCGGCTGAGATTGGCATAATGCTGATTGGCCAGAATCTCCGTGGGTGCCATCAGGCAGGATTGGAAACCGTTGTCCACAGCCATCAGCATGCTCATCAGAGCCACCAGCGTCTTGCCGCTTCCCACATCGCCCTGCAAGAGGCGGTTCATCTGGACTTCACCCGACACACTGCGCCTGATTTCGTGAAGCACGCGTTTCTGGGCATCGGTCAGTTCGAAGGGAAGACATTCGCGGTAAAATCGATTGAACATCTCGCCTATCGTCTTGAAAGCGAAACC
Organism: Bacteroidales bacterium; assembly: GCA_045627385.1. Lineage (GTDB taxonomy): Bacteria > Bacteroidota > Bacteroidia > Bacteroidales > UBA1402 > UBA1757. Next base: position 27,884 of record JAZQNO010000005.1, read on the forward strand.
TTTCAAACGGCGGTTCCGCTGGTCGGCATACTGCTGGATGTGGAGCTGCAGATACAGCAGTTCTTCGAGTTTGAGCCGGTAGCGGGCATCGCGCAAACGCACTGAATCGGTCGGAAAATGCACCTGACGCAGGCATTCGTTCAGAGGCATCAGGTGGAGCTTCTCGATCAGATATGGCGGAAGCGTTTCGGGCAAAGGTTCTGTAATGGTCTGGAAAAGAGAGACCATTATCTTCTGAAGCGCACGAGAATTCAGATAGCTGTTCTTCATACGCTCCGTGGTGTTGTAATAGGCCTGTAGGCCGCCGGTCAGCACACGCAGATTGCCTTCGGTCGCCAGATCCAAATCGGGATGGGCCACGGTGAGCATCGTGCCGTATTGGGCAGGCTTTCCGAAAAGCAGATAGCGTTCGCCCACCTTGTAGCGGTCTTCCACATATCTGATGCCTTTGAACCAAACCAGTTCCAACACACCGGTGTCATCGGCAAAGCGGGCCGTCAGACGACGCGCCCGGCCTTCACCGGTCATCTGGAACGAGAGGATTTTCCCGCAAGCCTGAACGAAGGGCATTCCCGCCGTCAGTTCGTTGATCTTGTAGATGCGGGTGCGGTCGATGTATTTGTATGGAAAATAGTAGAGCAACTGGGCCTGAGTGGAAATCTGGAGTTCCTGCTCCAATATTTCCGCTCTGGACGGGCCGACACCTTTCAGATAGGTCAGTTCTCTGTTCAGATCCATTTATTTCAGTTTCATCAGTTTGGTCAGGATGGCCTTGTGGTCGCTGTTCTGAATCATATGACAATAGTTCTCCGCTCCAGGTCCGTAGGCGAACACGGGTACGGGGATGCCGGTATGGCCGGTTGTCGAGAATTTGCTCTTGACAGATTGTCCTTCAGCCACTGGAGTTGTCTGCAAAAGGGCCAGGCCGCCGGTTTCATGGTCGGCTGTCACCACCACCAGCGTATTGCCGTCTCGTTTGGCAAAGTCGAGAGCAACGGCAACGGCCTGGTCGAAATCCAGCACTTCAGCCACACAGCCGTTGATGTCGTTGCTGTGGCAACGCATATCGATCTGCGAGCCTTCCACCATCAGGAAAAAGCCCTTCTTGTTTTTGTCGAGTTTGCGGATGGCCAGATCCACTGCCTTGGGGAGATAATCGCCACGGCCGTCTTTCATCGATTTCATGTGGCCGTCAGCCAACAAAGCGGCCAATTTGTCGGAAGGAGAATTGAGCGCGTCTTCCAGCGAATAAACCACCTCATAACCTTTGGCACGCAAGCTGTCGCTCAAATTGCAACTGTCTTTGCGAGCTTCGAAATATTTGAGGCCGCCGCCGAGGAAAACATCGGGACCGTGATCGACATATTCTTTGGCAATGGGCTCATAATAACCGCGGTCGACCTGATGGGCGACGTATGCGGCCGGAGTGGCGTGCGTGATGTAGCAGGTCACCACTTCGCCGGTCGTTTTGCCGTTGCGGGCAGCCAGATCCATAATCGATTCGACCGCTACGGAGTCGGGATTCATTCCGAGCATGTGGTTTTTGGTCTTGACACCGCAGGCCAGGGCGGTTCCGCTGGCGGCGGAATCGGTGATCTTGCTGTCGGCGGACTGAGTTTCCTGCATGGTGGCATAGGGCATGCCCATCATCGTCAAAGGTTCACCGGTGGCGACGACAGCCGAATAGACCTGAGTCATACTCATTCCGTCACCTATCATGAAAATCACATTTTTGACAGGTTTAGCCTGCAAGCCACAGGCGAAGGACAGCAACATGAAGGCTGCCACAAGGGTACTGAACTTTTTCATCATATCGTTTGTTATAAGTTAATCCATTTCTTCGAAAATCTTGCGGACAGCCTCATCGGTGCGACTCAATTTCTTTCGGCAGACATCGATCAGTTCGACCGCACGCTTCACTTTCTTTTCCATTTCGTCCACATCGGGCTGCGTACTATCCAGCCATGACAGAATGCTCTGAAGTTCATCCATGGCTTCCTTGTAAGTGATCTCTTTCATATGATTGTCGATTTGACGGTTCCATCTTTCAATCGGGTTTCCAATTCGTCACCTGCTTTCAGGTCGCTGACCGATTTGACCAGGCGGCCTGCGGAGGTGGTTATGGAAAATCCCCTCTCCAATTGTTTTCGAGGAGAATAGCTGTCTATTTCTTTGGCTGTCAGTTCGAGGCGATGGCAAGCGGCCGCGAGGGACTGCTTTGTCTGCGATTTCAGCCGGATGTGCAACGACTCCAGCTGCATTTCGGCACGCTGAAGAATGGAGCGCGAACTGATGTCGAGACGTCGGGCCGACTGTTCCAAATTGGCAGCACCGGCCATCAGCAGGCGGGAAACGGACTCTTTCAGCCTGACGGCTTGCGACCCCAGCAGCTCGGACTGGCGCGACATCGAATCGGAGAGGAATTCGGCCGCAGCCGTGGGCGTTTTGACCGATACGCAGGCCACCCGGTCAGCCACGGACTGGTCGCGCTGATGTCCCAGTCCGGTCAGCACCGGTATCGGGAACTGAGCCAGCGCCGAGCACAAGGCATAACTGTCGAAACATGAAAGGTCTGTGGCGGCGCCGCCTCCGCGAATCAGCACCAGGACGTCGAAATCGTCGAGACGGGCGGCGACTCTGTCCAAGGCGGACAGGATGGACTCTTCTGCACCATTGCCTTGCACGACAGCCGGAAACAGTTTGACATAAAAAGCGAAGCCATTGCTTTCCAGCTGATTCATGAAATCTCCGTATCCGGCAGCTTGCTCCGACGAGATGACCGCGATGCGTTGGGGCAAAGCGGGCCACTCCAGTTCCCGGTTCATATCGATCACTCCGTCGGCTTCCAAATGGCGCACAATTTCTTGTCGGCGCAACATCCAGTCGCCTAAAGTATAGCTCGGATCGATGTCGACAATGTTGAGCGACAGGCCGAAAAGTTCATGATAGTTGACCTCCACCTGGGCCAGGATTTTCTGCCCGACCCCGAGGGGGGTGCCGGTCATCTCTTCAAAACGAAGACTCAGCGGAAAATAGGCATCTGCCCAAATGACCGCCCGGGTCTTGGCTTTCAGCTGGTCGGAATTTTCTTTTTTCTCAATCAGATCCAGATAACAGTGTCCGGAATAGTTGCGCTTGCATTCGGCTATTTCGGCCGAAACCCAGCAGGTTTCAGGGAACGCATCCTGCAAACCCGCCTTGATCAGACGGTTGAGTTCGTATAGGGACAAGGCGTTTTCCATCTCATTTCCTGATTATTTTGCCTTGCCAAATAAGTTCTCCAGGAGCGGAAATTCGAATCAGACAGACAGAAGAGGCCACCTGACCCAAACCGATTTCAGTCACGTTCGATTTCAGGACTTCCGATTTGACCAGACGACCCGACAGGTCATACAGTCTGGCTGTCGTGCCGACGGGGACATCTTCGTCGAAAACGATCCTCACACAGTCGTTCTGACGGCTGACATATACCTGAGGTGCCGTGTAGAGATTTGACAGGTCGACTTTGACTTCCGTATATCCGCGCGAATACATCAGCATTTCGCCCAACTCCCAGGCATGGTACATATCGGGGATGCCATAACCGCTGAATTCGTCGGGCTGCGTATACAGGCTGCCGCTCTGACGGATCAGGCCGATGATGTCTTTGCCCGACAGGACGGGAAGCGCCTGACTGAGACAAGCCGCACTTCCTGCGACGAGAGGTGCCGCAAAGGATGTTCCCGACGACATGGTCATCATACCGTTCGACGTATATACTATAGTTCCGCTGCCCATCGCCATCACATCGGGTTTGACGCGGTCATCATAGGTGGGGCCTTTGGAACAGAAGGTCGAGCGCACGCCAAGGGATGTCGAGGAACCCACTGCCAGCACCGAAGCGGCATCGGCCGGTGCCGTGACATGTTGCCAGTCGGTTTCACCTTCGTTTCCGGCACTCACGACGACGACAATGCCTTTTTGGGCGGCCATCTCAGCGACTTTCGATATGAAAATCGTCTTTCCGTCCATTTCTTCGAAGGTATTGTCCAACGATGGATCGTCAAAAACGAAATAACCCAGTGAGGTATTGATGACGTCCACCCCCATACTGTCGGCGAATTCGGCGGCAGCCGCCCAATAATCTTCCTCCACAGGATACTCGGAATCGAGATCTTCGGAACAGAGAAGGACATATTCGGCTTGAGGAGCGGTCCCCATGAAATTGTCGTCGTGGCATGCCATAAGTGACAGGACACAGGCACCGTGATAGGTGCCGCCATAGACTTCCGAAGTCGGATAGACAAAACTGCGGGCTTCGCGGATATTGACCTTACTGAAACAAGCTGCACGGTCAACGCCGGAGAATCCGCCGTCGATGACAGCAATCATACGACCCTCGCCCCGGTAGCCAAGACGATGGAGTCTGTTAACTTTCAACATTTTCACCTGCGAGTCGGTGCTGCGTTCGAGAGAATCCTCGTCATAAGGCAACACATCGTTCCCATCCGCACCATAGTTTTCGGTCTTGTCATAGAAAGCCGATTTCCAAACCTGACGGGGCAAGTAATTCAGGCTGGAGGTACGTTCTTTCCAGACCAGTTCGACACCTTTGACAAAGGGAAGTTCCGACAAAAGCCCGACTGCAGAGGAATCGACTGCCGACACCACCACAGTATTTGCCCAACGGGATTTGCAGACAATGGAATAGCCCATGGATTCGATTTTGTCGCAATACTCCTGACAGACAGGGTAATCGGTCGAATCGACGGGTATTTCGAACTGCAGACGGCGCTCCAAGGCTCTTTCAGAAAGGCACGGACTACCCTTGAGCGGTTTGCTGTCTAGATAGACACGGAAGCGGTAACGTTCGGACATAGTTGCATTGGCCGCGGCAGCAGACACCACCCCGACCAGCAACAGCAGCCAGAACGACACACCCTTCAGTTTCATATTTATACAACTTGGATTCCTTTTTCTTCCAAAAGTTTAACACTCAGTTCTTTTAATTTGAATTTCTGTATCTTTCCGCTGCCGGTCAGAGGAAATTCCTTTACAAAGAACACATAGCGCGGAATCTTGTGACGGGCAATCTTTCCGCGGCAGAATTCGCGGACCTGGTCTTCGTCCATTTCCACACCTTCGTGCAGAATGATGAATGCGCCCACCTGCTCGCCATACTTGGGAGAAGGCACGGCGGCCACCTGCACGTCCTTGATGCCGGGCATCTTGTAGAGAAACTCTTCAATCTCGCGCGGATAGACATTTTCACCTCCGCGGATAATCATATCCTTGATACGTCCGGTGATGCGGTAGTTGCCGTCGGGATCTTTGACGCCAAGATCGCCGGAATGCAGGAAACCGTCGGCATCGATGACTTCCGCCGTCGCCTTGGGATTCTTGTAGTAACCTTTCATCACCAGATAGCCACGGCAGCACATTTCGCCCTGTTCGCCGACAGCGCACTCCTTGCCGGTCTCGGGATTGATCACCTTGACTTCGGTAAAGGGGTACTCGCGACCAACCGTCGTACAACGCACTTCGAAGGGATCGTTCCAACGGGTCTGCGTCATGCCTGGCGAACTTTCCGTCAGGCCGTAGACGCTGGTGATGTATTTGATATGCAGTTTGTCGGTGACTTTGCGCATCAGGTCGATCGGGCAGAGCGAGCCGGCCATGATGCCCGTTCTCAGGGAGGTGAGGTCGAACATGTCGAACATCGGATGATTGAGTTCGGCAATGAACATCGTGGGAACGCCGTAAAGCGCCGTGCAACGTTCCTTGTGGACGGAAGCCAACACTACCAGCGGATCGAAGGTTTCGACCATCACCTCGGTGCAACCGTGTGTCAGACAGTTCATGGTGGCAAGCACCACGCCGAAGCAATGGAACAGCGGCACCGGAACGCAAAGCTTGTCCTCGCTGGTGAAATTCATGTGCTCGCCCGTGAAGAAGCCGTCGTTGACGATGTTGTAATGAGTCAGCATCACGCCCTTAGGGAATCCGGTCGTGCCCGAAGTGTACTGCATATTGGCCACATCCGAGCAGACTACGGTCTGCTTGACGGCGTTCAGTTCGTCGTCGTCGATGTTTTGTCCCAAAAGCAGCAGTTCGGCCGTGTTGTACATGCCTCTGTACTTTTCCTGACCGATGAACACAATGTTCTTGAGCGTGGGGAAACGCTTGCTGCTGAGATGGCCGCGCTGCGATTCACGCAGTTCGGGCAGCATCTTGTAGACCATATCCACATAGTTGCCGTCGAACACGCCCTCCGTAATGCACAGCGTATGAAGGTCGCTGTCACCGACCAGATATTCCAGTTCGTCCTGCTTGTAATTGGTGTTGACGGTTACAGCCACCGCGCCCAGTTTGGCGCAGGCATACAGAAACGTCAGCCAATCGGGCACGTTGGTCGCCCAAATGCCCACATGAGTGCCACGTCTGACACCGATAGACATCAGGCCTTTGGACATATTGTCAACGCGGCGATTGAACTGGCTGTATGTAAAGCGCAGGTCACGGTCGGAATACACCACGTATTCCTTGTCCGGCGTCTTTTCCGCCCAATATTCCAAGAACTGGCCGATGGTGCGGGTTGTCAGTTCGTATTGCTTTTCCATCAAAGTCACTTAGAAAGGAGTATACACGACTGCGAGAATGCGCGCACCTTTTTCATCGGCGGCGTGCAGGTTGTGGTCGACAATCGAATCGTAATAGATGCTTTCGCCCTCGTTGACGATATAAGTCTTTTTACCGTAAATCAGTTCGATGCTTCCTTGAAGCACGTAGATGAATTCTTCGCCTTCGTGGGTGGTCAGCTGATAGTCGCTCTTCGAAGCCGAAGACGAAGCCACGTCAATGACGAAAGGCTCCATGCTGCGGCCGGCCTTTTTCTCGGCCAGAGGGAAATACGTCAAGTCGTTGTGCGAACTGGCGTGGCTGTTGGAGAAATTGATGCCGTCCCGGGTCTGGTCTTCACGCTTGCAAAGGACGGGGCCCAGATAGTCGTTGTCGTCGAGGAATGTGCCCAGTCTGACACCCAAGGCGCGGGCCATCTTGATGAGCGGCGCCAAGGAAGGAAGCTGGTTGTCGTTTTCAATCAGCTGGATTTCCTCAATGCTCAAGGAGGAGCGCTCGGCAAAATCCTCCAGAGAAATCATTTTCGATTCGCGGAGCTGACGGATACGTGCTCCGACGGTTTTATTCATTTCACTCATGTTTCCTCTTATCTGATGTCCACGTTCTCGGCGTATTTCATAATGACTTTCTCGCCGCTGGCAGGATAGATGCCGACATTCTCAAAAACGATGCCGTCCACATTGACCAAAGCGGCACCTTTCTTGGAAGTGATGGTCGAATTGCGCACTTCCACCTCGCTGATCTTCATTTCGGGCAGGCCATTGAACAGCATCGCATAATCGCAGCCGTTGCAAGTGACATTGTCGATGTGGATTTTGCGGAAAATGGGAGTCGTTTCGTCTACAGGCATCGAGATCTGTTTGATTTCAGTCTCTTCGTCACCATCTTCAAGCACAGGCGATTTGCCTTCGTAATACAAGTTGAAACGCAAGGCTTCGGTGGCGATGTCCTTCATCTGGATATCTTTGATGTAAATGTCTTCGACCACACCGCCACGGCCGCGGGTGCTCTTGAAACGCAGGCCCACATCGGTGCCCAGGAAGGTGCAGTTCTTCACGAAAATGCGACGGGCGCCGCCGGACATTTCGCTGCCGACCACAAATCCGCCATGACCGTGATAAACCGTGTTGTCGACCACCAGGCAATCCTGTGTCGGCATACCGCGACGGCGTCCTTCTTCGTCTCTTCCGGATTTGATGCAGATGGCGTCATCGCCCACATCAAAGGTGCAACGGTAAATGATGGAGTTACTGCAGGATTCCAAATCGAGGCCGTCTCCGTTTTGCGAATACCAGGGATTTCTGACCGAAACCTCGTAAAGGACCACATTCTCGCAGCAATAGGGGTGCAGGCACCAGCATGGAGAATTCTGGAACGACACGCCTTTGAGAAGCACATTTTTGCAGTTGCGGAAACTGAGCATGACAGGACGGAAGAAATCTCTCACAGACAGCAGAGTTTCGTAGTCCTTCGAGTTGCGCTTGAAAGGATTGTAATAGCCTTCCATTCCGCCCTCGCTGGGGAACCAGACGTCACCGCGGGAATTGAGCACGCCTCCGGAAGCGACAAGCTGTCTCCACTGGGCATCCGTCATTTTACCTTTCTTCACCAGACGCCAGGTATCGCCCTGTCCGTCCAGCACACCTTCACCGACGATGGCGATGTCGTGGCATTCGTGAGCGTAGAGGGGAGACTGGCAACGCCAGTCGTCCCTGCCTTCGAAAGTGGTGTTGATGAGATCGTACTTTTCGTGGTCTGCGCTGAAAAGCACGACAGCGCCACGCTCGACGTTCAGACAAAAGTTGTTGACAAAACCGATGGGACCGGTCAGCCAGACACCGGCCGGGACACGCAGTTCGCCTCCGCCCATTTCATCGATATGGGCAATGGCCTTGGCGAAGGCGTCGGTATTGTCGGTCACGCCGTCGCCGACGGCTCCGAAATCAGTCAGACAGATGCTGTATGAGGGGATTGACGGCAGTGAAAAAGCCGGCATATCAAAGGGGACGTCCTTGTAAAGAGCCGTCAACTGACGCTCCATGTCCAACATCTCGCCTCCACATGAGCAAAGCAAAAGCGAGGGCAGGACAGCGCAAAAAAGTTTCAAGTGTTTCATACGATCATGTGTTTAAATGACAAAGGGCTCAATTTGCATCAAGCCCTTTTTATGTGTTTATGCATCAACGTTCGCATAAGTCGCATTAGCCTCGATGAACTCTCGGCGCGGGCCCACATCGTCACCCATCAGCATGGAAACCACATAGTCGGCCTCAGCGGCGTTTTCGATGGTGACGCGCCGGAGAATGCGATGTTCGGGATCCATGGTGGTCAAAGCCAGTTGTTCGGCGCTCATCTCACCCAAACCTTTGTAACGCTGGGTATGGATGGCGTTTTCGGTTCCGCCGCCGTATTTGTCGATGAAGGCCTGACGCTGCTGGTCGGTCCAGCAATATTCTTCAATCTTGCCTTTCTTGCAGAGATACAAAGGCGGGTTGGCGATATAGAGATAACCCTTCTCGATGATGGGTTTCATGTAGCGGAAGAAGAAAGTCATGATAAGCGTGTCGATGTGGGAACCATCGACATCGGCATCGGTCATCATGATAATCTTGTGGTAGCGCAGTTTTTCAATGTTGAGTTCTTTCGAGTCATCAGCCGTTCCGATGCTCACACCCAGCGCGGTGAAGATGTTGCGGATTTCCTCGCTGTCGAAAACGCGGTGAGGCATTGCCTTTTCCACATTCAGAATCTTACCGCGGAGAGGCAGGATGGCCTGATACTCGCGGTTGCGGCCCTGCTTGGCCGTGCCGCCTGCAGAGTCACCCTCGACAAGGAAGATTTCACATTTCTCAGGATCGCGATTGGAACAGTCTGCCAATTTACCGGGAAGTCCGCCGCCGGTCAGCGGAGATTTGCGCTGGACAAGTTCACGGGCTTTGCGGGCGGCGTTGCGGGCAGTAGCTGCCAAAACGACCTTTTCCACAATCATGCGGGCCTCCTTGGGATGTTCCTCCAGATAGATGCGGAGAGCATCTGCAACAGCCTGATCCACGATACCCATCACCTCGTTGTTGCCCAGCTTGGTCTTGGTCTGGCCTTCAAACTGGGGCTCGGCCACCTTGACGGAAATGACGGCGGTCAGACCCTCACGGAAGTCGTCGCCCGAGATTTCCACTTTCACCTTTTCGAGCAGTTTCTCATCATCGGCATATTTCTTCAGCGTGCGGGTCAGACCGCGACGGAAACCGGTCAGATGAGTGCCGCCTTCGATGGTGTTGATGTTGTTGACATACGAATGGACGTTCTCCGTGTAGGAATTGTTGTATATCATGGCCACCTCGACAGGCGTGCCGTATTTGTCGGTGGAAATGTGGATGACATCTTCGATGAGAGGCTCTCTGGAAGCGTCAATGTAGCGGACGAATTCCTTCAGACCTTCATCCGAATGGAAGACGTTCGATTTGGGCTGCGCGTTCTCGTCTTCGGGATTGACGCGCAAATCCGTCAGCGACAGTGTGATGCCGGCGTTCAGATAGGCCAGTTCGCGAAGACGGGCCTCCAGGATGGAGTAATTGTAAATGACCGTCGAGAAGATGGTGTCGTCGGGAAGGAAGGTGATGGTCGTTCCCGTCTTGTCGGAAGCGCCGACCTCACGGACCGAATAAAGAGGTTTTCCTTTGCTGTAATCCTGTTCGTATTTCTTGCCTCCGCGGCAGACTTCCACATGGAACGCCTTCGAAAGGGCGTTCACGCAAGAAACGCCCACGCCGTGCAGACCGCCTGAAACCTTATAGGAACCCTTGTCGAATTTGCCGCCGGCGTGAAGGACCGTCATCACCACTTCCAAAGCCGAACGGTGTTCCTTTTCGTGCATATCCACGGGAATGCCGCGGCCGTTGTCACTGACCGTAATCGACCCGTCGGGGTTGATCCAGACTTTGACATCGTCGCAATAGCCGGCCAAAGCCTCATCGATACAGTTGTCAACCACCTCATATACAAGATGATGCAATCCTTTTTCAGAGGTATCGCCTATATACATGGCAGGGCGCTTGCGCACCGCTTCCAAGCCTTCGAGCACTTGAATGTTTTTGGCAGAATATTCTTCCTGCCCTTCTTTTCTGAGTTCTTCGTCAATCATATTCTTTTTTTGAAAATCAAGACAGACGGAGCGTGTCGGCATGCAGCTTCTCCGTGCGCCTAAAATTGAACAAAAATAAGTATTTTCAAGGGTTCCTGCAAGTCGCCGAGCGCCCTTTTTTCCTCAAATTTTGGGAAATTTTCGGTCCCCGTTTGGTTTTCCGAAAAAAAGGCCTACCTTTGCACCTGTAAACATCGCGGAGTGGAGCAGTGGTAGCTCGTTGGGCTCATAACCCAAAGGTCGTTGGTTCGAATCCTTCCTCCGCAACTAATCCAAGGGCTGCTTTTCGCAGTCCTTTTCTATTTGAATGCCGACGCCGCGAAAACATCAATCCATCGAGCTGCTGGCTCCGGCCAAGAATCTCGAATGCGCCCGTGAGGCCATCCTCCATGGGGCGGATGCCGTCTATATCGGCGCACCCAAATTCGGCGCCAGGGCCGCCGCCGGCAATTCTCTCGAAGATTTACGTGAAACCGTCGAGTTCGCCCATCGTTACTACGTTCGTATCTACGTAACCTTCAACACTTTGCTGAAAGACGACGAACTCGATGAAGCCCAAAGTCTCATTTGGGACCTTTGGCGGATCGGTGTCGATGCGCTCATCATTCAAGACATGGGCATCACCCGGATGAATCTGCCGCCCATTCCGCTTCACGCCAGCACGCAGACAGACAACCGAAGTCCCGAAAAAGTGAAATTTCTCGAAGAGGCCGGTTTTCAGCAAGTCGTGCTGGCCAGAGAACTGTCACTTGAGCAAATCAGAGACATTTCCCAGCAGACAAAGGTCCGCCTGGAAGCCTTCGTCCACGGGGCCCTTTGTGTCAGTTACAGCGGTCAATGCTATATGAGCCAGGTCCTTGGCGGTCGCAGCGCCAACCGGGGAGTCTGTGCCCAATATTGTCGTCTTCCCTATGACCTGACCGATGCCGACGGTCGTACAGCCGCCCGACAGCAGTACCTTCTTTCGCTCAAAGACCTGCAACGCTCGCAAACCGACTTGGAAGCCCTCATCGACGCGGGCGTCTCCAGTTTCAAAATCGAAGGAAGGCTCAAAGACGTCTCCTATGTGAAGAACATCACGGCCTATTACCGCCAGCTGATCGATGCCATCATCCGCCGACGGCCCGAATTGAGGCGCAGTTCATCAGGCGAAAGCCAGATAAGCTTCACACCACAGCCAGACAAGTCCTTCAACCGCGGATTCACCGACTATTTCCTTCGCGGAAGGCAATCGGTCGTGCATCAACCCGGAGCGCCCAAATCGATGGGCGAAGAAATCGGTTTTGTCCGTGCCCAGAAGATTCAGCATTTCATCTATTTAGGCAAGGAACCGCTCCACAACGGCGACGGATTGAGCTATTTCAACGAAAAAGGCCAGTTCGACGGCTTTCGCGTGAACAGGGTCGACGGCAACCAGATCTACCCCGCCAATCCGCACCTCAAACTGAAGACAGGCATCCGATTATATCGCACATTCAATCAAGAATTTGAGAAACAGTTGGAAAAGTCCACCGCTCAGCGAGTCATTCCAGTGACGGTAAACCTATGGGAAGTGCCCGATGGCCTGGCTTTGCAGATGGATGACAACGAAGGCCACCGCTGCATCCTCCGTCACGCCTGTTTGAAAGAAACGGCCTCCAAGCCTCAGCAGGAGCAGATAAGGAATCTGTTTTCAAAAGCCTCACATCCGATTCTCAGAGTCAAGTCGTGCCAAATGGACTGGACGTCCGACTTTTTCCTTCCGATTTCGGTCTGGACCGCTCTTCGGAACCGGCTTTTCGAACGTTTCGAAGCCGTTCGCAGCCTGAGCCGGCCGGTCGGACGAACAGTCTGGAAACAGACCTCTCATCCTTACCCCAACTTGCATCTTTCCTATTTGGGCAACGTCGCCAACCGACTGGCTAAGGAGTTCTACGAGGCGCATCAGGTTGAAAAGGCCGATCAGGCTTTGGAAATCCGCCCGGAAGGCACGCTTCCCGACCGCATCGAACTGATGCGTTGCCGCCACTGTCTGAGATATGCGATGGGACTTTGCCCGAAGAATCCCGACAAATCGACAGGCAAATCCCAATGGAAAGAGCCCTTTTATCTGAAATACAACAACTTTTCGCTAAGATTGGATTTCGACTGCAAATTCTGCGAAATGGTGGTCTGCTATGACCGGAAGGACCCCAGATGTCAGGGTCTGTAGAGTGAAATGGAAAAGATGCGCTCGGCATCGGTTTCCATCAGCAATTCCATGATTGATGTCTCCGGACTGTGTTCCATATAGGCGGAGACGATGCCGTAACCGTTCCAAATGGCAGCCCGTCCGGGCGATTCTTCCGTGAAATAGACAGTGGTCGGAGCGTCGCCGATGTATTTGCTCAAGACCAGCGGATCTCGGCTGTAGAGATGATCGTATTCCAAAATGCGCTGCCACATGCGGGCTTCGTTGGATTTGAGCCAGTCAGCCTGCTCGGGGCTGCAGCCGATAAGGACATCCATCGGTTCCCCGGGAAAGACCTTTTCCAGCAGAAACAGGATTTTCCCTTCATAAACCAGGTAGTCGATCAGACGCGTGTCGCTCATCAGAGAAGCGTTTGTGAACTCCGATCGGATCCATCCGTTCAGACAGTCGGCCACCAGATGTTCCGGCGTCATTCGCTGGCACTGATAGGGATAGAACAATTCGCCGTAAAGCGGATAATCGTTGCCCAAAAACTTTTCCACGCTGGCCGACAGGATGTCCGGCGCCGAGACGACCGACTGTCCGAAGCCGGATATATGAAAGGATATTTTAGGGACAGGCATATCGTCCACAAAGGCGCAGAGTCGGGTGAACGCTTGAGAAAACGCCTTGGCATAAGGCTTGGTGGAAGCGAATCGGGTTTCGCAGTCGGCCGCCACGCGAATCATGTCGGAATCGTTTCGGAACACATCCATCAGCGCTTTGGTCGAAGTTTCCCCCACGGGGCCTGCCAGCATGACAGACTCGTTGTAGAGTTTCCAAAACGCCGAATCGGCTATCTGTCCGGTTTCGAAGAATTCTCTGTCGTAACGCGCAATTTCGGTCACTTCCACCTGATTGCCACGAGGCACGCGGTAGCGTTCCTCCGTGCAGGAAGAGGCCAATGTGACAAGCAGCGCAAGAGCCAGTCTCAGAAAGTGTTTCATATTACTTGGAAGACGTTTCGGTCGAAGCGGAACGCACATTCGAACCCAAATGATATTCGCCTGACTTCTTCTGCGGTTTTGGCTTGTCGTCGGGGTTGTCATAATAGACGGGAGGGCGCTTGAAAGCGCGGACCATCAGGGCGATGCCGGCCAAGATGAAGGGAACGCTCAGCCATTGTCCCATGTTCAGCGTCATCGCGGCTTCAAAAGCCTCCTGATCGTTCTTGATGAATTCGATCATGAATCTCGGGAAAAAGATGCAGACCAGGAACAGGCCGAAGATGAAACCTTCCCGATGCTTGATCTGAGTTTTCCAATAGAGATTGTAAAGCACGACGAACGCAATCAGATAGCACAAAGCCTCATAAATCTGTGTGGGATGAGAAGGTTCTGTGAAAACCGGCTCCGCTCCGTAGTTCCGGACGGCATACCAGTTGGTGATGAAACGGAATCCCCAGGGGAGGTCGGTGACATGACCGAAAATCTCGTGGTTGGTCAGGTTGCCCAATCGGATGAACATTCCCGCCAAAGCCACACAGATGACCAATCGGTCGAAAGTCCAGCAAATCGGCCGCTTCGTCACCCTACGGCTGTAGATCCAAACAGCCAGAATGATGCCGACAGCTCCGCCGTGGCTGGCCAGTCCGCCTTCCCAAATCTTGAAAATTTCCACCGGATGCTGGGAATAATAATCCCAGGCATAGAAGAAGACATGGCCCAGACGGGCGCCGACAGCCGTAGCTATGAGCACATAGACGAACAGTTTGTCGGTCCATGAATCGGGCACCTTCTCCTCTTTGAAGATTTTCGAAGTGATGACCAGGCCCAAATAGAAAGCGATGGCGAAGAAAAGCCCGTACCAGCGGATTTCCTTTCCACCGATGCAGAATATGTCGGGACGCACCGTCCAAGTGATAAAGTCGAAGAATTCCATAGTTTCAATTTCAGGTCAAAAATAAGCATAAAAAAAGAGCGGAGATATGACTCCGCCCTTTTTTTGTTTTATTAGCTTTTCAAAGGCTCGCGCATCAGTTGCGGGGACCCTGGGGACGCTGGCCCTGAGGGCCCTGAGGACGACCCTGACCCTGGCCCTGAGGACCCTGGTACATACGGTTCTGCTGGTCCTGGAGCATCTGAGCGTACTTCTTCTGCTGCTGGGCATCGAAGATGGCGTTGTACTCGGCAGTCTTGGCTTCCTGGTTGGCGCGATACTGCTTCATCATAGCTTCGCGGTCAAAGTTCTGCTGCTGACCGGCTTCACGCTGGGCGCGCATTTCAGCGCGACGGACAGAATCCTGAGCGGCATACTTGGTGGCGACTTCGAGAACGGCGGCCTTCTGGTCGGCTTTCAACGTTACTGCTTCGTCGATACGCTGCATTTCTCTTTCAGCGATCTGAGAGACAGTCATCATCTGACGCTGGCCCTGACCTTGAGGACGACCCTGACCCTGAGGACGGCCCTGATACTGGGCCATAGCTGCACCTGACAAAAGCATCAGAGCGGCAGCCAACATGAATTTCAAAGTTTTCATTGTTTGTTTGTTTTAAAAAATGGTTGTCTAGTAAGAATGTACTGTTTGGAATCTTCGACAAAACAATAGTTTAACGAATGTGGAAAAGTTGTACTAATTTAACATTCAGCTGATGCCGCGTTCCTTTTTGATGGCCTCGTATGCGGCATTGACCTCCTGAAACTTCTTTTTGGCCTCCTGCTGGACTTCTTCGCCCAAATGGCTGACCTTGTCGGGATGGTATTTCACAGCCATCTTCCTGTAAGCCTTCTTGACTTCTTCATCGCTCGCATCCTCACTGATTTCCAATATCTTGTAGGCACTTGACGCATTCTTGACAAACATGGCCTTTATCGATTCGAAATCGGCAGCAGATATCCCCATATAGGAGGCAATCTGTCGGATGGTCTCTGTCTCCGTCGGATCGATTTTACCGTCACTTTGGGCGAGCCCGAACAGATAATGGAGAAGTTGCAGACGCGAAGCCGAATCCATCGAGAAACGGATCTGCCGGCATACCTCCATGAGATTGTAGTCCTGTTTGAGCGTTTCTCTGAATATCAGGATGTACTGAGCGGCTTTTTCGGACCCGAACTGACGGGTGAAGAAGTCTTTGACATAATCGAGTTCCGAACGCAACAGACGGTTGTCCGCTTTCATCACGGCCGCCGAAAGCACCAGCAGGGAAATGCCGAAATCTCCGCTTCCCGTCTGCGGGCGGGATGACCTGCCGGTGGATGACGAGCGATTTCCGCCGGCGCCCGACTCGTTTTCCAAGGAAATGTCGGTTGAAACGGATTCGAAGACAGATCCGAAAACGAAACCTATGATGCCTCCGATCGGACCACCCAAGGCCCAACCCAGCGCTCCGCCGATCCACTTCATCACTCCCACTATTTAATAAGGATTTATGGACAAAAATAGAAAAAATATTGCGTATCTTCGTCCATCCTCAACAAAGATGTCCTCCTACATTGTTAAAATAGGGGCGGACGTGTAACGATTTTCCAATAATATCATCATTGCATATGTCTGAAAACGGGTATACCAAAGACGAGCAGCAGCTGGTCGAAGCTTGCCAACGGGGCGAGCGGAAGGCTCAGAAGCAGCTGTACGAAACGTATGCCCGGAGCATGATGCCCATCTGTATCCGTTATACCAACGACTACGAATCGGCCAAAGACCTGCTCCACGACGGTTTTGTGAAGGTGTTTTCCCATCTGTCCGACTATAAGGGCGAAGGCTCGTTCGACGGGTGGATGAGAAGAATATTCGTCAATACCGCGCTTGAGCAGTTGCGCAAACTCACCGAACGGCCCAACATGGTCGATGTGGACGACGCAAAAAGCCTGACAGACACGAACGTGTCGGTCGTCGACAGTCTGACGGAAGAGGAAATCATGCAGTGCATCAGCCGTCTGCCCGACATTTATCGGGTGACGTTCAATATGTATGCCATCGACGGTTACTCTCACCGTGAAATCGCTGAAAAGCTCAACGTTACGGAGAGTTCGTCCAGGGTCTACCTGCTGAGAGCCAGACTTTTATTGCAAGAGATGCTGAAAAAGTACGATATCGGCAATGACTGACGAAGAATTAAGACAATATTATCAGAACCGCCTCGCCAACACCAGTTGCGACGAAGTGCCTGATTTCGACTCGTTTTTCAGCGAAGCCGACCTGACCGTGGTCCCGAAACGTCCCATCCGGCTTTGGCCTGTCTATGGGGCCGTCGCTTCGGCCGCCGCCGTCTTGGCGCTTGTTTTCACACTTGACAGACCTGTACGTCAGGAAGAAGCCCCCATGGCTGAAAGCCAGACGCCAACCGCCGTCCAAAAACTTGACAGTCAGGCTGCTGAGGCAGTGACGGAAGATACGGCAGAGCTCAGATGGGAAGACGCCCAACCGGCCGCAACGATTCCGTCGGTCAATCGTGTGCTCACCGCTTCGGCCGCTTCTGCCGACAAAGCCCTTTCTCCCGCCGACGACGGATCTTCCGTTGTCGATGAAAACGCCGAATCACCGATAGTCGGTGAAGCCACCGCTCAGTCTGCCGTGCTTTCCGAGGACATGGTGGACGCCACCGAAGACATGCCCGACGAAGCAAACGAAGAGACCTCCAAGACCGATTCGGAAACGTTGGCCGCACCCCGTTACGAACGGACCATTGAAGAAGCCTATGCTCAAGCTGCCGCCGTCAAGTCAAAAGTCCGCAGAAACCAGGTCCAAGTGGGACTGAATCTGAATCAGGACAACAGTCTTCTTTCGGCTGTCACCTTCACTCAGGCGCAATCCTCGATTTCCCAGTTGTCCCGATACAACTCCATCAACAATCATGTCGCATCGGGCGTTCCTCACCAGTCGAAAAACGAATGGAAGGCCCTTAGCAAACTGCCGTCCGGTCCTGGCAAATACGCACCCGTATACAATCTGCCCGTCACAGGCGGTATCAGCATAGGTATTCCCGTCGGTCGCAATCTGCATTTGCAAACAGGTCTCAACTACACCTATCTGTCGGCAAGCACTCTCGGCCAGAAGGAAGACAACAGTGAATTTACACTTCGCCAGACGCTTCATTATCTGGGAGTTCCCCTCAAACTGGCCTACCAGATCATTGACGGCCAACTGGGTTTCTATGCCGCCGCAGGCGGTGGATTGGAAAAAGGACTGGCAGGCAAACAGCATCTGGAAGTGGAAAATGCTGTCAGCCATCTGATGGAGACCGAAAACACGACTCAGAAAATCAACGGATTCCAACCGTATGCCGGCCTGCAGTTCGGCGTCACCTACAACCTCCTCGACCAGCTCCAATTCTACGTCGAACCGGGCCTTTCCTACTATTTCGACACCGATCAGCCGATCAGCAGCCGCACCAAAAGTCCTCTGAATTTCAGTGTCGGCGGAGGCTTCCGAATCCTTTTGTAAAAAAAAATCCATTTTTCTTGGTCACGAAATATTTTTCGTGTACTTTTGCCCCGCTTTCAGGAAAGCACCATTGCGGTCTCGTATAATGGTTATTACTTCGGATTCTGGTCCCGACTATAGAGGTTCGATTCCTCTGACCGCAACCATTAAAAAACGTTTTCGGCTATGAGAACGTTTTTTTTATTGCCATCTTTGTCTGTCCACATCAGCAAACGATGAAACCGACCGTCTCCTTCTTTTCGCTTCTGCTGGCAGGCATTCTTTCGTCAGCAGCTCAAATCTCCCCGGTTTCCGAAGTGGAGAAACGCGACACCATAGTCATCACCACCAATATGGGCGTGATGAAAGCCGTGTTCTACGACGATGTGCCGCGACACAAAGCCATGTATGAACAGCGCATCCGCGACCACGCCTTCGACGGCACACTGTTCTACCGTACGGTGGAAGGCTTCATGATTCAAGGCGGCAGTCCCGACTCGCGCAACGCTCAACCAGGCGCCAGAATCGGACAAGGCAGCACCCAATACCTGCTGCTTCCGGAATTCCGACGTCAGCATATCGCCAAAAAAGGCGCGATTGCCGCTCCGCGGCAGCCAGACAACATCAATCCGCAGAAGAAATCCGATTGCAGCCAGTTCTTCATCGTTCAAGGCAAACCCATTCGCAGCACTTATCTGGACACTTTGGAAATGGCTCACAACAATCCCATCAAAAACGCTTGGTGGAAAGAAAATTACATTCCTCACAAGCCTCAGATGGACAGCCTGAAAATGGCCAATCGAAAAGAATTCAGCCTTCTCTACAAACAATATCGCGCACAGCTCGACTCTGCCGTCGCCGCCAATCCGAATTCGCTGATTTTCACTCCAGAAGACAGACAACGTCTGACTGAAGGCGGAGGAGAACTCAGTCTCAACGGAGCCTACACTTTCTTTGCGGAAGTGGTGGAAGGTCTGGAGGTCATCGATCGGATTGCGGCCGTCTCCACCGACAAATACGAACGGCCACTGAAAGATGTCGTCATCATTTCAATTGTGATAAAATGATTTCAAGTGTACTGATTGTCCTTTTCTACCTGTTTGTCCCGGCACTGATTCTGCGTTTGTGCCACCTGTTCAAAAGCCTTGATCGGCTGGGGCCGATTCTCATCTGCTACATCGTCGGCATGGTATTCGGAGTGTTTTTCATCGATTCCGAATCCATCGGCATTCCCGATATGGTCTCCACCGTGATGATTCCCGTGGCTCTGCCCATGCTGCTGTTCGAAGTGGACCTGAAGAACTGGAAAAAAGTCGCCGGGAAAGCCTTTCTTTCGATGGGGCTAGCCGTGGTCGGTTTGCTGATCATGATCACATCGGCCTTTCTGGTTTTCCGTTCACGCGTTTCAGACGCTCATCTGGTTGGCGGCATGCTGACAGGAATCTATACCGGAGGAACCCCCAATCTGGCAGCCATCAAGACCGCATTGAACGCGCCCGAAGACACTTTTCTGGCCGTCAACACGATGGACATGTTTGTCTGCACCTTTTATATTCTGTTCCTTCTGTCTTATGCCAAACCTCTGTTCGGCAAGATGCTGCGGCCATATCCGGCTCCCTCACCCACATCCGAGGGGGAAGAAGCTCAGGATTCAACTTGTCGTGTTTCCGAAAAAATGCCGTTCCGCAAGTGGCTGTCGCAGGTAAAAGTCAAAGAGGTGCTGAAAGCATTGAGCGTTTCGCTTGTCTGCGTGGCGGTCGGCGGCGGTCTCGGACTGATTGTCAAGAATCCCGCTTACCAGATGGCGGTCATCATCCTGGCCATCACCACATGCGGCATCATCGCAGCCAATATGAAGCCTGTCAAGAAGATACAAGGCGGATTCGACACTGGAATGTATCTGATTCTCGTCTTCAGCGTGGCAGTCGCCAGCATGGCCGACTTCCGCAGTTTCACGGCCCAACTGCTTCCCCTGATGGGATTTGTAGCCATGGTGGTCTTCGGCACGCTCCTGCTCCACCTGATTCTCTGCAAAATCTTCAAAGTGGATGTGGACACGATGATCGTCACCTCTGCAGCCTTGGTCTGCTCTCCTCCGTTTGTGCCTGGCATCTGCGGCGCGCTGAAGAACAGACAAGTGATGATGTCGGGCATAACGGTCGGCGTATTCGGTTATGCCATCGGCAATTATCTCGGAATAGCACTGACCTGGTTCCTGCAGTGGCTTGCCTGACGTTCAGGACTGTGCCACGCAACGTTCTGCGCATAGGATTCCATCGACAGCGGAACTGACAATTCCGCCGGCATAGCCTGCGCCTTCTCCGCAAGGATACAGATTTTCCAGGCCGATCAGATGCAGACGCTCCTCATCCCGAGGCATGCGGACGGGAGAAGAAGTGCGCGATTCGGCGGCAATCAACTGCGCTTCGTTGGTGAGAAAACCATGAATGCTTTTGTCGAAAAGTCTGAAGCCTTCGCTCAAACGGCGACCGATGGCAGAAGGCATCCATTCGTGCAAAGGAGACGACTGAAGACCGGCCACATAAGAACTTGTAGGCAAATCTGTCGACATGCGTCTGCCGACAAAATCCGCCATACGCTGCGCCGGCGCCACCAGACCTCGTTTCACCTGCCGGAACGTCAGGCGCTCATAGGCCTGTTGCAGCTGCATCATACGCAGGAATTCAGGCCTAGATTCTTTATACGAATCGCCTCTCAATCGCAAATCTTCATCAATCATCCTACGGAAATCGGGCAAATCTTCCGGACGGATTTCGACCACCAGACCGGAATTGGACCACCTCGATCCTCGGTTGGATGGAGACATGCCGTTGACAACCAAAGCGTCGGCTTCATTGCCGGCGGGCACCACAATACCTCCAGGGCACATGCAGAAGGAATAGACCCCGCGACCATCGACCTGCTGCACAAAGCTGTATTCGGCAGCAGGCAGATACTCGCCCCGACCCTGAGCACTGTGATACATCAGACAATCGATCAGATGCTGAGGATGCTCCAAACGGACACCCATGGCAAAACCTTTGGCCTCAAGAGGGAATCCGTGACGATACAGGCAATCGTACACATCCCGCGCCGAATGGCCGGTGGCCAGGATGACCGGTCCACGATACTCGCTTCCGTCTTGGCAACAGACTCCGACAGCCTTACCGTTTTCAATGAGGATGTCCGTCATCCGGGTTCCGAAATGCACTTCGCCTCCCGATGCGAGAATCTGTTCACGCATCTGCTCTATGATGCGCGGAAGTTTGTCTGTACCGATATGAGGATGGGCGTCGATGAGAATATTTTCGGTCGCACCAAACTGATGGAACAGTCTCAGGACCTGACGCACATCGCCCCTTTTCTTGCTTCTGGTATAAAGTTTCCCATCGGAATAGGCGCCTGCACCGCCTTCGCCGAAACAATAGTTCGATTCGGGGTCAATTTGCTGATTGCGGACAGCATTTGCCAAATCCACCTTGCGTTCTCTGACGTTTTTTCCACGTTCCAGGACAATAGGACGACGTCCCAGAGTTATCAGCCTGAGAGCGGCAAACAAACCGGCGGGACCGGCACCGACCACCACAACGGCTGCCGATTTGGACACATCCTCGAAAACAACCGGCTGGTAATCGGGTTGCTGCGCCGGTTCACCGACAAAAACCCTGACCTGCACCTGCATCATCACATGACGCTGACGGGCATCGACCGAGCGTTTCAGCAGTTGCACAGCCGTCACCTCTGATTCTTTCAGCGCTTTCAGCCGGCACACCGCCTTCTTCAAAGATTCGGCAGAAGTGACTTCGGCAGGTGTCAGTCGCAGTGTATATTCAGTCACCATAAGCAGCCTTAACCAAAGATGATTTTAAACGCCTCCTCCACCTTTCTAACAGGCTCGACCTTGATGTCGAATCGCTTGAAATCAATACCGGAAGAAGCGTAATAAGGAATGACAATTTTCTCGAAACCAAGCTTCTGCGCTTCCATAATGCGCTGTTCGATCCGATTGACAGGGCGGATTTCACCTGCCAGACCGACCTCTCCAGCCAAACAGATTTCGGGGCCGATGGCCACATCAAGATTAGAAGACAGAACGGCCGCCAGCACAGCCAAGTCAATAGCCGGATCATTGACCTTTATGCCACCGGCAATGTTGAGAAACACATCTTTTTGAGCCAGTTTGAAGCCCACTCTCTTTTCCAGAACAGCCAAAAGCATATTGAGCCGGCGCGTGTCGAAGCCGGTGGTCGAACGTTGGGCATAGCCGTATGCGGCCGTACTGACCAGTGCCTGTGTTTCAATCATAAAAGGCCGAACTCCTTCGATAGCTGCAGCGATGGCCACTCCGCTCAAACCCGTGTGATGCTGAGTCATCAGAAGTTCCGACGGATTCGACACCTCGCGCAAGCCTTCTCTGCGCATCTCGTACATTCCGATTTCGGCAATGCTCCCGAAACGGTTCTTGATGGATCGGAGCACGCGGTAGACGTGATGCGAGTCTCCTTCAAACAACAGCACCGTATCCACAATGTGTTCCAAGACTTTAGGACCGGCTATTCCGCCTTCCTTATTGATATGTCCGATAAGGATCATCGGAAGATTGCGCGTTTTGGCCACTTTCAGCAAAGCCGCAGCGCATTCTCTCACCTGAGTGATGCTGCCGGGGGATGACTCAGCCGACTCGGTGTACATGGTCTGAATGGAGTCGACAATAAGGAGGTCAGGCGCAATCTCATCTATCTGAGAAATGACTTTTTCAAGAAGTGTCTCGGAAATGAACCATGCGTTCGGATTATCTCCTTCAATGCGCTCAGCTCTCATTTTCAACTGTTGAAGGCTCTCTTCACCAGACACATAAAGAATCCTTCGGTCCGGCATGTGCAAAACAGTCTGCAGCACCAGAGTCGATTTGCCTATACCGGGTTCTCCTCCTAAAAGCGTGACGGAACCAGGTACGATGCCGCCACCCAAAACACGGTCCAATTCGGCACATCCGGTTGCTATGCGGCTTTCGTGAGTGCTCTCTATTTCCGAAAGACGTACAGCCTGAGCATTGCTAGAACCGATAGAGCGGGAAATGCTGTGAGAGTTGTCCGATCCTCTCAAGATTTCCTCATGTATAGTGCTCCATTCGCCGCAAGAAGGGCATTTGCCCATCCACTTGGGGAAATCGGCACCGCAGTTGGAGCAAACGAATATGGTTTTTGATTTGGCCATACAATCAGCGATTTAGAGTAGTTGTTACCGGTATGATAGCAGCCTTCGAAGATAGGCAAATCTTGCAACAAAAAAAAGGGTCGCAAACTTTCGCTTGCGACCCCTAAGACGGCGACTACCTACTCTCCCACTTGCGCAGTACCATCGGCGTTATCGGGCTTAACTTCTCAGTTCGGAATGGGATGAGGTGGATCCC
>JAZQNO010000006.1:0-42353 GCA_045627385.1 Bacteroidales bacterium
GCCGAGACATTCTCAATTTTGTGATAGGCCTGATAGAGCGCAGGTCGGATAAGGTCCGTCATACCGGCGTCCAATATCACAAAACTGCGGGATGTTCCTTCTTTTACATACAAGACTTTGGAAATCAAGCTTCCGCATTGAGCCACGACACTGCGTCCCGGTTCGATGTGCAATGTCTGCCCCGGACGCAGTCGCAACATGCCGCGGACGGTTTTCAGATATTCGTCGAAGGCCGGAACAGGCGCCTCGTCGGGATGGTGGTAATCCACGCCCAGGCCGCCACCCACATTGATATGGGCCAGACAGATATGACGACGTTCCAAGAAGTCCTGAATTTCATTGACACGGGCGCACAGACCGGCGAAATTGTCCATTTCCAGAATTTGGCTGCCGATGTGGAAATGAAGTCCCTGCAACGAAATGTTCGGCAAGCTGAGCGCCAGGTCCACGACACGGTCCAAATCGTCCATGGCAATGCCGAACTTGTTTTCCTTCAAGCCGGTCGTGATATACTGATGCGTACTGGCCTGCACATTGGGATTGACCCGTAAGGCAATGTGCGCCACCCGGTTCTTGGCTTTGGCCAAATCGTTGATGACCTGCAGTTCGGGAATCGACTCCACATTGAAACAGAAAATGCCGGCATCGAGCGCCAGGTTGATTTCCCAATCGGCCTTTCCCACTCCGGCAAAGACAATGCGGGAAGCCGGAAAACCGGTTGCCAAAGCAGCACGGATTTCTCCCCCGCTCACGCAATCCGCTCCAAAACCGTATTGCGATATCTGCGACAAGACGCGAGGATTGGAATTGGCCTTGAGCGCATAATGCACATTCACGCGCCATTTCTTCGAAGCCGCCTCCAGCGTGTCCAAGGTCCGACGCAGGACGTTAAAATCGTAATAATAGAAAGGAGTCTGCAACTGCTGCAGCGCATCCAGAGGAAATGTGCCGTTCATCGCCGTCTTTTCAGTTAAAACAGATGACGGCTCAACGATTGGAGAGTGCGCACCTTGTCTTCCTTCTTGACCAGCAGGGAAATGTTGTAGTTGCTGCCACCGTAGGAAATCATACGGACAGGAATGTCGCGAACGGCATCCACAACGCGGGTTTCAAATCCGATGTTGTCCCATTCCATATCGCCGACCACGCAGACGATGACCATGTCGGTATCGACGGTGACCGTGCCGATTTTCTTGAGTTCGTCGAGAATCTCGCTCAGATGTCGGTTGTCATCGATGGTCATGGAAATGCCCACCTCAGAGGTACATACCATATCGATCGGAGTCTGATAGCTCTCGAAGATTTCGAAGACACGACGCAGGAAACCGTAGGCCAGCAGCATCCGGCCCGACTTGATCTTGATGGCCGTGATGTTCTCTTTGGCGGCGACAGCCTTGATCTTGTGCTTTTCGGTCGAATTGGAAATGAGCGTTCCGGGAGCCTCGGGCTGCATGGTGTTGAGCAGACGCACCGGAATCTGCGCCAGTTTTGCCGGCAGGATGCAAGTCGGATGCAGAATCTTGGCGCCGAAATAAGCCAGCTCGGCAGCTTCGTCGAAACTCAGGAAATTGACCGAAACGGTATTGTCCACAATGCGCGGATCGTTGTTGTGCATGCCGTCGATGTCGGTCCAGATCTGAATTTCATCGGCCTGGATGGCGGCTCCCAGCAGAGAAGCGGTATAGTCGCTGCCGCCACGGGTCAGATTGTCGATTTCCCCATAGGCGTTCAGACAGATAAAGCCCTGCGTGATATAGAGGTCGGCGTCTGCGTTGTCGGCCATCAGACGGAGCACGTTTTCCTTGATGTAAGCGGTGTCAGGTTCGGCGTTCTTGTCGATGCGCATGAATTCGAGAGCCGGCAGCAGGCAGGCGTTCAGGCCCAGTTCGCGAAGATAAAGGCTGAACAGGACGGTCGAAAGCAGTTCACCTTGGGCCACAATGGCCTTTTCCTCGAAAAGGGTGAACAGGCCGCTGGTGAAATGGCGGATATATCCGAAAACCGACTTGATATGTTCGATGGCCGGCTGACGGAACTCGTCTTTCGAATAGAGTTCCTGGCAGACACCCATATATTTCTGTTCCAACTGATTGATGACCTCATTGGCACCGTCTGCATTCTTCTTGTAAAGATAGGCGGCAATTTCGACCAGGCTGTTGGTCGTGCCCGACATGGCCGACAAGACGACCAGTTTCTTGTTTCCATCGTTGATAAGGGAAGCGACATGCTTCATGCGCTGTGCGGAGCCCACCGAGGTTCCGCCGAATTTCATTACTTTCATTGTATGAATCTTATTCTTTATGAGTCAATTGAACAAAGATGGCCATTTTCACAACGCAACACGCGTCCGGGATAGGATTCCAGAAACGAAAGGTTGTGGGTGGTCATGATGACCGTCGTGCCGGTCTGCTGGATCTCGTGAAGAAGCCTGACGATGGCGTCTCCCGTCTCCACATCGAGATTGCCGGTCGGTTCGTCGGCCAGAATGATTTCGGGGCTGTTGAGCAGCGCGCGGGCGATGACCATACGCTGCTGCTCGCCGCCGGAGAGTTCGTGAGGCATTTTGTAGGCCTTGTTGGGCATGCCCACCTGTTCGAGGACTTCTTCGATGCGCTGCCCGACGGCAGCCTTGTCCTTCCATCCTGTCGCTTTCAGCACAAACTTCAGGTTGTCGTTGATGCTTCTGTCCGTCAGCAGTTTGAAGTCTTGGAAGACGACGCCCAACTGACGTCGGAGGGCCAGAAGCTGCGTCTGCTTCATTCCGAAAAGGTCCTTGTCGAAGATGCAGGCGTTGGCCTCGGCGCTGGCCATGTCGCGACGGCGGAGAGGCACCTCGCCGTACATAGTCTTGAGCAGGGTGCTTTTGCCCGATCCCACCTTGCCGATGAGATAGACGAATTCGCCCTTCCGGATATCGAAACTGACATCCTTCAGCACCACATAGTCTTCGATGCAGACATCAACCTGCTTGTACGAAATCAGGACAGGATTTTCCATATCATTTATGACGTTTTTTCAGTTCACGTCCGAGGTCTTCCAGACGATAGCCCTTCGAAGTGAGCAGGACAATCAGGTGATAGAGCAAATCGGAAGCTTCGTAGAGGAAACGCTCGTCATTGCCGTCGACCGCTTCGATGACCGTCTCGACAGCTTCTTCGCCCACTTTCTGAGCCATACGGTTGACACCGTCGCGGAACAGCGAAGTGGTATAGGAACCTTCGGGCATTTCGCGGAAACGGCCGTCGATGAAATCCTGCAGATAGCGCAGGAATTCGAAATCGCCCAGCTGTTCGGCCTTGTCGTGGTCCACCTTTCCGGTAGCCTGATGCAAGGTCTCGTTGGTTTCGTTGAAACAGGTATCCCAACCTTCGTGGCAAACCGGTCCGACAGGATTGGCCTTGATGAGCAGCGTATCGTGGTCGCAGTCTTCGAGAATGGAAACGACTTTAAGCAGATTTCCGCTGGTTTCACCTTTGGTCCACAAGCACTTGCGCGTGCGGCTGTAGAAAGTGACCAGACCGGTCTGCTGCGTTTTGGCAAAGGCTTCTTCGTTCATGAAACCCAGCATCAGCACACGCTGGCTGGCATTGTCTTGTACAATGGCGGGGACAAGCCCGCCCATCTTTTCAAAATCTAAGTTCATATCTTATTGTCTGACAACGATATTTTGCGATTGCAAATATCGCTTTAATTCTGGAATTCCTATCTCTGAAAAATGAAAAACACTGGCAGCCAGGGCCGCATCGGCATGACCGAGCATGAAAGCGTCTCGGAAATGTTCCATCGTTCCGGCGCCGCCCGAGGCGATGACCGGAATGTCGAGACGGTCCGACAGCATGGCCAGCGCCTCGTTGGCGAAGCCCTGCTTGACGCCGTCGTGGTCCATGCTCGTGAACAGGATTTCTCCGGCGCCGCGATCCTGTCCCTCAAGAGCCCATTCCAGCAGTTCGCGACCCACCGGGACGCGTCCGCCGTTGATATAGCACTGCCAACGTCCGTCCTGTTCGAGATGGGCATCAATGGCCAGCACGCACATCTGCGAGCCAAAATTATGGGCTATATCGTTGATAAGCTGAGGATTGCGGATGGCAGCCGAATTGACGGACGCCTTATCGGCGCCGGCATTGAGCAGGCGTTCGATGTCGTGTATGTCGTGGATGCCGCCGCCGACCGTGAAGGGAATACTGATGCGTTCGGCCACCCGACGGACGATGTCCGTAAAGGTATGGCGGCCTTCATAAGATGCTGTAATGTCGAGGTAGACCAATTCGTCGGCCCCCTGCAGACTGTAGGCTTCGCCCAGTTCGACAGGGTCTCCGGCCGAACGCAGCCCGACGAAATTGACGCCTTTGACCGTTTGTCCGTCCTTGACATCCAGGCAGGGAATGATTCGTTTGGCTAACATAAGAAAGGTCTTAAATCGGTTAATGGGATACGGCCTTCGTAAATGGCTTTTCCGAAAATGACGCCCGGAAGTCCGGCTTCGGCCAATGCCTCCAGATCGGCCACAGACGACACGCCTCCGCTGGCAATCAGTTCCATGGAAGGGAAACGGGCCATCAGGTCGCGGTAAAGCGCCACGGCAGGTCCTTGGAGCATTCCGTCGCGGCTGATGTCGGTGCAGATGACCTTGCGGATGCCTTTGTCCAGATAGGAGGCCAGATAATCGGTCAGCGACATGGCCGTCGTCTCTTGCCAGCCGTTCACGGCAATCATGCCCTCACGCGCGTCAGCTCCCAGAATGATACGGTCGCTGCCGTATTTTCCCAGCCAGCGTGCGAAAATCTCCGGCTGATACAAGGCTATGCTGCCGCCGGTGACCATACGGGCCCCGCATTCGAAAGCGATGCGCAAATCCTCGTCCGATTTCAGGCCTCCGCCGAAATCCACGACCAGCGAAGTGCCCGACGCAATGGCCTCCAGCGTCTTCCAATTGACGATATGCTTTGCCTTGGCGCCATCGAGGTCGACCACGTGAAGACGCCGCACACCAGCATCTTCAAAAGCTTTGGCCACCTCAAGCGGCTGACGGCTGTAGACTGTCTTCTGGGCATAGTCGCCCTGGCTCAGTCTCACACAACTGCCGTTTATCAGGTCTATGGCGGGAATGATTTCCATTGGTCGCGCTTATTCAGAGTTCAAGGAAATTCTTCAGAATGAGTTCGCCGGTCCGGCTGCTCTTTTCGGGATGGAACTGCACCGCATAGAAATTGTCGCGCTGCAAAGCGGCGCTGTACTCGGCGGCATAGACCGAACGGGCCACCGTGTCGGCACCGGTTTCGGCATAGAAACTGTGCACATAATACACATAGGGCTCTTCGGGTAATCCCTTGAAAAGAGGCGACTGCATCTGCAGCAGCGTATTCCATCCCATCTGGGGTATCTTCATGCCGGAGACCTGGGGAAAACGGCGGACTTCATGGTCGAAAATGCCCAGACAGTCGACATCGCCTTCTTCGCTGTGACGGCACATCAGCTGCAAACCGATGCAAATGCCCAGCACGGGCTGCCGCAGGCTGCGGATCAGTTCGTCCAGGCGGTGTTCGCGCAGATAGGCCATGGTGGTGGAAGCCTCTCCCACCCCGGGAAATATCACTTTGTCGGCTGAACGGAGCGTTTGGGCGTCATCCGTGACGACAGGCTCGCAGCCCAGGCGGCGCAAGGCGTTCACCACAGAAATGACATTGCCGGCGTTATATTTGACGATGGCTGTTTTCATGCGCTTAAACAGTTTCTTTATTTAAGGCGCGAAGGTACGAAATTATTCGCTTAGTTTTTCGCACTTTTCAGCCAGACGGCTCATTTTGGCCTGAGAAAGGCGGATTTCATCGAGCAGACGGGTGATGTCGGACAGGACGGCGGCCAGTTCGCAGCTGCCTGTCATAGCCGAACGGTCTCTGTCCTGCAGCCTGTATGTGTGGGTTCTATCCTCCCCGAGAAGACTCACCTGGAGCGGTTCATCGCGGTGCAGAAGTACGAAATCCAGCAAGCCGCCGGCCTTCTGTTCGTTGAAACGGACAATCTCGTAATGGACGTTTCCGTCCGAAAAACGGTAGTTGAGCGCGCCGTCGGCCTTGATTTCCTGAGTTTCGCAGAAACTGCCGTCGGGAGCCGTCACGCGCACACGGGTGTGCTTGACGGCCACATTGCCGCAGTAATAGCTGGTCAGGATCAGGCGGCCTTTTTCGTCGACCTTGGTCTGAAGATAGGTACGGTTGATGTTCTGTTCATGCAACTGACTGACATTCACATAGTAGCCCAGACTTTCGATTGGAGTGTTCTGTCGGAAGACAAAAGACTTCTGCTTTTCGGGAAATTCGCCTTGACGGACCTTGAGCAGACTGTCGCAATAGGCTCGGGTGCGTTCCTGTTCCATATACTCGATCCGGCACATCAAAGGAACCCCCTTCTTGATTTTGACATAATCATCCGGATAAAGGATCCGGATGCTGTCGACATAGAGTTTGGCCTGCTGGAACTGACAGAGCCCCATCGACTGACGGGCCTTGTCGAGAAGTTCGTCCGTACGGTCCTGACGGCTGCAGGAGGCAGACAGTCCGGCCGCCAGCAGAAGCGACAGACAGATCAGCGGATGGAATCGGTTGACAGACATAGGCTTGTTAAATCACCGCAAAAATATGCCTTTGACGCAAAATTTGTATACTTTTGTGTTCTAATTGAAGTTGCAGATTGTGAATTTTCGTGAAAGACTTATATCGCCCATCTTCAAGACACTCAGCCAGGCGGCTGAAGAACTGGGCGTGGACGCATACGTGGTCGGAGGATTTGTCCGGGATATTTTTCTCAACCGGAACTCCGACGACATCGATGTCGTCTGTGTCGGCAAAGGCATCGAAATGGCCGAAATGACCGCTCAAAAACTAGGAAAGAGTTGCCATGTGGCTGTCTATCGCAATTTCGGCACCGCCCAAATCAAATATCGCCAGACAGAAATCGAATTTGTCGGAGCCCGCAGAGAATCCTATCAGCGAGGTTCCCGAAAGCCCATTGTCGAAGACGGCACGCTCGAAGACGACCAGTTGCGCCGCGACTTCACCGTCAACGCCATGGCGCTCAGTCTGAACAAAGCCACATTCGGCGATCTGGTCGACCCTTTCAACGGACGCGAAGACATCGAGCGCCGCATTTTGCGCACGCCCACCGACCCCGCCGTCACCTTCAGCGACGATCCGCTGCGGATGATGCGGGCCATCCGTTTCGCCACCACCCTCCAGTTCCACATCCATCCCGTCACCTTCAACGCCATCTACGCCAACCGCGAACGCATGTCGATCGTGTCGGCCGAGCGGATTGCCGAAGAAATGAACAAAATGATGATGGGACCGGTTCCCTCGAAAGGCTTCCAATTGATGGACGAGACCGGCCTGCTGTCGATCATACTGCCCGAGCTGGCCGCTTTGAAAGGCGTCGAGACCAAAGACGGACGAGGCCACAAGGACAATTTCTACCATACGATGGCCGTGCTGGACAAGGTGGCCAGCCTCAGCGACGACCTGTATCTGAGATGGGCCGCCCTCTTCCACGACATCGCCAAACCCGTCTGCAAACGGTGGGACAACCGTCTGGGATGGACCTTCCACAACCACAACTTCATCGGAGAGAAGATGATACCGCGCATTTTCCGCCGCTTGAAACTTCCCATGAACGAAAAGATGAAGTTTGTCCAGAAAATGGTGTCGCTCCATATGCGCCCCATCGCACTGGTAGAAGAGACCGTCACCGATTCGGCCGTCCGCCGGCTGCTTTTCGACGCCGGAGACGACATCGAATCGCTGATGATTCTCTGCGAAGCCGACATCACCTCCCGCAATCCAGACAAAGTGCGCCGTTTCATGGCCAATTACGAACTGGTCCGGCAGAAGATGATCGACCTGGAAGAACGTGACCGCATCCGCAACATGCAGCCTCCCATCACGGGCGACATCATCATGGAAGTGTTCGACCTCACGCCCTGCCATCTGATCGGCGACATCAAATCGGCCATCAAAGACGCCATTCTCGACGGAGACATTCCCAACGAATACGCTCCGGCCTACGAAATGATGCTCCGTTTGGGCGAAGAGGCCGGGCTCAAGCCCGTCAAAGACCTCAGCCAAGCGGCCGACTAACGGCTCAGCGTGTATCTCAGGCTGAATCCGAAATCCTGTGTGGTGACCGGATAGGAAGAAACCAAGGGAATGCTGGATTCCAAATCGTAGTAAATCTTGAAATTGAGATTGCGGCTGATGACATAGTCGGCCATCAGTTCCACCGTGCAGGTCTTGTTGCCCGAAGTGGCCTGCGTATAGGCTTCCTCGATTTTGCGCAGGAGGGCCGTCGAACTCTTCAGAGAGAAATCGGCGCTCAATTTCATGTCGTTCTTCACCTTCGACTCCGAAAGGATGCCCCAGGGATGGAAATCGGCCATCTTGAAAGTGCTGCCCAGCACATACTGCTGCTGGCCGCTTTCGACCAGCTGTCCGCCCGTCACGCTCAGGTTCAGGCTGCGGCTGTTGCGCACTTCGCCCTTCAGCGTCATGCCGTTTTTCAGCGTGCCGTTGGCGCCGATGAGCGGGTTGAACTGTTCGGTCAGCGTCACGGCGGTCACATCGTAGGCCGAAGACGGCATGGCCGCCCCGGTCACCACGTTCTGGACAAATCCCAGACTGCCCTCTCCCGCCGGCACATACGAGTTGTAGGAGGAATAGGACGCCACATTGTAGGTGCAGGAATAGGCGTGGTTCAGAGTGAACGACTTGAAGACTTTCTTGAAAGCCGGAATCTTCGACAGTCCGTCGTAGGAGACCGACCAGCCGGGCAGCATGGCACGAAGCGAGGGGAAAATGTCCAGATTGGCCTTATGAGGAGAACGCCCGGTGTAGGCGGCCAGGAAAGCCGGAATCAGCACATCTGCCGAATTGCGGTCCACCGGAGCCTCCTCGGCGCTGTAGGGCTCACCTGCCAGCGCACTGCCCGACAGGAATCCCTCGGCAGGATAGCGCAGGCCGGCATACTGGTTTTCCAGACGCGCGGCAATCACATCGCGGTTGCGAAGGAAAGCGTCGAAAGCGTCCGAACGGTACGACCTTTTGGCGTTGACAGGCGCCAGCGCCGTACGCAAGGCGATGGTACTCTGCGAGAAACTGCCCGTGAACACTTCCGGACGGCCATCAATCATAAACTGCAACTGACGGTTGCTGTTTTCCGTACGCATCGCCGACACCTCGATCTTCAGACCCGGGATGGGCAGCAGCGACGACTTCACCTTCAGATTCTTGGACTGCGTGAAGACAGCCGGAGAAACGACCGAATCCGACATCACCATCCAATTGCGCGAAATGGCCTTGTCGATATAGTCGTCCTTGTAGAAACCGGTGGCGAAATCCCAACCGGGAGCGTGGCCGTAATCGTCGGTACCGAAAATCAGACCGTTTTCAGGACGGAATCCCGGCAGATTCAGATGGTCGTTCTGCTGGTAAGTCACAGAAACGTTCCTGACAGACATCAGCACCCGTGCGCCCAACTGCAGCGCCTTGTACCAGTCCTCCTCTTCCAGACTGGGGAGCGGAGCCACCGTCACACGCACGTTGACCGAATCCTTCGGCTTGACCACCAGCGTGTTGGCATCCTTTATCTTATAATTGACCGAAACTTCCTTACCGGCGACGTCCACAAAATGCACATCGACGCGGCGAGTGTTGAGCGCATGCTTGATTTCCACCTCCTCACCCGGCACGAAATTGTGCTTCTTGCCGTAGGTGCGCGACTTCTTGGCCGACTTGCGGGCGGTCTCCTGCTTGGTCGGGAACCCCGACGCATACTTTTTGTTGACCTCCGACAGGAAGTCCGACTTGCGGTAAAGCGTTTCCAGATTGACCGTCGGATTCAGAGAAAGCATGCGCTGGTCCGAAATGGTGTTGCCCGTCTCCACGCCGGCCACCAGGGCGTTGCGGTTCCAACGGTAGGTAGACTCATACTGGAACGTGGCCGACAGGAAATCGAGCGCAGGAATGTTCTTGAAGGGAATCTGCCAGGAATACTGAATCTTCTGCAGGAATTCCATCGGAGTGCCCAGGGAACGTATGCTCTGGCTGACCGTATCCTTCCAGTTCTCGTATTCGGTCGGATACAGGCTCTTGTTGACAGGCGAATTGAGCGTTTCCTCGATACGGGCCGAATTGTTGGTCGAATAGGCGATCTTCATGTTCCGCATCACGTTCCAGTTGACCGCCACATCCGTATTCCACAGGAAACTCTTGCTGAAAGTCACCGGCAGAATGGAATTGCCGTCCAGCGACCCGGTCTCCAGATTGCGGTTCTGCAGCTCGTAATAATAGCGGTTGATGTTGCTGGAAACGGAGAACGAATTGGGAATATAGGTCAGACTGAAATCCTTGATGGCAGCCATCCACTTGGAATTGAGCAGCTTGTTCTCACTTTCCGCAAAAGGTTCAAAGGCTTTCAGGGGCGACGAGTAGCCATAGTTGAGCGAACCCGTGAAGTTCTTGGTGATTTCGTATTCGATGTTGGGATCGTGCTCGTTAGTCTCGGTAAATCCGTACGAAGCGCTGAAGTTGGCCGGATCGTAGGGCATCGGCGTCTCACTCTTGATGTTCAGCCTCAGGTTGGAAATGTTGAAACTGCGGGTGGTCTTCAGCGTCTGGCTGTAGGCGCGTATGGAGTCTTTGGCCGCCTCGCTGCGGGTCGATGCCAGCACATCCTTCAGCAGCAAGTCCTCGTTGAGCGGATCGTACTTGGGCGTGTTCACCTGGCGGGAAAGCGAATAGTATACCGGCATGCTGAGCATGTCCTCCACCGGGAACAGACGGCCCAGGTCGAAACTCATCGCCAGATTCATCATGCCGTAGTTGTCGAGGCGGCGCTGCGACACCCGCTGTTCGATGCCGCCGAAACCGTCGGTCTCGTAGCGGCCGGCAAAACTGACGGTGCCCAGATCCGACAGCGCCAGCGTGGCATTGGTCATGGCTGCCCAACCGCCCTTGTCGTTGAATCCGCGCAGACGCAGCTCGTTGGTCCAGATTTCGATGTCCTGCACCGTGGGACCATTGTTGCGGATACCAATCATGATGGTCTTCACCGCCGACAGCGAAGGATTTCCCTTGATGGTCACCTTGTTGTTCTGATGTTCAGGATCGTATTCCGAATACGGACGCACATAGCTGTCGGTCGAGGCGTTGCGGCGGGTCTTCAGAGCCGTCAGCATGTCGAAAGAAATGTCCAGAAAGTTCTCGTCGGGCCAGACATTGCTTTCGGTATGGAGATAAGGCTCAGAGAGCTTGAGCGGAATCTCGTATTCGTAATAGTTGTTCTGGTGGTCGCTTCCGATGCGCACAAACACCGTCATCTCATAGTTTCTCGGCGGGTCGGCATCGCCCATCAGCGCCTCGCCGTGGATGAACATCTGCAGCCGGTCGTACTGGCGGAAATCCAGGCCCACGTTCTTGTAGACCGCGCGCGCATCGCCCGGCGACAGATTCAGCACCTTCAGTGCCAAAGACTGTTCGTCTTCCTCATACACGCCCGGTTGGCTGGGATCGCCCTCACGCTCCACTCCCGGAGGCAGCATGTAGTGCAGCGGCAGGCGCGAAGAGTTCTCCTCCAGGTCGACGGTGGAGACCTCCAGGAAGGCATCGCTTTGGGGAGGCGTGGTGTAAAGGTCTTTGGTATAGGCTCTCCAGTCGCCTCGAACCAGGTCGAGCGTCGCCATGCGGAGCACCACCGAATCCTGGAATCCGGTCATGTACATACGCATGAAGCGGATGCTGTTGAATCCGTTGATGGTGCCGACCCTCTTTTCATAATCGTGCACGGGAATCTTGAACTGATACCAGCTGACCTGCGCCGTCGAACCGTTCTTGAGCTTGACGGTGGCGTCGCGGCGGTCGTTGATGAAGTTCTTGCCGACCACCATGTCGGCCGGGCGCAGCGAAACGTGGTACTGATAGTAACGCTCCGTCTCGCTCAGCGTGAAGTCCTGATTGATGTCTTCGATGTCGGGCTGCGTCGTGGCGGCGGTCTCATAGCTTTCGTCCGTATCCGCACGGGCCTGAGAGTTGCCGTCCGTGCCGTTGTAATAGCGGTAGCGGTCCAGGATGGACGTGCGCTGACGGTCGTAGTCGGAACCGCGGAAATAATGGTAATTGTCGCCGGCCGGGTCGTTGAGCGGCGAGAAAGGATCGGCCTGGAAACGCGCCAGGGTCTGGGCATTGACTTTTCCGCGCACGGCTTCCACATAGTTGCCGAAATGCTCCGATTCCTCCCGGTCATTCAGACCGTCCAGACCCACATCCTGCACCTTGCGCACTCCGTCGGTATTGTCGAAGGCATACACAGACACGTTTTTGGAAGACACCTTGCCCCACTTCGTATAGGAGACGACCGTCGTGTCGCCGTCGATGGGCAGACCGTTTTCAAACGACTTCTTACCATCCTTGAGCACATCTTCCGAAATGTCGCCCAGATTGAAATAGAGATCGCCGCCCTGATGTACGCCCAGCGTGTCGTAGACGAAGGGGTCCATCAGCCAGAACTCGATGTATTCCACATTGTTGGATTCGAAATTGGTCAGATTCGACTCGATACGCCGCATCATGCCGCCCCAACGATTCTCGGGATTGTCCAAGAATCCGTCGGCGTTCATTCCGTCCACGTCAAAGTTGTAAGGACCGCGTCGGGTCGGATAAAAGACGATGTTCATGATGTTCAGCAGACCGGTCTGGTTGTACTGCAGGTCCTTGTCGGGATAGATTTCCTTCTGGTGGACGGAACGCACATAGTGGTTCGACAGCTGGTCCTTGTCGTTGCGGATATGGTCGGGCGTCTGCGAACGGCTCATGGTGAAGATGTTGTCAACGACATACCACGACATCAGGGCACGGTTCTTGCCATAGTCGAGATTGTTCGACAAAGAAGCCTCCGGGAAACGGCCGATCGGATCGTAGGGCGTGCTGGCCAGTTTCCACTGGCTCGCGTCCTTGAGACTGACCGTCTTCTTGGATGCCTCGAAATCGTCCACATAGACCGTACCGTCGATCTGTTTGCCGGCACCGGGAATCAACTGGGCGAATTCGGCGTTCACCGTCAGCACGGAAGGTTTGGTGACATTGACCAGCGGCAGATGGTCGATCAGATTGGTCAGTCCCTGCGATTCGACACTGAAGGCCGTATTCAGTCCCCAGACCGTATTGTTCAGCGGTTCGGTGTTCATGTCGACCTTGTTGGTCAGCGGTTTCTCGGACAGATGCATCAGAGTGCCGCCCAGACTGAAACGGTCGCTGAACTTGTATTCCATGGCTATGCCCGTGAAGGTCTTGCGCACCATATTATATACGCCCTGGTCTTCGCAGGAAGCCGTAATGTTGGCACCCGAAGCCAGCAGATCCTGATTGGTGATGTTCACAATGCCCGAAATGTAGTCGACCGTGTAGTCGACGTTCTCGGTCAGCAGCTGCCCGTTGGCCACCACTTTGACCGATCCCCGGGCCACATTCATCGCGCCCAGATAGATTTCCGAGGCATTGGAAGCCTTGTATTCGCCCTGCAGACGGAACTTGTTCTTCTCCGTCATTTCCTGGGCCACCGTCAGCGTGCTGTCATAGAGTTCCTGGAACACATACTTGTCGGCAATGGCATCGTCCCCGATCTGGGCACGCAGATACGAGCCGAAGGGTTCGACCACCGGGAACACCACCCGACCGCCCGAGGTCTGCACCGTGTAGCCCTCGATAAAGTCGAACAGACCGTCGGGATAGGATTCGTTCTGGCTGTTCAGACGGTCGAGATTCATCACGCGCAGCAGCAGCTGTCCGCTGATCTTGCCTTCGTTGATGTAATTGAGGTAGGTGCCGACCGTATCGTTCAGATAGGTGATGTTCAGTTTGAAACCGTCTTTGGGCATGTTGTAGCAGCCCAGAGAATAGATGTTTTTCATCATCAGGTCCCAAGTGGGCGCCGAAGGGGAAATGTCGGTGCTCTTCAGCAGCTTCACCATCAAAGCTTTAGGCGATTCGATACCGTCTGTCGAAAATTCGCCCACCTTGTAGGTGACGCCGTTTCGGGTATACTCGTAGGCCACAGCCAGCACTTCGTCAGGATTGAGGGCCGTATTCAGCGAGATGTATCCGAGAGAACGGTTCAAGGTGAATTCGCTTTCCGACAGCCGGCGCGCGCTTTCCAAGCGTTCGTAGTCGCGGCCGCTGAGGACGTCCTGCGCCTCCAAGGAAGCCAGCCGT
Organism: Bacteroidales bacterium; assembly: GCA_045627385.1. Lineage (GTDB taxonomy): Bacteria > Bacteroidota > Bacteroidia > Bacteroidales > UBA1402 > UBA1757. Next base: position 14,253 of record JAZQNO010000006.1, read on the forward strand.
GCGGCCGCGGCACTGATGTCTCGGGCCTCTTCGTATTCGCCGACAATCGTCTGGTACAGCGCATTGGCCGCATTCGAAGGATTGCCGCCCTGACCGCCGATCCAGCAGGCCGAATGGATATTTTCCGGTTCGCCCATATCGGCAAAAGCCACGATATGGCGGGCATTGTCCATGATGGCGCGCTTGTTGGTCACCCAGACTTCCACCTTGTTGATGACGATGCCGGAAGATATGTAAGGCAGTTTGGACATCCACTGGTCGTAATGGTCGCGGAAATAGTGCGACAGGAAGAAGTGGCGGTTCTCGTCGTAGGCGTCGACGGCGATTTCGAACGAAGTGGTCTGCGCCCCGCCCTGCATGCTGGCCGAAGCCGTCTGAGTGTTCTGCTGCGAAACGACCGCCGCCACATTCAGTTTGCCGAACTGCAGCTCCGTCTTGATGCCGAACAGCGAAGTGGCGCCGGAAATCAGCGTGTTGCGCACCGGCATGCTCACATTGCCCGCTTCCAGCGTACGGATGATTTCATCCTCCTTGCCGGCATAGCGCAGTTTGATGGCTTTGGCATCGTAGTCGAAGGTGGCTTCGGTGTCGTAGTTCATGTTGACGTTGATCTTGTCGCCCACCTTTCCGTTGACGCTCATCTGAATCTGCTGGTCGAAATCGAAGAATGTGCGGTTGCGGGCGCGTTCCGACAGCGCCGGATTGTCGACAATGTTGTTTTTCACACCGAAACTGATTTCGACCGAACCCTGGGTGCGCAACTGCACGCCGCCAGGGCCGAAGATCTTTTCGGCGGCTCCCAGATCGAACTGCATGTCGGTCAGAGAGAATTCATCCTTCTTGGCCGAGTGGTCGACTTTGTTCTTGTCCTTGAAAAACCGCGTGTGCTGCTGTTTCTGCCAATAGGCCTCATATTCGTCACGGGTCATCGTGATAGGCATAGACACAGCCGTTTCTCCCAAATAAGTAGTCATCTGATAATCACCCGTCTGAGGATTGTATTCGACACGCGTCTCCAAATTGTCGGGACGCAGCAGATCCTCCGGGGCCTTATACGAAGATTCGGCTGCAGACGCCGGGTCTGTAGCCGAAACCTGCTGTGCGTGAAGCCGATTGGCACTTGATGCCAACAGCCCGAGCAGGACAAGGAGGAAGATGCTGCGATGTTTCAAACGGACAGATGACAGAGGGTTTTACAGCATTTTCAGAGCAGCCTTGATGATCTGCTCGACAGGCAGCGCCGGCTGTTCCTTGAGAATGGCGTTCACCGCCTTGGTGCTGGCAGCCGGAGCGAAACCCAACATCTGCAGCGCGGCAAGCGCTTCCACCCGGTTCGTATTGTCAGGCATCGACAGCGGCAGTGCACCCTGAGCCGCAGCCAGGCCCTGTCGGCTGACTTTGTCCTTGAGTTCCACAATGATGCGCTGGGCCGTCTTCAGGCCGATCCCCTTGACATTCTTGAAAGCGTTCACATTTTCGGAAATGATGGCCATCTCCAGTTCGCTCACCGTCATCGAAGACAGGATAATGCGGGCCGTAGCGGCACCCACGCCCGAAACGCTCACCAGTTTGCGGAAAGCGTCGCGCTCCTCGCCCTTGACGAATCCGTACAGGGTGTAGGCATCCTCGCGGATGACTTCTTCCACATACAGACGGGCACGCTCGCTACCCTGCAGTTGGGAATATGTATTGACACTGATATTCAGGAAGTAACCGACTCCCATCGTTTCGATGACCACCGATGTCGGAGTCAGATCACTGATTTCGCCTTTGATGAATTCTATCATATTCGGATTAATTTTATGCCTATTAAACGCAAACGCGCGGGTTTTCGTATATTTGTGATATGAAAAATTCGAAAAAAATATTTTCCTGTCTCCTGACGGCCCTGTGCTGTCAGACGGTTTTCTCCGCTGTTCCGGCCTTCGAGCCCAAGGAGAACAACCCCCGTGCCGAAGCACGCGAACTGCGTTATGTTCCAAACGGAGAAGACTTTGTGTTTCAAGGGAATACACCAATGCTCTTCAACCGCGCCCTTTATGGTGAAAACCAAGCTTTCCGACTCGAAACCGGCGACCTTCCCATCTTCGCTTTCTATGCGCCGACAGGTATGGCCGGGCACCTGGAATGGGGGCTCGTTTCGGGCGACAGGACCCTGTGGCTGCACCAGGCCGATTCCATCCGATGCATCTACCGCCCGGGCTACCGCATCTATGAAATCACAGACCCCATTCTGAAAGGCGGAAGCATCTGTTTGACAGCGCTCTGCAGATACGACTGCCAGGGTGCCGTCTTCCGTTTCGAAGCCAAAAACACTCCCAAGAACCTGCAGTGGGTCTGCGTGTACGGAGGTGCCTACGGCAAGAAATTCTCCAGAAACGGAGACATGGGGGCAGACAGGCCCGACGTCTTCTACCTGAAGCCCGAATACTGTCGCAACAACCGCTACTTCATCCATAAGGAAAACTTCGAACTGGCCTACGGCGCCACCATCGACGTCGATTCCTATTTTGCTGAAGATCTGCACAATCCGCAACTGAAAGTCAACTTCATGAACGGCCAGTTTCCGAAAAAGTCCAAGCTTCAGGTCGGCGATGTGGCAACCTGCCGTGGAAGCCTCCGACAAGTGCTTGACGGCAAGCCCGATACCGACTGTCCAATTCTAGTGGCAAAAGGCCGTCTGACCGCCGGAAAGAGCCGTCTCATGGGCTTCACCTACGGCTCCGACCCGGCCGATCTGGCCCAAGGCTGGCAGCACGCGGCCGACAGCATAGCGGCCCTGCAGCAGCGCCTGCAGGTCTACACGCCCGACCCCTTCGTGAATGCCATGGCGCCCGCTTTGGTGATGGCAGCCGACGGAATATGGCAATCGCCTGTCTATCAGCATGGCGCCATCGGATGGAGAACAGCCTTGGCCGGATGGCGCGGCGCCTACACCGGTGACGTGCTGGGCTGGCACGACCGCGCCCGCGAGCATTTCAGAGCCTATGCCGCCTCCCAGATGACCTCTCCCAGCGACAAGCCTGTCATCATGGACACCCTTCTGCATCAGGCCCGCAGTGCCAAAGTGGCGGGCACGCCCATGTACAGCGAAGGCTACATCGCCCGCCATCCCAACGACCCCAAGGTGATGAACCATTACGATATGAACATCGCCTACATCGATGAACTGCTGTGGCATCTCAACTGGACGGGCGACCTGGACTTCGCCCGCGAAATCTGGCCGGTCCTCCAACGTCATCTGGCCTGGGAAAAACGTTGCTTCGACGCCGACGGCGACGGGCTTTACGATGCCTACTGCTGCATCTGGGCCAGCGATGCGCTCCAATACAGCAGCGGCGGCGTGACCCACTCCAGCGCCTATGTCCTTCGGGCCAACCGCATGGCCGCCGAGATAGCCCGTCTGCTGGGCGAAGATCCCGCTCCCTACGACACGGAAGCCGACAGGATCGACCGCGCCATCCGCGAGAAACTTTGGATGGACAGCGAAGGCCATTGGGCCGAATATCAAGATTTTCTGGGAGACAAGCTCCTTCACCCCGATGCCGGCCTCTGGACCGTTTACCACGCCATCGACTCAGAGGTGGGCGACGGTTTCGACGCCTATCAGGCCACCCGCTATGTCGACACCCGCATTCCGCACATCCCCGTCCGGGTGACCGACCCCAAAGGCTACAAAATCGAATCCGACCTCCACACCCTCTCCTCGACCGACTGGATGCCCTACATCTGGTCTGTCAACAACGTGGCTTTCGGCGAAGTGATGCACACCGTGCTGGCCTACTGTCAGGCCGACCGCGAAGAAGAAGCCTACCGTCTGCTCAAGGCCACCCTGCTCGACGGCATGTATCTGGGCGGCAGCCCGGGCAATGTCGGACAAGTCAGTTTCTACGACGCTTCCCGAGGCGAGAGCTATCGCGATTTCGCAGACCCGATCGGCGTGTACGCCCGGGCCCTGGTGCAGGGATTTTTCGGAATCCAGCCCGACCTGATGCACGACAGAGTGCTGCTGAAGCCCTGTCTTCCCCAGGATTGGGACAGCGCAAGCATTGCCGTTTCCGAACTCGCCTATTCGGTTTCCAAAAACCGCGAATACGGCCAATCTTGGACAATAGTCCCATCATTCGCAAAAGACGTCACCATCGAGTTGTCCGTTCCGGTTTACAAGAGCGATGTGTCTGACGTTCAGATAAATGGCAAGAGTGTCGACTATCGTCTGGACAGTGCCGCCATCGATCATCCGAGGCTGTTGGTCACTTGTCGGGGAGCCGAGCGCTACACCGTCGACGTGTATGAGGATTACAAGCCGCTTCCCGCCTGCCTGCACCTTGAAGAAGCGGTGGCAGGAGAGCCCTTCCGGCTTCAGATTCCGCAAGGCCTGAACGTGGGCGACTTATACGACCCCCAAGGCGTGGTGGCTTCCTGCAGACGCCTGCACGGAGAGTGGCAGATTGTCTTCCGGGAACGAAGCGGTTGGCACACCTTCTTCCTACCCTGCCGCAGCGGATCGCTTTTCTGGTGGCAGGCTGTCGATGTCGACATCAGACCGCTCATCGGCTTCTTCCCGCACGAGAACCAGGGCGATGCCTCTTCCCTGTCTTTCGACATTTGCAACAACAGCGGTCAGAACCGAACGGTCAGCCTTCGGCTGAACCGGCAAACGATGGAAGAGTCAATGCTCCTTCCCGCCCACAGCCGCAGCGCCTGCACGACCGACAAAGGCCTCCGTTTCGGCACCAACCGGCTGGAAGTCGTTTCCGAGGCCGGCACCGAGATTCACCGGATTGTCCGATGGGACCCTGCCTTCGATTCCAGCCGCCCGCAGCGCTGCATTCCGCTCGACGCCTATTTCAACGACAGTCTGAACGGCATTTTCGCCTACGGCAAATACCTGAGTCCCCGTTCTCCCTACACGACTCTCCAGCTGCCCACCCAAGGCTTCGGCGACTGGTGCGGTCCCAACGCGCTGCCCCACATCGACGACAGCGGACTGAGACGTGCAGCCGGACACGACAATCAGATTCACAGTCCTCAGGGCATCCGCTTCCTCACGCCTTCAGACAAGAGCCTGCCCAACGCCGTCTTCGTTTCGCAATGGGACAACTACCCCACCCGCACCGACATTCCCCTCAGCGGCAGAGCCTCGCACGCCTTCCTGCTGATGGCCGGCACCACCAACCACATGCAGAGCCATCTGACCAACGGACGCGTCACGGTCGTCTATGCCGACGGCACTTGCGACAGCCTCGAACTGGTCAACCCCGACTCCTGGGTCCCCATCGAGCAGGACTACTACGACGACGGCATGGCTTTCCGCCTGTCGCAGCCACGTCCCTGGCGCCTGCATCTCAAGGACGGACAGTTCACACGCCAGGCTTCCAACGGCAAGATGATCGACGGCGGCGCCGCCACCCTGCTGGACCTGCCGCTCGACCCCTCCAAAGAACTTGTCAGACTGCAGTTGGAAGCCGTCACCATAGAAAGTGTGATCGGATTGCTTTCCCTGACACTGGTAGAATGATTTTTTCCCTATCTTTGCGCCCAAACTCATTCAGAAAAACCTATAGGAAGATGAAAAAGATTCGTGCAGCCGTCGTCGGTTACGGCAACATCGGCAAATACGCGCTGGAGGCCCTTCAGTGCGCCCCTGATTTCGAAATCGCCGGCATCGTCCGTCGCGCAGCCGGCGCCGGACAGCCAGCCGAACTGGCAGACTATCCCGTCGTCAGCGACATCAAAGAACTCGGACAGGTCGACGTAGCCCTGCTCTGCTCTCCTTCGCGCAAAGTGGAGGAACTGGCTTCCGCCATTCTGGCGCAAGGCATCAGCACCGTCGACAGTTTCGACATCCACACCGGCATCTGGGACCTCCGCTGCAAACTCGACGCCATCGCCAAAGCCCATGGCGCATCGTCCATCATTTCGGCCGGATGGGATCCCGGCACCGATTCCGTCGTACGCGCCCTCATGCAGGTGACCGCACCCAAGGGCATCACCTACACCAACTTCGGCCCCGGCATGAGCATGGGCCATACGGTCGCCGTCAAAGCCATTCCCGGCGTCAAGGCCGCCCTGTCCATGACCATCCCCCTGGGCACAGGCATCCATCGCCGTATGGTCTATGTGGAGATTCTGGACGGCTACCGTTTCGAAGACGTGGCCGCCGCCATCAAGGCCGACCCCTATTTCGTCCACGACGAGACCCACGTCGTGCAGACCGACAACGTCGACGCGCTCAAAGATATGGGCCACGGCGTCAACATGGTGCGCAAAGGCGTTTCCGGACAGACTCAGAATCAGCGTCTCGAATTCAACATGACGGTCAACAATCCGGCCATGACCGGCCAGATTCTGGTATCGGCCGCCCGCGCCGCCGTCCGCCAGCAGCCCGGTTGCCGCACCCTCATCGAAGTTCCCCTCATCGACATGCTTCCCGGAGACACGGAGTCGCTCATCCGCTCGCTTGTCTGATCCGTTTCGGATAAAAATTTCAAAAAAAAGGCCTTCCGCAAACAACGGGAGGTTTTTTTTCGTACTTTCACACCCGATGCCAAGGCTGTCGGAAAAGACTTGCCGTTCCACCGACAATTATAACGATCTGAAATATGAAACATCTTGCTTACCTGTCTTCTCTGCTGATTGTCTGCCTGCTGGCCTCCTGCGGCCGGACATCCGCGCCCTCTGCCAACGACGTCATCTACGAGATGAACCTCCTCCAGTTGAGCCCCGATGGCACTTTCGCCGCAGCTCAGCAGCATCTGCCCCGCCTCAAGAGCCTGGGCATCGATGCGGTCCGGCTGACATCCGTCCGTCCCGAATGCGGCACAGCGGACGACCTCGAGGCATTTCTGGCCAAAGCCCGCGAAACGGGGCTGAAAGTCATCCTCGACGATGAGGCCGACGTCATCTATGCGGACGGGCTGTATCAGTTGCTGAACGACTTGGCCCAGCGCAAAGCCGGTTGCGCCGAGCTGAAGGCCTATCTGGAAAAGGAGGCCGCCTGTCCCGACAAGGCCACTCGCCTGATGTACACGTCCAAAAGCGACGTGAATGCCACTCAGGGAACGGAATTCGAACGCATGGGCCACTGCGGTTCTCGGGCCATGGCACTGCTGTGCTTCACGCTTCCGATGGGCCAGCCGCTCATCTGCACCGGTCAGGAAATCGGTCTCCACAGACGTTTTGACCCCGAGAATCCTGTCGAGAACTGGCAACCGAACGAATACACCGAATTCTACCGGAAATTGGCCCAACTCCGCCACAGCCACCCCTGTCTGGCTGCCGACGGCGGATTCGAACTGGTCGCCACCGATTACAACGTATTCGATTTCAAGCGTTTCAAGGGAAAAGACACGGTCCAGATCCGCGTTTCGCTGGACGCTTTCTGGTATGATATCATCGAAAAGGACCGCATCACCTCCTTCGCCGTCTTCGACGACAACGATGAAGAATAGGTATCAGGCTATTCACCATCTGTCCGTTAACTGACCAAACAACTTTTCCATGTCGATTGTCCGATTCAACATCCGCTATCAGGCCCAATGGGGCGAAGAAATATGCGTGCTGGGACACGCCGGCGACATCGCCAGCTGGACTCCCGAACAGCCCCTGGTGATGCAATGCACCCAAAATGACCGCTGGTCGCTTCAGGTGGAAATCTCCGATTTCGCCGATTGCATGAACTACCGCTACGCCCTGCGGCGCAGAGACGGAAGCTGGCGCGAAGAATGCGGCCCCGACCGGAAGGCAGTCCTGCATGCCCGCCAGGAACTCCAGCTGGACGATTACTGGCAGGACAGCGATACCGAAGACATCTTCATGACCAAAGCCTTCACCGACAGTCTGTTCAAGCGTCGCCAACCGACACCGGCAGCCGATCCGGGCGAGGCTCCCGACGGACAGGTCCAGGTGGTCTGGCGCCTTCGGATGCCCCAGATCGAACCTTATCAGGGCTTGGCCATTTTGGGAAACATCCCCGAATTGGGCGCCTGGGACAAAGACCGTATGGTACCCCTCGACGACGAAGAGCATCCCTACTGGCAAGTGAAGCTCCATCTGCCGAAACACACCCGAGGCATCGAATACAAATACCTCGTCTACGATTTGGAGAGCCGTAACGTCTTCGATTTCGAAGCCGGAGAAAACCGGCGTTTGGACATACTCTGCGAAAACGGCCGCCTCACGGTCAACGACTTCGACTTCCGTCACAGCCAGGCCCGATGGAGAGGAGCCGGCACAGCCATCCCCATCTTTTCACTCCGCAGCGAAGAAAGTTTCGGCATCGGAGAATTCCAGGATCTGAAGAAACTGGCCCAATGGGCAGCCAAGACCAAACAGCGCATCATCCAGACGCTTCCCGTCAACGACACGACGCTCCAGCACAACCGGCGCGACAGCTACCCCTACAACTGTCTGTCGGTCTTCGCCCTCAATCCCATCTATCTGAATATCGGACAGATGGGCGGCCTGAGCCCTGCCAAGCTGAAGGAATACCGGCGCGAACAGGCCGAACTGAACGCTCTCGACATCGCCGACTACGAACGGGTGGCCCAAGCCAAAGACAAATATTTCCGCCTGATTTACAGACGTGACAAGGAAAAAGTCTTCGACAGCGACGACTACCGCCAATTCTTCGACAGGAACCGCTCCTGGCTGGTTCCCTATGCCGTATTCTGCTATCTGCGCGACAAGAACGGCACCAGCTGTTTCCGCACCTGGAAACGTCATTCCGTCTACGAGCGCCAGGAAGCCGAGGCCATGTGCCGGCCCGATTTCAAGGATTACGACAAGGTGGCCTACCATCTTTTCCTGCAATACCACCTCGACCGGCAGCTGCACGACGCCGTCGCATACGCCCATTCCCTGGGCATCGCCATCAAAGGCGACATACCCATCGGCATCAGTCCCGACAGCGTAGACGCCTGGTGCGCCCCCGAACTCTTCCATCTGGACGCTTCGGCCGGCGCTCCGCCGGACGATTTCTCCATTTCAGGACAGAACTGGGGATTTCCCACCTACGACTGGCAGGCCATGGCAGCCGACGGCTACGGCTGGTGGCGCCGCCGTTTCAGCAAGATGGAAGACTGTTTCGACGCCTACCGAATCGACCACATCCTCGGATTCTTCCGCATCTGGGAAATGCCCAAGACCGATGTCTGGGGCCTCTGCGGACGCTTTTCCCCCGCCCTTCCCTACAGCTTGGACGAACTGGTCCAATACGGCATACAGCTCGATTGGGACCGCCTGACAAAGCCCTACATCAGAGGCCATTTCCTCGGCGAAATCTTCGGAGAACAGACAGAAGCCGTCAAACGGACCTTTCTCGACACCCAAGACGATGAAGTGTTCCGTTTCAAACCCGAATTCGACACCCAACGCAAAGTGAAAGCCTGGTTCAGCGGGCATACGCAATTCGGAGAATCCGTGCGCGACGGCCTGTATCTGCTCCACAGCGAAGTGCTCATGGTGCCCGACCTCCGTCAGGAAGACCGTCTGCATCCGCGCATCCTGCTCAGACGCTCGCACAGTTTCAAGGAATTGCCCGAACACCTGCAGCAGACCTTCGCCTGGCTGCACGACGACTTCTTCTACAGCCGCCACAACACCTTCTGGAAAGAATCCGCCATGAGCAAACTGCCCGCCCTGACCGGAGCCACCCGGATGCTGGTCTGCGGAGAAGACTTGGGAATGGTGCCCCAATGCGTGCCGGAAGTCATGAAAGAGCTGGAAATCCTTTCGCTCGAAATCCAGCGGATGCCCAAAGAAATCGACTGCGAATTCGGTCAGTTGCACCGTCTGCCCTACCTCTCTGTCTGCACGACAGGCACGCACGACATGAATCCCTTGCGCGCCTGGTGGGAAGAAGACCCCGAAAAGACGGCCCGCTACTACACCCAAGTGCTGGCCGGTCCCGGACAGGCCCCCGAACACTGCCAGCCGGCCGTCGTCGGCGAAATCATCCGTCAGCACCTCAGTTCGCCCGCCATGTGGGTCATCCTTCCCTGGCAAGACTGGACCGCGCTCGACGAGGCTTCCGCCAAGGCCGACCTCCACAGCGAACGCATCAACGTGCCTGTCGACACGCGGAACTACTGGTGCTACCGCATGCACCTCAGCCTGGAATCGCTGCTGGAAAACGACAGCCTCAACAACAGAATCACCCGGCTCATCGCCCACTGCGGACGTTGAGCCAGGTGACTCGACTGTTGTTTCAAATCCGAATCAGAACTCTCTGAGGATGGTCTGCTTCATCGTTTCCACCGAAGAAGCGTTGGCCGACTGCATCGAAGAGAACAGACCGTTCAGATAATCGTCGATATTGCCCGAAGCTCCGGCGCTGACGGCCTGAGACAGAGAATTCAGACCGGCCGTCTTCTTGGAACTGTCCGTCAGATTCGACAGCGAGAAATCGTTCTGCGAAATCAGGAACTCGAAGGGATTGCTCGAAACCAGCGACTCAGACATGTAACAGCCGGCAAGAGACGAGGCGTCCGTATCGGGCAGATACTGCTGGAGCAGGCTCTGACGCGACTGGTTGCTGCTCGACATGAATCCCGAAACGGCCGAACTGATATAGTTGCCTACAGAAGCGCTGCTCAACTCACTCTTGAGCAGACCGGCGAAACAGTCGGTCAGCGACTGGGTGTTGTCACGCTTGAGAAGTTTGTTCAGCAGATTGGCCTCAACCTGCTTGGTCATGCCGCTGATAATGTTGCTCACACCGTTCTTCACATAGTCGCCCAGGAAAGAGCGCATGCTGGTCTGCAGCTGGGAAAACAGATCGTTTTCGCCGGCCACCTTCTGGTCGAGTTCACTCATAATGTTGTTCAGCAGGCTGGTTCTCAGAGAAGTGTAGGTCGGTTCAATCAGACTGGAGAAATCGCTGTTGCCGAAAATCTGCCAGATATTCTTCAGAGAACTGTAATCCATGCCGCCCAAATTGCTGAAGCACATCTTCTGAATGGCTTCAAACAGGAAATCCTCCGTATCGGAATGGCCCTGATAGTACGACAGCACCTCCTGCAGAGGAAGCCCTCCCAGATAGCTGAGGATGCTGTTCTGCTTGTTGCCCAGCAGATTGTTGAAGAAAGCGACGTCCGACACCAGATTGACAGCCTTGCCGGCAATCTGTTTCAGATCCGAATAGGTCAGCTGTGAATAATCCGCCTTGTGGAAAAGGTAATCTTCAATCGTGTTGCGATAGATGGGATACTTTTCGAGGTCATCAATCAGGGCCACGATATTGTTTTCCTGACAATGCTGGTCTACGACGGCGGCGCCGTTCGCCAGATACTGCGTCAGACTGCAGGAAGAAAGCAGCAGGACAGATGCCACCAGGGCAAGAAGTTTGGTCTTCATTGTTATATGGGATTTGTTGTGGACAAAGATACTTAATTTTTTTGTAGCTTTGACACATCAAAATCCATCCGGCATGTTTTTTTTACTGACATTATCCATTCTTTGGTTCAACGGGCAGAATCCCGTCTGCTATCAATTGGACAAAAATACAGATCCCGTTGTCAATGAGGCAGTTAAGATGTTCTGCGACGATATGCAGGAAGTCACCGGAATGCGGCCCGCAAGCCTCGGTGCAGGCCAGGCGTCATCCGCCACTCCGCTGCAGATTGTGCAGTTCGACCGAAGCGGTCTTTCCGCCAGACAACTGCGCGCGCTGGGCGTGCCCTCCAAAACGGCAGACTCCCTCAGTTTTGTCAAGGAAGCCTTCTACATAGGTATGGGCAAGAAAACGCTGGCCAACGGACAGAAGCCGCTTCTGGTCATCGGATCCGACGCCCGCGGAACCGCCTACGGCATTTTGGAAATGTCACGGATGGCCGGTGTCTCACCCTGGATCTGGTGGGGCGACTCGCACCCCCAGCCGCAGACACAGCTGGCCGTAGACAAAGGCTTTTCCACCTTCCGGCATCCCTCCGTCGCCTGGCGAGGCATCTTCCTCAACGACGAAGACTGGGCCTTCCGCCCCTGGAGCACCCAAACCTTCGCACCCACCTCAGACGGCCGTCTCAGCGCCGCGGCCTACCGAGAAATCTTCAGACTGCTCCTGCGCCTGCGCGCCAACACAGTCTGGCCTGCCATGCATTCGGGCACGACCGCCTTCTTCCAGATTCCCGGCGCCTTGGAAACAGCCGACACTTTCGCCATATCCGTCGGCACCTCCCACTGCGAACCCCTCCTGCGCAACAATGTGGCCGAATGGGATGTCGCCCGACGCGGCCGCTTCAACTACATCACCAACCGACAGGCCGTCCAGGACTACTGGGCCGAGCGCCTGCAGCAAGTCAGCCATTCCGGCAAAGACATCTTCACCCTCGGCATGAGAGGCATACACGACGGTTCCATGGAAGGTGTGAAGACCCTGCAGGAGAAGACCGACGCCCTACAGCAGGTCATCGACGACCAGCGGGAGATGCTGCAGAAATACGTCAGTCCCGACGTCACCGGCATTCCGCAGGTCTTCATCCCCTACAAGGAAGTGCTGCAGATCTACGAAAACGGCCTGCAGGTGCCCGACGACGTCACCCTGATGTGGTGCGACGACAACTACGGCTATCTCACACGCCTTTCCGATGCCGAGCAGCGGAAACGCAGCGGCGGTGCCGGCATCTACTACCACTTGAGCTACGCCGGCCGGCCTCACGATGTGCTCTGGCTCTGCACCCTCCAGCCCGGCCTCCTCTACCACGAAATGCGTCAGGCCTACGACCATGAGGCCCGCCGCCTCTGGATCGCCAACGTGCACGACCCCAAAGTGGCCTGCTACCAGCTCGAACTCTTTCTCGACATGGCCTGGAACATCGGCTGCGTCGGCGCCTCCACCGTCAACGCCCATCTGAAAGACTGGCTGTGCCGCGAATACGGCCCTCAGAACGGAGAAAAGCTGGCCGCACCGATGGCCGAATTCTTTCGGCTCTGCGCTATCCGGAAACCCGAATTCATGGGCTGGAGCCAGGTCGAGCTCGACAAGAACACCTATCCGCGCGGTTTTTCGCCCGTTCAAGACACCGAATGGAGTTTCAGCGAATTCGGCAACGAAGCCGAACGCTATCTGCAAGCCTTCGCCCACATCCGCCGCCAGGTGGAAGACATCTATGAGGATATTCCCGACATACAGAAAGACGCCTATTTCGCCGCTGTGCTGTATCCGGTCAGCGCCGCCGCCGACATGGCCGAAAAGCATCTCTGCGCCCAGCAGGCACGCGCCCTGGCGCAGACCTCCTACTCACCCACCCACTGGGGTCAGACAGCCGACATGGACCGCTACTGCGCCCGCAGCCAACGGGCCTATCAAGACATACGCCGACTGAGCCGCCACTACAACGAAACCATGTCGGGCGGCAAATGGAACCGCCTCATGAGCGACCATCCGCGCGACCTCTACGTCTTCCGGCCCGCCCAGTTGCCGCAAGCCTTCACAGAAGACGAAATAGAAATAATTCTGAAAGACAGCGCCGGCACAAGCGCCGACGTCAAACCCCTTTCCAAAGAAGGGAAAGACTACCTGGCCCGACAGGCCTGCGAATTCGACCGTTCCACCTGCCAAGTCCGTCCCGTGCAGAACCTGGGCCACAGCGCACAAGCCGTTCCCCTGCCCGTCAACGCCATTCTGCAGTACGATTTCCAATCGGAAATTCAAGGAGATGCCCTCCTGCGGGTAGCGCTCATCCCCACCCAGGCCAACGACAAAGGAGACATACGCTTCGCTCTCAGAATCGATGAAGGCGAATGGCAGGAATTCTCCCTCAAAGAGCCCTTCCGCAGCGAAGGCTGGAAACAGAACGTCATGCGCGGACAGGCCCGCGTGGAAGTGCCCGTGACACTCCAAAGCGGCACACACCGCCTCGAGCTGAAAGCCCTCGACGAGCACATCGTTTTCGACCAGTGGATGATCGACGCCAAGAGCGGACGCAAATTCTACCAGTTCCCTCTGGAGCCCTGATCAGAGACCGCGATAACGCACCCGATGAGGCTGCACGGCCTCTTCGCCCAGACGCATCTTCTTGTTTTCCTCGTATTCCGAATAGCTGCCTTCGAAGAAGAACACCTTCGAATCGCCTTCGTAGGCCAGAATGTGCGTGCAGATACGGTCCAGGAACCAGCGGTCGTGACTGACCACCACCGCACAGCCGGCGAAATTCTCCAAACCTTCCTCCAAAGCACGCAAAGTGTTGACGTCGATGTCATTGGTCGGTTCGTCGAGCAGCAGCACATTCGACTCCGATTTCAGATTCAGCGCCAGATGCAGCCGGTTGCGTTCACCGCCCGACAGCACCGCCGCCTTCTTTTCCTGATCGGCACCCGTGAAATTGAAACGCGACAGATAGGCACGCGCATTGATTTCGCGCCCGCCCACACGGATAAATTCATTGCCGCCGCTTACAATCTGGTACACAGACAGTTCAGGCTTGATGGCCTCGTGCGTCTGGTCCACATAGCCGATGCGCACCGTCTCACCAACTTCGAACGAACCCGCATCGGGCTGCTCCAGCCCCATAATCAGTTTGAACAGCGTGGTCTTGCCCGCGCCGTTGGGACCGATCACACCCACGATGCCGTTGGGAGGCAGCACAAAATCCAAATCCTTGAACAGGCAACGGTCGCCGTAAGATTTGGCCACACCCTTGGCCTCCAGCACCTTGTTGCCCAAACGCGGACCATTCGGAATGAAAAGCTCCAGCTTTTCCTCGCGCTGTTTCTGATCCTCGTTCAGCAACTTGTCGTAAGAGTTCAGACGGGCCTTTCCTTTGGCGTGACGCGCCTTCGGAGCCATGTGAATCCATTCCAGCTCGCGTTCCAGCGTGCGGCGCCGCTTGCTGGCCTGCTTCTCTTCGAGAGCCATGCGTTGCGTCTTCTGTTCCAGCCAGGAAGAATAGTTTCCCTTCCAGGGAATGCCTTCGCCGCGGTCCAGTTCCAGAATCCAGCCGGCCACATGATCCAGAAAATAGCGGTCGTGCGTGACGGCAATCACCGTACCCGCATACTGCTGCAGATGCTGTTCCAGCCAGTCGATCGACTCCGCATCCAGATGGTTGGTCGGTTCGTCAAGCAGCAATACGTCGGGTTTGCGAAGCAACAGACGACAGAGAGCCACCCGACGCCGTTCACCTCCCGAAAGCGTCGACACCGGCTGGTCATCAGGCGGACAGCGCAAGGCATCCATCGCCTTTTCCAGACGCGTGTCCAGATTCCAGGCATCCGTGGCATCTATGATGTCCTGCAGTTCGGCCTGACGCGCAAACAGTTTGTCCATCTTTTCCGAGTCCTCATAATATTCCGGCAAACCGAATTTCTGATTGATATCCTCATACTCGGCCAGCGTGTCCACAATCTCCTGAACACCCTCCATCACCACCTCCTTGACGGTCTTGGATGGGTCCAGCTGCGGCTCCTGTTCCAGATAGCCCACACTGTAGCCCGGCGAAAACACCACTTCGCCCTGATAGTTCTTGTCGATGCCCGCGATAATCTTCATCAGCGTCGACTTACCCGAGCCGTTCAAACCGATGATACCAATCTTGGCACCATAGAAAAAGGAAAGATAAATATCTTTAAGTACTTGTTTCTGAGGCGGAAACTGTTTACTCACGCCCACCATTGAAAAGATGATCTTCTTGTCGTCTGCCATAGCGGATAAGTTGTTCAGTCATTCAAAAAGCCTTTGGCCGTGAGGAATTCCCAGATACGGTCCATCCAAGTGTAGCTGCCCGTACCGGGCGTGGCAGCCCGCTGGAAACAATGTTTGCGCAGGGCCAGCGTATGCAGTTCGCTCTGGATGCCCATCGCACGCATCTTTTCCCATGCCTTCACCGAATTCATGGCCGCCCAGGAGTCGGCGTCACCGTGGATGAACAGCATCGGAGAAGTGGAAAGATCGAACGAAAATTCCGGAGCCAGCACAGCACTGTCGTCGTTGCCGCCGGTGCGGTTGCCATTCTCCAGACCGTCGGTCAGACCGTAGGCCGGATAAATGCCTATGCCCCACTGCACGTTGCAGGGAAGCTTGTCGATATCGTCTATGGCCTGATACGACTGATGGCGCGATGAAGTCACACCCATCAGAGTAAGATGGCCGCCGGCCGAACTGCCCATGATGCCGATGTGGCCGGGATCGAGACCGCGGCCTGCCGCCTCGCTGCGGACAATCTTGACCGCACGCTCAAGGTCTTCCCATGCCGTGGTGTGCTTGGGCAGGCCCTCGGGACGCGGGGTGCGGTACTTGACCGTGACGACGGTCATGCCCATCGCGTTGAGGTAGCGGCGGGCCGGTGCGACTTCGAAGCTCTCCGGGTCGTTGCCGTTGTATGCACCGCCTGAGTAGATGATCTGGATCGCCTTTGTCTTGAGGACTGCGGGTATGTGCCACTCGAGATAGGGCTTGCATTGATTCTCACGCACGTCCGGCATCTTGCCTTCGGGCCAGAGGTCCTCCTTTATGTATTCGGCTCTGTCTGCATCGGATGGGAATCGGTCCATGATGCTCTCCTCCTTGGCGAGAGGGCCGAGGAAGCCCATCTGGCGCATGAATTCGATGCCGCGCTCGAGGCCGAAGGCACCGTGGCCTTTGTCCGGATAGAGATGGAGCTCTGCGGGTATCTTGCGCTTGCGCAGCTCGCGGTAGATGAGGGTGGATCCGTTGGGGGAGTAGGGATCCTTGCCGCCGTGGTGGAGACTCATCGGGCAGGTCTTCTCATCAAATTTGAAGACGTCCGAGAGCTTCACTTCGGGACCGTAGCCCTGGTGGCTGGACGGTGTGCCTGCTTCGCCGTCCGTCGTCACGTACGCAGGGGCATTGACTATCGCCCAGTTGATGTGGCAGGGGATTTCGTCGAGTTTGTCGATCGGCTCATACGCCGGCGTCTGGGAGCTCGTGGCGAGCAGCAGGGCGAGGTGGGAGCCGGCCGACATGGAGATCGTGCCTATCTTTTCGGGGTCGAAGCCGCGCTTGGCGGCCTCGCTGCGGACCATCCTGACTGCGCGCTGGCCGTCCTCCCATGCTGTCTGATAGATGGGGATGCCGACCGGGCGGGGAGTGCGGTAGACGAAGTTGACGCACTGCACGCCCTGCTTGGTGAGCTCTTCGCACCAGGTCTTGACCAGACCGACGTCGCAGCAGTTGTTGTATGCTCCGCCGGAGATGAGTATCATGCAGGAGCCGTTGCGCAGCTCGGGAGCGGGGCTGTCAAACCATTCGAGATAGGCGACGCGGTGCTTGTCCGCTTTGAATCCCTTGGCATTGGCCTCATCTGTCATGGCGGCTATCTGGCCGTCCTGCGCATCGGGCATCTTGCCCTTGGGCCATATCGCTTCGCGCTCGAAAGCGAAACTGTTGAGCCCGAGAAAAACGAGGAGAAGTGAGATGATTTTCTTCATTGACGTGATATGTTCTGGTTAAGGTCAATAAAGGTAATCATAATTTTGTTAATTTTGCAGTGTTATGGCGGCGATACAGGAATATGTGGACAGACCGATTTTCAGGATAGTCAGCGAAGTTGCGGCGGAGCGCGGCGTACGTGCTTTTGTCATTGGAGGTTATGTGCGTGACTGCTTCCTCGGCCGTCCCTGCGATGACATAGACATAGTCGTGGAGGGCAGTGGCATCGACTTCGCGCATGCAGTGGGGGAGAGGACCAAGTCATATGTCTCCTACTTCAAGAATTTCGGCACTGCGATGCTTCGCTTCCAGGGCGCGGAGATAGAGTTTGTCGGTGCGCGCAGGGAGTCCTACCGCCGCGAGAGCCGCAATCCCATAGTCGAGAACGGCACTCTCGAGGACGACCAGAAGAGACGTGACTTCACGATCAATGCGATGGCCTTCTCGCTCCAGCCCGACTCTTTCGGCGAGCTTGTCGATCCCTTCGGAGGGATCAAGGATCTGGCGGCCGGGATCATCCGCACCCCTCTGGATCCGGACACGACATATAGCGACGACCCTCTGCGCATGCTGCGCGCTGTCCGCTTTGCGGCCAAGCTCAGCACGCCTGAGTGCACATTCCATATTGTCCCCGAGTCGATGGATTCCATGCGGAGGATGGCCTCCAGGCTCAAGATACTCTCCCAGGAGCGGATATCCGAGGAGCTCAACAAGATGATGCTCTGCCGCCGGCCGTCGATGGCGTTCCGCCTGATGGACGATGCCGGACTGTTGCCGTACATCCTTCCTGAGCTGCTCGCCCTCAAGGGCGTCGAGACTGTGGAGGGCCGCGGCCACAAAGAGAATTTCACCCACACGATGGCCGTGCTGGACAACGTTGCTGAGATGTCCGACAAGCTCTGGTTGCGCTGGGCAGCCCTGCTCCACGACATAGGCAAGGCCGCGACCAAGCGCTTCGACCCCGCTGTCGGGTGGAGCTTCCATGGCCACGAAGTCGTGGGCTCCAAGATGGTCCCCGGCATCTTCAACCGCCTGAAACTCCCCGTCGATGATGCGAAGTATGTCCGCAAGCTCGTGTGGCTCCACCTGAGGCCGATCGCTTTGGTGGACGACGAAGTGACAGACTCCGCCGTGCGCCGCCTGCTCTTTGATGCCGGCGACGACGTGGACGATCTCATGCTGCTCTGCAGCGCCGACATCACCTCCAAAAACGAAGCGAAGGTGGCGCGCATCAAGTCCAATTTTGAGCTCGTCAAACGCAAGCTGGTGGAGGTGGAAGCCAAGGATGCCGTACGCAACTTCAAGAATCCGATCACGGGTGAGCATGTGATGGAAGTCTATGGCATCGGCCCCGGCAAGGAGATAGGCGTCCTCAAGGAGGCCGTCAAGGAAGCAATCCTCGACGGCGTGATCTCCAACAATTACGAAGAAGCCGACGCATACATGCGCCGGCTCGCCTCCGAAATGGGTCTGAAGGAAGTCTAGATCTCCCAGGCTCCTCCCTTTCCGAACACTCTCTCGACGAGATCGTCGTAGATCATCGCCCGCTTGGCAAGGTCCAGAAGGTTGATGCGGTAGCGCATCAGCTGGGTGTAGTGGACGATCTCCTTGAGCTTCGCGCGGCTGAGTCCTATGTCGGCCGGATCCGTGGGCGCCCCGACGATGCGAAACAGCTTCTGCATCTTGTCGAACTGGTAAACCTGCTTGCGGTATTGCTCCCTGAGCGCCGGCCAATTGTCTCTGACGAGCGTCAGCTGCTTGCATACGCCCTCTTTGTCGGCATATTTGACATCGATTGCGCGCACTCCGAGCTCGGGATCCACAAAACCGTCGAAGATTGCGCGGGCGCGCGCTTCCTCCTGCTCAAGCGTCGGCCAAGACTCGACACACTTGTCGATATCGAGACCGCTAAGGTCGAGCTTCAGAAACTCGTCAAAGAATGCGCACATCGTGAGCGTGCCGATCGCGACCTGGAATCCATGGCTCTGGAGTTCGCCATTGTGGCGGTGCCCGGTCATGTCGAGGTAGTGGCTGAAAAGGTGGTCCGTGCAGGAAGCGGGACGGCTCGAGCGTGCCGCCTGCATCGCTATCCCGCTGAGAGTAAGGCCTTCGAAAAGCAGGGCTATCGCTTTTTTGTCTCCGGCGGCAACTCCTTCGGCTGCCGAGAGCATCTCGTCAAGCACATCCTGCAGCACATGCCATGCATCGGGATGGATAGGCTCCGTGCCGAAAAGGTCGGCGATCATCCACTCGGCCCCGCAAGGGTTTTTGGCCGCGAGGTCGGCGTAGCCGGCCGCCGTCATTTCTTTCGGCGCCGCCGCTATCACATCGAGGTCGGCCACAAGCGCGACGGGAGCAGGGCATTCGAAAGTCTGCTTCAGCCCCTGGAAAGTGATGGATGCTCCGAACGAGGTGTATCCGTCCACGGAAGCGGCTGTGGCTACGGTCAGATATGACTGATTATGATGGGCGGACGCCAGCTTGCAAAGGTCGTTGATCACTCCGGATCCGACGGACACTGCTATCGCGCCTGTGCGGTCGAGCAGATCGTCCACCATCTCGACATATTTCCACTCAGCGTGGAAATGCTCGTCGGGTATAAGATATTTGCTGCAGGGCACACCGGCTGCCTGCAGGTGGGAGAAGACCTCCTCTCCGGCGACGCGCCAGGTGTTGCAATCCGCGACTACGACGGCTTCACGTCCCGGGAAAAGGTCGTTGAAGATGGCGGGGACTTTGCCGAGAATGCCTTCGCCCAGCTCGATGACCTTGGTCTCGCGGGCGATCCTGAGGGCTTGCTGAAGCCTTTGCTGACTTGTCATATGCTATATCTCCGGTTCGAAAGCCGGGATGTGGAGTATCTCTGTCTTGAAGAGGTTGCGGCGGTGCATCGAGTCTATCTTTGACTTTACAGCCTCGTCTTCGCAAACGCCCTCGCGGATGTATGTGTCCAGCATGTCGTATGTGAAGCCGAACTTCTGCTCGTCGGGGCTGGAGTGGGGCAGTCCGTCATCGGGGACCTTGTCCACCCACTTGGCGGGCAGTCCGAGAGCGTGGCCTATGCCGCGCACTTCGCGCACGCAGAGCCTGCCGAACGGTGCGAACGAGCCGGCGGCATCGCCGTAGAGCGTTGCGTAGCCGATATAGTCTTCGCTGTAGTTGCAAGTGTTGGCAACCATGCCGTTGGTGCTCTGGGCGACTGCGTAGAGCATGGTCATGCGGATGCGAGGAGGGATGTTCTGCAGGGTCTGCACGCTGAAGCCTTCGCTCAGCAGAGATCCGAGCTCGTCGCAGGCGGCCTCGATCTTGCCTATGGGCAGGCAGAGATATCTGATGCCGAGATATTTGCATATCTCGTCGGCTTCGTTGAGGCTCTGGCCTTCGGCGGGCATCGCGACGCCGATCACACGGTCGGGGCCGAGGGCCTCGGCGCAGAGCGCTGCCGCTATCGTACTGTCCTTGCCTCCGCTCATGCCGAGCACGGCGCTGCAGCTGCTGCCGTTGCGTCCGAACCAGTCGCGGATCCACGCCACGCACTGGTCTTTGAGTACTGTATAGTCCATTTTGCTAGCTGAGGAGGTATTCGCGGACGATCTCGATCTCGTCCTTGAGGCTGATCAATTGCTCTTTGAACTGCTCTGCAGTGACGGCATTGATGACGTACAGCGGGAAGAGGGCTTCGTTGAGGTTCTCCATCTCGGGGTAGAACTCCATCAGGTCGAGTATGCGCTCGTGGACTGTCACGAAGTTGTATGTGAAGTCAGCTGCGCTCTGGTCGTCAAACATGGGCATGAAGAGGTCTATGTTGCGGGTGATCACGTAGAGCTGCTCCACGAGGGAGGCTGCGACTGCATCCCACATGAAAGGAGCGCGGCCGGCGCTGTATTCGGCTTCGACAAACTTGTCAAGCTCGGCCTTGACCGTCTCATCGACGTCCCAGTCGATGCCTGCGAAACTGTCTATTGCAGGGTCGTTGATATCGGCAATAAGCTTTGCGATTGCAGCTTCGTAGTCAGTGGTGGGCATTTCATACAGCTCGCAGACCATCTTGTCCACTCCGAGCATGGTCCAGCAGCGGTATTTCTGGGAAAGGGTCACGAGATCGTCGACTGCAGCGGGATCCACGAGATAGTCGGGCTTCACGAGTTTGTCTTTCTCTGTGAGGGTGAAGGATCCGTCATCTTTTTTCTGGATGAAGGCAATATTCCTGAGCTGCTTGGCTGATTGGGCAAGGTTCTGGAGATTTGCTTTGAGCTCCTCGGTGAGGAGCTGCTCCTTCTCGCTGAGCTCGCGCTTTTCGGCTTCTTTCTGGGGCTTTTTGTTGTTTTGGTTCTTGCAGGAAGGCACCATCAAGAGTGCAAGCGCAAGGATGACGACAGTTATTTTTTTCATGGTCAGATAATTATATCGTACAAATTTAATGAATTTCCTGATTTATCAGCGGAGATCAGCTATGCCGCTCCCGGACAAATCTGCCCGGACAGTCGGTGAGCAGACATGCTCCCACAGCTACGCACATTAGCAGAAGCACGCAGAGATTGTACCACAAAGTCGGTATTTCGCTGTCTCCCAACACTTTGACGCCTGAGTAGAACGGCGCGCGGCCGCAGCGCGAGCGGGGAGTGAGGAAGACGTAGCCGCTGCGCGGCACTATGCTCTCGCCACGCACGGCATATGGGCGCTCGGCATTCCTGCCGAGCACGAGATTCTCCAGCTGGATGTTGTATGTGTCGCGCTTGAGCGCAGTGAGGGCGTCCTTGCCGTTATCGCGGATGTATGCTCCCACCTTTCTGTCCATGGCGAGAGTTGCCCTGTTGCTGAGGTCCGAGATCGCCGTCCGCGCCAACTCGAGATACTGCCCGACATCCTCGCAGCTCCAGTCGCCGTCGTATTGGGGCAGGCCGCAGAATCCGCTGAGCACCGGGAGCTCGCTGCGCAGTAGGGCGAGGTGGGCCGGATCCTCCTCGAGCCCCTGGCGCACTGTCTCGTCGCGCCTTGTCTCGTTCTGGGACTCCAGCTCCCTGAGGAACGCTTCCCGCATATAGAGGGTCGTGAATTTGTCTTTGTCCTCGGCGTAGAACTCGCTCTCGAAGCCGCCCATTGTGAAGTTGCTGACCGCAAGGGCTTCGTAGGCCCAGCGTGAGGGGATGAAATCTCCGACCACAGGCACATTGCCTGTATGGCTGCGCGGAGCGAGGTCGTCAAACTTCACGACGAGCCCGCACAGGAGGATCTGGGGGATAAGCAGCAGAGGGATGGATATATAGATCGCTACCACTGAGCGCAGACATTGCGAAAGCAGCAGGCCGATGAGGGCGGAGAGCAGGGCGGAGACAAAAAGAATCAGCCACCACACCCAGAACAGACCGTGGATGCCCATGATGGCGTTGCCGATCACGAGGAACAACAGGGTCTGGACCAGACAGACGCCGGCCATAAAGACTATCTTGGACCAGATGTAGCTGCGGTATGACAGGCCGAGGAATCTTTCTCTCTTGAGCAGAGCCCTGTCTTTGATGATCTCCTCAGCGCTGCCGGACATTCCGAGAAAGATCGCAACTATCACGGCCATGAACATGTAGGACACGAGATTTTTGTTGTCCATCACGCTGTACACTCCGCTCTCCGGCGTGAAGCGTGTCAGCAGACCGCAGATCACTGCCAGCACCGGGGCTTCCAGAAGCGTGACGAGGAGATACTGGAGATCGGTCAGCTTCGCGCTGACGTTGCGGCGCAGGAAGATGAGCATCTGCTTGAGGGCGGACGGGCGCTTCTGGTCTGTCTCCGGGATGGCCTTCTGCTCCGGCTCGGCCATCGCGGGGCGGGACTCCAGATACATCTTGTGCCACTCCTGCGGAGAGACTTTCCTCTCGTCCGTGGGCTGTCCGCTGGTGTCCAGCGCTTTCTCGTCCACTATGTCCAGCACAGTCTCCGGATTGACATTGCCGCAGACGGGGCATGTCGTGGACTGGGCGTCGGCATGGTGGGCCGCTTCCTTGAAATATGAGATCGCTTCGATCGGATTGCCGTCATAGACAGGGTATCCGCCCTTGTCCAGAACCCACAGACGGTCGAAGAGCTTGTAGACGTCGGAGGACGGCTGGTGGATGTTGGCCACCACAAGCCGGCCCTTGCAGCACTGCTCCTTGAGCAGGTTGATGACCTTCTCCGTGTCGGCGGATGACAGGCCGGAAGTCGGCTCGTCCAGGAAGAGCACTGCCGGCTCGCGGATGAGCTCGAGAGCTATGTTGAGGCGCTTGCGCTGACCTCCGGATATGCATTTGTCAATGGGGGAGCCGACCTTTAGGTCCTTGGACGCCAGCAGTCCGAGCTGGGCGAGGACCGAGCAGACTTTGGCGTCGAGCTCCTCGTCGCTGAGCCCGCTGAAACAGAGCTCGGCTGTGTATCGGAGGTTCTGATAGACCGTCAGCTCTCCGATCAGCAGGTCGTCCTGCGGCACGAAACCTATCAGCGCCTTGACTTCGGGGTCAGCGATGTCCCTGCCTCCGACCGTGACTGACCCGCTCTGGGGCTTCAGATCGCCGGTGAGGATCGAGAGGAGAGTGGACTTGCCGACTCCGCTGCCTCCCATGATCGCGACCAGCTGGCCGCTATGGAGGTCGAAGCTGAATCCGTGGAGGCCGTTGTCGCTGCCGCGGAAACGGAACTCCAGGTCCCGCCCGCTGAAGCAGATGCTGTCCGCTCCCGCGGACTTGCCGTACATTTCCATCACGCTCGAATAGTAGTACGGCCCGAAATCCCGGCTCTTGAGCACGCCGCTCTGCTGCCACACGAGGAAAATCCCGTCCAGCACGGGAATGTCGTCCATCCTGACCTCGCGGTCGCCAACGTATGTGAAATACAGCGTGTCTGTCTCCCCGACATACAGGGTCTTCACCACACCTGCGCCATCGGCGGGGGAGAAAGTGAGGACGTTGCCGCCGGCCTCTCCGCGTATGAAACGGACGAACGAGGCGTACAGGCTGTCGTCAATCCCGAAGCTGTCCGCAACTGTGCGGAACACAGCCTCATCGGGGGCGAAAGATCCGGCGTCCGCGCTGCAGAACTCCATGAGCCTCAGAATCATGGACTGCTGCTGCTCAGCGGGTATCTGGTCTCTGAGCTTGTCGCACACACTCTTTGCGATCGCCTGCCTGTCCAGGCCCGGCACATCATCGTAGTAGTCCCTGAGGTCAGAATAGAGGCTCATGTAGGACTGGTGGTTGCGCACACCGAGATACCTCTTGAGATAGACCGATATGAGCATCAGGGACCCGTCTTTGTCGAGACCTTTCTCCGCTCCGAAAAGGGCGAAGAGATTGAGAAGGCTGCTGAGCACAATATCGTTCATATCATACAAATATAGACAATTTCATTATATTTGCCTACCATTATGCTTAGTCTGCTTTATGTCATACTCTCGGGCATAGCCCTTCCGGTCGGCGGCATCCAGATGCAGTATCTGTGGCGCAACCAGCTCGGTGACGTGTATTCCCTCGGTCTCGGCTCTGCGGCGTGCCTCGGAGCTGCGGCGGCCACGATGTCAGGCTGGTGCTCGCTGACCGTCGGCAGTTTCATCTGCACGCTCATCTGCACGCTGATCTGCTTCTTTGTGACGCTGCGTGTCAGCACCCAGAATCTCATCACGTTCGGTATTTTGTTCGGCACCTTCATCGGCAGCCTCGGCACGATAGTCGTGACCAATGCCCCCAACGGCGATCTGCTGAAGCAGTACTACCTCTGGGGGGCGGCCAACTTCAATATGGAGGGCGTGACCACTGGCGATATCGTCTTTTCGCTCGCGCTGTTTGCCATCGGTCTGCTTGCTGCCCTAAGGGCCGCAAAGCCTCTCAACAGCCATTTCAAGGGCGAGACAGAGCTGCCTTCCCGCGTGAAGGCTCTTCTTCTGCTGATGATAATGTTTCTCGTGACCAGCGCCGTCAGCATCTGCGGCCCGATAGGATTCATATCCCTTGGCGTGCCCAATCTCAGCCGCATCATCTGCAAGAGCGATGACATCCGCAAGCACTACCTCCTGTCTTCCGCGATGGGCGTCGGCCTTCTGCTGATCACATATCTCGTGGTCCGCTATGTCAATTTCGGCATATACCTGCCGGTCAGCGCGACTATGGCAATAATCGCGCTGCCGTTGATGGCTTTTCTTTTTGTCAGGAAATAACTATTTCGCCGAGCAGGTCGGGAAGGCTGAGATGCGGAGCCTGGCGGTTCCCATCGGCACGAGCGTGATGTCGTCCACCTTGTCAGCCTTGGGCGCGTCTTCGTAGGGCAGCACGCCGGTGAGACCGTATTCGTCGATGGTCCACTCCGGGACTATGCGTCCCTTCGCCTTGAAACTGATGGGCGACGACTCGATTGTGAACGGGTTGTCGTCGTCCGGCCAAGTGCCGCGTACGGGCACTATCTCGGCGTCCGTGGCGAGAGCGTAGTTCCAGTCGGTGGTGGGGAAGATCTCGTAGGTCGGCCATGCGTTGACGTCGACGTCTTCCTGCCAGCGTGAGTCGCCCATGCAGCAATCCCTGCTGTCGCGCATCTCGTAGCGCTCGCCGATCTTGAGGGAGAGGGTGAGCGGGCCGTAGTCCACGCTTACGCTGTTTTTGTTGACCTGCCAGCTGCGGGTGGTGATGGCCATCGGCAACTCGAGGGCGACTTTGTCGCCGTCCTGCCACTCGCGCTCGATGCGGAGGTACTTGCCGGCGGCGAGCTCTCCGCCGACGGCCTTGCCGTTGACTTTGGCCTTTGCGCCCTTGCACCATGACGGGATGCGGAGGTAGAGCGGGAACGTCACCTGCTGGGGCGTGCCCACTGTGAACTCAACAGTCTCCTCGAATGGATAGCGGGTGTCTTCTGCGAGGGTGATCTCCACTCCGTCAGCGACCTTGATGGTCGCCTTGCAGGCGTTGTAGAGCGCGACCGCGGCTCCGTTGTCGGGGGTCGCCATCACGAGGAATTCGTTGTAGAACGGCCAGCCGAAGCCGTGGTTATGCTGGCAGCAGCGGCTGCTGAACGGGTTCATTGCCATGAAAGGGCCGCCGTTGTCGATGCCGGGTGCGTGGTTGGTCGCGTCGCTGATCGATTGGTTGGGGCTGGTGATGTAGCGAAGGGCCTTCATGTCGGGCATGAAGGCGGCAGGGTAGCTGTTGAAGGCTACGTCCTCAAGGTTGTCGGCCCATGCGGGGTCGCCGGTGATGAGGAGCAGAATTTCGTCGGAAGCCATCTGCTCGGCGAAAGCGCAAGTCTCAGTGCCCTGGCGCGGGTCGAAGAAGCCGATGCGGCTGTTTTCGTCGCCGCCCCACATGCCGCCGGGGACCTGACCGAAGGCCCTGCGGATAAGGCTCTGGTTGTTGTAGGTCGCCTTGAGGAAGGTCTCATCGCCGTTCAGCATATAGTATTCGGCAGGCTCGCGGAAGCACTGCGCGATGTTGACGTTGTGCCAGTTGGGAAGCTCCGTGGACTTGGTCCAGTCGGCAGTGTTGGCGTGTATCTTCTCGGCGAGCTCGAGGAGCATGGGATTCTTGGTGCGGTTGTAGAGCCAGACGACGCTCCAGAGGTTGTCGCCTGCGCGGCTGTTTTCCCAGTAGCCCTCGAGGAAGTCCTCGTCGGGCACCGTCATCTGATATTCGAAGTATTTGGTCATGAAGGGGATCACCCTCTCATCGCCGGTGTATTCCTGGTAGTCCTGGAGTATCCAGAGCGCGATCATGTTGGGCCAGAGGTCCTGCTGTTTGCTTCCCCAGTTCATGACCACCGGGCCGAAGTTGCCGTCCTCGCGCTGGGAAGCCAGGATGGCTTCTATCCAGAGCTGGGCTTCCTTGGACATTTCGGGGTCTTCCATTATGTATGAGAGAGATGCGTATCCCCTGAGCCAGTAGGGGACTTCCTCCCATCCCCAGTGGCCGCCGGTGGTGAGCCATGCGTTGTCGCCTTTCTGGAGCCAGATGCTGATCTCGCCGAGGTGTCCGTTGAGTCCGTCCTTCTGGAGCTCAAGCTGCTTGCGCAGCCAACCCTCGGGTTTGATGCTTCCGGTAGGGAGCTTTATCATCTGTTGGGGGAGAAGGGGAGCGACGTTGCTGTAATAGTTTGTGTTGGTCTTGTCGGTCGGGATCCTGTCCACCTGGGACACTCCGCTTTGGGTCGTGCAAGCCACGCAAAGCACAGCAGCAACAATAGTGGGAATGATATTCTTCATGATTAATCGGTTTACTTTCACAAATTTAGTCATTCTTCTTGATTTTTCAAGTTGAACAGACGCGAGTCACTCGCGTCTGGTCGAAGGGCCGCTGCTATTGTTTCCTGTCGGTCGTGCTGGGCGCTTTTTCATTATATGCTGCGCCAGGCCCTGTCGGCCGCTATCGCTTACCCTCCGCCGGGCGCGCAGCACTTCGTGCGGTGTTATTTCTTTTGTTGCATTTCTGTGCTGTTCTTTTTGGACGGCGTAGGACGGACTCCTTCCGTCCTTTACGCCTACCTCGTAAGAATTTGCGGCTTCCGGATATGAATTCGTAGGACCTGCCACACAAAAGGGTGCTGGGAAGGCGTTTCCTGTGGCACGTAAGGTGATTTCCAATATACCTGCTACGCTGGACAGTGCTGCAGTGAGGTTTTGTGTGGCAGGTACTGTTACTTCGTTAGCAATTCGGAGGAGGTAGCAGAAATAGTGGTCTGTAGGATGGCTTTTCCTGCTACCTGGGGTG
>JAZQNO010000007.1:0-100174 GCA_045627385.1 Bacteroidales bacterium
AAAAGCGTTGATGATGCGGGCCCGCGTGGTGCGAGGCTCGATGACATCGTCGATGTAACCGCGGTTGGCAGCCTGATAGGGCGATGCGAACTTTTCGGTGTATTCGGCTTCTTTCTCGGCTTTGAATTTCTTCTTTTCTTCAGGATCTTCAATGGCCTTGAGGGCTTTGGCTTCGAGAACACCGACAGCACCGCTGGCACCCATGACGGCGATTTCAGCATTGGGCCATGCATAGCACATGTCGCCACGAAGTTGCTTGCAACTCATGACGATATGGCTTCCGCCATAGCTCTTGCGGACCGTAATGGTAACCTTAGGCACGGTAGCTTCACCATAGGCAAACATCAGTTTTGCACCATGATCGATGATACCGGCATATTCCTGACCGGTTCCACAGAGGAATCCGGGGACATCGACCAGCGTAAGGATCTGGATATTGAAAGCATCGCAGAAACGGACAAAGCGGGCGGCCTTGCGGCTGGCGTCGCAGTCGAGCACACCGGCCAGCCAGCTGGGCTGATTGGCGATGATACCGGTCGAACGGCCGTTGAAACGGGCAAAACCACAGATGATATTCTTGGCGTAGTCTTTCTGCACTTCCATGAAATCACCATTGTCAACGATGGCATTGATGATATCCTTCATGTTGTAAGGCTTGTTGGGATCGGCAGGTACCAGATCGTTGAGGATGTCTTCCAGACGGGCTGGATCATCGGTGCATTCGATTCTGGGAGCTTCTTCCATATTGTTCTGAGGGATGAAGCTGACCAGACGGCGGATTTCCTGCATGGCCTCCTCTTCGGTGGCAGCCACGAAATGGGTAACGCCCGATTTGGTGGCGTGGATATGGGCGCCGCCGAGCTGTTCGACGGTTACATCTTCGCCGGTAACGCTCTTCACCACCTTGGGGCCGGTGATGAACATATAGGAATTCTGTTCGGTCATCATGATGAAGTCGGTCAGAGCCGGGCTGTAGACGGCACCGCCGGCACAGGGACCGAAAATCACGGAAATCTGGGGAACCACACCCGAAGCGAGGATGTTGCGCTCGAAGATTTCGGCATAGCCGGCCAGTGCGCAGGCACCTTCCTGGATACGGGCACCGCCCGAGTCGTTCAGGCCGATGATGGGAGCACCCACTTTCATGGCCATATCCATCACCTTGCAGATCTTCTGGGCCATGGTTTCGCTCAGAGAACCGCCGATGACGGTGGCGTCCTGTGCGAATACGAAGACCAGACGGCCGTCGATGGTACCGGAGCCGACGGCAACGCCGTCACCCAGAAACACTTTCTTGTCCATACCGAAGTCGGTGCAACGGTGTGTGAGGAACATGTCGACTTCTTCGAAACTGCCTTCGTCGAGCAGCATGTTGATGCGTTCGCGAGCCGTGAAAGAGCCTTTGGCATGATGCTTTTCAACGGCCTTTTCGCCGCCGCCGGCCAAAGCTTCGGCACGCTTGTCAACCAACTTCTGGAGTTTGCTGAGATTATCTGTCATGATTGAGTCATTATTTAGGTTGTTCGCAGATTTCAGTCAGGACACCGCAGGTACTCTTCGGATGCAGGAAACCGATCATGAGATTCTCGGCACCCTTGCGGGGCTGGAGGTCGATGAGACGGATACCGGCGGCTTCGGCTTCCTTGAGGGCTTCGGCACAGTTTTCAACATTGAATGCGACATGGTGGATACCACCCTTTCCGCCGTTCTTTTCGATGAACTTGGCGATGGTCGATTCGGGGCAAGTGGGCTCGAGGAGCTCGATCTTGGTCTGACCGACTTTGAAGAAAGCAGTTTTCACCTTCTGGTCGGCGACTTCTTCGATGGAATAGCACTTGCTGCCGGTGAGGAACTCGAAAAACGGCATGGTTTCCTCCAGAGAGGTAACGGCAATACCCAGATGTTCAATGTGTGTAGGATTCATAATTGTATAAAAGTTAATAAGTTGAGATTTTGATTAAAATTGCGGCAAAGGTACCTTTTTTTGGCGGGAGTTACAACATCCTTTCGCGCAATAATTTTTCATTTTCGGCAGGCCAATAGCCGCAGTCGAGTTCAATGAAGACAGAGGTGTAGGGAATGAGCGATTCCGTCTTGACGACCACCACGTTGAACAGTTTGGAAGCGGCGTCGAGGCGTGCAAAGACCTGGTCGTGGAGAATCTGCTGCACGTTGAAGCCTTCCACCAGCTTGTACATTATTTCTTTGAGCGCATCTGCTCCGGGAGCCAGGCTGTCGTCCATGTACTGCAGCTCTTTGTCGAGATAGACGGTCGGACGGACGTGAGGAGCGGCTTTGAGCATCTGAAGCACTTTTTCGAGGACAGGCACCAGCGCTTCTTCAGTGTCGAGATAATCGATGCCCGGCGATGACTGGTAGGGATATGCCTTGTCGACTACCAGAATCCAGTTGCGGTGGCCCAGCAGAGGGAGCACACGCTTGAGATCTTCCAGATTTTTCATATCGAAAGTTTTTAGTGATTATTCATTTTCCTTAAGTCCGCGAAATTAGCAATTATATCGTCAAATTGCTATCTTCGCAGCCGGTATTTTCGACACAATCTCACAATGAAAAAGAATTCAGGCATCTATATCCTGTCGGCCGTCTGCGTCGTATCGCTGGGCCTCGCAGTCGTCTTCTTCCTTCGTGACCGCAGCAAGAAAGAAGTCATTGAAGAAATCAGCGCTCAATTCGAGCTTGAAAAAGAAGAACTTGAAGACGATTACTCGCAACTGGCCCTGCAGTACGAAAGTTACGGCATACGCATCGACAACGACTCGCTGGCCGAACTGCTGGATGCGGAACGCACGAAGAACCTGCGGCTGATGGAAGAAATCAAAACGCTGAAAATCAACAACGCACACCGTTTATCAGAACTCAAGAAAGAGTTGGAGACGGCCCGTGGCGTCATGCGCACCTATATTGTCCAGATCGATTCGCTCAACACGGTCAACACCCGTCTGAAACAGGAGAACCAGACCATCAGCCGCCAATATCGCGAGGCTCGCGAGACGGTCAGTCAGCTGGAACAGGAGAACATCGTCCTGGCGCAGCGCATGCAGCTGGCCCAGAAGCTCGAAGCCAGTGCCATCGTGGTGAAGCCGCTGACCGAAAAAGGGCGCATTGCCAACCGCATCTCACGCATTTCGGTCATCGAATTCGGAGCGCTCATTTCCAAGAACATTTCCGCCGATGTCGGCGAGAAGCACATCTATCTGCTGGTCACCCAGCCCGATGAGACTCCCCTGCTAAAAGCCGATGCCAAAACGTTCGAGTTTGAAGGGAGTCGGATACCCTGTTCGGCCAGCCGCGTCATCGAATACGACGGCGAAGAGCAGGCCGTCACCATCTACTGGCAAGTGGAGGAATTCCTCTATCCGGGCACTTACCGCGCCGATTTCTTCGCCGACGGCTATCTCATCGGAAGCCGCGAATTCACCCTCAGCGACTGATGAAGACGTCCGGCAGACTGATGGGAAGGCTCGCCTTGCTGAGTCTGCTTCTGCTGAGTCACATCGGCAGTCTTCAAGCCTCCGTGCCCGACAGTCTGGTGGCTTTCATGAACCGCTACCAGAACTTTTCCCGGGATTATGCCCAGGAGAAGGTCTATCTATTTTTCGACAACGACAGCTATTATTTGGGTGAGAACATCTGGTTCAAGGCCTATGTGCTGCTGGCGGAAAACCACCGTTACACGCCCATGAGCCACACCCTCTATGTGGAACTGCTTTCTTCCGACGGAAATGTCGTGGACAAGCTCAAACTGAAAATCGAAGACGGGCAGACGAAAGGTGTTTTTTATCTCAACGCCGACAAGCTGAGCGCCGGATTCTACGAAATCAGAGCCTATACGCGCTGCATGCTCAATTTCAATCAAGACTGCCTGTTCTCGCGTGTCTTTCCGGTATTCGACCGGGCGCGATACGACGAAAATGGTCTCCGTCAGTCGCCCACGATGAAGGTCCAGAAGCCTGCCCTTCCCTATCGCCGTCCCGGCCACGATATGAGCGACCGCGAGCAACGCGAAGCGGCCAAAGCAGTCAATCAGATTGATTTCTACCCTGAAGGCGGACATCTGGTCGCCGGCATTGAAAATCAGGTAGCCTTCGCCACCGGCACGACACAGGACGGAATCATTTTGGCCAACGGAACGGTCAGCGATGAAACCGGGCAGACGGTAGCGGAATTCGAAAGCCTTTTCGAGGGAATGGGCATGTTCTCGTTCACGCCCGAATCGGGGCACAGCTACACTTGCCACGTCAATTTCCAAAACCGTCGTTTCGACAAAACACTTCCGACTCCCGAAGAGCGCGGCATCGCGCTGAAGGTGGACAATCTTGACGAAAACATTCTCAGCATAGGCATGAGCCCCAAAGGGTACGGCAGTGCCGACACGCTCGCCTTCCTCATCACCTGCCGCGGACGCATCTACGGCTACCGCTTCTTCGTTCTCGACGGCAGACCTCTCCAATTGGACTACGACAAGAGGCGACTTCCCAGCGGAGTCAACGAGCTGCTCATCATAGACGGGACCGGGCGCATTTTGGCCTCGCGCATGTTCTTCGTCCAAAACCCAGCAGACGACCCGCGGGTCTATCGCTTGGGCTATGCCTTCGACCGCACCGACTACCAGCCCTTCTCTCCGGTACACGTACGTTTCAACCTCGAGGGACCACGCGACAGCAGCGGACACTACCCGCCTCTGAGTCTGCCGGTCAGCATCCGCGACGGATACGACGGCTTCGACAATCTCGGTTCGGTCAGTCCCTATGCCGAGCTGCTGCTGTCTTCCGACCTGAAAGGCCACATCAACCGGCCCGACCAGTATTTCGAGCGCAACGACCTGCGTCACCGCCGCATGCTCGACCTGCTGATGATGGTTCAGGGCTGGCGCCGCTACGAATGGGAAATCATGAGCAGCCCGCGCGAGTTCAACCTGCGCCATCCTGTGGAAGAAGGCATTCTGCTTCAGGGCCACATTCTGAGCGTTATCAAGCACAAGCCGCTCAAGGACCTCAAAGTAACCATGTGGATGATTTCCGACAGTCTGTCGTTCCATGGCAACTGCCAGACCGACAAGCAGGGAGAATTCGATTTTCTGTTCGATTTCGAAGGCAAATGGAATCTGTCACTGATGGTCACCGACGAATCTAAGCGCAAAAACTGTTTCATCACCATCGACCGCCAGTTCAGCCCAGACGCCCGCCAATTGAACTACTACGAAACACAAGCACCCGTCTACCGTGTCAAGCAGGTCGAGAACCAGGACCGTCTGTATGAATTCACCGATATCGAGCGCGGCGAAATCCACGTGATGCCAGGCGATGTGCTGCTCAAGGAAGCCGAAGTCATCGGAAAGAAAAGCACCTCTGCTCTGGCCGATGTCAGCATTGTCTACCAGACAACGGAAGAAATGGACAAACTGCAGGACGAAGCCGAGTATACCTACGAGGAACTGGATTATTTCCTCACGCAGATCAACCCGAATTTCTTCTTCCGCGCCAATCCCAAGGCATACAGTCAGGACGGCCTTACAGGCAGTGACAACATCGAAGTTCTCTACTACAAATCGGCGCGCGTCATCTTCTACGACACCAGAAGGTCGCTGTCGTCCGAAAAGGAAGAGTTCGTCATGCCGCTGGTAAGCGAAGTGGAGACCATCGAAATTGTCGAGCCCGGTTCACGCAACGCGGCTCTGGACGACGACATTTCAACCGATATGAAGGACGTGGCCTATGTCCTTCTGACCACCTACGAAGGCAATGCCCATCAGGAGGAAAAAGTCGGACTTCGGAAAACCACCCTGCAGGGTTACAACAAGGTCAAGGATTTCTACCATCCGCGCTACGACAAGTCGCTCACGCCCGACTATCAGGACCATCGGCGCACGCTCTATTGGAATCCCGACCTCAAGACGGATTCTCAGGGAAAAGCGGAAATCAGATTCTACAACAGCGCTTCAGGCAAGCAATTCCAAGTGGAATCGGCTTTCATCACTTCTGAAGGCCGTATAGGTAGCATCGCGCAATGATCAGCGTCAGCAGGGCTGCCAGAATGTCGCCGGTCGGATAGGACATATAGACGCCTGTCAGACCGAAGAAATGCGGCAGCACCATCAGTGCGGGAACCAGGAAAATCAATTGTCGGCTCAGGCTGAGCAGAATGGACCACCCGGCTTTACCGATGGACTGGAAAAAGGTGGTCGTCATCATCTGGAATCCCACCAGGGGGAAGCTGACCAGAATGATGCGCAGACATTTGACAGCCAATCCCTTCATTTCCTGATGCTGTGTGAAGGCGCCGACAATGACGCTCGGGAAAAGTTCTCCCAACAGGAAGCCGGCAGTGGTGATGACGGTGGCCACCATGACGGCAATCCGATAGACTTTCATCACACGGTCCATACGTCCGGCTCCGTAATTGTAGCCGGCGATGGGCTGCATTCCGTGTCCCAGACCGAGCACAGTCATCAGGAATAGCATCACCACGCTGTAGGCTATTCCGTAAGCGCCGACAGCCAGGTCGCCCGACTCTCCTCCATACCTCAAAAGACTGTGGTTGAACAAGGCCACGACCATGCAGGTGCAGACATTCACCAGAAAGGGAGCCAGTCCGATGGAAAGGATGTCGCCCACGATGCGCAGGCGTATGCCGAAAATGCCGGCTTTGAAATGAAGCGAATGGCGTTTGTCAAGGAAATGGGCCATCACCCAGCAGAAGCCCGAGAACTGAGACAGGGCCGTGGCCAGAGCCGCACCCCGGATGCCCCAATGGAATCCGAAGATGAACAGGGGCGCCAGACAAAGGTTCACGCCCACGGTCAGCAGCGTCGAGCACATGGCCTTCTTGGGATATCCGGTGGCACGCATCACGTGGTTCAATCCCAGATAATTGTGGTTGAACATATTGGCCACCAGGATGATGCTCAGAAAATCCCGGGCATAGGGCAATACAGCCTCGCTGGCACCGAAGAAATACAGGATGTCGTCGATGAATATCAGTCCCAAGGCCGAAACGGTTCCACTGATGATCAGATTCAGCATCAGCGCATTGCCCAGAATCTTTTCCGCCTGTTCATGTCGCTGCTGTCCCAGTCGAATGGAGGCCATGGAAGCGGCGCCTGCACCGACCATGGCGCCGAAGGCGGCCGTCAGGTTCATGATGGGCAGCACGATGGCCAGGGCCGCAATGGCGAGCTCCCCCACTCCATTGCCGATGAAGATGCGGTCGATGATGTTGTAGAGCGACGCCGCCACTTGAGCGACCACCGCCGGCAGAGAATACTCCAGCAGAAGTCTCCCAATCGGGGCAGTTCCCAGGGCTTCATGCCCGTTCATCACAGTGGTCGTCTTCATGTGTGCAAAAATAGCCATTTTTCGGCAAAAGAAAAGCGCCTCTTGAAACAAGAGACGCTTTCCGATATCTGTTCCGAATGGAAACTTATTCAGCTTTGGCTTCCTCGGCTGCGGGAGCTTCTGATGCGGGAGCCTCAGCGACTTCCTCTGCGGGAGCGGCTTCCACTTTCTTCTTGGCAGCGGAACGACGGGTGCGGGCCTTCTTTTCGGCCTTCACCTTCAGCATGTTCTCGTCGAAGTCAACCAGTTCGATGAAGCACATCTGGGCATTGTCACCGAGACGGAAACCGGTCTTGATGATGCGGGTGTATCCACCGGGACGGTCAGCGACCTTCTGAGCGACTGTCTGGAAGAGCTCGGTAACGGCCTCTTTGTTCTGGAGGGTCTTGAATACAAGACGTCTCGAAGCGGTGGTATCTTCCTTGGCGGCAGTGATCATAGGCTCGACAACCATACGCAGGGCCTTGGCCTTGGGCAGAGTCGTGAAAATGCGCTTATGCATGATCAGGGAAGCGGCCATGTTTGACAGCATAGACTGTCTGTGAGCGGCCTGACGTCCCAAGTGATTGAATTTCTTGTTATGTCTCATTGTCGTTTGATTAATCTAATTTATACTTGGTAACATCCATACCGAAGGAGAGGTTCATGCGGTTGAGCAGGTCCTCGAGCTCGGTGAGAGATTTCTTGCCGAAGTTGCGGAACTTGAGCAGTTCAGGCTTGTTGTAGGTAGCCAGCTGACCAAGAGTCTCCACACTGGCGGCTTTCAGGCAGTTGAGGGCGCGGACGGAAAGATCCATGTCGACCAGCTTCGTCTGAAGCAGTTGACGCATATGGAGAACTTCCTCGTCGAATTCCTCGTTACCTTCGGCTTCGCTGGCATCGATGGAAATCTTGTCGTCGGAGAAGAGCATGAAATGATAGATCAAAATCTTGGCTGCTTCTTTGAGAGCTTCCTTAGGCTGGATGGAACCGTCGGTGGTCACTTCAAGCACAAGCTTGTCATAGTCGGTCTTCTGTTCGACACGGAACGGTTCAACCGAATACTTGACATTCTTGATCGGAGTGTAGATGGAGTCGATGGCCAGCGTATAGATGTCGGCGTCCTGAAGTTCCTGTTCGTCGGCGGGAACCCAACCGCGGCCTTTGTTGACCGTGAGCTGAAGTTTGAAGGAAGTGCCCTTTTCCATCGAACAGATCTTCAATTCGGGATTGAGGACCTCGAAGGAAGAGAAAGCTTTTCCCAGATCGCCGGCGGTCAGTTCTTCCACACCGCTCACCTTGACGACAGCCTTTTCGAAATCGACGTCATCGGAGATATGCTTGAAACGGACCTGCTTGAGGTTCAGAATGATATTGGTCACATCCTCACGTACTCCAGGAATGGTACCGAATTCGTGAGTCACACCTTCGATACGCATCGAGTTGATGGCATAGCCTTCGAGAGAAGACAGCAGGATGCGGCGCAGCGCGTTACCGATGGTAACACCGAAGCCGGGTTCCAGAGGACGGAATTCGAACTTGCCGAATTTATCGTCCGCTTCCAGCATAACGACCTTTTCAGGCTTTTGAAATGCTAATATTGCCATAACTACAGGGATTACTTAGAGTACAGTTCGACAATGAGTTGTTCGCGGATGGGCTCCTGGATTTCAGAGCGCTCGGGGAGATTCAGATACTTGCCCGACATGCTGGCAGCGTCATACTCCAGCCAAGCATACTGGCTGTGGTTGAAACCGTTGAGAGAATCGTTGATCACTTCCAAAGCTTTGGAACGTTCGCGTACGCCGACCACCTGACCGGGCTTTACGATGATTGAAGGGATGTTGGCAACCTTACCATCGAGCACGATGTGACGGTGAGAGACGAGCTGACGGGCAGCGTCGCGGGTGGGAGCGAAACCCAGACGGTAGACGATGTTGTCAAGACGGGATTCGAGAAGCTGAAGCAGAACTTCACCAGTGATACCTTTGGTACGCTGGGCTCTCTCGAAGGTGTTGCGGAACTGTCTTTCAAGAACGCCGTAAATGTATTTGGCTTTCTGCTTTTCTGCGAGCTGAATGCCGTATTCAGAAGATTTTCTTTTGCGGTTGCTGCCTTGGAAACCGGGAGCATAAGGCTTCTTAGACAGAACTTTGTCGGGACCGTAGATGGGTTCACCGAACTTGCGAGCTATTCTAGACTTGGGGCCTGTATATCTTGCCATTGTTGTTTCGATTTAAAAAGTGAACAAAATAACTTAAACGCGTCTTCTCTTGGGAGGACGGCAACCGTTGTGAGGCAGCGGAGTCACATCGATGATCTCCATCACTTCAATACCGGCACCATGAATAGTGCGGACAGCCGATTCGCGGCCGTTGCCGGGACCTTTTACGTATGCCTTGACTTTTCTCAAGCCAAGGTCATAAGCGACCTTCGCACAGTCCTGAGCTGCCATCTGAGCAGCGTAGGGGGTGTTCTTTTTCGAACCTCTGAAGCCCATCTTACCGGCAGAAGACCAAGAGATGATCTGACCGTTTGCATTGGCAAGGGCAACAATGATGTTGTTGAAAGACGAATGAATGTGCGCTTGTCCGATAGCGTCAATTTTGACGTTTCTTTTCTTAGCTGCAACTTGCTTTTTTGCCATTGTTCTGAATCTTTATAGTTTAGTTACTTAGTCGCTTTTTTCTTGTTAGCAACAGTTTTCTTCTTGCCCTTACGGGTACGGGCATTGTTTTTGGTACTCTGACCACGTACAGGAAGACCGATACGATGACGGACACCGCGATAGCAGCCGACGTCCATCAGTCGCTTGATGTTGAGCTGGATTTCGGTACGAAGGTCACCTTCCACCTTGTACTCCTTGCCGATGATCTCACGGATAGCACCGGACTGTTCATCGGTCCAGTCTTTCACTTTAATGTCTCTGTCGACTCCGGCCTCGTCCAGAATCTTCTGGGCGCTGCTGCGGCCGATACCGAAAATGTAGGTCAACGCGATTTCTCCTCTCTTGTTCTGAGGCAGATCTACACCAACAATTCTTATTGCCATATTGTTTGTTTTATAATTTGATTACTGATTAACCTTGACGCTGTTTGAACTTGGGGTTCTTTTTGCTGATCACGTACAGGCGTCCTTTTCTCCGAACGATCTTGCAGTCGGCACTGCGTTTTTTGATAGATGCTCTAACTTTCATATCTATGATTTTTTTTGATTACTTATACCTGAATGAAATTCTTCCTTTAGACAAATCGTAGGGCGACATCTCCACTCTCACCTTGTCGCCGGGCAGAATGCGGATGTAATGCATGCGCATCTTTCCGGAAATGTGGGCGGTGATTTCATGCCCGTTCTCCAGTTCTACACGAAACATCGCGTTTGACAGGCATTCCAATACGGTGCCGTCTTGCTCGATTGCTGCTTGTTTTGCCATAAATCTGTCTAAGTTTCTGAATTAAATGAAACGATCTCCTAATACTTCTCGAATATAATCGAAGGACGAAAGAATCTCGGCTTTTCCCTTGCGCACGGCAACCGTGTGCTCGAAATGGGCCGAAGGCTTGCGGTCGGAAGTGCGGGTGGTCCAACCATCTTTCTCGATAACAATCTGACGGCTGCCCATATTGATCATCGGTTCGATGGCAATCACCATACCGGTTTTCAACATAGGTCCCGAACCTTTTTTACCGTAGTTGCACACCTCGGGTTCCTCGTGCAGATGACGGCCAACGCCATGGCCAACCATTTCACGGACTACGGTGTAGCCTCTCTTCTGGCAGTAAGTTTGGACAGCGTTTCCGATATCGCCGAGGCGATTACCGTCAATGGCCTGTTCGATGCCTTTGTAAAGAGACTCCTTGGTCGTACGAAGAAGATCGACCACCTTTTCATCGACCTCACCCACACGGAAAGTGTAAGTGGAATCGCCGTGGTAACCGTTCTTGTAGGCTCCGCAGTCTACCGAGACAATGTCTCCGTCTTTCAAAATGTTGTTTACCGACGGAATTCCGTGCACCACCACTTCGTTGATGGAAATGCAGAGAGATGCAGGGTATCCGTTGTAGTTCAGAAAGGAGGGGACTGCACCGCAAGAACGGATGAAGTCCTCGCCTATCTGATCCAAATATTTGGTAGTGACCCCAGGTTGAATGTACTTGGCGACCTCCGCTAAGGTCTTGGCCACAATTTGATTACTTTCACGAAGTAAATCGATTTCGTCTTCAGTCTTCAGATAAATCATTTCTGCAAATGATTAATATGCTGACACACTACCAGTTCTGCCTTTTATGCGTCCCGATTTCAGCAGACCGTCATAGTGACGCATGAGGAGATGGCTCTCAATCTGCTGCAATGTGTCAAGCACCACGCCGACCAGAATCAGCAGCGAAGTGCCGCCGAAGAACTGGGCGAAACCGTTGCTGATACCCAGCATACGGGCGAATACGGGCATGATGGCGACGAAAGCCAGGAAGAAAGAACCGGGCAGAGTGATTCTCGACATGATCGTGTCGATATAGTCAGCCGTCTTCTTGCCGGGTTTGACACCGGGGATGAACCCACCGTTGCGCTTCATATCTTCTGCCATCTGAGTCGGATTGATGGTGATGGCGGTGTAGAAGTATGTGAAGAGAATGATGAGGATGGCATAGATGAAATTGTACCAGAAGCTGTTCATGTCGGTCATGATGCGCCAGAAGTTGCCGCTGCCGTCGGTAGAGAATCTCATGAATGAAAGCGGAATGAACATGATTGCCTGGGCAAAGATGATCGGCATGACGCCGGCCGCATTCACTTTCAGAGGAATATACTGACGGGCACCGCCGTACTGACGGTTGCCTACGACGCGCTTGGCATACTGTACGGGAACTTTGCGGGTACCCTGGACGAGCATGATGGCGAAGATGGTGACAGCCAGCAGCAGGATGATTTCGACGATGAACATGATCAGACCGCCGGAAGCAGTTCCCAGACGTGACATGAATTCCTGTACCAGCGACTGGGGCAGACGGGCGATGATACCGATGAGGATGATCATCGAAATACCGTTGCCGATACCTTTGTCGGTGATACGTTCACCCAGCCACAGGGTAAACATGCTGCCTGAGGCGAGCAGAATGACAGAAGACAGTTTGAACCAAAAACCGGCGGGAAGGGATACGCCCTGAGCGTTCAGGTTGGCCAGGAAAGCCGGGCCCTGAAGCAGGAGCACCAGCACCGTCAGATAACGGGTGTACTGATTGATCTTGCGACGTCCACTTTCACCTTCACGCTGCAATTTCTGGAAATAAGGAACAGCAATACCCAACAGCTGGATCACGATGGAAGCAGAGATGTAGGGCATGATACCCAAACCAAAGATCGAAGCATTCGAGAATGCACCGCCTGTAAACATATCCAACAGGGCCATCAGGCCTTCGCTCGTCTGAGAGCTGAGGCCGGTCAGGTCTGCGGGATTGATACCGGGGAGCACGACGAACGAACCGAAGCGGAACACTGCCACGAACAGAACGGTCGTAAGCAGACGGTCGCGCAACTCGTCGATCTTCCAGATATTCTTACATGTTTCAATAAATTTCATTGGATTGCAGTTTTAGAGGGTTTCAATCCTTGTTGTCTTCTTCGGGAACAAGTCCGTAAACGGTGGCCTTGCCGCCGGCAGCTTCGATAGCCTTGACGGCGGAAGCGGAGAATGCGTTGGCAGTCACGTCCACTTTGGCGGTCAGCTGACCGTTGCCGAGAATCTTGACCATCTGGGTGGCTGAGATGAAACCGGCCTGCTGGAGGACGTCCAGATCGATAACGGTGATACCCTTATCGGCCAGAGCCTGCAGAGAAGAGATGTTGATAGCCTTGTATTCGATACGGTTGATATTCTTGAAACCGAACTTCGGCAGACGGCGCTGCAGAGGCATCTGACCGCCTTCGAAGCCGATTTTCTTGTGATAACCCGATCTGGATTTGGCGCCTTTGTGACCACGGGTAGAAGTACCTCCCAGTCCCGAACCGGGACCACGTCCGATACGTTTGCGTTCTTGGGTTGAACCGGCGGCCGGCTGCAAATTATTCAAATTCATAATTAATCCTCCACAATTTTCACTAAGTGATTGATTTTGTTTACCATACCGAGGATGCAAGGAGTAGCTTCGAGTTCTACGACCTGATTCAATTTCTTGAGTCCCAGAGCATCCAGGGTTCTTTTCTGAACAGCGGGAGCACCAATACGGCTCTTGACTTGTTTGATTTTGATTTTTGCCATAATGAAATCTCCTTATCCGTTAAATACACGTTCTACAGAAATGCCGCGGGTCTTGGCGACCTGATAGGCATCGCGCATTTCGCCCAGAGCCTTGATGGTGGCCTTGACGAGGTTGTGGGGGTTGGATGAACCTTTTGATTTGGCAAGCACATCGGTGATACCGGCGCTCTCCAGGACGGCACGCATGGCACCGCCGGCTTTCAGACCGGTACCGTGAGAAGCGGGAATCAGAACAATTTCTGCACCACCGAATTTGGTGTGCTGCTCGTGAGGGATGGTTCCGTTGAGTACGGGAACGCTGATGAGGTTCTTCTTGGCAGCTTCAGTGCCTTTGGCAATAGCTGCGGTAACTTCACCGGCCTTACCCAGACCGCAACCGACAACGCCCTTCTTCTCATCGCCGACAACGACGATGGCAGCGAACGTGAAGGCGCGACCGCCCTTCGTAACCTTGGTAACACGATTGATAGCTACCAATCTGTCTTTCAGTTCCAATTCATTGGTAGACTTTACTCTATTCATTTGTCCTGCCATATTGCTTAAAATTTAAGACCGCCTTTGCGAGCGGCGTCTGCCAATTCTTTAATACGACCGTGGTACAGATAACCGTTACGGTCAAACACAACGGTGGAGATACCGGCTTCGATAGCGTTCTTAGCAGCCATTTCACCAACCTTAACAGCCTGTTCCTTCTTACCTACCTTTTCTTCGATTTTCAGAGAAGAGGCGCTGGCAAGAGTCTTGCCCGACTTGTCGTCAACAAACTGAACGTAAATCTGCTTGTTGCTGCGGAAGACGGTCATACGAGGAGCTTCAGGCGTACCTGAGATCTTGGCACGAACACGTGCTTTGACTTTTATTCTTCTTAATTCTTTCGTTGTCATATCATGCAAGTATTAAGGTGATTATTTCTTAGCGGCCGACTTTCCAGCTTTGCGACGAACGAGTTCACCTTCGAAGCGGACACCCTTGCCCTTGTAAGGTTCAGGTTTGCGGAATGAACGGATTTTGGCACATACCTGGCCAAGCAGCTGCTTGTCGCAGGATTCGAGAATAATCAGCGGGTTCTTGTTACGTTCGGACTTGGTTTCAACCTTGATTTCGGCGGGAAGACAAATCCAGATTTCATGGGTGTAACCCAGAGCCAGTTTCAGGATCTGACCTTCGTTGGAGGCACGGAAACCCACACCGACGAGTTCCTGAACTTTGCGGAAACCTTCAGATACGCCAACGACCATATTGTTGAGCAGAGCACGATAGAGACCGTGCTGGGCGCGACTTTCCTTCTCGTCATCGGGACGAGTCAGGACGATCTGCCCGTTTTCAATAGTAACTTTAATAAGAGGATTGACGGCCTGAACCATGGTTCCTTTCGGACCTTTGACGGTTACAACCTGATTTTCGTCAATCGTTGCGGTAACACCCACAGGAAGAGCGATCGGCAATTTACCTATTCTTGACATAGCTATACCCTCCCCAATTAATAGATGTAACACAAAACTTCACCGCCGAGCTTGAGCTCTTTGGCTTCCTTGTCAGTCATCACGCCCTTTGAAGTGGACAGGATGGCGATACCCAGACCGTTCAGAACGCGCGGCATCTCACGATAGCCTACATAATGACGGAGACCGGGACGGGATACACGCTCCAGAGACTTGATAGCGTTCACCTTGGTTGCGGGGTCGTATTTCAAGGCAATCTTGATGTTGCCCTGGGGTCCGACCTCATCCTCGAACTTGTAATTGAGGATGTAACCCTTTTGAAAAAGGATCTTGGTGATCTCTTTCTTCAAATTCGAAGCAGGAACGTCAACCACGCGATGATTGGCCTGAATTGCGTTCCGCATTCTTGTCAGATAATCTGCAATAGGATCTGTCATAAAATTTAATTTAAATTGATCCGGCTGTTCCGGACAATATTTAACACTATGTGATTCGAAATCACTTTTATATTTACCAGCTAGCTTTCTTCACACCGGGGATGAGGCCTTTGGATGCCAGTTCACGGAATTGGATACGTGAAATACCGAACTGTCTGATGTATCCCTTGGGACGACCGGTCATTTTGCAACGGTTGTGGATACGGGTCGGACAGGAGTTCTTCGGCAGATCCTGAAGTGCTTCGTAGTTGCCTTCAGCCTTGAGCTGTTTGCGCTTTTCGGCATAACGGGCAATCAGTTTGGCACGATTGACCTCGCGGGCTTTCATTGATTCTTTTGCCATAACAATATCGTTTAGTTATTTCTTAAAAGGCAGACCGAATTCTTTCAGCAGTGCAAAACCTTCTTCGTCGGTCTTGGCGCTGGTAACCATGGTGATGTTCATACCCATGATGCGTTCGATGTTATCGATGTTGATTTCGGGGAAGATGATCTGCTCCTGAACGCCGAGGGTGTAGTTGCCGCGGCCGTCCATCTTGCTCTCGATACCCTTGAAGTCACGGATACGGGGAAGAGCGACGCGGACGAGTCTCTCCAGGAATTCATACATCTGCTCGCGACGAAGGGTAACCATGACACCGACGGCCATTTTCTTACGGAGATGGAAGTTGGCGATATCCTTGCGGGATACGGTTACGACAGGCTTCTGACCGGTGATGGCAGCGAGTTCGGCAACTGCGGTATCAATGATTTTCTTGTCGTTGATAGCA
Source organism: Bacteroidales bacterium (assembly GCA_045627385.1). GTDB lineage: Bacteria > Bacteroidota > Bacteroidia > Bacteroidales > UBA1402 > UBA1757. The sequence goes on from JAZQNO010000007.1 coordinate 16,240, forward strand.
ATACCTACACCTCTGTTGATGACAATCTTCTTCAGCTTGGGCACCTGCATGATGGTGGTGTAGCCAAATTCCTTAGTCAAAAGGGGAACAATGCGTTCCTGATAATCTTTTTTTAAACTGGCAGTATTCATTATTTGATCTCCTCACCTGAAATTTTGGATACACGGACTAACTTGCCTTCCTCGTTGCGAACACGACCGATACGGGTAGCCTTGCCGGTCTTGGGATCAACCGGGTTGAGGTTCGATACGTGGATGGGAGCTTCTTGTTTGAGAATGCCACCCTGCGGGTTCTTAGCATTGGGCTTGGTGTGCTTGGAAACCATGTTGATGCCTTCGACAATGGCGCGCTGCTTTTCAGCATCGACTTTCAGGACGCGACCGGTCTTGCCCTTGTCTTCACCGGCATTTACATACACGGTATCACCTTTCTTAATATGTAACTTGCTCATAATCTTTTTTAATTAAAGTACTTCGGGAGCCAAAGAAACAATTTTCATGTTAGTTGCGCGAAGCTCACGGGCAACGGGGCCGAAGATACGGCTGCCACGAAGTTCATCAGCGTTCGTCAACATAACGCAAGCATTGTCGTCGAAGCGGATGTATGAACCGTCGGCTCTCTTGATTTCCTTCTTCGTACGGACAACGACTGCCTTTGACACGACACCTTTTTTCAACTCACTGGAAGGGATGACTTTCTTTACCGCTACGACGATAACGTCACCCACAGTGGCATAGCGCTTGCCTGTGCCGCCCAGTACGCGGATACACAGCACTTCCTTAGCGCCACTGTTATCGGCTACATTGAGCCTGGTTTCTGTCTGTATCATGATTATTTAGCTCTTTCAACGATTTCAACTAATCTCCATCTTTTGGTTTTGCTCAAAGGACGAGTTTCCATGATGCGGACAGTGTCGCCCACATTGCACTCATTCTTTTCGTCATGCACGTAATACTTCTTGGTCTTGCTGACGAACTTGTGGTAAATCGGGTGCTTCTCTTTGAACTTGGCGGCCACTACGAGAGACTTGTCGCCTTTGTTGCTGATGACGATGCCCAATCTTTCTTTTCTTAAATTTCTTTCCATCAGACTATCAATTAGCTTGTTCATTATTTCTTTCATTCAACACGGTCATCAGACGTGCAATAAGCCTGCGGGTTTCCTGAATCTGCATAGGATTGTCCAGAGGAGAAATGCAGTGTTGCAGTTGCAAAGAATCCAAGCGAGCTTTTTCCGATTCGATGCGATCCATGATTTCCTGGGTCGTCAACTCTCTAACTTCTTTGATCTTCATAAGGCTTATACATTTTGAGATTCGTCATAGTCACGTCTGACGACGAGTTTCGTCTTCACAGGCAGTTTCTGAGCGCCCAGACGCAGAGCTTCTCTTGCAATTTCGGGAGCGACTCCGTCGATTTCAATGATAATGCGACCGGGAGTGATCGGGCAGATATAGCCTTCGACATTACCTTTACCTTTACCCATACGGACATCAAGAGGCTTCTTGGTGTAGGGCTTGTCCGGGAAAATGCGAATCCAAATCTGACCTTGACGCTGCATATAACGGGTGACGGCGACACGGGCAGCTTCAATCTGCGGAGCGGTGAGCCATCTGTTTTCCAACGTTTTAATTCCAAAAGAACCGAAAGCCAGCTGATTGCCACGCTGAGCGTTGCCTTTCATGCGGCCTTTCTGCGGTCTGCGGAATTTTGTTCTTTTTGGCTGTAACATCTTATGTTTCTACGTTAACGGTTATTATTATTTGTTCTTTTCTTACGGAAGCCACCTTTGCGGTCATCGCGACGCTCGCCTCCGAAGCCGTTCTGTGAACGACCATTGTCCTTGGCGGCGGTGAACTGCGGAGCAAGGTCTACCTTACCATAGACTTCGCCGCGGCAGATCCATACCTTGATACCGATCAGACCGACCTTGGTGAGAGCCTCGGCCAGAGCGTAATCGATGTCTGCACGGAAGGTGTGCAGCGGGGTACGGCCTTCCTTAAACATTTCGCTACGGGCGATTTCGGCACCGTTCAGACGTCCGGAGACCTGAACCTTGATACCCTCGGCTCCCATACGCATCGTTGAAGCGATAGCGGTCTTGACAGCACGACGATAAGCGAGTTTGCCTTCAATCTGACGGGCAATGTTGTTTGCCACGATCGTAGCATCGAGTTCGGGACGCTTGATTTCGAAGATGTTGATCTGGACCTCCTTGTCGGTGATCTTCTTCAGTTCTTCTTTCAGTTTGTCCACTTCCTGTCCACCTTTGCCGATAATCACGCCCGGACGAGCCGTGCAAACAGTGATGGTCACCAGCTTCAAGGTGCGTTCAATCACAATACGAGAAACACTTGCCTTGGCCAAACGGGCATTCAGATATTTCCGAATCTCGCTGTCTTCCAACAGAGTGTCTCCATAGTTATCACCGCCATACCAGTTGGAATCCCAACCTTTGATGATACCTAAACGGTTACTTACCGGATTTACTTTCTGTCCCATTTGGTTACTGATTTTGTTCGTTAGTATTTTCTTTCACTTCTTCTTTCTTGATAGAATCGATGGCCAGATAGACGTGGTTCGAACGTTTGCGGATTCTGTAGCCACGGCCCTGAGGAGCCGGACGCAGACGCTTCAGCATCATAGCTGAATCGACCTTGATTTCGCTGACGTACAGTTCACCAGCTTCTGCTTTGCGATCGTTCTTCTGTTCCCAATTGGAAATGGCGGAACGGAGCAGTTTCTCCAGACGGTCGGCGGCTTCCTTGTTCGAGAACTTGAGCATACCGAGAGCCAGAAAGACTTCTTTACCGCGAATCATATCGGCAACAAGACGCATCTTGCGGGGCGATGTGGGAACACCATTCAATTTGGCAAAATACACCGACTTCAAGGCTTCTTTCCTTGCGTCTGCTGCTATTCTTTTTCTTGCACCCATTGTTATTTCTTTATTTTATTATCTGTTTCCACTATGGCCTCTGAACGTACGCGTCGGAGCGAATTCGCCCAACTTGTGACCAACCATATTTTCGGTGACATACACCGGGATGAACTTATTACCGTTGTGAACAGCAATCGTGTGACCCACGAAGTCGGGAGAAATCATCGAAGCGCGAGACCAGGTCTTGAGAACGGTCTTCTTGCCGGTTTCATTCATTTCCAGAATTCTCTTCTCGAGTCTGGTGCTGATAAACGGTCCTTTCTTTAATGAACGACTCATAATATTACTGCTTTAGCCGATTATTTTTTTCTTCTTTCAATAATATACTTGTTCGAAAGTTTCTTGGGAGCTCTCGTTCTCAAGCCCTTTGCCAACAAGCCTTTACGTGATCTGGGGTGACCACCGGAAGCGCGACCTTCACCACCACCCATGGGGTGATCTACGGGGTTCATGACGACACCGCGGTTGTGAGGACGACGGCCCATCCAGCGTGAACGTCCGGCTTTACCGGAACTTTCCAGACCGTGGTCGGAGTTGCCTACGCTACCGACGGTAGCTTTGCACTCGCCGAAGATCTTGCGGATTTCGCCGGAAGGCATGCGGATGATGGCATAATCATCTTCCTTCGAAACCAGCTGGGCGAAAACGCCGGCACTGCGGACAAGCTTGGCACCCTGACCGGGGCGCAGTTCGATATTATGAATAACGGTACCTACAGGGATATTCTTCAGAGGAAGGGCGTTACCCACTTCAGGTGCAGCCTCTGCGCCCGAATTGAGTACCTGACCGACCTGAAGTCCGTCAGGAGCGATGATGTATGCCTTCTCTCCGTCTGCATAGTAAAGGAGTGCGATGTTGGCCGAACGGTTTGGATCGTACTCGATAGTCTTTACAGTAGCAGGAATGCCATCTTTACTTCTCTTGAAATCGATGAAACGGTATTTCTGTTTGTGACCGCCGCCAAGATAGCGCATGGTCATCTTACCAGTATGGTTGCGTCCACCCGATTTTCTCAAACCGTAAACAAGAGATTTCTCCGGTGCTGAAGCAGTAATAGTGTCAAATGCACCGATAACTTTATGTCTCTGCCCAGGAGTCGTGGGCTTTAATTTACGTACTGCCATTTCTATTAGATGTTGCTGTAAAAATCAATAACGTCGCCTTCCTTCAAAGTCACAATGGCTTTCTTATAATCGGAGGCCTTACCTTGGATCATTCCGCTCTTGGTGTAACGGTTCTTGTTCTTGCCGCGATAATTGGCGGTGTTGACACTGATAACCTTCACGTTGTAGAGTTTCTCAACTGCTTCGGCAATCTGAACCTTGTTGGCATCAGGCTGCACGCGGAAACCATAACGGGCCATCTTCTCAGAGACAGCCGTCATCTTTTCAGTTACAATAGGTTTGATGATAATTCCCATTTTCGTACCTCCTTAAGCGTTTAAAACCGATTCGATGCCGGCTACGGAACCTTCCATAAACACGACAAAGTTTGCCGACATGATGGTGTAAGTGTCAAGTTCAGAGACAGTTACAACATTCACCTTCGGCAAATTACGTGACGACAAATATACGTTTTTATTTTGGTCTGACAATACCAAAACTACCTTTTTTTCAGGGAGTTGCAAATTTTTCAAGATAGCAACCATGTCCTTGGTTTTGGGGGCTTCGAACTGGAAGTCTTCGACCACCTTGATGGCGTTGTCCTGCACCTTGTAGCTGAGAGCGCTCTTGCGGGCAAGATCCTTGACTTTCTTGTTGAGCTTGAAACCATAGGAACGGGGTACGGGACCGAAAACACGGCCACCGCCACACATCAGCGGAGAGTTGATGTCACCGTGACGGGCACCGCCGCCACCTTTCTGACGACCCAATTTCTTGGTCGAACCAGACATTTCACTGCGCTGTTTTGATTTGTGAGTACCCTGACGACGATTGGCCAGATGCTGATTGACAGCCAGATACAATACGTGATCGTTAGGCTCGATCGCAAATACGGAATCGCTCAAAGCGACTTTTCTTCCTGTATCTTCACCTTTGATGTTATATACACTCAGTTCCATATTACTTCTCAATGATAACGATTGAACCCTTAGATCCGGGAACAGAACCCTTGACAAGCAGGAGGTTGTGCTCGGAAATCACTTTAATAACCTGCAGGTTCTGCACGGTAACGCGTGCATTGCCTGTCTGACCGGCCATACGCATGCCCTTGAAGACGCGTGAGGGCCAAGAAGACGCACCCATAGAACCGGGGTGACGCAGACGGTTGTGCTGACCATGAGTCTGGCCGCCAACGCCCTGGAAACCGTGACGTTTGACAACGCCCTGGAATCCCTTACCTTTTGAAGTACCGATGACGTCTACCAACATATCGGCCTCAAACAAATTGTCCACGGTGATCTTGTCACCGGCTTTGAATTCGTCACCGAATCCTTCGAACTCAACCAGATGTCTCTGTGCGGGTACTCCAGCCTTGTCAAAATGGCCTTTTTCGGCCTGGTTGGTGTGCTTGGCGCTCTTTTCTTCGAAACCAAGCTGATGGGCTGCATAACCATCGGTTTCAACCGTCTTGACCTGAGTAACAACGCAAGGACCGGCTTCAATGACAGTGCATGGAATGTTTTTTCCATCGGCACTGAAGACGGATGTCATTCCGACTTTCTTTCCAATTAATCCTGGCATTTCTACTAATGTTAAATAAATGATTGATAATAAAATTCAAAACAAAGATTCAAACTAAAGCCGCTTAAGCCTTGATTTCCACGTCCACGCCGCTCGGAAGTTCAAGCTTCATGAGAGCATCGACAGTCTTGGCGCTCGAATTGTAAATATCGATGAGGCGCTTGTAGGAAGACAGTTCGAACTGTTCACGAGACTTCTTGTTGACGAAGGTAGAACGGTTGACGGTGAAGATGCGCTTGTGCGTGGGAAGAGGGATAGGACCACTGACAACGGCACCCGTAGCTTTGACGGTCTTGACGATTTTCTCAGCCGACTTGTCGACCAGATTGTGATCGTAAGATTTCAGTTTGATTCTGATTTTTTGGCTCATAATTGTTTTTAGTTAAAATTATTGAAGGAGTCCGTAGAGCTATTTGTACTGACTCCGGTTATTTGATTAAATCTACTCTACCTGAACGTTCCTTGAGAACCTCCCTGGCAAGGTTGGCGCTCATAGGAGCATATTCCAGAAATTCCATACTGCTGGTGGCACGTCCGGAAGTGATGGTGCGCAACGAGGTCACATAGCCGAAAGTTTCGGCAAGCGGCACCTCGGCCTTGACGATGCGGCCTCCGCTGCGGTTGGTATCCATACCGACCACGGTTCCGCGACGGCGGTTGAGGTCACCGATGACATCACCCATGTTTTCTTCGGGAGTAATCACTTCGAGCTTCATAATGGGCTCGAGCAGCACAGGACTGGCCTTTTCACTGGCGTGCTTGAACGCGAGCGAGGCGCAGACCTCGAACGAAAGGGCATCTGAATCGACCGGATGGAATGAACCGTCGGTGAGCGTCACCTTCAGACCGTCGATCGGATATCCGGCCAGCACGCCGTTGAGCATGGCGGTCTTGAATCCTTTTTCGACGGAAGGGATGTACTCCGTAGGCACATTGCCGCCCTTGACCTCGCTGACAAACTGGAGACTGCCTTCGAACTCGGGATCCTTCGGGCCGACCGTGACGATGATGTCGGCGAACTTGCCTCGGCCGCCGGTCTGTTTTTTGTAGACTTCGCGGACTTCAACAGGTTTGCTGATGGCTTCACGGTAGGAAACCTGAGGCTGACCCTGATTGCATTCCACACCGAATTCACGGCGCAGACGGTCGACGATGATTTCCAGATGGAGCTCGCCCATGCCGCTGATGACGGTCTGACCGGTCTGGTCGTCCGTGTGGACGGTGAAAGTGGGATCTTCTTCGGCGAGTTTGGCCAGGCCGATATCCATCTTGTCAAGGTCACTCTGAGTCTTAGGTTCGACTGCCACTCCGATGACGGGGGCAGGGAAATCCATAGACTCCAGCACGATGGGCTGGTTTTCGAAACAGAGCGTGTCACCGGTGCGGATATCCTTCATACCGACCACGGCACCGATATCGCCTGCTGCGATTTCGTCGACGGGGTTCTGGTGGTTGGAATGCATCTGGAAAATGCGGGAAAGACGTTCCTTCTTGCCGCTGCGCGCGTTGAACACGTAGCTTCCGGATTGCATGACGCCCGAATAGACACGTACAAAACAAAGTCTGCCGACATAGGGGTCGGTAGCTATCTTGAACACCAGCGCCGTGAGAGGTTCAGTGGCGACAGGGTGTCTGACGATTTCTTTTCCTGTCTTGGGATCGTTGCCTTTGATATCGTCTGAATCGACGGGACTGGGCAGATAAGCACAAACGGCATCCAGCAGAGGCTGAACACCTTTGTTTTTGAACGACGAGCCGCAAACGACGGGCTGGAGCGCCATCTTCAGCGTACCCTTGCGGATAGCGCGGTGGATGTCCTGTTCGGTGATCTGCTCGGGATGGTCGAAAAACTTCTCCATCAGATCGTCATCGAAATCGGCAGCCGTTTCCAGCATTTTGTCACGCCATTCCTGAGCCTCATCGAGCATATCTGCCGGAATCGGTTCACGAACGTAGTCGGCACCCATCGTTTCATCGTGCCAGTACAAAGCTTCCATACGGATCAGGTCGACCACGCCACGGAACGACTCTTCAGCTCCGATAGGAATCTGAATGGGACAGGGGTTGGCCTTCAGAACTTCGCGCATCTGGGAAACCACCGAATAGAAATCGGCGCCCATGCGGTCCATCTTGTTGACATATCCGATGCGGGGAACATTGTACTTGTCTGCCTGACGCCAGACCGTCTCAGACTGAGGCTGAACGCCGCCTACAGCACAGAAGACGGCGACAGCGCCATCCAGCACTCTCAAAGACCTTTCCACTTCGACAGTAAAATCAACATGGCCCGGAGTGTCAATCAGGTTGAATTTGTAACGACTGCCATCGTATTTCCAATAGGTAGTCGTAGCAGCGGACGTGATGGTGATACCACGTTCCTGCTCCTGTTCCATCCAGTCCATGGTGGCAGCTCCATCGTGAACTTCGCCGATCTTATGGGTCAGGCCGGTGTAGAAAAGAATACGCTCAGATGTCGTGGTCTTTCCCGCATCGATGTGAGCCATGATGCCGAGGTTACGAGTGAGATGCAGATCTTTTTCCATATATCAGGGAATCTCTTAGAAACGGAAATGTGCGAAAGCACGGTTGGCTTCGGCCATACGGTGCATGTCTTCTTTGCGCTTGAATGCGCCACCCTGATTGTTGTAGGCGTCCATGATTTCGGCAGCCAGCTTGTCGGCCATGGTCTTGCCGCCGCGCTTGCGTGCGAAAGCGATGACGTTTTTCATGGAGATGGCTTCCTTACGGTCGGGGCGGATTTCAGTCGGAACCTGGAATGTGGCACCACCGATACGTTTGGACTTGACTTCTACTTGAGGGGTGATATTGTCGAGAGCGGTCTTCCAAATCTCGAGGGCGCTCTTTTCTTCGTTGGGCAACTTCGTCTTGACGATGTCAAGGGCTTCGTAGAAAATTTCGAAAGCGACATTCTTCTTGCCGTCATACATCAGATGATTGACGAACTTGGTCACCTTGGTGTCGTTGAAACGCGGATCCGGCAGGATGAGACGTTTCTTCGGTTTTGCTTTTCTCATTGTTGTGAAAAATTACGTTTTTGTTTTGGTTGTTACGATCTTCAACATCCTCGCTCGGACATTTACTCAACCTTCGGAATTTTCATTCCTGTAAATACCAATACCGAAAACTTTGTGGTTAAACTTATTTCTTAGCTCCTGCTTTGGGACGTTTGGCTCCATATTTGGAACGTCTCTGAGTACGTGAGGCGACACCGGCGGTATCGAGAGTGCCACGTACGATGTGGTAACGTACACCGGGAAGGTCTTTTACACGACCGCCGCGTACAAGGACGATGGAGTGCTCCTGCAAGTTGTGGCCTTCACCGGGGATGTAGCAGTTCACTTCTTTCTGGTTGGTCAGACGGACACGGGCTACCTTACGCATAGCTGAGTTCGGCTTTTTCGGGGTGGTGGTGTACACGCGCACGCATACGCCACGTCTCTGCGGGCAAGAATCAAGGGCAGGAGATTTGCTCTTGTCCTCGAGGTTGATTCTGCCTTTTCTAACTAATTGTTGAATAGTTGGCATTTTACAGTTTTTGTTTTCTAGTTAGTATAATGATACTTAGTTACAATTTCCACTCTTCGCAAAATGGCGCGCAAAGATAAGAATTCTTTTTTCAAACAAAAAATAATTGATTATAAAAATCAAAATCAAGCCTCTCCGGTGGTGAAACCCACTGGAGGCATGGCCTGCTGAGTGCGGATGGGACCGAACTGCTGTTCGTATTTGACGACATTTTCCTGCAGAGCCATCAGCAGACGCTTGGCATGTTCGGGGGTGAGCACGATGCGCGATGCCACTCTGGCCTTAGGCAAACCGGGCAGCACACGGGCGAAATCGAGAACGAACTCGGCGCTGCTGTGCGTGATGATGGCGAGGTTCGAGTAGATGCCCTGCCCTACTTCATCGTTCAGTTCGATGTTGAGCTGCTGGGACTTGTTGGAATTCTGATCCATAATATAATAAGGTATAAGGGTTATTTTTGTCGGAAAAACAACTGGACAGGCGTTCCGCAGAAATCGAACTGTTCGCGGAGTTTGTTTTCGAGGAAGCGCTTGTAGGGGTCACGGATGTACTGCGGCAGATTGGCGAAGAAGACGATTGTCGGGGTCACTGGACCCGGGAGCTGAGTCACATACTTGATTTTGATGTACTTTCCCTTGGTCGCCGGAGGGGGATAATTTTCGATGAGCGGCAGGAAGAACTCGTTGAGTCTGGCCGTCGGAATATGACGCTGACGGATGTCATAGACAGACTTGGCGGCTTCCAGCACCTTGAAAATGCGCTGCTTGGTCACCACCGATGTGAATATGATGGGAAAATCCGTAAAGGGCGCAAAGCGGGCGCGGATGGCCTCTTCCATTCTTTTCAGCGAATTGCTGTCTTTGTCTTCGACCAGATCCCATTTGTTGACGCAGACAACCATGCCTTTACGGTTGCGCTGAATGAGCGAGAAGATATTCATGTCCTGACTTTCGATTCCCCGAGTGGCGTCAAGCATCAGCACGCACACGTCCGCGCTTTCGATAGCACGGATGCTGCGGAGGACAGAGTAATATTCGATATCCTCCACCACTTTGGCTTTTTTGCGGATACCGGCCGTATCGACCAGATAGAAATCGAAGCCGAACTTGTTGAAACGGGTCAGGATGGAATCGCGGGTGGTGCCGGCGATATCGGTCACAATCTGCCGGTCTTCACCTATAAAGGCGTTGATAATGGACGACTTGCCCACGTTCGGGCGTCCGACCACAGCGATTCTGGGAAGCTCGTCGGTGTTTTCATCTTGAGCATTTTCAGGGAAGAGCGTCAGAATATGGTCGAGCAGTTCGCCCGTGCCGGAACCGTTCATGGCTGAAATGCAGAAAGGATCGCCCAAGCCCAAGCGATAGAACTCGGCCGAGGCGTAGGACATGACGCTTTCATCTGTCTTGTTGCAGACCAGCACGACCGGACGATTCTTCACACGTCTGAGGATGGAGGCGACATCCATGTCGAGGTCTGTCACGCCGTTCTGGATGTCCACCAGGAAAAGCACCACGTCGCATTCTTCCAGAGAGGCTTCCACCTGTTTGCGGATCTGGTCTTCGAACACATCGTCCGAACCGACCACCCAACCACCGGTATCCACCACGGAAAAGTTCACGCCATTCCAGCTGGAATGTCCGTAGTGGCGGTCGCGGGTCGTGCCGGCCTCGTCATTGACAATGGCCTTGCGCCCTTCGACCAGACGGTTGAATAGGGTCGATTTGCCCACGTTTGGGCGACCTACAATAGCTACCAACTTGCTCATATGCCATTATTTTGCCAGCCACCGCCCTACTCGGGCCGATAGCCGAATTCTTTCAATGCGTTTTCCCGGCTGCGCCAGTCTTTCTCCACTTTCACAAAAAGTTCGAGGTAGACTTTTTCGTCGAGAAATTTTTCAATATCCTGACGGGCAGCCGTGCCGACTTTTTTGAGCGCCGCGCCGCCGTGCCCGATGATGATTCCTTTCTGATTTTCGCGTTCCACGATGATGGCGGCCCTGATGTCCACCCGGCCGGCCTGCTGTTTGAATTGTTCGACAAGCACTTCCACCGAATAGGGGATTTCTTTCTGATAATACAGCAGGATTTTCTCTCGGATGATCTCCGACACGAAGAAACGGGTCGGTTTGTCGGTCAGCGCGTCTTTGCCGAAATAGGGCGGACATTCCGGGAGCAGCTCGCGGATACGCTTCATCAGATAATCCGTATTGAAACGGTGGAGGGCTGAAACGGGAATGATTTCAGCCTTCGGAAGCAGCTCTTTCAATTCATCCACCTGCTTTTCGAGCCGTTTCTGATCGCTCAGGTCCACCTTGTTGATGACCAAGAGCAAGGGCACTTCCATGCGGCGCACCTTCTCCAGAAATTCGTCGTTCTTGGTCACCGTCTCGACCGTGTCGGTGATGTAGAGCAGAATGTCGGCATCAATCAGGGCAGACTGCGAGAAATCGAGCATCGACTCCTGGAGTTTGTATTTCGGCTTCAGCACGCCGGGCGTATCGCTGAAGACAATCTGATAGTCTTCACCGTTGACGATGCCCGTAATGCGGTGACGGGTCGTCTGCGCTTTGGAGGTGATGATGGACAGCCTCTCTCCGACCAGGACATTCATCAGGGTCGACTTTCCCACATTGGGATTGCCCACGATATTGACAAAACCGGCTTTGTGCATAGGATGGATAATAAAAACAAAAGCGGGGACGCATCTGTTTTCAAAATGTGTCACCCGCTTTTATATCGGTAAGAAGGCCTTCGTCAGGAGATCTTTTCTTCGGATTCGATAGCCACTTTGCCACGATAGTAGCCACACTCACCGCAAACGGTGTGATAGATGTAGAGGTTGCCGCAGTTCGGGCAGACAGCCATGGTGGGAGCTTCTGCCTTGTAGTGGGTTCTACGCTTGGCAGTACGGGTGTTTGAATGTTTGTGTCTGGGATGTGCCATTGTCTTATAGTTTTAAAATTTATTCTGTCTCTTTCCAGTCTTTCAGGCCGTCCCAAATGGGATTGGTCTGAGTATTCTCATCATCGGCTTCGTCTTCATCCAGCTCATCGTCCTCCGGCAGAATGTCGCTGTCTTCGTCGTCAATGCTTTTTGCCAGGTGCTTTCTGAGTTTCGAAGACATGGCCTTGCTGCATTTGCCAGGCTGATGAACGTGTTTGAGCGGAACAGCCAATGCGATGATTTCATAGAGGAACCAAGCAATGTTCAGTTCGCCTTCCGTTTCCGGAACGATGATGACATCCTCACCCTCATCGGAGTATTCGGCTCCGAACTTGGCAATCAGATGACTCGTCTCGCTGATCGGCAACGGCATGTCTTCCAGACAACGGTCGCAGGGAACCATCACGGTACCTTCGAGGGAGAACTCGATTTCGTACACAAGACCGGTGTTGCGAACGCGGACTTTGGCTTGAACGTCACCACGCTGCACCTCGGGGCCGTCAATCATCGTAAACCAGTTGGTATCGAGCTTGTAATCAAACTCGTGGACACCGACCGACATACTCTTCAACGGAAGCTTGAACGCATCGTATCTGCTCATATCTCAGTCCTTTCCGAAAAACCGTGCAAAGGTAGGAATAAATTTCATCAGATGAAACAAATGGAGAAAAAAAAGCGGAGCCGGCCTTGCAGGCCGGCTCCGCCGCTTCCGTAAGAACCTGATTTTTCAAAAATGCACAGAATCAGAGCACAAATCCCCTCTTGGCCAGGAACTCGTCACCGATGCCGTATTTTTCGATGACATAGTCGAGGTCCTTGTCTCCACGTCCCGACAGGGTGACGATGACCGAATTGGGACGGCCTTCACGGGCGATTTTCAAGGCATAGGCCAGCGCATGGCTGCTCTCGATAGCCGGAATAATGCCCTCGACGCGAGAAAGCAGGAAGAGTGCCTCAATGGCATCCTCATCGTCGGCAGTGACGTAGTTCACGCGGCCCATGTCGTGCAGCAGCGCATGCTCGGGACCTGCGGCCGGATAATCCAGACCGCTGGCGTTGGAATAGACTGGAGCGGGCGTACCGTCTTCATTGGCCAGCATATAGCTGTTGAATCCGTGCATCACGCCTTCGTGGCCGTAAGTGATGCTGGCCGCATTGTCGCCCAATTTCGGACCGCGGCCCAAGGGCTCTACGCCGTAGAGCTCCACAGGGTCTGCCAGGAAAGGCACAAATGTGCCGATGGAGTTGGAGCCGCCGCCGACACAGGCGATGACCTTGTCGGGCAAATGGCCCGTCATCTCGATGAACTGAGCTCTGGCCTCGTCACCGATGACCTGCTGGAAATCGCGCACCATCAGGGGAAAAGGATGTGGGCCGGCGGCCGTTCCGATGCAGTAGATGGCCGTCTTGTATTCCTTGGAATAGGCTTCGAATGCGGCATCGACAGCTTCTTTCAAAGTCTTGAGGCCCTTGCTGACAGGAATCACCCGGGCACCCAACAATTTCATACGGGCCACATTGGGCGCCTGCTTGGCGATGTCGACCTCTCCCATATAGATGTCGCATTCCAGACCGAAGTAGGCGGCTGCCGTAGCCAAAGCCACGCCATGCTGTCCGGCTCCGGTTTCGGCGATGAGTTTCTTCTTGCCCATATACTTGGCCAGCAGTCCCTCACCCATGCAGTGGTTGAGTTTGTGCGCGCCGGTATGGTTCAGATCTTCGCGTTTCAGATAGATCTGGGTCTTTCCGAACAGATTGGAAAGTTTCTGGCAATGGTAAAGAGGCGTCGGACGTCCCTGGAACTCCTTGCGGATGCGGCGGAGTTCGGCGATGAACTGCGCCGACTGGGCTATGGTGTTGTAGCCTTCGGCATATTCCTGGAAGGCCTTGATAAGTTCGGAATTGTCCAAGTAGTTGCCGCCGTATCTGCCGAAATAGCCGTCTTCGGTGGGATACTCCTTGAGGTAGTTGTCAAAATCTCTGTAATTATTCATAGTTCTGTTGAATTGGCTTGTCGTTTCTTCCGTCACAGATGTCAGGCAGAGTTTCCTTGTCATAAAAAAAGGCCCGCAGCGTTTGCTCCGAACCTTTTATGTGACCGCATCGGCATTACCGTGTACGAGGTACTGGAGCTGAGAGGAAACCCTGCCAGCGCCACGACCAGAACCGGATGTTGCCGTTTTGTTTCATTGCCGATGATTTTTCGTGCTGCAAATATAGACAAATTTCCTCAAACGGAATTTCACACGCCTGAAAAAATGGTCAGTACTGTTCCTTTTCGTTGGGGAAATCCTTGGCCTTCACGTCTTCGATGTAGTGGCTGGTCGCCTTGATGATGGTTCCCTGCAGATCGGCATAGCGGCGCAGATAACGGGGAGAGAAGTTCTGGGTGATGCCCAGCATGTCGTGCAGAACCAGCACCTGTCCGTCCGTGTGGGGTCCGGCACCGATGCCGATGGTCGGAATTTCGAGGCTGTCGGTCACTTCCTTCGCCAGATTGGCCGGAATCTTTTCAAGCACCAGGCTGAAGCAGCCGAGGTCCTGAAGCAGACGGGCATCCTCTTTCAGTTTCTGAGCCTCGGCCTCTTCTCGGGCACGAACGGCGTACGAACCGAATTTGTTGATCGACTGGGGAGTGAGACCGAGATGGCCCATGATGGGAATGCCGGCGCAGAGAATGCGCTCGATCGACTCGCGGATTTCGCTGCCGCCTTCGAGTTTGACCGCATCGGCGTGGGTTTCTTTCATAATGCGGATGGCGCTGGCCAGCGCCTCCTTGGAGTTGCCCTGGTACGAGCCGAAAGGCATGTCGACCACCACCAGCGCGCGTTCGACGCCACGCACCACCGATTTGCCGTGGTAAATCATCTGATCGAGCGTAATGGGGAGCGTGGTGGCGTTTCCGGCCATCGTATTGGAAGCGGAATCACCGACCAGAATCACGTCCATTCCGGCCTGATCGACGAGTTTCGCCATCGAATAGTCATAAGAGGTCAGCATGGCGATCTTTTCACCACGCTGTTTCATTTCCAACAATCTGCGCGTAGTCACCTTGCGTGCATCTACCTGTACTGCTGCTGACATTTCTATTTGAATTTTGTTCCTGCAAAATTAGTGGACTGCCCACAAATTGACAAACAAAAAGTTCATTTCCATTGGCTCCTCATCCAGTCGAGCCCTCTTTTCTGGCTTTCGGCAAAACGCCAGTGGCTGGAAGAGGGGGTAATCTCCATTGTTTTGGGAGCTTGAATGCGGTTGAAAGCGGCACAGACCGATGTCGGGGGACAAGTGTTGTCGTTGTATCCGTGGCAATAGAAGCCGGGCGCCTTGACTCGGGACGCGAAGTTGGCCACGTCGAAATAAGACAAGGTGCGGAGCGCTGTTTCCAAATCGATGGACTCATCTGTCAACGCATAGTCATAGGGTCCCTTTCCCGTTCGTGGAAAATTGCGTAGTTCCTGGCCGTTGCGGCAGAGATTGGGCCATCCGCCCGTACCGCCTCTGGCATAACCGGAGATATCGCACAAGGCCGGATAGAAAGACGACAGGAAAGTGACCCTGGGATCGAGGGCCGCCGTGACAATGGTCAGCGCCCCACCCTGGCTCCCGCCGGTGACACCCACATTCTTTCCATCCCATTCTGGCAAGGATACGAGGAAATCGATGCATCTGACACAGGACGCATAGACTTTGCGCAGATAATGTTCCTCGGGACTTTCCAGTCCGCGCCGTTCATAATCGCCCTTGACAAGCTGATGGGCCTGAAGCACCGAGTCGGGGGCATTCACAGGAATGCCGTTGATGCCTATGCAGAAAATGATGTAACCCTGTTCGGCGTATTCCGGACTGGCCCCGATGCGTTTCACACCGGCTCCCGGCGGATTGAACAGGACAGGATGCTTCTCGCCGTCACGGGGACGGAGCAGCCATCCGTAGATATAATGACCCTTTTCGTAGGCCTGCAGTTTCACCAGGAAACATTCCACTTTATCGGACGAATAAGTGTCGTCGGGAATCATTTCGTAAGTCATCGGCACCTTGGACGCTTTCTTCAGCGTCTTGCTCCAGAATGCATCGAAATCCTTCGGTTCGGCCACCGAAGCTTTGATGGACTGGGTCTCACAGCCCACTTTCAGATTGTCCCGGAAAGTGGTACCGTCCACGGTGAAGGACACCTGGCACCAGCGGAAACCGGGTTTATCCATACGTCCGAACGAGGCACGGGCCTCACCGTTGTGGAAGACTGCCTCGCCTTTCCTATCGGCAGGCAGGTTGTCGGGTCCGGCCTCGAACTTCAGCGTGACGCCCTCCAGGGCGGCACCGCCGGCCGTGGCCACCACCCGTACCACCGGGTCTTCTCCGACTGCCACGACTGCCTTTTCGGGCAGAACGGTATAATCGACATAGGCCCGGCCGGCCTTCGTAATCTGAGCGTCGGCCGTTGCGGACAAAAACAGGACGGCTGCCAGCAGACAGACGGACTCCAGTATGAACAATCTTTTATTCATAATCAATTGGTTTTGAAAAAATGAGTGTAGCCCAACTGCAGGCGGTGCGGTGCCGTGTCGTTCAAGCCATACTGATATTGCAGGAACAGGCGTCCCTTCGCTTCACTGGCAGATTTTCCCTGCGTCGCACCGAAGGAAGCCGGACAGAAGGAAACCCGGCTGCGCACCACGATGGGCTGGTCGCCGTCGCCGGTCCAGCCGCAATAGCCGCCGGCGCCGTTCTCCCATTGGATTTTCCAGAAATCCAAACCGCATTTGAGGTAGAAAGAGGGAGCGTCGTTCTGAAAACGGGTATTCATCTGGTAGCAGAGGAAGCCGACGTTTCCGGTCAGACGCAGCGATTTCAGAACTGAGGTTTCAGACATCCGCCACGATTTGCCGCAGGTCAGATCGAAAAGATAACCGGGCGTATCGAAGAAGCGCGCATAGCGGTAATTCTCGGAGGAGGCTGTCTTCAACACAATGCGGAACAGCAGATCGGGCCGATGTTCCGATTCCTGAAGCAGCGCGATATTGGTGGAGAGATAGAAATCGCCTATGACCGTGTGGCCCGAGCCCGACTCTCGGACAGATGGGTCGAACAGCATGGAAGCCCTTTCACGGCAAACGGCCGAGGTGATGGTGTAGTACTCGTAGGCTACTCCCCAGCCTTCCACAGAAAGGCGTCCCGGAATGGCCACCCATTCCAGCCTGCAGGAAAGACTTGCGGTACGGTCGCCGTCTCCTGCGAAGAAATCGGCGGAAACCTCTGCAGCAGAGCGCTCCTCCACCCTGCCGTCCTTCCATTCGGGAGCAGGCAAGGCATTCGGGCCGAAATGGGCACTGGTGAGAGTATATACCGATTCCCAGGAAGGTGCCTGATATTCGCCTGCATGAAGTGCGCTCCACCACGAAGGAGGCTGCACGGCAAACGCCAGAGCAGGCAGCCACGACAAAGCCGCGACAAGGAGTCGGAAGGAAAAGCCCCGTTTCATCGGAATCCGTCTATTCGGTTTTCAATCGAAGGCCTGAAGGAAGTCCCAGCAGGCGGTACTGCATCAGTTTGGCGATGCGGTACTCCCCTTCCGTGGAAGGATGGAGCCGGTCGGTGGCCGGTTTGTTGATATACCGGCTGTGGCTGTCCAGATTGGGCAGCAGGCCGCTTTCGGCATACAGGTCCGCCACGGGCACTGACCAGTAGGCGGCGGCTTTCTTCATCACTTCGACATAATCTTCCAAGAACAGGCCCCGAGCGTTGCAGTAGAATTCATCCGGCTGTACATTCTTGGCGTTGAACTTGGCATATCCTCGGTGAATGGGCGTCATCATCACAATCTGGGCATCGGGGAAACGTTCTTTCAGATAGCAGAGCGCCTGATTGAGCCTGCCGCAGAAAGTCGTGTCCGACATGACGGGCGTGCGATGGTTGCGGAGCGTCATTCCGACACCTTTGGCCTCGACCTCGATTTCTTCGTACTGGAAAAATTCGCCTATCGGACATCCGCCGTTGTAGTCGTTAGTGCCGGCAAAGATGAAGATGGCGTCGACCTCTCCTGCATGCTCGGCGTACAGTTTTTGGGCTTGAGCGTAGATCTGATGCCACTGATGGCCGCTGATGCCGTAATTGTAGGTAGCGCCGAATCCCATCAGTTGAGACAGGTATTCCCACCAGAGAGTGGCCTCAGGTCCGAGCGTGCGCTTGTCCGTCATCGAATCGCCGAGAATGCCGATGCGCTGACCGGCCCATTGGGTCTTGAGGGTCTTTTCCTTTTTGGAAATCACTTGGTTGTGGTGCTCAACGACTGCCTCGCTGTTGGAAGGCGAGCCCGTCAGGCAATCCAAGCCGTTCCAGTCCTGAGCCTGCGGTTGGGCAGAAACGAGGCCTGCTGTCAACAGACAGCAGGCACACGAAATCAGTATTCTTTTCATTGACATCAGTTCAGTTTCAGATCCCAAGGAACGAAAATCTGCGATTCGATCAGAGGCTTCATGGCGTCCGCCTTGTCACCGTATTTGACAGAGACTCTGGAGGAGACGATGGAAGCGTCATAGGAGCCGTTACCCCAACGAAGGGCACTGCGGATCATCATCGGATAGATCTTGCCTTCTCCGGCGAACTCCAGCATGGCCTCGTCGAGGAGAGCCATATCGTTGGCCTTCATGTTGGCCATCAGATGCACGTTGTCATTTTCAAGGACATAGGGTCTGTCCTTGAGGCTGAATGCTCCGCGGATACCCACGTGCGGATATTTGCGGGTACCCCAGGAAGCCGTACTGGTCCAGTCGTTGGTGAAGCCCTCAAATCCGGGCAGCGGCGTGCCGTAGCCCTTGTCGTCCTTGACCATGGCACCATCGGCATAGACGAAGTCAGTCGCCTGCAGACCGCCGTTGAGCAGAGCGTCGGCAGCCTCGAAACGGCCCAGACCGTTCAAAGCTTCCATCAGGAAGAAATGATATTCGGTGGCGCGGAACAGATAGATGTGCACGTCGTCCTGATAGGCATTCACGCGGCTCGAACTTCCGTTCGGACGGAACTTGGCCAGGTAAGGCTGGTCCGTGAAGCGGTCTCCGAAGACCACGCTGTTGCGTTTTTCGGAACTCGAACTGTATCCGGGATTGAAGGTGTTGTTTTCGAAACGTTCGGACAGGACGGTCTTGCAGGGACGCAACAGGTACTGGTTGGGATAATCCTTGCTGAAATGATAGAGCAGACGGTTGGTCTGGTTGCGCGTATAGTCGTAGATGATGGCGCAGACGACCTCACGGGCATGAGGCTCGACATTGTCCCAAAGTTTGGAATAGTTGCCGGCCGTTGCCGCCGTCGGCAGATAATAATAGTTCTTGTTCTGGTCGGAAATCACTTCGTTGAGCGCGTCAAGCATCAGGTCGGCACAAAGCTGATACCAGGTCTTGGCATTGGTATAGTCGTTCTTTCCCTGAAGCGCTGCCGCTTTCCACAAAGCCAGTTTGGCCATCAGACCTTCATAGGGAGGTGTCATATAGTCCCAATAGCGGTACTGGCTGCTGGCCAGTTCGGTTTCGGGATCGAGCCATTCGTACCACGAGAAGGTGAGTTTGCCGTTGACGTTGTCAGTAGAAGCGTCTCCATTGTCGAGCAAGCTGATGCAGCGGTCCACAATCTGTTCCAGATTCAGGACTTCAAACTTTTCCGTATCCGTCAGATCCTGCATCTGGATGAGCGGGTCGTCGAACCAAACAGCCTGACCGTAGATTTCAGCCAGAGTCAGATAAGCCCAGACTTTCACGCGGAGCGTCAGACTCTCCAGGGCGTCAAAGCGGTCGTCGTCGGTCAGTTCGGGCTTTTCCCTGCGGAAAGTGCGCATGTTGTCGAGATAGTCGTTGCACGACACAATCACCTCGTAGTAGCCGGCAGGGTCTGCATAGGAGTTGCCCGACAGATCGGCATTGTAATTGTAGAGGGCTATCAGTTCCGGCAGAGAATACTCGGTCGGTTCAAGCAGTTCTCCACGGGTTTCGGTCAGAAAGATCGCCTTGTCGCCTATAGCCTGCAGTTTGCTGATGATGCCTATGTAACCGGTATACACCTCCGTTTGAGAAGTGATATAGTCGTCGGACGAAAGGACGTCGTTGGTCTGAGGATCGAAGAAATTGCTGCAGGAAGGCAGCATAAGGGCCATCATGGCCACACTGACGAAACAAAAGATATTCTTTCTCATAACTTTCATCATTTAGAACTTGAGGTTGACACCGAATTTGACCGTCTTGGGCAGAGCCACCTTGGCATAGTCGACACCCTGCATCATGGCCGAATAGGAATAGGAGAACTCGGGATCGCTGCCCAGATAAGAGGTCAGACACCAGAGATTCTGGCCGCTCACGTAAAGACTTCCGCCTTGGAAGAAATCCATGATGACCTTGTCGAAAGTGTAACTCAGGGTGATGTCGCGCAACTTCAGATAGGAGGCATCCTCGATCCATCTGGACGAGAAGTCGTTGTTGCCGACAAGATTGTTGTACTGAGCCCGAGGCATGTCGGTAATCTGACCGTCCATCGTCCAGCGGCGGAGCACGGCCAGACTCTGGTTGGAGAAGTCAGACGAAGATTCGGAGACCCTGCGCACGGCATTGTAGGCTTCGTTTCCGACCGACCAGATGAAATTGGCATCGATGGCAAAGCCCTTGTACTGGAAGCGGTTGAACAGGCTGCCGTACATGTCGGGAGTGGCCGAACCAAGCACGACACGGTCGGCGTCGTTGATGACGCCGTCGTTGTTCTGATCCACGTATTTCACGTCACCAGCTTCGAAATCGATGCCGTTGCGGTTGCGCATCGGACGCTGTTCGCCGGTAAGAGGATCGGTGTAGGCGGTGCGGGCTTCCAAGGTGGAGGAATAGACCGGGTACTCGCCGTCGGCCTGCAGACCGTAGAAACTGAAGGGAGCCTCGTCCACTCTGCTGACGAGCGTGGCGCCGTCGGAAAGAGTCGAAATCAGTTCGGTATCGGAACCCAGCGAAGTGATCACATTGTGGAGCGTGGTGGCCTTTCCGCCCAAAATCCACTTGAAGTTGCGGCCGTAGACGGGAGCGACCTTCAGCGACACGTCCACACCGTTCGAAACGATGGCGGCATCGTTGCTGTAGTGGAATCCGGTTCCGTAAAGCGAGGAAGTGGAACCCGCCATCAGGACATCAGACACATTGTCGTTGTACCAGCCGAAAGACAGGCTCGCGCGGTTGGCCAGGAACGAAGCGTCCAAGCCGACATTGGCTCTGAGGGTTTCCTCCCACTTGATGGACGTGTTCGGCACATTGGTACGGATGATGCCGGCAATGCCCTGATAGAGTTCGCTGACGTAATAGTATTTGCCATAGTTGCCAGAGAAACGGCTGTTGCCGGTCTTGCCGTAATCGGCGTGGAAAGTGAGTCGGTCAAGCCAGTTCAGACTGGACAGAGCGTCGAGGTTGTGAAGCATCACATTGGCCGATGCGCTGGGGAACACGCCGAAACGTTGTGCGTCCACACCCGTCGAAGAGGCGCCGTCGGTGGAAATGTTCACGCCGGCGTTGACCAGGCTGTTCCAAGTGTACGAAGCGCCGGCATAGGCGTTCATCCAGTTCCATTTGCTGGCGTATCCGTTGAAGAAACGTCCCAAAGTCTGGACATCGCTCAATGTCTGGTAGAAATCGCTCGGGGTATTGCGTCCGACACCCATGTCGGTTTCGAAATTGGTTCTGATGGCCTGTGTTCCCGCATTGACGACAAGTTCGTCGGCTCCGAAGGAATGTTTCCAAGTGCCGTTCAGACCGTAGAACAGATTGAACTGCTCGCTGACACCCTGACGGACTCTGTTGTTGCTTTCGCCGTAGGAATCGAAATAAGGCACGATGTCCTTGTTGTTGATACCGGGCACCATCACGCCTTCCTGGTCGTAGTTGTAATACAGGCCGACCATGGCGTTGACGGAGAGGTTACGGGTGGGTTTGTAACGCAGGACGGCCTGCAGGTTGGCGTCGTACTGACGCATGTCGGCGGTCATGTCGTTGATGACGGCCACCGGGTTGCTCACTGCGAAATCGGAATTGGTATTGTTTCCGAAATAATAGGAAGAGTACGAATCCAGCAGATTGCCGTACATGTCGCTCTTGTAGGGGCTCAGAACCGGAGCGCGGCGGATGGCCGTGAGCATGGGGTTGGTTTCGTCGAGCATGCCCTGTTCCTGATACGAACCGTCCAAATAGGCCAGGCCGAAGATGGCACCGATTTCAAAAGACTTGCTCACATTGACATCGGCATTGATCTGGGCATTGAAACGGTCCGACGAAGTGTTCTTGAGCGTTCCCTCGTCGTGGGTGTATCCGACGGATATGTCGTATTTCGCCACGGCGTCGCCACCTTCCACGCGGACCAGATGGTCTGTCGTCATGGCATTGCGGTAGAGTTCGTTCTGCCAGTCGGTGTCGAAAGCGTAGAGATAATTGTAGGCATCGCTTTCATCGGGACTCAGGAAGGGAAAATTGTTGAAAAACGTCTCCATGTTGTCGTAGCAGGTCATGCCGAGATCCGATATGTACGACTTGAACTGGGATGCATTCATCAGAGGAATTCTGTGGTTGTTCCAATGATAGCCGAAACTGCCGTTATAGGTAATCTTCGTTTCCATGTCGTCGGAAGCGGCTCCGTCGGTCTCGATAAGCAGAACGCCGTTGGAAGCCAGCGAACCGTACTGCGAAGCCTCCGCTCCGGTCAACAGCCTGACACTGGCGATATCCTGCACGTTGTATGCCTGGAAAATGCTTTTGGAATAGCCGCCGATGAGTTGCGATTCGTCGGAGGAAGGCATGTAAGGAATTCCGTTGATGACGATGAGAGGCATGGAATTGGCGGCAAGCGTACGGATGCCGTGATAGGACATGTAGGCGCCCTCGCCAGGCATGCCGCTCTTCTGCGAAATCATCAGGCCGTTCAGTTCGCCCTGCAGCGCCTGCTCGACAGAGAGGGCTCCGTAGGCGAAATCCTTTTTGGCCAGGCTCGATTCAAGTCCGTTTTGCGTATACTTGAACGTATTCTCACCGGCCAGGACGACCTTGATTTCAGAACGGCCGCGGACAGCAAGCGTCTGGATGTAATAGCCGTCGGCCCAAACGCTGATGGAGGCGTCGGGGGCCACATCGATGGCAAATGCACCGTCTTCGCCGGTGATGGCACTCTGTGCGCCCGGGCTGGACACGACAGCATTGACAAGCGGAATATTGTCTGCGGAACAGACATATCCCTTGAGGGTTTCGGCTGACATGGGTATCGCCAGCGCAAGCAGCAGGGCTGCTATCGTATATCTGATACTTTTCATTGTTCCCTCAGATTAATTGTTGGTTGAAATCGGACGCAGGCACCAGTGATGGAAGACCAGGCGGGTCGAGGTGCCGGTGGCGTTCTCCACATGGATGAGCAAAGGCAGAGCCGAACCGTCTCCGTTGATGTCGGGGATTTCCAGCTCTTCGATCACACATCCGCCATCCGTATCGTAATTGTTCTTCTTGCTGTGGGTAAGCTGCTCTTTCACTTCCTTATATCCTTCGGGCCAAGTGTTGGAAAGAGTGGTACCGCGGTCATAGTGGAACTTGGTCGACGAATCCACATTGATGTCGCTTTCGCCGAGTTTCTGCAGACCGCCGGACAACACGGCATATACAATGACCTTGTAAGTCACGTTCTGGTTCTGGGCGAATCCCATGGCGAAACGGTACTTTCCCGGCGGAATGCGGTAAGGTGCCACACCCGTGACATTGCCGAACGCGTCATAGACCGGATGAATCATCTGCATGCGGATGTAATAGGGAGAAGTGGCGTCTTCGCAATAGCAGGAAAGGGCCGTATTTCCGTGGAGTGGCCAGACACCGGCTTCAGGCGTCCATTCTTCCACTTCCACCTTGATTTCAAGATTCTTGAGATTGGCATAATCGAAATATTTCGACTTTTCTTCGGCCGAACAGTACTCGTAGTCGCGGTAGAAATCCTTGATGCGGTAAATAAGCATGCTGGTGGGGATCAACAGTCGCTTCACATCGTAGATGACACCATTGGAGACACTGATTGGATTCTGTGTGTCCACAGACTGTTCCGATTTCAGCCAGTAGCGGTCGTAAATGGATTTCAGACTCTCCGTGGTTTCCATGTCTTCGGGAGAATACTTGGTCGAGAAAAAGGCGACCTCGAGAATCCATTTGCGCAGAATGTCGAAATCGCGTTCCATTCCCCAGGACTTCAGGGTGCTGTCAGCGCGGGCCATGGCATCGTTGATCACGTCGTTGGAGAACATCAGCATGGTCGCGGTCAGCGATTCGCTGCTCAGACTGAAATTCTTGGCATCGAAGAACTCGTTGGTATAAATCCATACCGTATCGTAAATCGTATTGCCGGTAGCGTCCACACCGATGGCCTTGCTGTTGTTCTTGTCGAACTGCTTGCCGCCGCTGGCGAGGATCATTTCACGGAACATGCTGTACTCTTCGGGCAACTCCTGGATATAGTCGTACAGCGAAACCGGAGTGACAATCATCGAACTGAGCACGTAAATGTATCCGTCCAAGGTCTTCACCACCGACTTCACGGGAGCGCCGTTGAAGGTGATGTGGTCGAGATGGCCCAGCTGGCCGAGGGAATCGACGCCCACGGTCACGAACTTGCCGTGCCACATCAGGATGCGTTCGCCGTCGAACAGGTTGCTGGGAGAAATGCTGATATCCGTCACATGGGAATTGGCCAGATAGGCTTCCTCGCCGGCTTCAGGCTGCTGGAAATCCTCATTGGTCACCATCAGCAGCGTGTGGAGCTGTCCCTTTTCCTGCAGCGTTTTGAATACGCCGTTTTCGGAAAGGAAAGAATACATGTTCTTCAAATCGGCCTGAGCCGGATCCGAAAGATACTCTTCGGTGGTCATGTCCACCATGACAAGCTGGTCGTTGCTCACCTCCGTGTCGGAGTTGTAGTAGTGGTCCTGCCAGTCCTTGCCCTCGCAGGCAGCCATCAGAAGGGCTGCAGCTGCCATCAGAAACAAATGTCTGTATTTCATAAGCCTCATTATTCGATAGGAGTGAATATCAGACTGTCAAACTGTAAGCTGAATTTCGAATTGGTGCTGGCCGTCGGATCCATCACCACGAACTTGAACACATGATTGGCAGTTACGTCAAACTCGATGGAGTCATACAGGGTGGCCGTGCAGACGCACATCGTAGTCTTGGTCACCGTCGTGTAGGGTGCGGCGCTCTTCTCGTTTTCGCCGTCGAACGACATGCGGATCATACCGCCGTTGCCATCGCTCATCGTACGCATGAAACTGTGGTCGGAAAGATAGACAAACTTTAGGTCGACCCGATATTTGCCGCGGACAATGGTGGGCGTCTTCATCGCAGCAGATCCCATATAGCCCAGATTGAAGATGACACGGTCATTCTTCTCGCAATCCGCCAGCTGCTTTTTGCAGGTACGGTAAGACACATACGGATAAGCGGTTCCGGCCACACCGGCTTCGGACACCTCGTATTCGTAGGCGCCGCTCTTCTGAATAGCGACAGTGGTCTCTGAAGACACTGGAGCCGCGGGCTGATATTCCACGCCTGCTTCCAGGACGACGGTTCTGACCGAAGCGTAATCGCCCAGATCCCAGACAACCGTGGTGGGAGTAGGCTCCCAAACGGGCATCCAGCCGTCGAGTTGCTGCAGATAGCCGTTCTTGCAAAGAATGTCAGCGCCTTCTTCCAGGAAATGGGTTTCAGAGATATTGGCATCCAAGGCATTGAGCATCCATTTGCCGGACAGGGTGTCGGCTGTGACCATGAACACCTGATTCTGGGCCAGGGTGCTCCAGATGCGGGTGGTGTCGCTGCCCGGCATTTCCCTCAGTTGGGCCAGCGTGCAGGCGCTTTCCAGAATATGGTAGGCCACATACTCGTTCAAGGCATTGGCCGAAGACGTGTAATCGGACGCGGCGCCAAGTTTGGCGGCCAGCGACTGGAGGTCGGAGATGCCGTCCTCGGCGAAAGTCCGGTCAGACACGGCGAGCAGCGTGTAGGTTCTGCGCGA
The DNA here is from genome assembly GCA_045627385.1 of Bacteroidales bacterium. Classification (GTDB taxonomy): domain Bacteria; phylum Bacteroidota; class Bacteroidia; order Bacteroidales; family UBA1402; genus UBA1757. Next base: position 42,410 of record JAZQNO010000007.1, read on the forward strand.
AATGAGCTGGCCGCCACCTTCCTGCGGTATGGTGTCGTAGATGACATCGAGTTCCTTGTCCCATCCGGTAGCCTTGATGGCCGCCATCATGATGGAGAATCCGCCGGCCTGTTCCATACGCTGGGTCACGCTCTCCACAAGGGGCGTCATTACGGCATCGATGTAGTAGATGAGCGCATTGTAGGCGTGCACTCCCGATTCGACCGTGCGGGCTACGCCTCCGAAGATGAACTGTCCGGCATTGACCGAATCGATTTCCACCGATACGGCATCGCCGCCCAGGTTGGTCAGAGAAGTCTTCAGCTGCATCTGGTCCACCTGGATGGAATCCAGCATGGTATGATGGAAAATCAGGGCACGTGCGTACTCGACGCCCAGGTCTTCAATGCCGGCCACTTTCTTGTCTTCGTAGAAATCGGCCATCGCCTTGTTGTCGGGGACCAGCACCGTGAAAGCCTGAGTCGCCTGATTCAGGGCATTGTACAGATCCGCGTAACGAAGCACCTTGACCCATTCCGAACAGTTCGGGTCTTTTTCAAGCATCTTGGACGCAGGATTGTCGTCGAATATCTGATAGACGCTGCCGATCTTGTCGTCCTGACAAGCGGCGAAAAGCATCAAGGCAGCGGCTAAGGCTGCCGTGAACGTAAATCTGTTTCTTTTCATAGCGCAACTCATTTTTGTGTTTGGTAATAAGGATTCTGCTCCAGTTTGGAGTTCACCTGAATCTCACTGTAAGGAATCGGCATATACCAGGCATTGGGATCGAGCAGTACCGAACGTATCCATTCGTCCTTCGTGGTCTGGTTTCCTTCCACGACCTCGTTGACGAAATGTTCTACATACCGGCCCGAACCATTGTCGTAGCGGGCGTAACGCAACAGATCGTACCAGCGCTTGCCTTCAGCCAGGAATTCCATTTCCCATTCGTACATCACGGCATCGAGCATTTCTGATTCCTCAGCTTCAGCCACATTGATGGTGAGCGGATTCAGACAGGCACGTTCTCTGATTTCGTTGAGGATGCCGATGGCAGCCGTCCAGTTGTCAGCCCCACCCTTCATCACCAGAGCCTCCGCTTTGATCAACATCAGGTCGGGCACACGGTAAAGAATGAAGTTGGCGTCTTCCGAAGGACGGACATTTTCCTTGTCGACCACATCGGTGCCTTTGTATTTCCATACATAAAAACCCGTTGCGGTGGCATAGGCGGCCTGATTGGCCAGATCCGACACGAAACTGCCGAAGAGCATGCGGCCGACACGGCCCTCGCCGTCGTATCCGATCGACTGGGCATAAGCCTCGGCCTCTTGCGTTTCGGCCGTCATCTTGTTCTGTGCGTAATCGGTAAATCTCAGACGAGAACTCGTTCCGATCGTGAACCAGGAACCGAAATTGTTGTTCTGACCCATGTTCTTCTCCCAGTTGAGCTCGAAAATGCTTTCGTTGCTGTTGCCCGGATAGAAGATGGAGTACCACTGGCTGGGATCCTGAATGAAACGGGGACGGAAAGAAGTGTCGCCGGCAGGAACGTCCAGCACGTAGTTGCAATAGACGATAGCCTCGTCATAATCGTGGTTCCAGAGGCAGACATCGGCCATCAGCGCATACAGGGCCCAGCGGGTCACGCGGCCCTTGCTCTGCCAGCCGTAGCCGTCGGTATCCTCATACACGTCCTTGGCGGCGCCCAAAGCGATGGCGGTCTTCATGTCGGCCTTGATCTGGGCGATGATCGAATCCTCGGAACTTTTCGGAGTCATATAGTCGGCCTGGTCGTTCACATACGCTTCGACGACCAGAGGCACCTCGCGGAAGTTCTTGACCATCACCAGATAGCAGTAGGCTCTCATAAAGTAGGCCTCGCAAAGATGCGATTTCATCACACTCTCGTAATAGGTGTCGTCTTCGGTCATCACCGAGGGCGCATACTTGAGCACGCTGTTGGCCATACCGATCACCTTGTAGAGATTGGCATAGGAGCAGACGCTCTGAGAGGGGGTCATGTTGAAGTTCTGAAGATAGGTGTCGGCCGTGTTGCTGCTGTACAGCGTGCCGCCGCGGACTTCACCCCAGATGAGGAATGAAGTGACCGACTGACGCATATAGTAGTAACCGGAAGCGATGACGGCTTCCACATCTTCTTTGGACTTCCAGTAGTTGTCGGTCACCTGCTCGTTGTTGGGCAGAATGTCCAGCCATCCGCTGCAGGAGCTCATTCCTGCCATCGTCAAAGCAATGACGGCTGCGGAAAAGAATTTGAATAATCTTGTCTTCATCATCATAAGCTTTTAGAATTGGAGGTTGAAACCGACAGCCAGACGTTTGGTCACGGGAGTCGACGAATTGTCTTTTACCAGAGCGGTGGCCGACGAAGGAATGCTCACTTCGGGGTCCTGACCGTCGTAATTGGTCCAGGTGAACAGGTTGTAGGCGGTACAGAAGAAACTGAGCGAATTGATGTTCCACTGTTTGAGCCATTCACGGGGCAGATTGTACGAAAGCGAAAGCGTCTTCAGACGGGCGAATGAGGAATTCTCCACGAAGCGGTCGCTTCCGAGATAGTTGTAACCCATTCCGTAAAGGGCGCGCGGGATATCCGTAGCCGCGGCATCGCCCTCGGTGCGCCAGCGGCTCAACACAGCCGTGCTCTGGTTGTTGGTCCCGTACATGTTCTCCAGATCCATACGGGCCTGGTTGATGACCATCTGACCGAAACGGTAGTAGAAGAAAGTCGTCAGCGAAATCGTGCGGTACTTCAGAGTGAAGCCGGCACCGCCGAGCAGTTTCGGGTTGGAGTTGCCCAAGTAGACGATATCGTATTCGTTGATGACACCGTCGTAGTTGACATCCTCGTATTTGGCATCGCCGGGGAAGACAGTCGTCGAACCGTTCTTCATCACAATGGGCTGTCCGAGATAATCTTTCATCACATTGCCGCTTTCGTCGAGAGCGTAGGTGTCGGCAGAGTTGTCGTAAACGCCCTTGTAGCGGTAGCCGTAGAACGATCCGATCGGGTCGCCTTCAACCACGCGGACCGCATAGTTTCCGTTGCCGAAGGTGTAGTTCTCTTCCTGCATGTTGACGGGAAGTTTTTCCACCTTGTTGTCGTTGTGGCTGATGTTGAAATTCAGATTGAGTTTCCAGGTCTTGGTGTTGATGGCATCGTATGTCAGACGGTATTCCCAACCGCGGTTGCTCAATTCGCCGCTGTTGAAGTATTTGATCGAAGAATAACCGGTCGACGAGGGAATGCTCACACCCGACAGGAGCAGGTCGTTGGTGTACTTGTAATAATAGTCGAAGGTCATGCCCACCTTGTCGAAGAAACGCAGGTCGGCACCGTAGTTCCATTCCTTGGAGGTTTCCCATTTGAGATTGTCCAGCTGAATGCGGACCGGATAGATGGCCGACATGCTCATATACTGGCCAAGGCTCTGATAGGCACCCAGATAAAGAGAGGATCCAGAGGGGGCGTTACCGCTCCAGCCGAGGCTCACACGAAGCTTGCCCTCGGTCAGCCAGGAATCCTCATTGTCGCGGAACCAGCTTTCTTCGTGGGCGTTCCATGCCAGACCGAAGGCCGGGAAGGTACCGAAACGCTCACTTTTACCCATGGCGGAATTGCCTTCGCGGTTGATGGTGGCTTTGGCCACATAACGGCGGTCGTAAGTGTAGACCATCTGTGCGATCGACGAGATGCTGCGCGTCTTGGAATAGCCCGAACCTATCGAACTGACCACACTTCCGGCCACAGGGTCGCTCAAGTGCGGCGACGCGTTGCCGCTCGTGCCGCTGGTATAGCTGTAGTTTTCGCCCTGCGAAGCATAGAAACGTCCCGTGGCAATCACCTGATGCACATCGGCAAAGGTGTGGTTGTACATCAGTTTCTGCTCGGTCTGCAGATCCAGGCGGTCGGAGGCGGCGTCGGTACTCTGGTTGGCGTAGTTGCTGGTCCAGAGCACGCCGGTAGCTTCCTGGGGAATGAACTTGCGGTTTTTGGTCGTGCGCATATTCATCGAGACATAGCCCCTGTACGTGAGATGGAAGGGGAACTTGTACTCGGCGTTCAGCGTCATCTTTTCTTCACGCTGCGTGGTGTTGTTGAAACCCATGTCGGCCATCGCCACCGGATTGTAATGGGAACTTCCGTTGAAAGCGCCCTGGAAATCCTCGTTCTGACGGCTGAAATAGGAAGAGGTCGGTTCGCCCGTGACATCGTCGATGTAGTACGGGCTCTTGTTGGGCATCTTGCGCTGGGCCTCGCTACGCAGCGAGCTCAAAGCGTTGGCTTCGCGGTCGGACTGGCTGAACGTGAATTCGGTGTTCACCATCAGACGTTCGCTGAAGTCGTAACGGATGCTCGAGTTGGCATTCAGACGGTTGAAGCCGGTGCCCACCGTGGTGCCGCCTTCGTTGAGATAACCCAGAGAGAAACGGTAAGTGGCCTTGTCGCCGCCACCGCTCAACGAGAAGGTGTTGTCGAAGGAATAGTCGTTCTTGCGGACGTAATCGAGCCACTTGGTGTCACAGTTGTATTCGTCGAAATACTGCCAGTCGGGCACATAGTTGATGTCGTAGGTGTTGAACAGCAGATCCAGTTCGTTGGAAGCCGAACCCAAGCCTTTGGCATTGGCCGTATTCCAGATGGCATCCTGAATCATGGCCACATACTGGCTGCCGTTGAGCAAGGGAATGGGATCGGGTTCGAATTTTCCGGTAAACTTGCTGTTGAAACCGAAAGTGGTCTTGCCCTTGGCACCGCGCTTGGTGGTGATGAGCAGTACGCCGTTGGCGCCTTTCGTTCCGTAGATGGCCGTTGCCGAAGCATCCTTCAACACCTCGATCGACTCGATGTCGCTCGGGGCGATGTTCAGCAATGCACCGAAGTCTTCGTCGTTGGCCGTGGCGAAATTGAAATCGTCGCTGATTTCGGTCGAATAAGGAATGCCGTTCACCACAATCAGCGGTTCGGACGAGGCGTTCAGCGAATTGACGCCGCGGATGCGGATGGCGCTGCGGGCACCGGGATCGCCGCCCACGACGATATCCACACCGGCCAGCTGTCCTTGCAGGGCCTCGGTGATATCGGAGACGGGCGTGGTCTCCACGATGTCGCTCATCGAAATCTTCTGGGTGGAAGAAGTCTGTTCCGTGAAGGAGACGCCCATTTCGTCGCGTTCGACCTTCTTGGCAACCACCTGTACTTCCTTAAGTTCTTTCGTATCCGGCTTCATGACGACATTCAGCACTTTCTGACCGGTATAGTCGATCGTCTGTGTCTGCATGCCCAAATAAGAGAAACGGATGCGGGGATTCTTTTCATGCATCGGAACCGCAATGCTGTATTGTCCGTCGATGTTGGTGATGACACCCGAAAGATATCGGTTGTTGGAATTGACAATCACCACATTGACACCATACATGGGTTCGCTCTTTCCATCGAACAGCTCAGTGACCGTACCCGTGAGAACAGCGTTCTGAGCCTGCAGGGCCATCACACTGAGGACGGCAGCCAGCAAAAGGATCATTCTTTTCATAGGGCAGACGGATTAGAGGATATCGTCGATAAGATGGAATGCGCCGTCACTGTACGAGAAAGGCAGGCTGTGGAAGCGGGCCGTGTCGTGGAGCGAAGCCGCAGGTCTGGCCACACCTTCACCATCCACGAAATTCACCGAAAGCGTATTGCCCAGATCGGTGATGTTGACCGAATAGGTGCCAGCCGTCTGATAAGTGCCGTTCGTCGTGCTTCCCGGAAATGGATAGACGCTGAAAGGAGTCAGGTCGCTGGTGATGAAATAGCTTCTCAGATAGGCGGCCAGCTGCGTCTTGTTGGGAGAACCCGACAGGACGTAGGAGTCGCTGACCGAACATTTCGAACATCCGGGAATTTCTTTGATGCGGTTCTTGATGGCATCGTTCGTCGGAATGAACGCGATGAAGCGGGCATCGCCCATAACCGTCTTGAGCACTTGGTCGGTGACAAGTCCAGCCTTCGTCAGCAGCTGGGAAAAAAGATAATAGGGATAGCTGTTGTCGTTGCAGACAGACAGGGTGCGGTTCAGACCGCCGTCGGAAGCCGGAGAGAACACGGCAGGTCCGCTGTAGGTGTAAGCCTTTCCGTTGTCCCAATCCAGTTGTGAGGCATCTTTGGCCAGAGGCGAGAAAGCGAAATAGATTTCATCCGTATAGGTCGGATTGAGTTGCTTGTTGAACAGGGCGCTGGTCGTAATCTTGCCATCCACCACATACCAGTAGTTGAAGGCTAGGTTGGTTTCGATTACTTGAAGGCCGCTCATCTTGAGTTCGCTGGCAGCGGATGACACGTTCATATTGACCAGATTGCGCATGGCAGACTCACTCATGGCCACATAGGTGCCATCATCGCCCAACACCTGCAGTTCGTGACCGCCGGCGATGGTTTCGAAGTGGATGTCGGCAGCGCGGAACTGAGCCGTATCGGGAATCAGAGCGATGAACTGAGTCTTGTTGGAAGCCAAAGCCAGCAGCAGATTGGAACCGGACAGCGCATAGAGATACGGCAGGAAGCGGCGGTCACGGAAAGCGCTGCCGATGACCGACGAGAAGATGGCTGGAGGCGTCATCTCATCCATACCGTACAAAGCGCCGTTGCAGCACATCTGGCGCCAAGTCACCTTGTCGGGATCGATATTGATAGGCGTGCCGTATTGGGTCAGCACCTTGCCGTTGCGGATTTCTTCGGGAAAGACCACCAGTTCGTCGATTCCGAATGACTGACCGATGAAATAGTTCAAGATGAGGGGGTCAAGTTCTTCCAGACTGCCATAGCCGCAACCGGGTTTCCAATACGAGGTGAAGAAATTGTCGATGGCGTCATTGGAAGGGGCGAAGATGTTGTAGCCTTTCAGCGAAAGGGTCTGCATGTCCTTGAAATCGTTGGAGGGCCATTCGCTGGCGATGTTGGCGATCGAATTGGTCGGCACGTAGACGGGACTGCCGTTGCCGAAGTCCGTCGTCAGTTCGTCGTTGGTCACATACTGGCTGTAGCTGTCGAACAGATTGAAGAACTGGGAATACTCGGGATTGTTCTTCAGTTCCGTATGAAGCGTTTCCATCGGGCGCAGCACTTTGTCGACATGATAGAGATAACCGTTGTCGGTCACCACATTCTCGTTGTCCTTGACCGATGCGTTGGCCACGTTGAAACCGTCGGTCTGACCTTCGTGGGAGTCACCCGTCCAGACGGTACCCGGAAAGAAATATTCGTAATTGTACTTGGGATCGATACCCTTCGTGGCAAACAGCATCGTGTTGAATACCGGGATGAAGCGCTCGTAATGGTATACTTTGACCGAATCGTCGCCCGTCCATTCCAGCGAAATCGGGTCGTTGGAATGAGTACGGAACTTGTAGTAGCATCCGGCATTCACCAAACGTTGGTCAGCCGTGGCCTCGTCGCCTTCCTGCGGACGGAAGTTAACCAGATTGTCCCACTTGAACGCATAATACAACAGGTGGAAGCCCACCATTTTCTTCACTTCTTCAGGACGGGCGGCATACATCGCTTCGATGTCGCTGTAGCCTTCTTCCTGAAGATAGGCCGCAAAGGCCTCGTCGTCGGGAGCCATCACGGTGAGGATGGACTTGCCCGAAACCATCGGCTTGTAGCCGGACAGGTCGATGGCACGCAGGAAGATGCTGTAGTTGCCCTCTTTTTCGAGCACCTCGTAAGCACTTCCCTTCAGCCAATCCGGCACTGCATAATGCGGATCGTCTGCCAGGCTCTCGTTACACGAGCAAATAGGCAGCATCAGCACCACGGCCAGAAGACCCGAAAGGATACTTGATCTCTTCATAGTGAACAGGTTGATTGGTTTTTATTGATTATATTGTCTGATTTGTCACATCATCACTTTTTCCACTCTGACTTTTCCGTCGGGATAGACGGAACGTCTCAGCAACAGACGGGCTCTGCCGTCGGAAGCGCCGGAGACAGGCTGTCCGGCCAGATCGAAATATTCGACCCGTTCGGGCTCGGCCAGCGTTTCATCAAGACCCGTGTAGGACTCGTTCCTTATATATACTTTTCCGGTCGTCAGCAGTTGGGAAAGGTCCCACTTCTGTCCGGGAGCCGGAATCTCAGGTTCCACCGCCTGGATGGAGCCGCCGAGCGTCACACCGCTGGGAATGGTGAATATGGCGAATGAACTGTTTTCGGGGATGGCGATCGACACTTCCGTCATGTTCAGACGCAGCGTACCGTTGAGCGTGGAGTTGGCTCCGAATTTGATTTTCGGACAGCTGTTCAGGGTTTCCTTGCGATAGAGGGGCACCTCGATGACAGACCCTGAATTCAGTGTGGCACCGCCGTTGAGCGTCAGGACATCCGACTTGTTGAACAGCGTGTCTCCCACCTGGATGCGACCGCCGGCGTTGGCCGTCACACGGCCTGCAACAGAGCCCTTACCGCTGAGCGTACCGCCGTCGTTGACAGTGACCGCTCCGGTACCGGTCAAAGATCCGTTCACCACCAGACGTCCTTCGTTGACGGTCGTCGTGCCGCTGTAGATGTTCTTGCCGGTCAGACGCCAGTCGCCGCGACCTTCTTTGACAATGCTCACCTTGGCGTTGTGACCGCTGGCCGAGCAGCGGTTGTCGATGACACCGGCGAAAGTCTCGTCGGTATTGGCACCGCCCACAATCCAAGTCATGGTGGTGTTGTCGGTATTCTTGCTGGCGCCAGACAGATAAGTCGACGATGTTCCCGACAGGCCGCCCAGACGATAGGTGGCACCGGCCTTCCAGCAGATGACACGGGTGTTTCCTTTGAGTTCGACCACGGCATTGCGGATACCGGCACCGTTGTAAAGCATCAGTTGGGTGCCGTCCTTTTCGGTACCGACTCCGTCGGCTATCAGACGGCCGTCGAAATCGTCCCAGTTGCCGGTGACATATTCGCGGACATAAGGAATCTTGAAACACAGGTTGCCCGATCCGCTGATTTTCGAAGCGATTGAGCAGTTTCGGTTGGGGGCGATGACAGAAGTGAATCCTTCCTCGACACGGATGGGAAAACTGTAGGTCTCGTAATTGGAGGATTCACCTTTGGTTTTCAACGTGCCTCCGGCGAGCACTAGAGCCGATGAAGACCCGATTCCCTTTTTGGAAATGTCCGTGGTGCTGAGATAAAGCGTGGAAGCCTCTTCCAGACGGGTTTCGCCCGAATAGGCGAAAAAGTCCGTCGTGCCGACCGTCACCTGACCTCCGCGGAGCACGAGCCCTCCGTTGCCTTCCAGGCTGCCGTTCATCGTGACGGTACTGCCGGCCGTCTGCTCGAAGGTGGTGGTGCGGTAGATTTTGGCACTGCGGTTGGTGGAAGTGTTGCCGCCGGTATACTGCCAGACGCCGCCGTCCCAGATCCAATTCTGGGCGAATTCCTGCGAAGCGCCGATACTGCTGGCCACGCCGCCGTCCTTGAGAGAAGACAGTTTGACCGTTCCGTCGTGGACAACCGTCGCACCCGTATAGGTATGTGCCGCTGACCCCATATCGAGACAGCCCTTGCCGAATTTGTTCATCGAAGCCTTGCCTCCGATGGCGGCACCGGCGAAGATCACCTGATAATCTTCGGAAATCACCACATCAGAGGGAGCCAAAGCCGATTCCACCGTCACGGTTACATCCTGTTCGGGGGCGATCAGCACCGAAGAACTGTCCTGATAAAGGCCTTCGGTCCAGTTGTCACTGGTGAGATTCCACACTCCGCTTGCGGTTGCCCATGTGTAATCGGGAGCGTATGAGGCCAATTCGATCATCGGCACATATTCCGGCTGAGTCTTCACGTCGGACAGTTGAGCATAGTCGGAAAAGACACCTTTGTCTGAACGGTATGCCCTGACACGGAACGAATAGGCCGTTGCCGGCTCAAGAGAAGTGACGGTATAGCGCACCGAGCCGGCCGTGGGACCGGCATTCTTTCCGGCAGCGGCATTGGAACTGCTCTTCATGCGGTAGTCATTGGCCGGGATGCGGACAAGTTCCACATAATCGCCGCCTTTGAGCTGTTCCACCGCATAGCCGTCCTCCCCTTCCGCATAGTCGCGCCAGTTCAGCGTAAGGCTGTTTTGTGTGGACTCTTCCAAAGAGAGGCAGAAAGGGACACGCAGGAAAAACTCGCGGTCTTCCACCTTGATGCCGTTGATGTAATTTTCGATATTGGCATAGCCGTTGGCCGCTTTCACCATAGCGTCGTCTTTGGTCGGATCGGTGCCGTTGGCGGTCTCCCAGGCGTCAGGCATGCCGTCGCCATCGGAGTCGGCGGGACGAGCGAAAGATTTGTGGGCCCAGGAAGTGGGAATACCGATGGGCAATTGGGATTCATTGGAAATCAGTGCGCCTTCCTTTCCGAAAGAACGCAATTCGCCAATAACGTAGAAATCGACCGGATCGCGATACGGCAGGCTGGCACCGACCATAGGCAGCAGACTGTCTATCAATTCATTGCCCTTCCAAGCCGGAAGCGCCGGATAGTCGTAGGGTTGGTCCATGAATGTCGGCGGACCGGAATACTCGCCGTTCGGAATCAGATATGGATCGAAATTGCCGTCGCGGTTCTTGTCCTGCCAGTTGTCGGCCGCATAGATGTGGAAATTGGCATTGCCGCCCGTGAAAGCGTTTCCGCCAACGGCCGGACCGTTGACGAACAGGTTGTTCGTGGCATTGCAATAGCTCAGGCCTTCCGAATCGCCGCCCATCAGATAACAGCCGTTCTTCCAGTTGTAGACGATGTTGTTCACATACTGGTTGGTACCCTTGATCTTGTTGTTTCGGGTCGAATTGTCCACATAGAGATTGCGGTACAGGCTGATGTGGTCGGCTTGCATCAGACCGCCGGCCGAATGGGTCATCAGACCCTGACTCATGATGGAATTCTGGATGGTGATGTCGCCCAACGAACCTTTTCCGTCGGAATTGATGCTGAACGTTTCGTCCAAGCCCCAACTCACGCTCAAATGGTCGAAAATCATATCGGTCCCATTGGATACGCCAGCCGCATCCTTTCCACTGTCACCATCAGATCCCATGCGAAAACGAATGTAACGCACGATGATATTGTTAGCACCGGAAAAACTGACACCATTGCCATAAACCGTAATACCTTCACCGGGAGCGGTCTGCCCGGCCACATACAGATTTGGCGAGAAAACCAAACGGCTCTGAAGTCGGATGACACCCGAAACATCGAAAACGATGATACGATTGGGTGCACTGACGGCATCGCGCAAGGAACCGGCACCGCTGTCGGATAGATTGGTCACATGGTATACAGATCCGTTGCGGCCACCGACCGCATAACGTCCGAAACCTTCGGCGCCCGGGAAAGCGGGAAGGTCGGAGGCCTGCACGCTCAAGCAGCACAAGCCTGCAATAAAGGTTAAAATAAGCTTTCTTTTCATGAATCGAAGAAAAATTGGTAAGGGAAGGGTCTTATCAGGACCCTTCCCCCAAAAAGTTCGTCAACTTACTTGACAAACACTTTTTCAACGCTCACGCTGCCATCCTCGTGAATATTTCTGACGATGGTAATGCCCTGATGGGCAGGAGCGGACATGCGGATACCGTTGAGGTTGTAGTACTCACGGCGCAGGATTTCAGACTTGGCAGTCTCGATGCCTTCGACATCTTCACCGGTGTTGTAGACGATGATGTCATAGACAGCCAGCTTCGTGCCGCCACCCGACTGTTTGACGCGGATGTAAACGGGATCGGTGCCTTCGTAAGACGTGCGGCTCTTGGTCCAGAAACGCTTGTAGGCAGATACGTACATCGTATCTACGGAAGTCCAGTTTTCACCGTCGGTCGAAACCAGCACAGCCAGATGCAGCTGAGCACCGTCGCTGTTGTTGTTACCCAGGTTGACTTCGATGTCGAACGGACCGCGATAACGGGTAACCGTCTGAATGAAGGCATTGTAGCCTTCACCGCTGTAGCATGATTGGAAGGTGATGTGGTTCTTGGTGACCTCACCGATCAGATCGGTAGGCTTGTCGCAATAGTAGTTGGCGTCGCCACCCTGACCGACAAGCAGTACGGGAACGGTGTTCTCCCACTGGATCTGCTGACCCATGGTGGAGAGGAACCAGCCGTCGTTGAATTCGTTGGTAGCGCTATTTTTGGCATAGAATACCATCGGCTGACGCAAGTTATAATTGTAAGTGGTGTCCTGACCGTTAACGAGGGTGTCGATCGACTCGTACTGAGACATGGCGCTCTTACCCATGTAATAAGCAACCTTGTTGTTTCCACCGGAGGTATCCCAATACCAGTCATCGGTGTTGGCGTCGAAATGAATCACTTTCTTGTTGCGGAGAGTGGCCGTGTCCAGACCGGCAATTTCAATTTCCTTAGCGACCAGCTCGGAAGCGACATAGTTTCCGCCGGAAGCGAATGCGTAGATTGTCACAGGGCTGGCGAATACCAGAGGCTCTGAATATGTGCCGCCGGCCTTGATGTCGGTGCTGTTGATGAAGTTGTAGTAGATGACGGCATCGGCGGTTTCACAAGAGATGGAAACGACAGCCTTGCCATCCTGCTGTTCAACCGTGATGACGGGATCGGCAGCCTTCGAATAGACATTGATGACAGCGGAAGCGATGGGGCTGTTGTCGTTGCCCTGCTTGACGGCGATAGCCTTGACAACCGTCGAATCGGCGGTCACTTCAATCGTGTCGGAATACAGCGTGCTGGCCTCGGTAGGATCGGTTCCGTCCAGAGTGTAATAGATGGAAGCGTCAGCGGTTCCGGTAGCCAGAACCACATAAGTCTTCTGATTGTCGTAAATCTGCGAAATCGACGGAGTGGCACAGGGAGAAACTTTCGACTTGGTGGCGGCAACAACGTCGATAGCGTTGTTGATCAGCGTCATAGCATTGTCGGAAAGGTTGGTTTCTCCTTCAACGAAGATAGCGTCGTAGGAAATCGGAATCAACATGTAGGTGTTCTTCTTTCCGTGACGGTGGATTGCGGTGAAGGTTCCGGCAGGACCGGTAGCGGTAGCCAGCACTTCATCGCCGTCGAACAGACCGCCTTCCTTGAAGGTGCAGGCCTGGACCAGATTCTTCTTGATAGTCTCAGGATCTGAGTAGATGAACATGTCGATGATGCTGTCTTCCTCGAAAGCGATGTCGGCGAAGAGAGGATCTTCAAGATACTCGCCATTGACATTGATCAGAGAAATACCGCCGTCGTTGGCAGCCTTGCTGGTGAGGTTATTACCGGTACCTACGCCCCAACGGCCGTCGGCATAGAAGAAGCTCTTGAAGTTGAGCATGGGGACACGGTTGACCAGAGTGACCAGTTGAGCGGCAAATTTGTGCTTGCCGTCGATGGCTTCGGAAACGACAACCAGGTCATACTCCTGGAGAGCTTCCAACACCTGTACGCTGTCGGCAGTGAGGTTGGTGATGTCGATGGCAGTGGCATTCTGCTCGGCAATCTTGGAATTGTTAAAAACGGGATCGTTTTCCAGACCGCAGTAACCGCTGTAACCGGCCGTGTAAAGATATGCGATGTTCAGGTCTTCTTCGGGACCGAAATCAGCCTGACCCATCACATAGTTGACGGCATTGACAATAATCTTCTGGCCGTTGGCGTTGGCCGTCGTGATAAGGTCGCTCGACATGCCCACCAGCACATACTTGTAGTCGCCGGCATTGGCGATTTCGTGCACGCAGACATGGTTGTCGGAAGTGGTGCGGGCATAGTACTTGTCGGGTTCAGCCTCAAGAAGGCTTCCGGCAATGACGGCACCGGCATCGAAACCCTGAACCATGTTGCTCGAAGTCATCGTACCGTCGTAGAGGGAGATGCTTCCGTCAGCGTTGGCATCCAGACCTGCGAAGATGGGATGCGTTTCGAAACCTTCGGAAATGTTTAACGACGGGCACTTGGTGCTGGGGTTCTTCGGGGTGGCCCAGTTCCAACGTCCGGACGTGTAGTTGAAGGCTTTCATCGAAACCACAGGAACGGTTCCGACAAGTTTCACCAGACCGTTGGACAGTGTCGTGTTGCCTTTCATGGCTTCAGAGAGCACGACACAGTCGTAGGTCTTCAGCGTTTCATAATCGGCTTCCGTGGCATCGGCCTGAGGCAGGGTGGTCACATCGAATGTGGCGGCAAGAGCCTGATAGATAGGGTCAGCCGTGGGAGTGTAACCTGCGGAGAGATCGTTCACCCAGCAGAATGTACCAGCTCCGTAGCCTTCTACATAGAGAAAAGCCACCTTCTTGGCTGCGAAGGCAGAGCCCAGACACAGGACTGCCAGAATCACAACAGATAAGATTTTTTTCATAAGCTTTTGTTTGAAAAGGTTGATAAGAAAAATAGATGATGATTTCTTGAAAGTTTGTCATAAAGCGGCTTACGGCATCGGGCTCAGATTCTCCCAACGCACGTTCCAAGTGCCGTCATCGGGGAATCCCGGGCCGCCTACATGGGTCACAGGCGTTTCTGCAGCGACGTTCTGTCTGTGTTTCGAATTGACCTCGTCCCAACCGGCGCACATCATGGCGACAGCCGTCAGCAGACCGCCGTTGCCCGGCAGATAGATGCGCAAACGGGCATCCTGATAGTTGTGACCGTTAGGCAGATAGGTGTTGGTACGGCGGTCCATAAGCAAAGCGCCCACAGCCTGTTCGGGACGTCCAAGACGGGCGGCGCACATGGCGGTCATCGGATAATCCCAGCCCCAAGTCTTGCCCCAGTTCCAGTTGTCCCAAATCCAATCGAACGTGTTGCCCATAATATCCTTGCGTATCAGGCTGTTGTTGGGAAGCACGCCCAAAGCGCCCAAAATGGCCGGATGGTCGGACGTATAACGGATGTCCACATAAGTGTCGGTAGCCGTTTCGGCAGCCAGATAAAGTTTGTCTTCGTTATAGGCCAGCGGCGAGAGTTTGTCGAGAATGGTCTCCCAATTCATATTGCGCTGCATTCCGCAGAGTTCACGCCAATGCTGGGCCGTCTTGAGTGCGAAATGCACATAGGAAAGTTCAAAGGGCGGGTTGATGGTTTCGGAAGCCTTCAGGGTTTCCTGGGCAGGAATGAGACCCTGGATGATGTAGCGGTCTCCCATTCCGTCGTAATCCACGAAACTGGCAATGAAATCGGCCGACTGGAATACCAGATCCTTGTATTTTTCCACAACGGCCTGACCGTCTTCTTGATTGCGGCGCAAAAGTTCTGCCATATAAATAAGGTGCGGCTGCTGCCAAAGCAGGAAAGAGCCGACCGACGACGGAGCCTCAATAGCCGAAGGATCGGTCATCTTCATCCAGCGGATACCTTCGAATCCCTGACGACGGGCGATGGAACGGGCGTAGTCGGCAGCCGAAAAATACCATTCGAGACTGGGCTCGAGCAGTTCGTCACGCTGCCAGAGCGCAAACTGGGCCTCGTGCCACCAATGCATTTCCAAATGATACTTGCCATACCAGCTGTTGAAGGTGAGTCCGGTTTCCTGAGGCGGATAGATGCCGGCGCACTGGATGGCCAGCAGATATTCGGAGAGGACCACGCGTCGTTCCAATTCGGGAGCGCGCGGATCGGTGCATTCGGAAAAATCGACGGCGCCGCCGGTCTGCCAGAACTGAGCCCAATGCTCGGCCGAAGCCTCAAAGACTGCCCGGGCATCGGCAGAAGTTTCCTCCTGCGGTAGAGCCGACAGATATTCGGTGGTAAAATCCAGACTGCTTCCATTGCAGGCAATCAGAGAAAACGCGTGCGGTTCTTTGAGGCGGTCAAAGACAGCATCGCCCTTCCAGGAAATCTTCACATAGTAGACCGTTTCGTCCAAAGTGCGTTTCAGCAGCACTTCACCTGACTTTTGGCTGACAATGTCGGTGCGGTGTTTCTGGGGTTTGGTCCAGTCGCTGGCATCGTCCACATGGCCTCCGGTAGGATACGGGAACGACCAGCGGACACTCACACGCCGCTGTGCCAGCAGATCCGACTCGAGATGGAAAGCCACGCGGTCGGCATCGGGGTCGCAGGCAGTGCGTACATTCACCTTGGTTCCGTCCACATCGAAGGAGCTGCTGATGCAGCCGGCCCACAAGTCGAGCGTCTGGTCGATATTGGAAATCTCCTGCCAAGACACGTTCTTGCCTTCGCCGTCATACATGACCAAACCGACATAGCCCAAATGGAGACGGTGCGGATTGACGCGGAAATATTCCGAAGCCTCGTGGTTGCGGCTGCGATCCTTGAACTGAATGGCATAGAGTTCCTCCTTGCCGCGGAAATCGTAGGCGCGGAAAGTTTCTTCAGGCATGTAGCCGCCGGTGTTCGGGAAACTGTGCCATCCCCAATGGGACTGAGTTCCCAAAGCGACACCTTTGACATAATGTTCCGGAAACGACTGCATACCGGTGGCGTCCACGGTAAATGCGAAATTGCCGTTGCCCACAGACAGACTCGACAGAGAATCGAAACTGTTGATGTGCGGGAAATTGCGGGTTACCAGAGCCTGCCGGTCGATTGGAGCCTCCTGCTTGGCGAAACAGGACGAATGGGCGACCCAATCAATGGCGACAGCCACAATCAGAGCCACAACCAAAGCCAGCACAAACCACTGACGGGTAGATTTCATTTCTTTCATGATTATTATGAAAAAAGGAATGACGGGACTTACAGATTCTCGCTGAAAGCTTTCTCGACAAAGTCGACAATCGGCTGCGGATTGTCGAGACTATGGGGATGATGGTCACATTTCTTTTTGAGGATCACATCGATATTGCCGCCAAGGGCACGGTATTTCTTTACCAGAAGAGCACCGTTCTCCTTGTAAGGGACCACCTTGTCCTTCTTGCCGGCCACCAGCAGAACGGGTATGTTCTTTTCGGCAATCGGTTCCAGACAATCGAGCGGATTGCCATTGAAGCCCGACATGTCGCTGCCGTCGAGTTTCCACTTGGCCAGGAACTGGTTCCACTCGGCATTCCACTGCGGACGGTCATTGCCCGGCCAACTGTAGACGTCACAGACCGGAGCGTCCAGATACAGGCCTGCCACTTTGTGCGGACACATGGCCGCCCAGTCGATAGCATACATGCCGCCACGACTGAAGCCTTCGATGACCATCTTCTTACTGAAACCGTAGTGCTTCGTCAGATATTTGTAAAGCTGGTCACCGGCTTTCAAAGCTTCCAGAGAGGCATAATCGTCGGCAACATCGTAATAGACGACAAAATAGCCTTTTTCAAGCAAAGCTTTGTCGGCCTGAGCGAAGGCACCGAAGAAAGCGGGACGCCAGATCCAGGGATTGCCCTCCGCAGGCTGAGCCGGAATCACCAGTTTGCCCTGATGTTCCTTGAAATTGAAATGATAGCAGTCATAGCCTTCCCATGTTTCTTTGACACCGGGATAAGACTGAGGCTGGAACGAACCAGGGAGAGGACGGCCCGTGATGACCTTGTACAGGATGGTCGCTATGCCGAGCGCACCTTCCTCGTTGGGATGGATGCGGTCATTGAAAAGTTCGGGATGATTGGTGAAAGGTTGATAGAGATCCACCACTTGAGCGCCTGTCAGAGCGGCGATCGAGTCGATGTAGGGGCAGACCTCGGTACGGATGATGCTGTCGTTGATGCCCCAGTCAAGACTGTAGGCGGGCACCGGATAGCAGATGTAGATTTTGGGATGCGATTCCAAAGCCTGGAAAGCGCGGACCATGGTCTCAAGATTCTTGGGATATTCCTCTTTGTATTGCCAGTTCATCGGTTTGGTGTCATTCGTACCCAGTTTGATGGTGACGATATCGGGGCAGAAAGCCAGCGCATCCTGATACATCTGCTCTTTCATGTAAGGGAGGTTGCCTTTGTCGAGCATCGTGCGACCGCTGAATCCGTAATTGCGCACCTCGTAGCGTTTTCCAAGCATCTGCGAAAGCAGACCGGGGTAGCTGTCACGGTGTTCGTTTTTGATGGTGGAACCTTGAGTGATACTGTTTCCGACACAGGCGACTTTGACAACCGGCTCGGCCTTAAGAGTTGACACTGTCAGCAAAGCCGTCAGTATCAGGGATAAATGACAAATATTTCTCATTTTTGCAGTTATTTTTGGTCATGAGTGTGCACATTTGCACAATCTTGAACCGACAAATATATGAATTATTCTTATTTTTGCATCAAAATCAAAACCAAAAAAACCATCCCGACAATGAAAAGAAATTTCTTCATCGGACTGTCCGCACTTCTGATGTGCGCCTGCAGCCAACCCAAAACGCTCGAAGTAAGCGTTGCCAACCCTTATGACAACGATCGCGAAAACGAATGCATCGAACTCTGCTACGACGCTTTGCAGGAAGCTCTCGGCGTGAAAGCCGACCAACCGCTCGTTGTGCTCGACGCCGAAGGCAACGAAGTCTGCTCGCAGATACTTTACCACGCCTGCCACTGCCTGCGCATCGTATTCCAAGCCAGTGTGAAAGCAGGCGACACAGCCGTCTACACCATCGCCCCGGGCGAACGCTCCGAATTTCCCGTCAAGGCCCAGACCACGTTCATGCCTCGCCGCAAAGACGACATTTCCTGGGAAAACGACTGCGCCATCTACCGGATGTACGGTCCCGCACTGGTCACCGACCCCGTTGAAGGTATGGTCAGCGGCGGTATCGACGTGTGGGTGAAACGCACTCGCGAAATGGTCAGCCAGAAGTGGTATCAGGACGAATTCGACGGCAAGAGCAGCTACCACAACGACAACGGCGAGGGCCTTGATTTCTACAGTGTCGGCACCACACTCGGAGCTGGAGCCATGGCTCCCTTCATCGACGGCAAGCTCTGCTATGTGGGCAACAATTTCGTCAAGTACGACATTCTCGAAAACGGCCCCATCCGCACCGTCTTCCGCCTGGAGTACGAAGCCTACGACGTCAACGGACAGGCTGTGAGCGAAACCCGCACCGTCACGCTGAACGCCGGTTCCTATCTGAACCAGTTCGTCATCCGCTACGACAGTCTGCTGGCCGAAGGCACCACGCTGGCCGCCGGTTTCCCCTTCAGAGGTTTCACCGAGCCGTGCAAGACCAAGGTTGACAAACGCGGCCTGGCCGACTGTCAGGACATCGTCGCCTGCCAGAAGAACGGATTCGTCGCCTATGCCGAACCCGCAGTCGAAGGCAAGGGCGTCATCTACCTGGCCAGCATCCTGCCGACCGAAGCCAGCGAGCAGCTGATTTCCAACAATCACATCCTCAACTGCACCACTTACGAAGGCAAGCCTGTGGTCTACTACGCCGGCGGCGCCTGGAACCAGGACATCTTCCCCACCCTCAAGGACTGGACCGACTATGTGGCCGCCTACGCCTTCCGCGTACGCAATCCGCTGAGTGTGGAAATTTCGATGTGCGAAGGAGACAACTGCTGCGAGAAATAGTATGGCTGTCAGCGAGATATATCTTCGCAAAGGAAAAGACGAATCCATCAGACGCCATCATCCCTGGATCTTTTCGGGGGCCATCGGACGCATCGTCTGCGACAGCGATCCTGTCGAAGGCGATGTGGTCGACGTTTATGACTGTCAGGGAGAATTCCTTGCCCGCGGACACTTTCAGGAAAGCTCCATCGCTGTCCGCATTCTAAGTTTCAAAAAAGAAGATTTCGACCTAGACTGGTGGGTCGGACGCATCGGTAACGCCCGCCGCGTGCGCGAAGCCCTCGGCTTCCGCACCGCGGCGGACCTCACGGACGGCGGTTCACCTGCGGACAGCTGTTCACGGCCGACCGACTGCTACCGGCTGGTTCACGGCGAGGGCGACAACCTGTCGGGCCTCATCATCGACATTTACGGGCAAAGCGCTGTCATCCAGTGCCACAGTTGGGGCATGTACCGCCAACGCACCCTCATCGCACAGGCGCTGAAACAGGTCTTCGGCGAAGCCCTAAGCGCCATCTACGACAAGAGCAGCCAGACGCTTCCCGACATCGGTCAGAAGGCCGAAGACGGCTATCTTTTCGGGAACACCCCCACCGGCATCGCATGCGAACACGGTCACAAGTATCTGATTGATTGGGAGAACGGTCAGAAGACCGGCTTCTTTCTGGACCAGCGCGACAATCGCGCGCTGGTGGAGCGCTACGCCCGCGGACGCAAGGTGCTGAACACCTTCTGCTACACGGGCGGTTTTTCGGTCTGCGCCTTGGCCGGCGGCGCCGAGGAAGTGCTCTCCATCGACGCTTCCGAAAAGGCCATCGCGCTGGCCGACAGGAATGTAGAACTCAATTTCGGAAAGAATTGCGAAACGGATTCCCTTGCGGCGCGTCACCACAGTATGGTCTGCGACGCCGTGGAGTATCTCAAGACAATGGACGACAGTTTCGACCTGATTATCCTCGACCCGCCGGCATTCGCCAAACACCACCGGGTGAGCGACGAAGCGCTCAAAGGCTACCGGCGCATCAACGCGCGCGCCCTCTCGCACATCCGTCCCGGCGGCATTCTGTTCACCTTCTCCTGCTCTCAGGCCATTTCCAAGGAAATGTTCCGCACGCAAGTCTTCTCCGCAGCCGCCATTGCCGGCCGCAAAGTGCGCGTGCTGCACCAGCTGACCCAGGCCCCCGACCACCCCGTGAACATCTATCATCCCGAGGGCGAATATCTCAAGGGCCTGGTGCTGTATGTAGAGTAGTCAGATGATTATTCGGCCAGTCGGAAAATGACGGGGATGACATTGTTCACGCGGACCGTCTTCCCGTTCTGTGTACCGGGGGTCCAGGCCGGCATGGCCGAAATCACTCTGAGGGCTTCCTGATCGAGCAGTTCGTTATCGCTGCTTTTCAGTATTTTGCATTCAGAGATGCTTCCGTCTTTTTCAATCACGAAAGAGACCAGTACACGTCCTTCGATACCGTTCTTTGCAGCTTCTGCGGGATACTTGAGGCTATTGATCATGTATTCCGTCATAGCCTTGTTGCCACCCGGAAACTTCGGCATGTTCTCAACCGCCGTGAACGCTTCTTCACGTTCCAATTTACCGACAGTGACCTTCAGACAACGGTTGTCTCTCAAGATTTCCCTGACATCGGCCATCCTGTTGTCTGGATCTTCTCCGACCAGCACGACGGCACTTGCCACCTTATTTTTACGGACAATCTTTCCCAACTCTTCCAAATCTTCCACCACAACGGGCAGACTTTCCTTTTCCGATTGAGGATACACATAACTCACTCTGTTGTCAATGATGATTTTGACAACATTCTCATTGGCCGTTCCGGCATTCTGGCGTTCAGCCGCACAGACATTGTTTCCACAGACAAGCGACATCAGCATGAATGCGGGAATCACGGCCAGAAGGCCCAGGGTTCTTTTCTTCATTGTCTTTACTTTCTTCATCATAGCGATACGTTTTTTAATGTTTGAATGGAAAGAACTGGCCAACGCATAGGCCTCTGCACCGACAGTTCTCATAATCAGCAGTCTCTGATAATCCTTTTCTTCGATGCCATAACGATTGATCACTTCGTCGTCGGCTTCGTATTCGTGGACTATCTTTATTTCTTTCATTATCAGCCAGCAGACCGGGTTGACAATGGTACAGGCAAGCAAGAATGCCAAGTCGGCACCATGACAGAGTCGGATGTGCGACACCTCGTGACGCAGACTGGCACGGCGGGCAAAACCGTTTTCAGACTTGGATATGACAATGTAATTCATCCAACTGAAAGGGCCGAAGGCCTCGTCATGCAACACGACCCGAATCTGACCCAAACGGAGTCGGTCATTGCCATGCCGACCGATGCGGCGACCGCCTATACGACGAACCTTTTTGCCTTTCAGAAAACGGCGGGTCTTGACAATCGACCGCGTCCAACCCGTCACCAGCACTGTCACATAGACCGTCCAGCAGCCAATCAGCAGCCAGGCCCAAAGGAATTCGGCGTTTTCGGGGACGGCAGCCAGGCGATGGTCGCCTCCATAGACGGTCACAGCCTGCAAGGTCTGGGCAAATGCCGTGTTCTGTATGGCAAGACTCTGTGTTTGAGGAAGATTCAGCCTGACGAAAGGCACCACTGCCGACAGCACGCACGAGGCAAGCAGATAGATACGGTTGAATCGATGCAGCGTAGTGCCGCTGAAACAGAGTTTGTAGACGGCCAGCAGGAGCAGCAGGCACAAGGCCCACATCAATACGAAAAACACGATATTTCCCATAGTTGTCATTCTTTCACATCAGACTGGCCGACTTCTAAGGTCTTGGCGGCGGTTTGGGAATCGCCTTCGACCATACGGATGAGTTGTTTGAGCTCTTCAATGCTGACCTCCTGCTGTTCGACCAGACAGGAGATGAATTGCATGTACGATCCGGCAAACAGTTTGCCCACACTTTCACGGTTGAGGGCCTCCGCATATTTGTCCTTCGTGATGGCCGCCTCGTACAGAAAGAACCGCGCTCCCAGTTCTTTGTGAACAATCATGCCGTTGGTTTCGAGCCGACGCACGAAGGTCGACACGGTGTTGAAATGAGGCTTTGGGGCGGGTATTTTCTCCACGATGTCATGCATTGACAGTGCTCCGTTCTCCCAAAGCAATGTCATGATTGTCAATTCTTTGTCTGTCAATTTTTTCATATTTCGCAGTTTTGTCCGATTAATTGTCAGTTTGTCGTTCGTGCTTGAATCCGGTCCGTTTCCAGACTTTTAAACTAAATCACGACGCAAATAAACTACATCTTGTAATAATATCAAAACTTTTTTTCGTTTATTTTTCATCAAGCACCATTTCCGCACGATGTTCCATAATCATTCATAAAGATATGTGCGGGGAATCCATTACTTTTGCAAAATAATAATCGCAAAGAATTATGATTGTAAAAATCCTGGCTGTCGGCGCCGGCGGCGCCATCGGAGCCATGATGCGCTACGGGATGACGCTCCTGGGGGCGCACTTCCATTGGAACGGCCACCTGCCGACCCTTATCGTCAACCTCATCGGATCGTTCGCCATAGGATTGCTGGTTTCCAGCTGCGAACAGGGCACTTGGCTGTTGCTGGCCACCGTGGGAATCTGCGGCGGTTTCACCACATTCAGCACCTTTTCGATGCAGACTGTCAGCCTGCTCCAGCAAGGCAAATGGGGCACGGCCATCCTTTACATGCTGGCTTCTCTCTTACTCTGCGTCCTGATGGCCTGGCTGGGCTGCCTGCTCGGTCAGAAACTGAAATGACACCACCCGCGTCCGACCGCATTCAGCGGCGGACGGCGTAAAAGACAAAGTCTGAAGGAGACTCTGGAGACTTTGGAGAGGACCGTCTCGGAGAACTACTTTTTGAAGATGATTTGGGCGAACTCGTAGAGCGAGCGACGCCAGGTGTGCCACTCGTGAGCCGTGCCCTCGGAGATGTAGCCCGTGGCATTGACACCGATCTGACGGAGACTTTCGGCAGCCTCCATCACACCCATGTTTTCCTTGCTGCCACAACTCATGAACAGCGCCTTGTTCGTCTGGAGATACCCCTCGGCATTCTGAATGTCCTGAGCCGATATGGTGCCACCGCTGAACATGCCCACATAGGCGAAAGTCTTCGGATTGGCCAACGTCACCATGCGCGTCGTCATGCCGCCCATCGACAGGCCGGCCATCGCACGATGCTCCGTGTCGGCAATCACCCGATAATTCTTTTCCACCATGGGAATCAGATCCTTGAGCAGCACATCCGGGAACGCGCCCATGCCGAAACGGGCAAAACCGCCCTCGGCAGCGGAAGGCTTTGCGGCACGCGCATACAGGCAATCGATGACAATGATGAAAGGAGTCGCTTTCTTGTCGGCGATCAGATTGTCCATAATCTGGGCTGTGTGGCCCTGTTCGGCCCAACTGTGCTCGTTTTCAGCCATTCCGTGCAACAGATACAGCACCGGGAATTTCTTCTTGGGATTGGTGTAGTATTCGTTGGGGAAATAGATGTAGCAATGGCGCATGTTCTCAGTGGCCGAAGACCAGTAGAAAACCTCGTTCAAGCTGCCCTGCGGAACATTTTTGACAGCCCAGAAATCCTGATCGGCCGACGGAATCTCGATACCGCTGCCCCAACGGCCCGCACCATAGTAGTACAGGCTGCCCGGGTCGGGCACAGAAGCGCCGTCGACATTGAGCTGATAATAATGGAAACCTTCGTCCTGAGGGGCCGAAGTGCCGGTCCAGACACCTTTTTCGTCCTTGGTCATCGCATAGATTTTGCCGGAAATATCGAGGCCGACCGAATGGGCATCTGGCGCCGAAATCTGCGCGCGGACCATACGCTGCGAATTGACCATCGGATACGGATGGTTCTCTTGATTGTTCGATGCGGGTCGGAAATCTTCGACCACATCTTCAGTGACTGAAGGAACGGTGGGATTGCCGCGACGGCCTCCCGTCTGTGCAAAGGCAGACTGCACGAAAAGCCCCGTCATCGACAGGACAGCGAGCGAAAGGATAATTTTCTTCATAGGGATTGTTTGAGAGGAATTTGACGTTTCCGGGCACAAATATAGCATTTCTGACAAAACACAAAAAAATGATAGTTTAATACGTATAATGAGTACATCTTTAGTTATTTATATTATATTTGCGTGCAATAATTTGGTGTAGTAGTGCCGAATGAACGGATTTTCGAGTAAAAAAACGCTTCTGGTTCTGGTGCTCCTGACGATGGCCGCCCTCATTGACAGAGGGTTCTCGCTTAAGGCCCAGATGCTATGCGACACAATCACGACCACATCCGAAATTTATTTTCGGGTGGGATATTCTATCTACCAATCCGATTACAGAGACAACGCGCAAGCCCTTGAATCGGCCATCGTCAATGTCGAACAGGCCAGACAGGCAGATCCCGACTATCGGGTTGTCCTCACGGGCTCCACTTCGCCCGACGGCACCTACAGCAACAACATCCGGCTCGCCAAGAAACGCACCGACAACATTTCCAATCTGTTTACGGAAGAACTGAAGCAGCGCGGAATGGACGGAGAACTGTCGCACGTCAGCAGCCGATCGGCCGGAATCGACTGGGACGGCCTGGCCGAAATGACCGACACGGTGAGTCAGGAATGGAGCGGCAAGATGTCCGAACTGCTGCGCCACGGCCCTGTCTTTCTGTTCGATTCGAACGGCACGGTCGTCGGCAGCAAATTGGGTCAGATGGCGTCCTTCGAGGGCGGAAAGCCGTACCTTTATCTGAAGGAAAAACTCTTTCCCGAATTGCGGAAAGTCAGAATCGAGGTGATTTCGGTCGTCCCGAAAGCGGTGGAGCCCGAACCCATCGTCGAACCCGAACCCATCGTCGAACCGGAACCTGTCGAGGAAACCATTCCGGCCGCCGAACCCGACACGATTCCTGCAGCAGAACCCGACACCGTTCAGGAAATCATTCCGGCCACCGGACCCGACACCATTCCCGCGACAGCAGCCGACACCGTTCGGGAAATCCAGCCCGAACCCGAGCCTGTCGTCGAAGCAGAACCGCAGCCGGAACCCGAACCGGAAGAACCCGCTATCGAGCCCGAGCCTCAGCCAGAGCCCGAGCGGCCCTACGATCTCAAGAAGCTCTTGGCTCTGAAGACCAACCTGGCCTTCGACCTGCTCACCGTGTTGAACGCTGAAATCGAAATTCCCATCGGCGACCGCTACTCCTTCAACGTGGAATACGACGGTCCTTGGTGGCTCATCGACAAGAGCGAAGGATCCTATTGTCTGATGGCCAACGTGGTCCAACTGGAAGGCCGCTACTGGTTCCCGCCCAAGGACGGAAAGACAGACGATCCCCTGAACGGCTTCTTCGCCGGACTGTTCGGCGGCACCGGCCGCTACGACATCCAGTACAAGCTCGACGGACGCCGCGGCGACTTCTGGAACGTCGGTCTAGGCGTCGGTTACAGCCGCAGCCTGGCGAACTGTCTGAACCTGGAGTTCGAAATCGGATTCGGTCTGACATCGTCGCAATACGAAACCTACATTGCAAAGAAAGACAACACCATACTCGCCTATCAGGACACGCGCAAAACCACCCTACTGTATCCCAACCGGGCCCACGTGTCGCTGGTATGGAACTTGTTCGTAAAAGATTACAGGAAATGAGGAGAAAGGTATATTCATATCTGATGGCGCTGGCGTCTGCCCTACTGCTGGGCGGATGCGAGTTCCGTGCCTTGGATTATGACTATATCGACACGGCCGAGGTCAACATCATCGCCGACTGGTCGCTCTCAAGCCTGCTCAGCCACCCCAACGGCCACACGGTGATGTTCTTCCCGCAGGACGGCGGCAGCCCCATCATGCGTCTGTCGCACTCCGACACGGTCACCACACACCTGCCGCTGGGCATGTACGATGTGATCGTCTTCAACGAGACCTTCGAAGATTTCGACTACATCGACTTCATCAACCGCAATTCCTTCAGCGAAATAGCCGCCGTCTGCGACAACAGCGAACTGGTGCGCTCGGGCTTCCAGGTCTACGAAGAGCCCGACATGCTGGCTGCCGACGTCATCAACGACTTTGAAGTGACCGAGACAATGGTCGACGTCACGCGCGCCTTTACGCGCGCCCGCGCGGCAGCCATGAAGTCGGGAGCGCAGACCCGCGCCATGGCCGGCGAACAGCTTCCCCAGCAGCTCACCTGGACCGTCCGTCCCACCCCGCTCGTCTACAACGTGAACGTCAAGGTGTCCGTTCAAGGGCTCGACAAGGTGAACTCGTCGGGCGCTTACGTGTCGGGCTTCTCGCAGGGCGTCCGTCTGAGCGACGGCGAACCGCTGGACATGCCCGTCACACACAAGCTCACCTTCTCCGACCGCTATTTCGATGTGGGTTCCAACGCCACGGGCTACATGACCGGCAGTTTCCGCAGTTTCGGACTGGTCGACCACGGTCAGTCTGCCTCGACCGACTATGAGATGGACTTCCGCGCCGTTCTGTCCGACGGCAGCAACTTCCGCGACATCAGGCCGCTGCGCGGCAAAATCAAAGAATACCAGGCCGAATTCACCGTCAGTTTCGAAATCGATGTCGGCTTCGACGGCAGCGGCGGCAGCGACGGCCCCATCGTGATCCCCGACGTCGGACCTCCCGACGACCCGGGCGGCGGAGGATGGCAGGTGCTGGTCGGCGACTGGGACGAAGAAATCATCCCGATTGGAATGAAGACCTCCCGACAAAACCCCTAAGTTTCGAAATCCGGGACAACAACAGAAACAAAACAAACAACAAATACAAAATCAATTAATTAACAACTCAAAATCCTTTTAGTTATGAAAAAGAATTTGTTCTTAATGGCAGTTGTCGGGACGATAGCCCTGACCGGCTGCAGTGAGAGTGAGATCCTTGAAACCGAACTCGACCAGAAGGCCATCGGTTTCGAAAACTTCATGCACAAGGCAACGCGTGCCACTGAAATCAACAACGGCAATGTAACCAATGTCGATTTCAGCATTCAATCCTACTTCAATGACGGAACGGATTTCTACACAAACCAGACACTTGACTACGCGTCATCGAAATGGGACACCAACCCCACCAAGTACTGGCCCTACGACTGTGTGACGGAAGGCACTCACACCGCCACGAAATCCTTGAGTTTCTTCGCCTACAACGTCGGCAGCTACAGCAAGAACGGCTACACGGGTTCAAGCACCAAGCCGACCCTGACCTACACCGTCGCCGCAGCCGCCGCAGACCAGGTGGACGTACTGGCCGGCTATGTGGAAAGCCGCATCTGGCAGACCAGCGATGCCAATTCGGTGGTTCCGCTTGCCTTCAACCACATCCTGTCAGAAATCTGTTTCACTTTGGTCGGTGAAGACAATGCCTACCAGTACGATGTCACCAGCGTCACCATCGGCGGCAACGCCAGCGGCGACGCCCAACTCTACCCAACCGGCACCTACACCTACGGACAGGCCGCAGGCGCACTGAGTTCTCTGACCGGCACAAAGGCCATCTATTCCTACACCGGCTCTCCGGCTCTGACACTGGCCTCAGGCGATGCCGCCACAGCACTTACCGACAATGTTCTCATGCTTATTCCGCAGGCCGCCACCTCGTCGGTCATCACCGTCACCTACAAAGTCACCGACCCGGCCACCAACATTGTCCTGTTTGACGGCACCAAGACCACCGGCACACTGGCCGAGACCTGGAACAACGGCAAGAAATACACCTATGCCATCACCCTGCCCACCGGCGCCCACGCCATCATGTACAGCGTATCCGTCAATGCTTGGTCCAGTGAAACCCCAGTCAGTTTGGAACTGAACTGATCCTATCCTGAACAGCAACAAATCAATTAACAATTTCAATATCCAAAACAATGAAAAAGAATCTTTTTCTGGCAGCTCTTGCCATAGCAGCTATGGCATCCTGCACCAAGACCGAACTCGTCGAAACCGTCAATGACGGCAGCCGCATCACGTTCGAAACCTTCATGCACAAGGCCACCCGCGCCACCGAAACCACCGTGGCCAACCTGGGCAGCTTCACCGTCACTGCCATCGACGCCACCGCCGGCAAGTACATCGACCAGCAATCCGTCACCGTATCTTCGGGCGGCATTTGCTCCGATTACGGCGAGTACTACTGGCCCACCGACGACTCCCAGCTCGACTTCTTCGCCTGGGGCGGCAGCGCTTCGGGTGACGTCACTCCGGGCACCGATTACTGGAAGGTCTT
Source organism: Bacteroidales bacterium (assembly GCA_045627385.1). Taxonomy (GTDB): domain Bacteria; phylum Bacteroidota; class Bacteroidia; order Bacteroidales; family UBA1402; genus UBA1757. The sequence goes on from JAZQNO010000007.1 coordinate 71,094, forward strand.
CACGGTTGCTCCGGCTGCCGATCCTGCCTCTCAGAGCGACTTTGTCGTAGCCAGGGTACAGGGCAAGAAATCCACCCATGCCTCTACCGGCGTTTCCTTCAACTTCCGCCATGCCATGTCGCAGATTGCCCTTCAGGTTTACAACACCAACGAAGAGTTGGAATTCGACATCACCGGATGGAAAGTCTGCGGTGTCGATGTGGACGGCACATTCACCCTCAACGATGCCAGCACCGCCGGCACTGGCAAGATCGCATCCGGAGACTGGAGCGACAACACCACATTCACCGGTGCCTACACCGACGATTTCGCCCAGACCAACCTGAGCGGCAAAGTCCTCCTGGCCAGCGCCGATGCCATCTCCGGCTCCACCACTATGATTCTGGTTCCGCAGACCGCCGGTTCCAAAGCCACGGCCTATGCCGGAACTGCCTCCAGCGATGCCCTCGTCGGCCAGTACATTGCCGTTGAAATGGTCATCAAGAACGCCACCAACGATGCCGTCATCGCGCCCAAGCAGTGGTGCTGCTGGCCCGTCCAGTTCGCTTGGAATCCCGGCTACAAGTACACCTACCAGATCGACCTGGCCCAGGGCGGTTACAAGGAGTGCAACGACGGTTACGAATCTCCCGAGACCACAGCTCCCGACGAAGTCCTCGAAAATTCGAAGATTATCTTCGCCAACATTACGATTGATTCCTGGGAAGAAGCCACCCCGATTGACGCCAACATTCCTACGCTCTGATCGAGCGGCCTATAAGGCCGGGCGGGCTTGACCGCCCGCCCGGTCACAACGAAGCAATTCAACAGAATGAGAAAATACGCAATACTGATTCTTTCGGCACTTTTCCTGAACGGATGTCACTGGACCGACACGCCCGAGGAGGAGAAGACAAGCGACATAGCCTTCACCGTCAAGGCCCGTTGGGACGACTCCGAAAAGCTGTCCCGCGCCCTTGTCTCCTCCGAGTCCGACATGCGAGGCCAAGCCTTTGGCGTCGTTGCCAGATTCTGCAGCGGAAACGGTTATTCCTATGCCGGCAGCTACGTCTCGTTCGACAACGACGTTCCAATCGCATACGGCAACGGCACCTGGAGCTATTCGCCCCTGCGCTACTGGTATCCAGGCTGCACTTACCGGTTCCGAGCCGTGTGGCCTAAGAATGCCGTCACCTCGTTTTCCGACGATTTGGAAAACACGCTGACCCTGACAGGGTTCACCGTCAGTTCGGTGCAGGCCAATCAGGTGGACCTGCTGCTCTCGAACCGGGTCGAGCGGACCACTCCGGCCACCATTCCCGACAACTACAGCGCGGTTGCCCTCACCTTCGAGCACCTGCTGTGTTGTGTCAATGTGAAAATCGCCAAACACGACGATGCCGACGACGATGACGTTATCACCGTGACCAGCGTCAGCCTGAGCGGTATGAAGAACGGCGGCATCTACACCCTGGCCAGCGGCGATGCCACCGCAGGCAGCTGGAATGTGAGCGGAGGCGGCAACATGATCTGCACGCGTAACCTCTCGCCGGCACTGACACTGCAGAAGACAGCCTGGAGCAACATCGACATGATCTGGCCCAACGAGGGTCTGCTGCTCATTCCTCAGAACTTGAACAATGTGAAACTGCTCGTCGACTACAGCGTCACCCACGACGGCAACACCACACAGAAATCGGTCAGCATCGACCTGCCGACAGGCAGCTGGCCCGTGGGAAGCAAAGTCCTCTATCAGCTTTCCATCAACGAAAAATATCAGATAGTCATGGGAACGCCCACGGTCGAGTCCTGGGGCATTTCTCCTTCGACAGGATCAATACTTATCAAATGAACAAACTGAAACTGACATATCTGCTCGCCGCGATTCCCTTGCTGATATCCACTTCCTGCGAGGGCTTCGAAAACAACGGCTCCACCGACCCGACCGATCTGGAATGGAACGGATACATCCTGTTCGACACCGAAGTTAGCACCCGCGGCACGTTGTACACATCGCCCACCCTGAGCGGGCAGGCTTTCGGCGTTCTAGGCTACAAATACGCCATCGACTGGAACACCTACAAGGCCACCGCCACTCCCAATGTGTTCAGCAATACGCCGCAGCAGGTTACATGGAACAGCACCAGCCACACCTACACGCCCCTAAAACAGTGGGAGAACAGCAGCAAATACACGTTTTTCGGCTATTATCCCTGGGGGCAGACCATCGTCAGTACCGCCGGCACACCCTACATCAACTACACCCAGTCCTGGGATCCAACACAGATGAACGATGTGATGACCGGCATGACCTCAGACATAGACAACAGCGGCAACGGCGTAGTGGGCATGTCGTTCCACCACCGTCTGTGCTGCCTGAACATCGAGGCGCGCAATCTGAACGATGCCACCGAACAGATCTACGACCTGAAAGTCACCGTTACTTCGCCGATGTATGCCAGCGCGCAGATTCCGCTGGATCACTCTCTAGCCATTACTCCGGGAACCGCCAACAACTCCTCGAAGGTTTTCCAGGTCATCCCGAACGATGCCACACAGAAGGTTTCCATTCCCAAATACACAGGCGAAGCGACAGACCTCTCGGGCAGCAACAACATTCTGTTCATTCCACAGCAGCAGAGTGTTATGGGCAATCTGCAGGGAACCATCAGTTTCAAAGACAAGAACGGCAATTCCCGACCCAATTCTACCCAGTTGGACATTGACAACTGCAAATTCGATTCGTCAAAGAACTTCGAAGCAGGCAAGAAATACACCCTGGTCATCAACTTCTCCGACGAAGCCATCTCCATTGCCATCATCGAATCAGGCGACTGGATGGACCAGAATCAGAGCATAATATTCGAATGATATGAAACCGTTCACTCTATATCTGACCACCTTTCTCATGCTGCTGTCGGGAGTCTCCTGCTCAGACTGGTCCGACAGTGGAGAAACAAGTGCCGCGCGTTCCAACGACCTGCAGATTATAGCCCGCAGCAAAGGTTTTGACGAACAGACCGTTTCGACCAAATCGCTGAAGACCGCCGACGAGTCGACAGTGACCAACATGGCACTGTTCGTTTTTGACAGCAACGATGCCATAGTCGATTATCAGTTTGTGGAAGGCAGTAAGCCGCTGTTCACCATCGACCGCGACAATCCGCCCTATTCGAATCATACCCAGAGTCTGCTACAGAATGCTAAAATCTACATTCTAGCCAATGTGATAACAGACGGCGACTTTGCGACTGTATTCGGTGCATCCACCACCAGCATAAGCAGTCTAGGCCAGCTGCTGGCCCTGAACTGCCCAGTCACAGGCATCGACCGTCCGCAAATCGGTTTTCCGATGTTCGGTCAGAGAGAGAATCTGGACCTGCGGCTGAAAGCCAATTCCACGCTGGCACCGGGTGCAGTCATCGACATCACACTCAACTGCCTGTTTTCCAAGATCGTTTTCAATATTTCGGTAACTCCGGACCAGACATCGGAAAACATCCAGAAGTTCACACTCGACACCTGGACCGTGCACAACATTCCTGCCGCCGTACAGCTGCTGGAGCCCGACAACAATGCCGAGACCGCCCACTACAACAATATTCTTGCGAGCACCTTCACGCGCAGCACCTATACCGGTGCCAACCCCACCCAGCAGAACGGCACCCAGCTTTCGTTCTCGTTCTATATGCCCGAGCACAAAGTCAATCCGGCCACCAATGCAGCCAATTTTTCCGGCTACCCCTGGGGCCACGATTCACAGTTCGACAGCAACCGCCAGCAATACAAGCCTCTGCTGCTGGGCACGGCAAAAGAAAATTATGCCACCTATGTGGAAATCAAAGGGCATTACATCGACCACAATACCAAGGAACGCGAAGTCACCTACCGCGTCTATCTGGGCGAAGACAACTACGAGAACTTCTACATCAGGCGCGACAAGCAGCTCAACAACAACATCACAATAACCGGTATCACCAACAGCAGCCTTCCGGAGCAGGAAGGCACGGTGTCGTTCGACCACCGCGTGGATGTCCAGCAGAGCAACTACAGGTTTCTGTTGGAACGCGAGACGCTGCTCGATTCGCACTGGGAAATCCGCCCCATCCGCATTGTACTCGACCACAACCTGCATCCCGATGCCAAGATTCAGATTGAGATTCTCAATCCCAGCACCGCCAACTGGCTGAGGATGGAAATGCCGTCCAATCCCGGCGGAAGCGAATACTGTGCCGTCAATTCCACAGATCTGGCCTATGGCAAACGCAAGTATTTCACAACCGACTTGGTTACCAGCACCCTGTCAGGCGGAACGCTTATGGAAATAGAAGCCGACCCGAACAAGGCGGAACACGTCATCTGGATGTACATCGACGAGAACACCACTCTGCCGTCGACCGACGGCAGCACCACCCGCAACGCCACCGTGCAGTGCCGCTACTACGACGACGGCAACACGGTCGCCCCGCCCGATGTTTCGGAAGACTATGTCTTCATGCAGCGCAGCCTGCACCGCATCACCGAGAACGGCCACACCTACTACATCGAATACTTCGAGGAATACCTCTACAACTTCGACTCCAAAGAAAGCTACGGCACCACCACCGACGGCATGGCCTGGGGGCTGAACGGGCTGGAAATCTCCAGTGAATTTGACGCTGTAGTTAGAGGTGATTTTCATCAGGCTGGAGGTCTTATTGGTGCTGCCATAATCACCAGTGCCAAAGAAGATATTGATGAAACCATCGAGGAACTGGCATCAACCGCAAAGTACGACTTTTACCTTTCAAGAGATAAAAACGATTTTACCGGTTATACCAGCAACCAGTTGAATGTATTGACAATCAATGACTACTCAGGAAAGATGTTCACCAAAAAGATTGCCCAGAAAGCCATCAGCAGCAACATCATGTCATCGGCCCTGGCCACCAATGAGACGCCACAAAGTGCCATTGAATATTGTCTGAACAAAAACAAAAGAACTGCAACAGGAGAAATTGATTTTGAACATTTGACATGGTTTATGCCGTCCATAGACCAGATTGAAGAAATCACGAAAGGAGGCTACTCAGACTTCGAAGTCTTCCAGAACAAGTTGTACTGGTCCTCACAACCGGCATATAAAAAATATGATTTTGCATTTTCAGGCACATATCAAATCTTATTCACATGCACTTACGGTGAAGAAGGCATCTTCTTTAATGATCACCCTTCAAGAGCCAGAGCCACAAAGGTTGACGGTCAGAACAGTTATGCCAATATTAAAAGCGGTTCCAGCGGAACTTGGGGAACTTTAAGCTATTCCCAATCCCAACTCAACACTCCATCAAAGACTGACCCAGTAGACAACGAAAGCAATGTCACTTATGACGAAGGTTGCCTGCTGCGGACGGACATTCACCGCGTAAGGTGCTGCTATAGCACAAATTGAAAGACAGTATACGAAAAAGCACCGCTGAGTGCGATGCTTTGGTGGTAGCGGGTCCGGGATTCGAACCCGGGTTTCAGCCTTGAGAGGGCCGCGTCCTAGGCCTCTAGACGAATCCGCCGGCCTGTTTTGTTTTCGGCGCAAAGGTAGTGATTTGTTTGATATTGCCAAGGGGCCGAGCAAAAAAAATCTTCCGCCCGGAAGCATTCCTCAGCGGTACAGACAGCAGGATTCGAAAAAGAACCCCACCGAAACCTGGAAGCAAAGGCCATCGAGTAAATCGTTGAAATGCGCGTAAGTGACCCCGCAGCGGACCCTCATGAAATCGTCAGACTTTTCCTTCTCATACGAAAGCAAGTCGTAGGTCGTCGAATAACGGATACGCCAGTCGATGCCGGCCACCGGCATGAACGACGCCTTCGTCAAGCCATTGTCGGTATATTCCATCAAGGAATAATTCAAATACGAAACACCCGCAAAAGGCACTGCCGACAAAGTCGAAGTCAGATTGATCCGATAGCCGTATGTCAGGTCCACATTGCAATCGAAAAAGCGTTCATTTTCCTGCCAGGCGTTCAGTTCATACTCCTTATTCAAATTGGAATAGCCCATCCGCACAGCCACATTCAAATCGTGATTCTTGAAAATGAAACCGAAATCTGCATCGAGCAGCACCGCCGGTTTGAAATAGGACGACAGGCTGCCGACAAAACCCTGCACAGCCAGGCCCAATCCGCTGGTCACCGAAGCCTTTTCCTCAAAAATGGCCGATGGAACCGCCGTCTTCGGTTCAGACGGCGACTTTTTCAGCTGTTCGGCCACCATTTCCTCCCAGGCCTCCATCGCTTCCGCATCGCGTCCGCAATCCGTGGCCATTTCACATGTGTCCAACATCAGCGCACAAGACTCCAGCACCTCGTTCAACAAATCGTTCACCCGATAATCGGCACACTGGTCCAGCCAGGTCTGCAGTTCGCGGCGGTAACACTCCACCAGATCGAACAGCAGCTGATTGTAGCGCAATTCCATGTCGTGCATATTGCGCTCGTTCACCCAAGACTGGCTGCAATTCATACAGGCCGTGGCAAAACGCCGCAACAGCGTGGTGTCGCCCATTTCGACCACATCCTCGTAAAAGTTGAGCGAATAGCAGAAATAGGAAGGCGCCTCCGAATCCCGCACCTGTTGGAAATCGTCCCAGGTCAAAGGACCTTTGTCCCAAGTCCGGAGCATTTCCTGTGCCTCAATCCGGAACGACACCGACAACAGTGTCAGAAAAGCCAACAGTAACCTGCACTTCATACTCCTACCACTCCCACGAAAAACGTTCGATATCTTCTTCCACCAGCTGGTCGCCCGTCTGCACCTCGATAAACTGCAGATCGGTCAGCGCCCGGATGGCGTGGAACTGGCCCTTGCGGATATGCACCACATCGCCACGGCCCACGCGCGAGACCTCGCCGTCGAGCACCAGCAGGCCTTCGCCATCGACAAAAGTCCAGACCTCGTCGCGGTGGCGGTGCACCTGGTAGCTGATGTTCTTGCCCGCCTTGACCGTCAGATTCTTGGTCAAAGAACGATATCCGTCGTCGTAAGTGACCGAGTCGATGACGCGGTAGACGCCCCAGCGTCTTTCCTCGTACATCGGCCGGCTGATGAGTTTGTCGGCATATTCCTTCACACTTTCCGAAGTCTGTTTGGCACTCACCAGAATGCCGTCCGGGCTGGCAGCCACTACGGCACCGTTCAGTCCGTCCACAAAAATCGGCATCGACAGTTCGTTGATAACCTGCGTATTGACATTGTTCGGGCCATAGACCACATTGCCCAGGCCCGACTCGGGAAACTTTTCGGCCAGCAGGCTCCAAGTGCCCAGGTCCTGCCATTTGCCCGGGAAAACGAGCACAGCGGCGGAAGAAGCCTTGGCAGCCACTTCGTCGTCGAAACTGAGTCTGGGAAATTCAGAGAAACGCGCCCGCACACCTTCGTAGGTATCGGCCTTCACATAACGCTCCGACCATTCCTGCAGATAGGATAGACGGAACGCGAAGACACCGCAGTTCCACAGAGCGCCCTGAGCCATGAGTTGCGCGGCTTCTTCGGTGGAAGGTTTTTCCTTGAAACGGCTCACTTTATGGAGCCGATACGATACGCCGGAGTGGCCCGAAGCCTCCTCCGTCGAAGGCACGATGTAGCCGAACTTGGTGGAAGGACGCTCGGCGGGAACCCCCATCAGCACCAGATCGGCGCAACGGTTTTCCACTATGGCCATCATCTGACGGAGCGCCTCGAAATAGTCGCTGTCCACATAGGGGTCGCAAGGCATCACCAGTACCGTTTCGTCGGGAGCACAACGCTTTTCCTTCGACAGATAATTGACAGCCAGACAGACAGCCGGGAAAGTGTGCCTCCGCTCGGGTTCAGTGACCAGAGAAATCTGTTCGCCCAGCTGATTCACCAGAATGTCGCGCTGCGACAGATTGGTGGCCACCGTGATGTCGTCGGTCAGCGCAGATTCGCGCACCTGACGCACCACCCGCTGCACCATCGATTCGCGACGGCCCTCGGGAGTGGCCAGCAGAGGAAGAAATTGTTTGGAACGGGTTTCGTTTGACAGAGGCCAGAGCCGCTTGCCCGAACCGCCGGAGAGCAATATCAGTTTCATAGTTCAAGAACGTTTCTTAGGGTCGAAATACCAAATCTGCCAGCTGTTGAACAGATTCTGCCAGACGCTGTAGAAAGCCATGAAGACAGCCGACAGCGGATCGAGGAATGTGTTGGACATCCAGATGCCCATGGCCGAATTCTTCTGTCCGAGCAACTGTCCGCCCGCCATACGGTCGCCGAAACGGCCTCCGATGAGCTTGCCCAGACCGAACTGCAAGGCGCATGCCAGCACCGACAGGACCGCCAGCCAGACAATGGCCGACACGTTTCCCTCCCAGTGGGCGAACACATAGTCGATGGTCTTGCCGAAAGTGAGAAACAGGGCGAAAGCCCACAGGTAGAAAGAAGCGCCTTTGAAGCGCGCGATGGAATCGTTGAGCCGGGGCCACAGCCGTTGAAGCAGCAGCACCAGAAAGAACGGAATGCCGATGATGCAGACAATCTTTTTGAAAATCAGCCAAAAGGACATCAAGAACGGCATATCCTGATGATTGCCGACAAAAGAAAAGAAAATCGGCGCCACCAGACAGACCATCAGATTGCCCATCATCGAATAGGTGGTCACCAGACGGCGGTCGGCGCCGAGCATGCAGGCCACCACCGGCACCGAAGCCGCCACCGGACAGATGATGCCGAGCATCAGTCCTTGCGCCACAGGCTCGGCGCCGCCCAGCCACTTGACCAGGAAATAGCCCAGCAGACTCACCGCAATCTGAAAACTCATCAGAATGACGTCGAGCCAGCCCGGACGCAAAGTCTTCAGACGGACAGCCGAAAAGTTGAGCACCAGAATGGCGAAAATGAGGTATGGGACAAAGCCGTTGACGCAGGCGCACCAACGGTGAAGCAGCAATCCCAGCAGGATGGCGGAAGGGAGCACCAAACTTCGTTTGTTCATTGTCCTCTAATCTTCAAATGGCGTATCGTCAGACGGCCATCAGTCGCCGTAGCCGTTGGGATTGTTTTTCTGCCAGTTCCACGAATCGCGGCACATTTCCTCGATGCCGAACTCAGCCTTCCAGCCCAGTTCGCGGCAAGCCTTGGCCGGGTCGGAATAGCAGGTGGCTATATCGCCGGCCCGACGCGGTTTGATGCTGTAAGGCACCTTCACGCCGTTGGCCTTTTCGAAAGCCTTCACCACATCCAGTACCGAATAGCCGTGGCCCGTACCCAAGTTGTATATGGCCAGTCCGCAAGTCGAGCGGATAGCCTTGAGGGCTGCCACATGTCCGCGTGCCAGATCGACCACGTGGATATAGTCGCGCACGCCCGTTCCGTCGGGTGTGTCATAGTCGTTGCCGAAGACACCCAACTCGGCCCGTTTGCCCACCGCCACCTGAGTGATGTAGGGCATCAGATTGTTGGGAATGCCGTTGGGGTCCTCGCCCATCGTGCCGCTGGCGTGCGCGCCGATGGGGTTGAAATAACGCAACAGCACCACATTCCACTGCGGATCGGCCTTTTGAATGTCCATCAAAATCTCCTCCAGCATGCTTTTGGTCTGGCCGTATGGATTGGTGCAGCGGCCTTTGGGGCACTCTTCCGTGATGGGAATCTGAGCCGGATTGCCGTATACGGTGGCCGAAGAAGAAAAGATGATGTTCTTGCAGCCGTGGCGTCGCATCACATCGAGCAACACCAGCGTACCGCCGATGTTGTTCTCGTAATATTCATAAGGTTTGGCCACGCTCTCGCCTACCGCCTTCAGACCGGCGAAATGGATGCAGGCATCGAAACGGTGCGTCGCGAAAACCTTTTCCAAACCTTCCTTATCGCGGATATCCACCTGATAGAAAGGCACTTCCTTGCCGATGATACGGGCCACCCGACGCAAGGATTCGGGTTTCGAATTGCAGAGATTGTCCACCACGCAGACCTCGTGTCCGGCCTGCGACAATTCTATAAGGGTATGGGATCCGATGTAGCCGGCTCCTCCTGTTACGAGAATGTTCATGATTACAAGTCTTTTATGTCTGGAACGAAAGAGGGAATGTGCAGAATTTCCGTTTTGAAGAGATTGCGCGCATGCATGCGGTCGATTTTCTCTCTGACCGCCTCGTTGGGACAGATGCCTTCGCGGATATAGCGGTCGAGTGTTTCGTAGGTGAAACCGAATTTCTGCTCGTCGCTGCAGGAATGGGGCAAACCGTCGTCGGGCGTCTTGTCCACCCACTCGGAGGGAAGGTCCATTTCGTGGCCGATGGCACGGATTTCGCGGACGCAAAGCTTGCCGAGCGGCGAAAAAGAACCGGCAGCGTCTCCGAACAGCGTGGCATAGCCGATGTAGTCCTCGCTCAGATTGCAGGTGTTGGCCACCATTCCGTTGAGACTCTGGGCCACGGCATAAAGGACGGTCATACGGATACGCGGGGGAATGTTCTGCAAGGTCTGCACAGAGAAGCCCTCGGGGCATCCGGCTTCGGCCAGCAGTTTCCCTTGTTGGCGGAAAGCGGTTTCCATAGAGCCGATGGGAACGCAAAGATAACGTATGCCCAGGAAACGGCAGATTTCATCGGCCTGATTCAGGCTCTGTCCGTCGGCAGGCATGGCCACTCCCACGACCCGCTCGCAGCCGAGCGCTGCAGCGCAGAGAGCGGCCGCAACCGTGCTGTCCTTGCCTCCGCTCATGCCCAAAACGGCGCAGGCCTGCGGACCGTTCCGGTCGAACCAGTCACGTATCCAGGCCACACACTCTTCTTTCAAACGATGCGCATTCATCTGTCTGTTGCCATTTGATTGTTGCATACAAAGTTCGCAAATTTCCCGAAATAAATCATTTTTCATGTCACGTTTTCTGAAGTTTTGCCTCTATGTAGGAAAATGTTATCTTTGCACGCTTATTCAATCATACATATTTATTCACCACTTTTTCATTCATTCAATTTAAAACCAAACCGTTATGAAGAAATTTTTTGCTTTTGCAGCCGCTTTCGCCGTATGCATGGCCGCCAGTGCCCAACTCAGTGTCGGTATCAATTACCTCAACCAGAGCATCAATGGCTCGTCAACCTTAAAGGGTAGCAGCACTGAAATCACTTCCGATCCCGTCAAGATGAACGGTACGGCTCTGTTTGCCGCATACGATTTCGCCATCAACGATCTGCTGGGTGTTCAGGCTGGTATCCAGTTCTCCTACAGTTTCAAGACTGACGAATCCGAACTTCTCGGTACCACCACTACCGTCAAAAGCAACACCGAATATCTGAGCATCCCCGTCTATGCAAAGGTCGGTTGCAACCTGACCGACGACATCAGAGTCTTCGCTTTCGCAGGTCCGGAATTCAACTACGCACTGGCTGGCAACACCAACAAAACCATTAAAACCTCTCTCGGTTCAACTTCGACCGACACCGATTGGTTCGATCAGACTGGCAAGACCTACCATAAGAAATTCAACATCGGCCTGGGCCTGGGTCTGGGTGTCGACTATCAGGCTTATCGCCTCACCTTCGGCTATCATCCCCAGCTGACCAACACCATGACCTTCGACGAGAACATCTACGATTCCAACAAGGAGAAGACCAACACCTTGAGCGTCGGCATCGCCTATCTGTTCTAAGTTTCCGTCTCAGACAAAATTAAAAGGAGTGGCCTCACAGCCACTCTTTTTTTTATTAGATCATCAGCCCCGTTCCGATGACAAAAGAAGCCCGGCCAAACTTGACCGGGCTTCGCATATTCCGTTTGACGACACTATGGTCAGCGCTTGATTTCGAGGACGTCTTCCTTAGCGTTCGGAGCCCAGGCGCCGTCTTTGGCCGTGAAGGTGATGGCCAGTTTGTGCACCTCAACCGTGTGCCAGCAGCCCTTCTTCACATTGATGCCATAGATGCCCGAATCGCCACCCATCTGGTAGCGTTCCGTCTCCTTGCCTTCGTCGTTGTAGAGCACCACATCCATCTTGCCTTTGAGCAGCAGAATGGTTTCGTTGGAATTCTGATGGCGGTGGACCACCAGTTTGCTGCCCGGCAGCCACACGTTCAGCATGCGCTGCGAATCGTCGGTCTCGCTGTTGCGCAAATCGTAATTCATACGCAGACGCGGAGCGTCGTGAGCTTCCTTCTGAAGCTGTTCGAACAGATTGTCATCGATCAGCACCTGCTTGTCGAGGAACGAAGTGTCCAGACCGTTGAACAGGTCGAACATCTGTTCGCGCACCTCTTCGATGCCGCCACATTCGCCCTGAACCTCGTAATACTTGTCATCGGCCTTGTAATACTCGATGAGCGGTTCGGTCTTCTTATGATAAGTGGCGATGCGGTTGGTGATAGTCTCGTCGTTGGCATCGTCGGCGCGGCCTTCGATAGCAGCACGGTGTTTCAGACGTTCGCGAATGGTCTCGTCGGAAATCATGATGGAAATCACGGCATTGACCTTTTCGCCCGAGCTCTCCAGCATACGGTCCAAATCCTTGGCCTGACGGATGGTTCTGGGGAAACCGTCGAGCAGGAAACCGGCCACGTTGCGGGTGGTGCGGAAAAGATGCTCAATCATACCTTCCACCACGTAGTCTGGCACCAGATTGCCCTGTTCGATGAGATTCCTGGCCATCAGACCCAGCTCGGTGCCTTCGGCGATTTCATTGCGCAGCAATTCGCCCGTGCTGACGTGTTTCAGATTGTATTTTTGAGCGATGGCTCCGGCCTGAGTGCCCTTTCCTGCTCCAGGAGGGCCGAACAAGATGTAATATTTCATTATCGGATAGGTTTGTAAAAAATCGCGCAAAGGTAATCAATTTCTGCGAATGCTCAAGCGGATGGCCTGCGGATGCCGGGCACAGAAACGCTCGGAATCGTCAACCACCAGCGCCAGATAGCCTCCGCCGCCGGCACCGGAAAGTTTCCAGGCCAGCACACCCTCCTGCTTCGACCAGGCGTCGATGTCGGGTTGGAGAGAGAACTTCTCACTTGATCCGGAAGCGGTGACGGTCGGAGTGACCATTCCCGGGAACATGGCCGTCTGTGCCTCGAAAGAGGCCCGATAAGCGGCGGCAAAACCCTCCAGATCTTTGGCCAGAATGGCCGTCCAGCAGTCATCGGCCGCCTTGGCCAGCCGACCCACCTTTTCTGGAGTGATGTCTTTGCCTTCGACCACCGAGCAGCCCGGACGGCGCGGTTCCAGAGGAATCAGCGCCAGATGCTGCTCCAACCAGAAAAGTACCGAATCTTCGCGACAGATTTCAATGCGCGAAGGCCAGAAATGATTGTCGTAATAATGGCGGCAAAGCCCTGGCACACAAATGCCTATGGCATCCTGAGCACCCGAGATGAAACCGTCGCGATGCTCCGGATCATTCTCGAAACAGAACACCAGACGGGCCAGGGTTTCGGGGTCCATTTTGGGCAGACGCAGCGGCCAGATGCGCTTGATGCTGTTGCGTGTGGAAGTGGACAGACCGCAGAAATTGCGGATTTCGAACGTCGGCTCCAAACTCACGGTCAGCGCCCAACCCGGACAGTGCTGACTCACATAGGGCTGGTCGATCCAAGTACCGGCCAGATCCAGACGGGTCGGGATTTCACAGGTTTCCGGAGCGTCCGAAGCCGCCTTCTCTCCGGCGATGGCCTTCTTCAGGCCCGAACTCGAGCGCGCTTCCAAACCCTCGTGAGGCTTGCGCTCCAGCACCACATATTCCATTCCGCGTTCCTCGCATAGACGCTTCTTGTCATCGTTTCCTCCTTCGGCATTCACCACCAGAATATCCGGCTTTATCAGATCCAGCGTCGGCAGAAAATCCATTACGCCGCTGCCTTGGTTGATATAGGCCTCCTTGACATAGCGGATGGCCTTCACCATGAACAGACGCTCCTGCTCGGGGAACATCGGCTTGTGGTGCTTGTACCCCTCAATGGTCTTGTCGGAACCGATGCCCACATACAAGTCGCCATAGGCGGCAGCCTGCTTGAAAAACTCGACGTGTCCGCTGTGAAGCAGGTCGTAACAACCGCTCACAAAGACTTTCTTATTTTCCATAGCGACGGCCTACAAAAAGTTGGACAGCGGCACCTGTTTCATCTCCACCACGCGAGCCTTTCCCAACTTGCCGATTTTCACCGTAGCCTTCACATCGGCCGTATAGTCGGCAGGCTTGAGAGAGAAATTGCGCAACAGGCTCAGCAGCACCGAATAGGACGAAAGATGGCCGTGTCCGGTCACCACGATGTCGCTGGTATTCTTGGGAATGAACAAGTCATCGGCCGTGCCGATAATGAACATCTCACCGCCCTTGTTGTAGATGATACCGCTGATATCGGTAATGTGGATGCCCTTGCGGGAATTGGTCACATTGACCTTTACCTTACCGTCCACACTGGAGAAACTCGTGGGGAGCACCGACTCGATGGACCAGTCGTTGACCGTGATGCCTTTCGGACCGGCATACACGTTGACAGCCAACAGGGCCGCCAACAGGAAAGTGAAAAATCTGAACGATTTCATATTCTGAAATTTTTATCTGTTTCCGTACATTTTCTCGTAATAGTTCTGGTAATCGCCGCTGGTCACGTTGTCCAGCCAGTCCTGATGGTCGAGATACCATTTGACCGTCAGTTCGATGCCCTCCTCAAACTGAAGCGAAGGCTCCCAGCCCAGTTCCTTCTGCAACTTGCTGGAATCGATGGCATAGCGCAGGTCGTGGCCGGCGCGGTCGGTGACATAGGTGATCAGGTCTTCGTCGGCACCCTCGGGACGGCCAAGCAGACGGTCTACCGTGGCAATCAGCACTTTGATGATGTCGATGTTCTTCCACTCGTTAAATCCGCCGATATTGTAGGTCTCGGCTATCTTTCCGTTGTGGAAGATGGTGTCGATGGCGCGGGCGTGGTCCACCACATACAGCCAGTCGCGCACGTTCTCGCCCTTGCCGTACACAGGCAGCGGCTTGCGGTGGCGTATATTGTTGATGAACAGCGGAATCAGTTTCTCAGGGAACTGGTAGGGGCCGTAGTTGTTGGAGCAGTTGGTCACCACCGTGGGCAGGCCGTAGGTGTCGTGGAAGGCACGCACGAAATGGTCGCTGCTGGCCTTGGCCGCGCTGTAGGGCGAATGAGGCTGGTACTTGAGGTCCTCGGTGAAGAACTTCTCGCCATAGGCCAGATGGTGCTTGCCGCTGGACGCCTTGGTGGTGAAGGGCGGTTCGATGCCTTCGGGATGCGTCATCTGCAGGGCACCGTAGACCTCGTCCGTGGAAATGTGGTAGAAACGCTTGCCTTCGAACTTCTCCGGCAGGCTTTCCCAGTAGAGCTTGGCGGCCTGAAGCAGCGACAGCGTGCCCATCACGTTGGTCTGCGCGAAGGTGAAGGGGTCCTTGATGCTGCGGTCCACGTGGCTTTCGGCCGCCAGATGGATGATGCCGTCGACTTTCTCTTCCTGCATCAGTTTCAGCACACCTTCGAAGTCGCAGATGTCCATCCGCACGAAGCGATAGTTGGGCGCATTCTCTATATCCTTGAGATTGGCCAGATTGCCGGCATAGGTCAGCTTGTCCAGATTGATGATGCGGTACTCGGGATACTTGTTGACGAACAGACGGACCACGTGGCTGCCAATGAATCCGGCGCCGCCGGTGATGATAATGGAGCGTTTCATATGACGATGGTTTTACATGAACGTTTGAAAGTCTGCAAATATAGCAAAAAGTCTGAGATTTCCTGCAATCAGGCCCAACAGGGAAAAGAATCAGCCGATGGCGATTTCCACGTCCTTCATACGGGCATAAGTTTCCAGATTGCCAATGTCATAGCGTTTTCCGGGCATCCGGAAGGCCTTCATCCGCGTATGCAAACACAGATAGTGCACCAGATTGCCCGGGGCGTCGAATCCGCAGCCGTTTTTCACCGAGTGACGGATCAGTTCCAGGTCACGGCGATGATAGATGTAGAAGGGTGGCACCACCCAGCGCGATTTGGGCTGCTGCGGCTTTTCTTCCATCGACAGCACCTGGCGGGGCCACGAGGGGACATCTTCCAGACAGACCACGCCGCAACGTCTGATGGCATCGGTCAGTTCTTCGTAACACATGACCATAGACGAATCCGCCGTGCGGAAGGCTTCCACGTAGGTGCGGAAGCTGAAGTCGAGGACATTGTCAGCCGCCATCACCATCAGGTCGCCCGAAAAGGCCGTTTCCGACTCTTTGTCGAGCATGTCGATGGCCAGCAACAGGTCCTTGACCGCGCCGATGCGATGGTCATTGTCGACCGAGCCGTCGTCGATGATATCGACGGGCTTGCGGAAAATGTACGCGCCCTGCGGGGCCGTTTTTGCTTCGTGCGAACGTTTCCACTCTTCGAAAACGGGAGCGAACTTATGATTGGAAACGATAATATGGCGTTCGACATCTTCCAGATTGTCAATGTCTTCTATCATTCTGTCCAATATGGTGCGCTGTCCCACACGGAGCAAGGGTTTAGGAAAATTTTCGGTCAGGGGATACATACGGGTGGCATACCCGGCAGCCAATATGATATCTATCATGTCTGTGGATTTTTGACGTCGCGAAATTACCGAAAAAAGCTTACATTTGCACGCAATCCGACGACTATGCCTGACAATACTTCTTTCCAAACCATGCAAACCGACGACAGACTGTTCTGGTTTGTCGCCTACACAAAGCCTCTGCACGAGAAGAAAGCCGCCGAATGCCTCGAAAAACTCGGCATCGACCATTATCTGGCCGTTCAGACCGTGCGCCGCAAATGGAGCGACCGCACCAAAAAAATCGGACAGTTGGTCATTCCCCACATCATTTTCATCCACACCACGCAAGCCAAAAGAATCGGAGTCATCAAGAACAACCCGCACCTTTCCAAATATATGTGCGACCGGGGCACCTACCACCCCGTCATCGTTCCTGACCGTCAGTTGGAAGATTTCCGTTTCATGGTCCAAAACGGCAAGAGCGAGGTGAAAGTCTCACCCGCGCTGTTCAAGCCCGGCGACCAAATCGTGGTCACCCAAGGCGCTCTGAAAGGATTGGAATGTCAGCTCATCGAGGTCGATGGCAAAAACTTTGCCGTCGTGCAGCTGTCGATGCTCGGCAGCGCCAGCGTGGAGATTTCCCTTGACAGCATCAGAAAAGCCTGAGCCTCACTGAATGCGGCTCCAGCTGACCGTCTCGCTGAAGCCCATCAGCGAACCGCGCACCAGCAGTTTGCCGTCATCGCCGAAACTGAGGCTCACGTTGGCCTTGATGCCGCGCTGCGGATCGTAGATCTTGCCGTTTCCCCAACATTTCCTGGACGGGAGGTATTCGACGCGGTCAATCAGCACAATCCGGTCGCAAGGAACATTGCGCAAAGACTTGTCGGGATTCTTCACATCGGTATACTTGCGGCCCTCGGCATCGGTCGAGCCGGTACACCAAAACAGCTGTGCCCGGTACTGGCCGTCGTCCAGTCTGGAAATGCGCACTTTGTAGGCATCCGAGCCTTGAACGGCCTCATAATCACCCAAAATATTGTCTGCCGCACCGTTCAGGTCGGCAGCAGAAAGGTTCACCGTCATCAGACAGGCGACAAGCGCCAGCAGCAATTGTTTCATTGGCGTAGTTTTTGATAAGAATGGCGCAAAAATAAGAATTATCCGTCCACTTGCAAAGTATATCCTTTTAATCTATTTTTGCGTCCGTTTATGGAAAGGCCCCTCGTATCCGTCATCACTTCGACGTACAATTCGTCGCGCTTCATCGGCGAAACCATACGTTCCATCCAGTCGCAGACGCTGAGCGACTGGGAGATGCTCGTCACAGACGACTGCTCCACCGACGGTACGCTTGAAATACTGCAGCGTTTCGCCGCCGAAGACAGCCGCATCAAGGTTTTTTCCCTGCAGCAGAACGTAGGTGCCGGCAAGGCGCGCAACCACTCCATCGAGCAGGCCTCGGGCCGTTACATCGCCTTCTGCGACAGCGATGACCGCTGGTATCCCGAAAAGCTGGAGCGCCAGATCGGATTCATGCGCAAAAAAGACTGTGCTCTAAGCTTTTCCTCCTACACCGTCTGCGACGAAAAGGGCGAGGTCTGCGGCCTTGTGGTCGCCCGCAGCCAACTGAATTTCAGAGCCATACGCCGATACAACAAAATCGGCTGTCTGACAGCCGTCTACGACACTGAAAAAGTCGGAAAAATGCTGATGTCTCCGATGAAGAAACGCCAGGACTGGGGCCTTTGGATTTCCATCATCCGCAAGGGCGGACCCGCCTTCGGACTGCGCGAGCCGCTGGCCATCTACCGCGACCGCGACGACTCCATTTCGTACCGGAAACTTACACTGGTCAAATACAATGCCAGCGTCTATCACGACGTGCTCGGATACGGCTGGCTCAGGTCCTATTTCTGCTTTTTCTTTATCAATTTTCCGTCCTATCTGTTAAAAAAAACACGCGATTGGCTGACCAGCCTGAAATGATTTGCCGGAACTTTCCTCACTCCGAAAAAAATCACTACCTTTGCGCAATTTTTTTCAGGAACGTACAATAAAACGTGCGCGTCTGCGTTAGTGAGTAAAAACTCATCACCCAGTCACACCATCCGCTTATGAAGGAAAGCTTTACTTCTTCAGAATACACTCCCTCCCACCCGTTTGCCGTCAGAGACGGAATGAGTCCGTTCGGACGCATTCTCGAGCGTTGTTTCGACATGTTCCTGGCATTCGTTTCGATGATTGTCTTCTCTCCGCTGTTTGTGATTATCTTTCTGGCCATCAAATGCAGCGGCGGTCCGGCCATCTACCGTCAGGAACGCATCGGCCGCAACGGCAAGCCCTTCTACATCTACAAATTCCGTTCGATGAAAGTCAACGCCGAACCCGCCGGCCCGGAACTCTGTCACGAAAATCTCAAAGACGACCTCCGTCTCACCAAGACCGGCCGCCTGCTGCGCGCCCACCATCTCGACGAGTTGCCTCAGCTCTGGAACGTCCTCATCGGCGACATGGCGTTTGTAGGCCCGCGCCCCGAACGCAAATTCTACATCGACCAGATCATGGCTTTGGACCCGCGTTACGAATCGCTCTATCAAGTGCGTCCGGGCGTCACTTCCAACGCCACCCTCTATAACGGTTACACAGACACGATGGAAAAAATGCTCAAACGGCTGGAAATGGATCTCGACTACATGGAGACCCGTTCCTGCGGCAAAAACCTGAAGATTCTGACCAAGACCTTCTTGAGCATCCTCTTCGGCAGCAAATTCTGACTCAACTTCAAACATAAACACCTATGTCAAACAACGTTCGTCCAGCCGACATGGAGCGCATCACCACTCCTGCCCTGGCAGAAAAATTCATTCAAGAACAACTCGCAGCCCTCAAGGCTCAGATTGGTGACAAAAAAGTACTGCTGGCTCTTTCGGGCGGCGTCGACTCTTCTGTCGTAGCGGCCCTGCTGGTCAAGGCTGTCGGCAAACAGCTGGTCTGCGTTCATGTGAACCACGGCCTGCTTCGAAAGGGCGAACCCGAAGAGGTCATCCGCGTCTTCCGCGACGAATTGGATGCCAATCTGGTTTATGTAGACGCCATCGACCGTTTCCTCGACAAACTGGTCAATGTGTCCGACCCCGAGCAGAAGCGCAAAATCATCGGTGCCGAATTCATCCGCGTATTCGAAGAAGAAGCCCGCAAGCAGGAAGGCATCAGTTTCCTGGCTCAAGGCACCATCTATCCCGACATCATCGAATCGGGTCCTGTGAAATCGCACCACAACGTGGGCGGTCTGCCCGAAGACCTCCAGTTCGAGCTGGTCGAGCCGCTCAAATTCCTCTTCAAGGACGAAGTGCGCATGGTCGGAAAACAGCTGGGTCTGCCCGACAACATGGTCTTCCGTCAGCCCTTCCCCGGCCCCGGTCTGGGTGTCCGCTGCACGGGCGCCATCACCCGCGACCGTCTGGAAGCCGTCCGTGAGAGCGACGCCATCCTGCGCGAAGAATTCGCCAAGAACGGCCTAGAAGGCAAAGTATGGCAGTACTTCACACTGATTCCCGATTTCAAGTCGACCGGCGTCAAGAACGACCAGCGAGCTTGGGAATGGCCCGTCATCATCCGCGCCGTCAACACCCGCGATGCCATGACCGCCACGGTCGAAAACATTCCGTTCGAACTGCTGCAGCACATCACGGCCCGCATCGTCAGCGAGGTCAAGGGTGTGAACCGCGTCCTCTACGACCTCACTCCGAAGCCGACCGGCACCATCGAGTGGGAATAATTCCTCAGAGTACAGAATAGAGGCTCCTGCTTCTGTCCGGTCGACGACCGGGTTCAGAAGCAGGAGCCCTTTTTATCTGCGAACTTGTTGTTTATAAAATGCTTATAGCTTTGCCAGGAGTTTATCCACACACTCGCCCCTCAACTCGACCATGTCCATGGACGGCTGATAGGAATAGTCGTGGAAATCGAACAGCTGCGCGTAAGCGATTTTTTCACACTTGTTGTAATAGACGAGCAGGCGTACACAGCCGCCTTCGTTGCCTTGCTTCAGAGTCACCTCGGCGCTCTTGCCGTTGAGGAATTCCACGACAGACGCCTTCGACGACTTGCAGAGTTCTTCGGATTTTTTCTTAAGCACGACACCTTCGCCGTCCTTTTTGTACCCGCCCTTGCAGAAAAGCACCATGAGCAGGCCGCAGAGAGCGACGATGAATCCGATGCCGAGACTGTAGAAAGACAGGACTATGCCGGCTATCAGAATGACAGCCGATATGACAAGGTCCGTCACTGTATGGACCTTCTTGAAATTCATTTCCATTATAATGCTGATTTGAATGAAATGTCGGACAGATGTCCGAACGTTTTTAAGGATTTGCCCGAAAATGGTGCGGACGGATGGGGCGGTTTCCGACCGGACCGGGGAAAATCAAATCAGCAGGTGACCTATGTAATAGATGTATCTGTCGGAAGTGCGCGTGTTCGGTCCGAACAGCGGCGACTCCGCAGACTGAATGAAGAAATGTCTGATATCGAATACCTTTCCGGCCTTGACGACGCGGAAATGATATTTCTGGGCATTTTGCGTGCGACGGTTGGGATCGACCGGTCTGAAGGGGGACGAGACGCTGGAATATTCCTCTGAAATCCGCGCCGACTGCACCGGCAGCACCGCCTGCAGGCTGTAATTGGGCTGGCGGTCCGAGCGGTCACGGTCGGGAACTGCCGCAAGAGCCGACTCCGGCTTTTCGCAAAGCACAGCCGCCTCGTGTCCGCCACCTCCGAAGAAGACGGACAGAACGACAGACACGATGAGCAAAAGGTGTTTCATCCCGTTTCAGAACTGCGGTACAAGTTTACAAAAACTTTTTCAATTGACCTATAAGGCGTATATTTGCGCATTCAATCCATCCGAAAAATCCTTTTGTATGAAACTTCTCAAGTCTTTGGCAGCCATCCTTGCCGCAGCCACATTCGCCACCGCCTGCACTCAAGCCAAAACCGGCAGCATCGTTCTCAAGGCCGACATCACAGGCGACCCCGCCGAGGTGATCGTGCTTTCGTATCTGCCCGGTCATAAGATCGGCTACCACTATCCCGAAGTCAGCGACGGACGATTCGAATTCAGACTCGACGAGGTGCAAGACTTCGCCGACCTCATCGTGTCGGTGGGAGGCATGGAATTCGGTGCCCGCATCAACGTGGGCGACACCCTCGGAATGAGTTTCACCGTGAACACTTATGCCGAAGACGTGGAAGTGGCCTACCACGGCAGCACCGAAAAGGAAAGCCGCCTTTGGACCGACCTCTACGAGACCTACATGCACTGGAGCCGCTACGGGCTTACCGCCGAAGAGATATCGACCGCCCCCTACCTGGAGCACCTGGCCCGCCTCGAAACGAACGATTCCATTTTCAGAGCGAAATACAAGGACGATTTCAACGCCTACTACACCCGCCGTTCCGACCTGGCCCACGACCTGCTCAAATGCATTCTGATGGAAATGGTCGCCTACCAGAAAGGCGAAGAACCGATGAACGATCCCGACTATGTGGCGATGCTCCGCAAGACCGATCCCGACGACCCCGACCAGATGGTCTTTCCCCTGGTCAACCGCTGGATGTATTGGAAACAGCTCGAATTCGAGGGCAGCACCCTGGACCAGTGTGTCGGGTTCATGAAGAAATACGGACGGAAAATGCACAACCCCGCCGTCAGACAGATGCTGGCCGACAACATGAACGGTTCCTGCATGAGAAGAATCAAACTGGACAGTCTCGAGATTTACGAGCCGTTTTTTGCGGAAATCGAAAAATTCGCGCCTGAAGGCGAACGACTGGTGGCCGACAGCCGCGCCCAGATCCAGGCCACGCTCAAAGCGCAGCCCGGCATGCCCGTGCCCGACACGAACCTGATGGGCCCCGACGGCAAGGAAATTGCGCTGTCTTCGCTGTTCGGAAAAGTGCTGTACATCGACGTATGGGCCACCTGGTGCGGTCCCTGCCGCCGGGAAGGCCCGTATTTCCAGGCTTTGGCCGAGCGCTACAAAGACGACCCGCGCATCTGTTTCATCAGCATTTCCACCGACCGCACCGCCGAGCCCTGGCTCGAGTATCTGGCCGAAGAGAAGCCCTTCTGGCCCCAGTTCCGTCTCGACGGCGCCAACCACGACGATTTCTGCCGCAAGGTCAACATTCCGACCATACCGCGCTTCCTGCTCATCGGTCCCGACGGCAAGTACATCAATGCCGACTGTGCCCGTCCGTCGAATGAAAAGATTGTCGAGATTCTCGACAGCTGCCTGAAATAAATCAGAAATCCAGATCGAGGCTCCGGTCGCCGCTGCCGCCTTTCCAAGCCACCGTATTGGCTATCCACAGGGCATTGCTCCACATCGAGTTGCTGAGATCCAGCACGATGTCTGTGCCGCCATTTCCGTCGCTGCCCACGCGCCGGTTGTTGGGCGTGTTCGCATTGATGGTGGGATAGCAGTAGCAGTAATAAGGGTAGTCGCTCTTGGACTGGGGAAGGCCGTTGAGGGTACATTTCAACACCGGGTGGTCCTTGTCGGCCTCACGCCACCAGCACCAGGTGCAGGTGCCCCAGCCACTGCTGAAGGCGGCCTTGTAAATATCCTTTTGGCTGGGCGCGATGGCGGAAATGTCGCCGATGTTCACACAAAGGGCGAACTGGACGTTGTTGTTGGTGCCCTCATACTCTTTGAAATAGACAAAACCGGCGGCATGCACGCTCGTTGCCTCGCCACTGATATCGCCCTTGTTGAGGCAGTTGTACATACGGGGCACGGTCATATGCTCCGTCTTGCTGTAGTGCTCGTTGCCGTCGATTTCGTTGTAGGCGATGAATCCGGCAGAATACACCGTGGTGGTTTTTCCGGTGGAACCATACCCGGGGAAAATGTCAATGTCGCCCGAATTGACGCAATTGGTGAACGAGAAGGTGGAAGGATGAATGAAAGCATAACTGCCATGACCCACAAAACCTCCCACATTCAGTGTCGCGGCAGGGACATTCTCGAGGAAAGTGAAGTTTCCGGTATTGCGGCAACGGTCGAAATTGGTCGTGGAATTCTGTCCTCCGCAGTACATATGGCCGACGAATCCGCCTATGTGATAGATGGATCCGTCTCCGATGAAATGCTCAATCAAATAATTTTCTTCGTTAAGCTCCTCATGATAGTTCTCCGAGAAGGTGAAATTGGCCTTGTTGGTGCAGTTGGTGAAGTTAAGCTGGTCGCAGGAGTTGGCACCGACGAAACCGCCCATCCAAAGCCGGCCCCACTCGTAGATGTTGTACGACAGTTCCACATCGCCTTCCAACGTACAGTTTTCAATGCTGGTCGGGCGTGAACCCGTCAGAGCTTCTCCCACAAGCGGACTGAAGTAGCTGTAGCTGTAGAAATCAGACTTGATCAGGGAGGAAGGCCTGAGGGTCAGGTTTCTGAAAGTCGCGCCCTGCACCTTATGGAAAAGCGCACAATATGAATTGCCTCCTTGATCATACCAGTAATAGGAAGAAGGCATGTAATTTCCAATCGTATGCCCGTTGCCGTCGAGCACGCCACTGAAATCTACCCGCTTGTTCCCTACTGTCATGGATTCGCCCTGACAGTCGATGTCGGCCGACAGGCGGAAGTGGGAACTTCTGAAGGTGGCGCTGTCAGCCAAGCTGTTGAGCATCCGACTGAGGTGTTCTTTGCTGCCAATCTGGAAGGGGTCTGCAGCTGTGCCGCTGCCGTACCAGTTGCCCGACTTTTCCGGGATGGGGTTTGGAGCGATGTCGCCGACATCCAGCACACGGTTGCGGAGCAGTGGGGCTTCCTTATCCTCCGCAGAGGCGAAGACAGCTATGGGAGTGTCATCGAAGGAATAATGATAGAGGCTCAGACTGAGGCCTTTGACCTGATTCCAAGGATTCACGCAGAAATAATAGCTCTCCCCTGCCTTCACAGCACCTTCCAGCGTAACCGTATGCGACCCGGGGCCGATATAGGAGCTCGTGCCATCGGGCATAGCCTGAATGGATCCGGCAATGACGCGGGTCCCCGATTCCAACACAGCCTTTTCAAACACCAGATCGCCCACCGACTCGGGAATGGAGAACTTCACCAGAGCGCAGACATTGCGGAAAGTGATGGAATGCACAGAATTGCTCTCCTTCACCGACTGCGCACAACTGATGAAGGCGGTGGGGTCGAAACTGCCAGCGACCGCCGTCTGACGGTCCTTGATGATGACGGGATGGCGGTTTTCGTCGCTTCCGGACGTGCCCACCCTGTTGTTTTGCCGATCCATCGCCGCATCCGGCGTATAGGGATAAAGCACCAGATAGGAATTCGCAACATACTGGACTTTGCCGATAAAGGTAGCAGAGCCATCTTCGGCAATTTTTCCCGTCTGGGTGAATTCGCAGTTGTTGCCTTCGGCATCGAACACGGAAATCTTGTCTCCCGGCTGGAAGGCTACGGCATTGCCCTCGGCTATGGCCGCACGGGTGAGTCCGTCATCTTCGCGCTGCACGCGGAAAGTGAGTTCATAGCCCTCCGACGAAGACTTCGGCGTATCCTGTCCTTCGGGATCTTCCAGGGAACATCCGGCCAAAGCCAGCGCCAGGCCAAGCAGATAGACGTATTTTTTCATTTTACCATTCATACAAAGTTTCTCCGGCCAGCGGTTCGAAAGCAGCGCCCGGTTCGGCACCGACAATGCCGAGGTTGAGAATCTCGCTGCGGTGCAGGGTGACCGTCTTTTCCGTTTCCTTGAACGTAAAACTGGTGTTTTCATCGATTGTCATGAAAGTCTCCGTGTCGTCACACAGGTAAAAGGCAAAGCCGTCTGTGAGCGTGGTCGGAGCAACAGCTATGTAGTACCAGTTGCCTGCGGAAATGGTGCCCTGCAGGGACACATGGCCATAGGCCTCCGACTCGTCATACAGACGAAGTTCGGGGGCGTCCGTTATCGGACACAACCATTTTCCCGAGATGAAATCGGATGTCACCATAACGGCGGAATGGTAGGTGGTGCCTTCTGGTACGCCGAACTTGATGAGGGCGCAGGTGTTCCATAGTTTCAGGTTTTGCCCATTTCCAGGAATGTTTTCCGTGCAGCCCAGGCTGATGGCGGCCTCCGGATCGAAACTGCCGGCCACTGCCGTCTGCACCGATGGAATGTCCAGCACCAGATCATCCTTGTGAAAACCGTAAGAGGCCTTGTAGGGGCTGACCGCAATATAGGTTTCGGCCGGCTGGCTGACGGCACCGGTAAAATCGGCGCTGCCGTCTTCGTAGACCGTCTGGGCCGTGAATTCCTTCCAGTTGCCTCCGTCGCGCAATGCGATGGATTCGCCGAGGGTGAACCACACGCTGCGGTCGGGCTGGAGCGCCGTTTTGGTGTCGGCATTTTCCACCCGGGCGCTGATGGTGAGCACCGTTTCGCCGCTGCGGTCGCAGGCGGCCAGCAGGCAGGACGCCGCCAAGAGCCAAGTGAACTTAGGTTTCAGCATAGTGCAATCGTATTTCCAGTGCAAAAATACATAAAAAAACAAGAGAGCGACCCGATGGCCACTCTCTTGTCTGACAATATTTTCCGGATGTCAATAGTTCTCTTTGTGCACCTCGAAATAGGCCTGCGGATGAGCGCAGACAGGGCAGACTTCGGGAGCTTTGGTGCCCACCACGATGTGGCCGCAGTTGCGGCATTCCCACACCTTCACTTCGGACTTCTCAAACACCTGAGCGGTCTCCACGTTCTTCAGCAGGGCGCGATAGCGCTCTTCGTGGCGCTTTTCGATGGCAGCCACGCCACGGAAACGGGCGGCAAGTTTCGGAAAACCTTCGGCTTCGGCCGTCTTGGCGAAGCCCTCATACATATCGGTCCACTCGTAGTTTTCGCCGTCGGCGGCTGCAGCCAGATTCTGCGCGGTGTCACCGATGCCGTTGAGTTCCTTGAACCAAAGTTTGGCGTGTTCCTTTTCGTTGTTGGCGGTTTCCTCGAAGAGGGCTGCAATCTGTTCGAAACCTTCCTTCTTGGCCTTCGATGCGAAATAGGTATACTTGTTGCGAGCCTGAGACTCACCAGCAAATGCTGCTTCCAGATTTTTCTCGGTCTGGGTACCGGCGTACTTGTTTGCCATATAATGTCGATTTTACGGGTTGATATTTCTTTGGCAAAAATATTTATTCATTTCGAATCCATCAAAAAAAATGTTCAAATCGATGAGGGTCCAGGTGGAAGATCCGCCCACCCGGAAGCGGAGCATCGCGCCTGCCGGTTCGAAAACCATCTGGTAAAGGGTCAAGTCCAGTTGCGGGCCACCCTCTTCGAAGGGCATAGAAACAATCCGGCACATGCCTTCGGCATCGATGTCGCCCTTGGAAGCCTCGGCCAGAGCATGCAGATGCGCCCTACGGCTGATTGAGTTCCAGCTGTCGGCGTCGCTCGGAATGGCGAAGGGCCAGTCGGGGTGCACGTAGTGGTTGGTGAGCACGGCCAGACCCTCGGGCATAAGGTGGTCGGAGCGTTTCATGCCTTGCGCGCACCATTCGTACACACGGGCCTGCCGGCTGTCGGCCACGCCGATAAGGAAAGAGGCGAATCCGCGGTGGGTCTGGAAAAAGGCGTCCACATAGTCGAGATCTTCAGCCTGAAACATCATCTCCAGCAGGCTGGCTGTGCCCGAAAAACGCTCGAAATCAAATTCAGATCCGGCCGAAGGCATGCTGTTGTTCAGTTCCAGAAACAGACCGGCGCGGTTGAAGGCGTTCACCGCGTACAGTTCGCCGGCATAGCCCACAATGGCGGTGGGGATAGAGCCGTCGGCGGGATGGAACACGGTGACGAGGAGGTCTTGGGCTATGGGGGCGAAACTCCGGCCGTCGTAGTTGCGGCCGTAGACGAGCCGGCCATCTTTGCTATAGTCGCCCCAGACGGCGATGCCGCTGCAGTAGAAGCCTTCGGTATACTCCACGGCATTGATCAGTGTGAGCTGGCTGTAGCTGAGTCCCGAAGTCTCCGCCGTCCCTCGAAAGAATTCGCGGAACTGGTGCGGATAACGCGCCACCAGCCTGTCGGCCATCTCCCTGGCTGCCGCGGCCTTTCCTCTGCCAGCAGCGGGCTTTTCCGTAGCCGGTTGCGAGGCGCCGGGGGGAGTCTGCGAGGCATCGGGGGCGGTCTGCGAGGCATCGCCCGAGAACTTCCGCATCATGAAATCATACACGTGCCACAGATGAGCGCTCACCTGCCGCCCGTACTGCCGGCCCATTTCGCGCCAGCTTCCGCTCAGCGAAACCACTTCGATTCCGCCTGTTGTGCCCTTGTTGTTTCCTGTTTCCATTGTCTCCATTCCAAAACCGCAGCCCGTGCACCTTGCCAGACATCCACCTAGCCTGACATCGGGCCGCAATCCTTCAGCAAAGGTAAGAAAATCCCGCGAGGAGAACCGCCGTCCCGCTTCGTTTATGCCACAGAAAGTTCGTGCGGTTTGACGATAGTGTGGTTTCAGCCGCTTACAGCCTTGTCCCGGCCACTAACCTCCGCGACCGAAGCCTTTTGAGGCGGTTTTCCCCAGACGTTAGTGGCCCTGGCATGCGTTCAGCCGCGCAAAACCACACTAACCTCCCCAGCCACGGCCCGCAGCAGGCGGGACAGCCCAGACGTTAGTGGCCCTGGCATGCGTTCAGCCGCGCAAAACCACACTAACCTCCCCGACCACGAGACCAGCGCCAGAAAATTCGCGCAGAAACCCCCAACCTCCATTAGCAATACGTCAAAGATCTCTTCGAAGAAGGGTGATACATGCCGGGCGTAGCAGACAATTCCATCACCAATCCGCCGAAATCATTCATTCCTTGTATGAGTAGTTAAGAGTAGTATCATTCTGTGTGGAAATATTACTCACCCTCTCTTCCGTGCCTCAGAGGTGCCTTCAATCGTGGTCCTTTGCAAGTCTCATCTTCGTCCGCCCAAAAATGGGAGGTACAACGGAGGAACAACGGAGGAACGTCAGAGCAGCTTCCCGGTCCGAGCAGACTGCCTCAGGTCCGACGGAAGACTCCTCGTGAATCGCACCACAAAGATAGCACCTGCCCTGTCGGATGATACTCTTTTCGGTGGAATTTAAAGAAACAAGTCTATACGGGTAATATATTATCAGTATTGGATAACTACATGCTGGCTATCCAACGATTGGCGGATTCGTAATCAGCCGCGGGGAGCCGAACGGTACCGCCAGACGCGGGTTTTGCTCACGGAGCGGCCTTCGGTTTTCAGCCGTCGTAGCGGGTGTCGCACCAGAACTCCACGACGGCGCCGTTTTCGATGCGGATTTTCAGGGAGTGACGGTCGAGAGGAACGGGCCGAGGGGCGGAAAGGTAATCATACAGTTGGGAGCCGTGGATCAGGAGGACATCCTTCACGACAGGTTCGAGGCAATCGTCGTCTTTGAAGCGGGCGCAGGAAAGGCTGTAGACCGCAAAATCTATAGTTACAGGAACAAAGAGAGTGGTCTTGCCGAAAGATGTGTAGGTGGCTCTGCCATCGGGCAGACAGCAGCGGTACACGCCTCCGCCAA
>JAZQNO010000008.1:0-52050 GCA_045627385.1 Bacteroidales bacterium
ACCACAACGGTGCCCGCAAAGTGCCGAACATCATCGTCATCAGGTAAACCTGACTGAATATTCACTTTTTTGACCCGGACTGTCACTCCAAAACTGAAAACTATTCCAATAAAAAAAGAGGTAAGTAAATTCTTGGTTGGAGCAGACATGTTTAGCGCGGTAAATGAACTAAGTTTTGCTTCATCCGTATGTACGGATGCATCATATATGTTAAATGTCCGCCAAGTCTATAAGTTTGTGACAACAGACGGGTATGCTATCAAAATAAGATTTTGTATTATTACCAAATATTGGTAACTTTGTACAAATATATAAAGTTATGAAAACTACATCAGTTGCACTTGGCTCTTACTTTGAAAACTTTATCGCCTCGACCATTGAGACGGGCCGCTACAATAATGCCAGCGAGGTCATTCGTGCCGGTCTTCGTATGCTAGAAGAGAACGAGAAACGAGTCCTTGAACTTTCTGCAGCGATCCGCGAAGGTGAAGAAAGCGGCAGATATGAGGGTTTCGATCCTGTGAAGCATCTCAAAGAACTCAAGACGTCTCACTCCAATGGCTAAGTATCATCTCACCAGGAAGGCCGTTCAGGACTTGGATGCGATATGGGCGTACACGCTCGAGACCTGGTCGGAGAAGAAAGCCGACGAGTACTATTCAGCACTTGTGGAGACATTTGCCGCAATCACAAAAAGACCTTGCCATCTTGACAAAGAGTATATTGAAATTCATCCCGGGCTCTATCGCAGAAGTTGCTATAAGCATTTGGTATTCTATCGACTGGTTGAAGATGGTGACATTGAAATTGTAAGAATCCTGCATGAGAGGATGGATATTGCATCCAAGTTCAGGTAGAGAAAAATCTGTCTCATAAATACGTACAAAACTCAATCTTTAACGCCCCTAAGTATATATGGACGGTTGTCTGTTTGCCGAATACATTGAATTTAGTAGAGTAGGTGAATGTAATAGCAAACGGAAACAAACGGAATAAGGTTTGCAATTACCTTAATTTCTGTTTGTTTCCGTTAGATTTCGTTGATTTCAGTACCTTTTTGAGTACCAATCATTATTTCCCGATGCAGAATTTGCTGAAGATTTGGCCGAGGACTTCGTCGGTGGTGACGGCGCCGGTGATGAGGCCGATGTGGTGGATGACCTCGCGCAGGTCTTGGGAGATGAAGTCGCCGCTGAGGTCGGTGCGGAGGCCTTCCCGGACGCGGCGGATGGCCTGGAGGGCAGAGCGGAGAGCCTCGTGGTGGCGCAGATTGGTGACGATGGTGTCGTTCTCGCTGAAACTGTCGGGAAGGCCAGACAGCTCCAGAAGCTTGTCCTGAAGAAGCTCGGTGTTGGCGCCGGTTTTGGCCGAAATGTGCAGAAAAGAAATGTTGGGGCAGGGGACTGTGACACCCTCTTCGGAGCAGTCGCTCCGGAGGAGTCGGTTGTCGGCTTTCTCGAGCATATGCTGGAACAGACCCTCGATGGCTTGGGCCTCTTCGGGCGAGATGCGGTCCAACTTGTTGAAAACCAGCAACAGTTTCTTTCCGCGACAGCGAGGCAGCAGATCGGCGGCCAGCCGGTCGATGTGAATGTCGATCTGCGTGTCGTCGATGACCCACAGCACGATGGCCGCTTCGTCAATCTTGCGGTAAGTGCGTTCGATGCCCAGCTGCTCGATGGTGTCGGAGGTCTGGCGCAGTCCGGCCGTGTCGATGAAACGGAAACGTACACCCTTGAGCGTCATGCAGTCTTCGATGCTGTCGCGGGTGGTGCCGTGGATGTCGGAGACGATCGCCTTCTCTTCGTGAAGCAACAGGTTCAGAAGCGTCGATTTGCCCGCGTTGGTTTCGCCCACGATGGCCACGGGAATGCCGTTTTTGACCGCATTGCCCAATTGGAACGAATCGGTCAGCCGGGCCAGTTTTCTCTCGATGAGGTCGGCCAGGCGGCGCAGTTCTTCGCGGCTGGCGAAAGTGACATCCTCTTCGCTGAAATCCAGCTCCAACTCGAGCAGCGACACCAGGTGCAACAGTTCGTCGCGAAGCAGTTTCAAGTCGTTGGAAATGCCGCCTTTCAGCTGTTTATAGGCAAGCGCCGAAGCAGCGGCGGAATCGGCCGCGATGAGGTCGGCCACGGCTTCCGCCTGACTCAGGTCCATCTTGCCGTTGAGAAACGCGCGCTGAGTGAATTCGCCGGCACGCGCCAGGCGGCAGCCGTGGCCGGTGAGCAGCGCAATCAGCCGCTGTTGGATAAAACGGGAACCGTGGCAGGAAATCTCCACCGTATCTTCGCCCGTAAAGGAATGTGGCGCCCGGAATGCCGTGAGCATCACGTCATCGAGCACTTCGACCGACTCATGGAGCGTGTCGGAACCGCCCGGACACTGCGAAGCGTCCGAAGGAATGGGACAGACAATCTGACCGTAGTACGCCCGGTTCGCTTCGAAAGACGCGCCGCGTGAACCTTCCGCCCCGTCTGCGCCGCGTGAACCGTCTGCCCCGTCTGCGGCGCGTGAACCGTCTGCGCCGCAGGAACCGTCCGCTGCCGGCGCGCCGGGCACCGGAACAGAGCGAACACCGCCGGACGCCGCCCCGGCGCGCCGGAACAGACCCCCGCAGATGGCGAAAGCCTCAGGACCGCTCACACGGATCACCGCGATGCCTCCCACGCCCGGAGCCGTCGAAATGGCACAGATTGTCTCGCCCGTCCAGTCCATGGTCACTTGTTCGACTTCACAGAAGCCTGAGAAGCCGGCTTGGCAATGCTGTCGCGCATGTTCGTGTCGGCCTCCATATTCTTCATCCGATAATAATCCATAATGCCCAGATTGCCGTTGCGGAAAGCCTCGGCCATAGCCTGCGGCACCTGCGATGTCGCTTCGATCACCTTGGCGCGGGCTTCCTGAGCCTTGGCCTTCATCTCCTGTTCCAGAGCGATAGCCATGGCACGGCGCTCCTCAGCTTTGGCCTGAGCGATGTTCTTGTCGGCCTCGGCCTGATCCATCTGCAGCACGGCACCGATGTTCTTGCCCACGTCGATGTCGGCGATGTCGATTGACAGAATCTCAAAAGCAGTGCCCGCGTCAAGCCCCTTGCGCAACACCAGTTTCGAAATCGAATCCGGATTCTCCAGCACACTCTTGTGCGATTCCGACGAACCGATAGACGAAACGATGCCTTCGCCCACACGGGCCAGAATGGTGTCTTCTCCGGCACCGCCCACCAACTGGCGGATATTGGCGCGCACGGTGACACGGGCCTTTGCGATCAGCTGGATGCCGTCCTTGGCCACAGCCGTCACCGGCGGCGTGTCAATCACCTTCGGGTTGACCGACATCTGCACCGCCTCAAACACGTCGCGGCCGGCCAGGTCGATGGCAGTGGCCATCTTGAAATCAAGCTCAATGTTCGCCTTGCGGGCGGAAACCAGCGCGTGGACCACACGCTCCACATGACCGCCGGCCAGATAATGCGCCTCCAGATCGTCGCGGCGCAGTTCCGACAGACCCGCCTTGTGACCCTCGATCATGGCATTGGCGATAACCGTAGGCGGCACCTTGCGGATACGCATCAGAAACATCTGAATGAGTGAAATGCTGACGCCGCTCACCTTGGCCGACAGCCAGAGAAAGAACGGAACGTAGTACAGGAACAGGATGAGCAGCACAAGAATGGCAGCTGCCAGAATAATCGTGATACCAGTCATAAGACAATTATTTAAGTTAATACAAAAGCAAATTGCGGGCCGTCAGTTCCAGACGGCGGATACGGTTTTCCAAATCGCAACATTCGTCTTCCTGTTCAGGCAGACGGATTTCGGCCTCCCCGATAAGCCGGGCCAGCCGTTTCATCTCGCGCAGATTTCCCTGCGAACCGGCCAGCCCGTAGGCTTTGCGGTTGTTCTGCAATTCGGAGGAATCCTTCCGGAAAGACTCTTCCAGACTGATCCAGCGCCGGTAGAGCTCCCGCGCTTCGGCCGACTGGAACTCTTCGGCCGACTGCAGCGAAAGACCGTCGCAGACAAAGAAGACAGGCTGCTCCAGCGGGTCAGACTCCTTCGCGACAGGCTTCATGTCCTCGACAGCCGCCCGATACTGCGCATTCCAGCTGTTGCGCACCGAATCCACATCCACATCGCCCCACGTGTCGCGGATGCAGGTGAGCCTGGCTCTCGCCATCGTCTCCTCGGGGCTCAGACCGCGCAGAAGGCGGCGCTGACGGTTGGGGATGAAGGTGTAGACCGTCAGGCTGTCGTCGTTTCTCCAGCGGCGGCTCACCAGATAGCCGCGCCCGATGAGGTCGTCCACCACATAAAGCAAGTCATCCGAGTCGGAATTGAAAGGAAAAGGCAGCAGCTCGGGCGGGTAATACGTTTCACTGACAGCATTGTAGCGGCTGACGTAAAGGTCGGCGGTCGGCCGGCTGAGAATAACCTCCGACAAGAGGTCCGGAGCAGGCAGCGAATTGTCGCGGCGCGATGCGAAATAGAGCGTCACCCCGTCGCTCATCAGGTAGGGATTGAAGTCGCTGCAAAGACCGTCGGCGCCGAGACCCTCTTCGAAATCGCGCACCTCCCAACGGTCATTGTAGTTGGCACATGACTTCAGGCTGAAGGCCGTGTCGCATCCGATCAGCCGGTCGCCCATCTCGTTGAGATGCGCCAGCGTGCCGGCGGCGGCCATCTGACCGGTCAGTTGCGCAAAGGCTTCGCCATCGATGAGTTTTCCGCACGACGGATGCAGGACGATGTGCTCCTTCAGATGCTCAGGAGCCACTGCGACGCTGTCCACAAACACCACGTCCTCCACAGTGGCAAGCATCTGTTTGAGACGCTCCATCTGGCGGATAAGCCGCGCCATTTCCTGTGTATGCATGCCCGTGGCATAGCTTATGTAGCGGTCCAGATGGTCCTGGCAGGCATCAAAATCCCAGCGTCCGTAGGCCAGCACGGCCAGATACCAGCTCGCCCCCTTGATGCGGCCCTTCTCGCCTTTTTTCAGATAGGGCACAGCCTTCTGTCCCGCACCCGTTTCAAAAAGACAGACGCCATACCAGTAGTTGAGGCTGGCATCCGAAGGCTTGCGTTGCAGTTCGCGGGCGAAAACGGGCATCGCCTTGTCCCACTGACGCTCGGTATAGAGTTTCCGGGCCTGCTCGAGCGTCTGGGCGTTTGCACCCATCAGACTGCTGACAATCAGGCAAATGACGGCAAAACAATACAGAACGTTCTGCCGGAATGACCCATGGAGAAAGCCGGATATTTTCATAATCAAACGTACTGCAAAGATATAATAAGCCCTTGAAATAGCAAATTCGCCCCGCTCCTGCAAGACTTGCCGAAAATTGTTATATTTGCGCATCAATGACTTTCTTATGACAGACAAGTTCAACAAACCCTTCATCTATTTCATCTGTCTGGTCTCCGCCATGGGCGGACTCCTGTTCGGATACGACTGGGTCGTCATCGGCGGCGCCGTCAAGTTCTACGAGGAATTCTTCGGCATCGGCGGCAATGCCGTGCTGCAGGGTCTCGCCACCAGCGCCGCTCTGCTGGGCTGCATGTTCGGCGCCATGGTCGCCGGTGCGCTGGCCGACCGCTACGGACGCAAACCCCTGCTCGTCACCGCGGCGGTGCTCTTCACCCTCAGCGCGGTGGCCACCGGCATCTTCAACCTGTTCTCCCTCTTCTGCGTGGCCCGCATCGTCGGCGGCGTCGGCATAGGCATCGCCTCGGCCCTCAGCCCCATGTACATCGCCGAAGTCTCGCCCACGCCCATCCGCGGCCGGCTGGTCAGTCTCAATCAGATGACCATCGTGCTGGGCATCCTGGCCGCCCAGATCGCCAACTGGGCCATCGCACGTCCCGATGTGGCCGGCGCCATCGACCCCTGGAACATCGAAATGGGCTGGCGCTGGATGTTCTGGGCCGAAACCGTTCCCGCCTTCCTGTTCCTGCTCATGTCGTTCTTCCTGCCCGAAAGTCCCCGTTGGACCGCGCTCAACGGACAGCGGGAACCGGCTCTCAAAGTGCTGTCGCGCATCGGAGGCGGCGAGTATGCCCAAACCGAACTCCACGCCATCGAGTCGGCCGAGGCCCAGGAAGCCTCCAAGGAAAAAGTCGGTCTCAAAGGCCTGTTCTCCCGACGCTATGCCAAACTGCTCAGCCTGGGCATCATCATCGCCGTCTTCCAGCAGTGGTGCGGCACCAACGTCATCTTCATCTACGCCCAAGACGTCTTCGCCGGAGCGGGCTATTCCGTCAGCGAGGCCTTCCTCAACATAGTCGTCACGGGCATCGCCAACGTGGTCTTCACCGTGGTCGCCCTCTACACCATCGACCGGTGGGGCCGCCGCACGCTGATGCTCATCGGCGCCGCCGGCCTGGCCCTCATCTATTTCATTCTGGGCGGCTGCTTCTTCTTCGAAGTCAAGGGCATACCCATGATCATCCTCACCGTGGCCGCCATCGCCTGCTACGCCATGACGCTCGGCCCCGTCACCTGGGTGCTGCTGTCGGAGCTCTTCCCCAACCGTGTCCGCGGCGTAGCCATGGCCCTGTGCACCTTCGCCCTCTGGGTCGGCAGCTGCACGCTCACCTTCGCCTTCCCCTCTATGAACGCATCCCTCGGCTGCAGCGGCAGTTTCTGGATTTATTCCCTCATCTGCCTGGCCGGACTCCTTTATTTCATCAAAGCCTGCCCCGAAACCAAGGGCATCTCTCTTGAAAATCTCGAAAAGAAACTTCTGAAATGACAGCGAAAGCCTGGAAAGAAAAAGTGGTCATTCCCACCTACGAGGTCGGAAAACCCGAAAAGAATCCCATATTTCTGGAAAACAGAGTCTATCAGGGCAGCAGCGGCGTGGTCTATCCCTATCCGGTCATCGAATCCGTAGCCGACGAAAAGACCGACCGTGAGTACGAAGCCGTCTTCCTTGAAAACGAATACGTCAAGGTGATGATTCTGCCCGAATTGGGCGGTCGCGTGCAGATGGCCTACGACAAGATAGCCCAGCGGCATTTCGTCTATTACAACCGCGTCATCAAGCCGGCTCTGGTCGGCCTGGCCGGTCCGTGGATCAGCGGCGGCATCGAGTTCAACTGGCCGCAGCACCATCGCCCCAGCACCTTCCTGCCGGTTGACTGCGACATCGAAGAGCACAGCGACGGCAGCGTCACGGTGTGGTGCAACGAAATGGAACGCATGTTCCACCAGCGCGCCCAGGCAGGTTTCACCCTGCGTCCCGGATGCGCCTATCTCGAAATCAAGGGCGTGCTCTGCAACCGTTCCGAAATGCCTCAGACCTTCCTGTGGTGGGCCAATCCGGCCGTGCACGTGAACGATGCCTACCAGAGCGTGTTCCCCTCCGACGTGAACGCCGTCTTCGACCACGGCAAGCGCGCCGTCAGCACTTTCCCCATCGCCACAGGCGTGTACTACAAGATGGACTACAGCGCCGGCGTGGACATTTCCAACTACAAGAACATCTACGTGCCCACTTCCTATATGGTGGCCCGTTCGAAGTACAATTTCGAAGGCGGCTACGAAAACGACACGAAAGCAGGCATGTTGCATGTGGCCGACCACCGCGTGTCGCCGGGCAAGAAACAGTGGACCTGGGGCAACGGCGATTTCGGCCGTGCCTGGGACCGCAATCTCACCGACGAAGACGGACCCTACATCGAACTCATGGCCGGCGTCTACACCGAAAACCAGCCCGACTTCAGCTGGCTGATGCCCGGCGAGGAAAAGAGTTTCGTGCAGTATTTCTTCCCCTACCGCGAACTGGGTGTCGTGAAGAACGCCAGCAAAGATCTGGTGCTCAACATGGAACCCGAAGGTGAAGGCAAAGTGCGCATCAAGGTCTTCGCCACCTCCCGCCAGCAGGTGTCGGTGGAACTGATTTCCGATGACGGTCAGACGCTTTTCCACTGCGACACGCAACTCTCGCCCGAACGCATCTTCGACGAGACGGCCGATACGGCAGGTGTCGCTTTCGACCGGCTCACCCTGAAGGCAGGCAAACTCGAATGGCACGCCGAACCGGCCGACCCGGACATCCCCGCACCGGCAGAGGCCGCGCTGAAACCCGCCGAAATCGCCACTTGCGAACAGCTCTACCTCACCGGCCTGCATCTCGAACAGTACCGCCACGCCACCTGGTCGGCGCTCGACTACTACGAAGAGGCGCTGCGCCGCGACCCTTCGGACGTGCGCTGCAACAACGCCATCGGCCTGTGGTATGTGCGCCGCGGCCGTTTCGACAAGGCCGAACCCTATCTGCGCACGGCGGTCAGAGTGCTGCAGAAACGCAACCTGAACCCCTACGACGGAGAGCCGATCTACAATCTGGGTCTCTGCCTGAAATACCAGGGCCGCACCCGGGAAGCCTACGACTGGTTCTACAAATCCACCTGGAACGCCGCCTGGCAGCAGGCCGGCTATTATCAGTGCGCCTGCATCAGCGCTTCCGAAAGCCGCTGGGACGACGCTCTCTGGGAGGCCGACCGTTCGCTCGTCTGCGGATGGCACAACCATCAGACCCGTGCGCTGAAAGCCGCCGTTCTGCACCGTCTGGGACGCGATGCCGAAGCGCTGGCCTTCATCGGCGAATCGCTGGCCATCGACCGTTTCAACTATGGCTGCCGTTTCCTTCAGCTGCTCATCGACGGCAGCGGCAAGGACAGCTTCGTCGCGCTGATGCGCGACGAACCGCACAACTACGACGAAATAGCGCTGGACTTCCTGCGCGCCGGACTGCGCGACGAGGCCGAAGCCCTCTGGGCGCTGGCCGAGGAGCGCCAGGCGGTCACCATCATGAGCTGGTACTACCAAGGCGATTACGCCAAAGCCGCCGCCTGCTCGACCGAATGTGTCTTCCCCAACCGTCTCGAAGCCGTCCAGGCGCTCTCTCAGGCACCAGAAAACGACGCCAAGGCACCCTTCCTGCTGGGCAACCTCTATTACGACAAACGCCAGTACGATGTGGCCGTGGAGGCATGGGAAAAGTCGGCGGCACTGGACCCCTCTTTCCCCACCGTCTGGCGCAATCTGGCCCTGGCCTATCACAACAAGCGCCACGACAGCGGCAAGGCCCTGGAGGCCATGCGAACAGCCTACAGGCTCGATGAAAGCGACTCCCGCGTGCTGATGGAGCTGGACCAGCTGACCAAAAAACTCGGTTTCCCGGCTCAGGAACGTTTCGATTTTCTCGAAAAACACAGCGCTCAGGTGGCCCAAAGAGACGACCTGGTGCTCGAACGCATCGCGCTGCTCAACGAACTTGGCCGCTACGAGGAGGCCCGACAGGCCGTCGCTTCCCGCATTTTCCATCCCTGGGAAGGCGGCGAAGGCAAACCCACCGAACAGTACCAGCGCTGCCGGCTGGAACTGGCCCGCATCGCCATGAAGGAAAACCGTTGGCACGAGGCAGTCACACTGCTCGAAGAATGTCTGGACTATCCCCTCAATCTGGGCGAAGGCAAACTGTACTGCGCTCAGGAACAGGATATCTTCTATTATCTGGGATGTGCCCACCAGGGCGCCGGCGACACCGTCAAGGCCCGTCTGTGCTGGGAAAAAGCCTCCTTGGGCGACCTGCAGCCGGTTCCCGCCCTCTACTACAACGACGCACCTCCACAGAAAATCTACTATCAGGGCCTTGCCCTGCGC
Organism: Bacteroidales bacterium; assembly: GCA_045627385.1. GTDB lineage: Bacteria > Bacteroidota > Bacteroidia > Bacteroidales > UBA1402 > UBA1757. Next base: position 9,673 of record JAZQNO010000008.1, read on the forward strand.
GCGCTCGGCCGCGAAGCGGAGGCCGTGGCCAAATTCAAGCTACTGGCCGACTACGGACGGGCCCACATGGACGATGTCGCAGTGATGGACTATTTCGCCGTTTCGCTGCCCGACCTGGCCATCTGGGAAGAAGATCTGACGGAGAAGAACAAAGCCCATTGCGCGTCTATGATTGCCCTTGGAAAAGCAGGTCTCGAAAATACTCAGCTATCCTACTGACAACACTCACCAAGCGTTCCCATCTATGAAGAAAACCCTCAGCGCCATCGCACTGCTCGCCCTGTTGGCCGGCAGTGTCTCCTGCGTCCGCCAGGACACCCTCAGCCTTGCCGGAAAATGGGAGGTCAGCCTCGACAGTCTGGCCACCTTCCAGCCCATCAATCTGCCCGGCACCACCGACGATGCCGGTCTGGGCCAGGCCGACACGCTTCGGCCCGCACTCCAACTGCCCCAGTTGCAAAGCCTTCGCCGCAAACATTCCTTCATAGGCGAAGCCTTCTACAGAAGGACCTTCGAAATCCCTGCCGAAATGGCCGGAAAACCCTTGGAACTCACACTAGAACGCATCATCTGGCAGAGCCGTGTGCAAGTGGACGGCCAATGGCTCGAAGGCGCGGAAGAAAGCCTCACCACAGCCCATCGCTACCAGATACCCCAGGGCCTGACCGCAGGCACCCACGAGATGACGGTTCGCATCGACAACCGCAAACGGCACGACATTTCCAAAAACGAACTGGCGCACGCCTATACCAACGACACTCAGATCAAATGGAACGGCATTCTGGGCCAAATGACCCTCCGCGCGCTCGCTCCCGTGGAAATAGCCCGTCTCGACATATTCCCCGAGGCCGCCACCATGAGCGCCACGCTCAAGGCCATGCTCCTGCGCACCGACGCCACACAGACATCCGCCCGCATCCGTTTCAAGACCGATTGCGGAAAGACCGTCTCCAGACAGGTGGAACTCTCGTCAGACACCACATGGGTGGAACTGCCCTACAACTTCCGTCAGGGCGCCGCGCTCTGGGACGAATTCAATCCCGCACTGCACCGCCTCACAGCCCGCTGCGGCGAGTCGGTCAAGACACTCACATTCGGCATCCGAGATTTCAAGACCAACGGCAACCACATAGAAATCAACGGCCGTCGCATCTTCCTGCGCGGCACGCTCGACTGCTGCATCTTCCCCCTCACCGGCACGCCTCCCACCGACGAGGCCGGCTGGGAAAAAGTCTTCGGCACCTGCCGCGAGTGGGGCCTGAACCACGTGCGCTTCCATTCCTACTGCCCTCCCGAGGCCGCTTTCCGCGTGGCCGACCGCATGGGCTTCTATCTGCAGCCCGAGCTCCCCGTCTGGACCAACGCCATGGGCTCCAAAGACGTACAGCGATTCCTGATGGCCGAAACCGACCGCATTCTCGACGACTACGGACATCATCCCTCGTTCTGCATGTTCAGCGGAGGCAACGAACTCAATTCCGGCTACGACTATCTCAATGCCTGGTTGCGCCACATCAAAGCCAAAGACCCGCGCCATATCTACACCAATGCCACCTACACGATGGGCGCGCGCTACAAAGGGCATCCCATCGAGGAAGACGAATATTTCGTGGCCTCGCGCAGCCATCTGGGCCAGGTGCGCGGTCAGGACTATATGAACAGACGCGTGCCCAACTTCGCCACCGACGACTACAGCGCCACGGCCATCGACCAGGGAGTGCCGATGATTTCGCACGAAATCGGACAGCTTTCCGTCTATCCTCATATGGCTGAAATCGAAAAATATACAGGCGTGCTGAGTCCGCTCAACCTGATTTCCGTGAGGGAAGACCTTCGCGCCAAAGGACGTCTGGACAGAGCCGAAGACTATACCATGGCCTCGGGCCGGCTTTCGGCCATCCTCTACAAGGAAGAGGTGGAGCGGGCGCTCAAATCGTCCGGCTTGAGCGGCTTCCAACTGCTCGGTCTGCAAGACTTCCCCGGCCAGGCGACGGCACTCGTAGGGCTGGTGGACGCCTTCTGGGACAACAAAGGCCTGGTCACCGAAGCCTGGTTCCGTCAGGCCTGTGCTCCGGTCACGCCGCTGGCCCGTTTCGAGAAAGCGGTCTGGACATCCGACGAATCATTCGAATCGGATATCGAGGTGGCCAATTTCTGGAAAAAAGACATCCGCGGAGAAGTGGTCTGGCAGATTCTCCACAACGGCGAAACCATGGACAAAGGCTCGTTCAAGGCCGAACTTCCCGTCGGGCGCAACACTGCCGTCGAGGGGCATGTGTCGTCATCGCTCGCATCCGTTGCCAAGGCCAGCCGCCTGACATTTGAAATATCGCTCAAAGGCACCGACTGGAAAAACAGCTGGGATTTCTGGGTCTATCCTGCCGGAAAGACACCCGACTGCGGAGACGTGCTGCTGACCCGCGACCTTACGGAAGCGCAGGCCGCTCTCCAACAGGGGAGAAAGGTATTCCTCAATCCGGATCCCGTCTCCATCGAGGGCGCCGCAGGCAAATTCGTGCCGGTGTTCTGGAGCCCGGTGTTCTTTGCCAACGAAGCCGGGACCATGGGCATACTCTGCCGTCCCGAGCATCCCGCGCTGGCCGATTTCCCCACCGAAATGCACAGCAACTGGCAGTGGTGGACACTGGCCCGCCACTCCAAAGCCGTCTATACCGACCGACTTCGGGGAATGACACCCATTATCGAGGCTGTCGACAACTTCGGAACCAACCGTTCGCTGGCATATCTTTTTGAAACCCAGTGCGAAAACGGCCGTCTGATGTTCTGCTCCATGGATTTGCTTGGCGAAACCGAGGGCGCGAAACCCGAGGTGAAGCAACTGCTTTCCAGCGTGCTGGACTATATGAATTCCGATGCCTTCGCTCCTGCAGAAAAACTTTCTGCCGAGGCGCTTCAGTCCTTTGTCCATACGGCCCCGCTCACGGACTATCCCATGGAATGGAACCAGCCCAACTACGCCGGCATCCGCTCCAACCAGTGAGTGCGCACCCGCCAAGCGGTGAGTCCGCAAATCCTCTCAATCCTTCAAAATCCGATAGAATGCCCCTGCGCAGCCCTTCACAGCAATTGCGCCTGAAACTCGACACACGCCTGCGCAAGGCGGTGCGCGACTATGGCCTCATCGACGACGGTGACCGCATTCTCATCGGTCTTTCCGGAGGCAAGGACTCCATGGCCCTGGTGACGCTGCTGGGCGATATGTCGCGCATCTTCCGGCCCCGTTTCGAAGTGCTTGCCGTGCACGTGCGGCTAGTCCCGGACGAGACTGCCCGGACCGGGAAGCATGCCGACTTCCCGATGCCATCCTACAAAGCCGACATCGACTGCCTGCGCCGCCACTGCGAAGCGCACGGGGTGGAGTTCCATGTGAGCGACTGCCCCTTCCGTCCCGACGCCGACCCAAGCCGTTCGCCCTGTTTCCTCTGTTCCTGGAACCGGCGCAAAACGCTTTTCGAAGCCGCCAAGGCCCATTCCTGCAACAAGATAGCCCTGGGTCACCACCGCGACGATTTTCTCGAGACCCTGCTGCTGAACATGTTCTTCCAAGGCAGCATACAGGCCGTCCCGCCCAAGTTGGCCATGGACAAGTTCCCGATGGAAATCATCCGGCCTCTCTGCCTGACGGACGAAAGCGATCTGGCGCAGTTCGCCGCCAACGAAGGCTACCCAACGCAGGAAAAGAACTGTCCCTACGAGCACGATTCGCACCGCAGCGACGTCCATCAGCTGCTGGCCGAGCTCAGCGAGCGTTTCCCGGGCCTGAAAGACAGCCTCTGGGCTTCGATGTCGCACATTTATCCGAAGTACCTTCCTTGAAATGCAGCCTGCCGCAGGCGGGATTATTGGCCGCTGCCCAGGCCTTTGGTGTAGAATTCGATTTCGCTCAGGGCCAGACTACCCGAGGGAGCGGAAATCTTGATGCGGTTCAATGCTTCGCCCTCGGCGAAAGGCAATGTGATGTAGCCCCGACTGGGCGAGGTGCTGCCTTCCCAAAGCAAAAGACTCTTTTCCTGGCCCTCATCGTCCAGATAGAAACCCTCCAGACGCAGCTGGCAGGGCTCTTCGGAATGCTTCAGCTTCAGGCAACACTCCTTCAGCACCGCCATGCGGCGCAGGGCAAATTCCATCCAGGCGCGGGACGGATCCCCGTCGCTTTCCCACACCGTCGCTTCGTTGTCGTCGAAAGCGAAAGCCACCTCCGGCAGACGGCAGCCCGCCGTGGCGCGGCTCACCGACACAGGAATGCGCGAAGCCGTGAACGAAGGATTCTGCGGCGTGGAACCGCGGAACAGATAGGAAATAAGCTCATCTTCGGGGAAATAGAGGCTGAGACCGTCGGAGGCATCCACGGCCGCCGAGCGGAAACGGAGGGTGTCGGGCTCGCAAGCGGCCAGCGAGGCGGCCACCACAATCTCGCCCGCCTGGCAGGTCGAGCGAAGTGCCGTCTGGGCGAAACCGCCTTTCAGTTGGATTTCCTGCGCAAGGCCCTTGGCCTCACCTTGGCAGGAAAGTTTGACGACCGATTCTTCCAGGGGACAACGCTGGCCTTTGTGGTCGAGCGCTTCCACTTGAATCAGCACCAGGTCTTTGCCGTCGGCGTGGAAACCGTCCTGACTCTTGACCAGGTTCAGTTTCAGCCGTTTCACAGGACCGCTCGTCTGCAGGACCGCCTGTTCGCCGGCTTCCTTGCCGTTGGCGTCATAAGCGATGGCCCGCAGTTCGCCTTCTTTGAAAACCACTTCGGGAAAACGGAACAGAAAATCGCCTTCGCGCTGTCCGAAGCCCTGGCTGATGCCATTGACGAACAATTCCACCTTCTCGGCATTGGAAACCGCCAACACATCCTTCACGGTGCCGGCCGGCCAGTTCCAATGACCGGCGATGAAGGTCTCGGTGTAACGTTTTTCGGTATTCACCCAACCGCCCCAGATGACCTTGTCGGCCTGATAAACGGCATCTTCCTGGGCGCTGAACAGGCTGTTCAGACCGCCTGCGCTGACGCGCTGTCCACGGCCCGGACGGCTGTCCCAATGTTCTTGCCAGCGGGCTGCGGCCATGGCCACCCGCTCTTCTTCAGATGCGGTGGCCAGTTCGGAAGGATTCAGATAATCCATGGTCCAGAAGGGCTTTTCCTTGCTCTTGCGCATCATCGACTGCCCGCCGCCGTATTCGGCCACCCGGCTGCCCGAGGCTTCGAAAGCCCCCACCAGCCGGCCCCCGTTGGGGTCGAGGCCGTTGCGCAGCTCGCGCATCTGGGCCAAGAGAATGTCGTTGCCGGGTTCGGTGACACATTCGTAAAAGACCACCGAAGGATGGTTGCGGTTGGCCAGCATCAGATTCGCATCGGCCGTCATGGCCTGCATCAGACCTACGCGGTCGCAAGAGGCGACGGCCAGCGCTTCAGGCGCTCCGCCGGTCCAACGGACCAGATTGGCGTTGCCCCTCTCCATCAGCTGGTGCTCCCAGTCCCACAGCCAGGGCACGGCCGTGAAACCTTCTTCCGAGGCAGACTCGCCCTTGAGCGGATTTTCCCCAGCCGACAGGTCGGCGTTGTAGCCTTTCAGTTGGATGGCACGGTCGTTGAGATAGACAATGCCGTTTCGCGTTTCCAGTTTGCGGATGCCCGTGGTGGTGACCACCCGGTCGACCGTCTTCTTGTCGACCACCAGCGAAGTGGAAATGCGGTAGAGATAGCCGTAGCCCCAGCTCCAGAAAGTGGTCTTGGGCAGGCTCTTTTCCAGACAGACCAGCGTGTCGGCACCGGGTGCCAAGGTAATCGTTTCAGACTGGAATTCCCTGATCATCAGGTTGTCGTTGTCGCGCACCACTGTGTTGACAAAGAACGTTTGGGGCTTGGAGTCGGCGTTGCGCACCTGAGTCTCCACGTGCAGCTGGCAACGTTTGTCGCGGATGACGATGTCGTCGGCCCACACATAGACGCCCGTGGTGCCCAGACTGTTGAGCAGGGGAAGCGTCTGATGGAGTTTGTCGGTGCAGTGCAGTACGGCCCGCTGGGGCAATCCCTCCTTTTCGCAGTTGATTTCCAGGATATTGTTCTTGCCGGCGAGCACCTTCCCCGTCAGGTCGTAGCCGAAAGGCCCCGGCGAGCCGTCCCATTCGGGCAGCTCCTGACCGTTCAGCCTGACGCGGGCGGGAAAGCCCTTGCCATCCAATTCGAGGTAGATCTGCTGTTTCTTGTGCGCTTTGGGCAGTTTGAACGACTGGCTGTACCAACCGCCGCTCTCCGCCTGCCAGTCGCCGCTGAGCCGATAGCGCACCCGCTGCGCCTGCAGGGTGGAACACAAGCCCGAAACCGCGAGCAGGACAATCGTCAGAAAAATGGATATGCGTCTGGAAATGCTCATAGAAAAGGTATGTTGATTAGTCTGCCGGCTGGCAGATGACAGGTGCCTGTTGGAAACCTCTCAGATAGTCGGCCACAGGCATGGCTTTCTTGCCCGCCGTCTGAATGCGTTCCAAACGCACCCGGCCGTCGGCCGTGGCCACTTCGATGCCGTGGCGGCCGTCGCTGTACACCCGGCCCGCGGCATCTGCGCCGCCCGATTCCACGACGGAAATCTCAAACACTTTGAACACGCAGGGCTGACCGTTTACACAGAACTCGGTCCAGGCCGAAGGGTAGGGAGCCAGGCCTCTGACAAAATTGAAGATGTCTGCCGACGGCCGGTTCCAGTCGATGCGGGTGTTTTCCTTGAAAAGTTTCGGTGCGGGTTTCAGCGCGTCGCTTTCCTCTTGGGGAATGGCACGGCGCGCGCCGCCGTCCAGCAGCATGTCCACCGTCTTGGGCACCAGGGCGGCGCCCAGCTCCATCAGCCGGTCGTGCACCGAACCGGTCGTCTCGTCAGGCGCAATGCCGATGGATTCCTGAAGCAGAATGTCGCCCGTGTCGATTTCCTGCTTGAGCAGAAACGTGGTCACCCCCGTGCGCTTTTCGCCGTTGATGACCGCCCAGTGGATGGGCGCGGCACCCCGGTACTGGGGCAGGAGAGAAGCGTGCAGATTGAAAGTGCCCATGGGCGGCATGCTCCAGACCGCTTCCGGCAACATGCGGAAAGCCACTACAATCTGCAGGTCGGCCTTGAACGAACGCAAGCGTTCGAGAAAAGCCTCGTCCTTCAGCCGTTCGGGCTGCAGCACCGGCAGACCCGCCTCCAGCGCATACTGCTTCACGGGCGACGACTGCATCTTCATGCCCCGGCCGATGGGCTTGTCGGGCATGGTGACCACAGCCACCACCTTATAACCGTTCTCAATCAAAGATTTAAGGGGCGCAACGGCAAATTCCGGCGTCCCCATATAAATAATGGAAAGATCCTCTTTTCTCATTTCTTCATCCGGGCAATCACTTCCTCAGGATTGGGAGCCTTGAACACGAAACTGCCCGAAACCAGCACATCGGCACCCGTCTGGAAAAGCTTTTCGCAGTTGTCGAAGCACACGCCGCCGTCGATTTCGATGAGGGCGCGGCTGTGGCGGCGCTCGATGAGTTCGCGCAGGTCGGCAATCTTGCGATAGGTGTTCTCGATGAAGGTCTGGCCGCCGAATCCCGGGTTGACCGACATCAGCAGCACCAGGTCGAGCTCTTCGATGATGTCTTCCAGCAGGCAGACCGGCGTGTGCGGATTCAGCGTGACGCCCGCCTTCATGCCGGCGCGGTGGATTTCGGAAACCACGCGGTGCAGATGGGTGCAGGCCTCATAGTGCACGTTCATCATATAGGCGCCCAGATGCTGCACCTCAGGAATGAACTTCTGCGGTTCCACAATCATCAGATGCACGTCGAGCGGCTTCTGACAGATCTTGGCGACCGATTCCAGCACGGGAAAACCAAAGGAAATGTTGGGCACGAACACACCGTCCATCACATCCAGATGGAGCCAGTCGGCCTGGCTGCGGTTGATCATGTCGATGTCTTGCTGCAGGTTGGCGAAATTGGCCGAAAGCAGCGATGGGGCAATCATTCGCTTCATACTTCAATTCGTCTCTGGCGTATAGAGACGTGCAAAGGTACGCAAAAAATCCAATGTTGATTGTCTGGGACCGGCAGAAGAAAGCGTCTGACTGTTCACTGAAGAAGAAATTGAAGAAGTAGCATTCTGATCCATAGGCATTGTCTTGGCGATTACATCCTATAAAACGAAACATCCGGCCGTATATTGTATGACCGGATGCTTTTTTTGAGAGAAAAACGGAAAAACCGCCCGCAAGGCCCGCAGGCCCGCCGCTCAAACGGCCAGCGAAAGATTGGCCTCGTCGGCCATGCGCCGCATGTTCAGCACGGCATAGCGCATGCGGCCCAGCGCCGTGTTGATGCTCACCCCCGTCAGGTCGGCGATCTCCTTGAAACTCAGATCCTGGTAGAAACGCAGCCACACCACTTCGCGCTGCACGTCGGGCAGGTGGTTCATCAGACGGTTCACGTCTTTCAGCACCTGGTCGCGCACCATGGCGTCTTCCACGTTCTCCTCCGAAAAACGGCGGTCGTTGAAGATGTCCATGTCTTCGAACTCGTCGTTGGAGACCGTGTTCTCGTTGCGCTCGCGGCGGAAAATGTCGCCCATCAGATTGTGCGCGATGCGGCAGAGCCACGAGAAGAAATGGCCGTTCTCGGTGTAGCGGCCCTGCTTGATGGCCATGATGGCCTTCACGAAAGTATCCTGGAAAATGTCTTCCGCCAGATCGCGGTTGCGCACGATGAGCAGAATATAGTTGTAGAGCCGGTCTTTGTGCCGGTCCAACAGAATATCGAACGACTGATTGTCACCATTTGCAAACAATTCGACCAACTTGTCGTCGGTCAGCTGGATTTTAGCTTCCATTTCACTCTTGTTTTAAAGAAAAAAGAGTAATGGTGAATCGTATAGGCAAATGAGTTTTAGGGTTTAACGCTGCAAAGGAACGGCCTTTTTCTGAGAAAAACAAATTCCGGCTGAAAATTTTTTGTTGCAAATGCCGCGATTTATTGTGTTCTTTGCCCTTCGAAACGCAGTTTCCCGTATCTGATGGTTGAAGAGAAAGACTGGTATCTGAAAATGATTCTTTGGCGCGAGAAGCACATCAAAGAATCCACGTTCATCCTGCTGCTGGCTTTGGCGGTGGGGCTGCTCACGTCTTTCGCGGCCTGGCTGCTCAAGTTTCTCATAGAAGGCCTGCACGAGGCGGTGGTCTGGACGGTCGACTCTCTCGAAGCCCGCTGGCTCTACATCGTATTCCCGGCGCTGGGCATCCTGCTGACCGCGCTCTTCGTGCGTTTCGTCGTCAGAGACGACATCGGCCACGGCATCACCAAGATTCTCTACTCCATCTCGCGCCGTCAGGGCCGCATCAAGCGCCACAACACCTGGACTTCGGTCGTGGCCAGTTCCATCACCATCGGTCTGGGCGGATCGGTCGGAGCCGAGGCGCCCATCGTGCTCACCGGCAGTGCCATCGGCAGCAATCTGGGCAGTTTCTTCAAGATGAACCAGAAAACCCTGATGGTGCTTATCGGATGCGGTGCCGCAGGTGCCATCGCCGGCATCTTCAAAGCGCCCATCGCGGGTCTGGTCTTTGCCATCGAAGTGCTTATGCTCGACTTCACGGCCGCTTCCATGATGCCTATGCTTGTGTCGAGTGTCACGGCGGCCACGCTCACCTATATCGTATCGGGCACGCAGGCCACTTTCGCCTTTGCGGGCGACGACATCTTCCGCCTGGCCAACATCCCCTGGGTGCTGGTGCTGGGCATCTGCTGCGGCTTTGCCTCGCTGCACATCATCCGTGGCATGGATATCGTGGAGCGCTGGTTCAAGCGCCGCCGCCCGGAGGTGAAGATCATTCTGGGCGCCTTGCTCCTGGGCTTGCTCATTTTTCTCTTCCCGGCTTTCTACGGCGAAGGCTACGACATCATCGAGATGCTCATCAACAACCGGGCCGACGCTCTTCTGCTCGACAGTCCTTTCAGCGCGCAGACGGGCCGTTTCTGGTTTCTGATGGTCTATTGCCTGCTCATCATCTTTTTCAAGGTCACCGCTTCGGCCACCACCAACGGTGCCGGCGGCGTGGGCGGTGTCTTCGCTCCGACGCTGTTCATTGGCGCTTTCGTGGGTTTTGTGCTGGCCTCGGTGCTGCGTCATTTCGGTCTGGACACTGTTTCCAGCGCCAACTTTGCTCTCATGGGCATGGCCGGTCTCATGAGCGGTGTCATGCATGCGCCTCTCACGGGCATTTTCCTCATTGCCGAACTCACCGGGGGCTACCAGCTTTTCCTGCCGCTGATGATTGTGGCTGTGATGTCTTTCCTCACGATCCGTCTGTTCGAGAAGCACAGTATCTATTCCATGCGTCTGGCTCAGAAGGGCCAGCTTGTGACGCACCACAAGGACAAGGCTGTGCTCACGCTCATGAAGATGGAGAATGTCATCGAGACCGATTTCGACACGGTCGATCCGGAGATGTACTTGGGCGACCTGGTCAAAGTCATCTCCAAGGCCCACCGCAACGTCTTCCCCGTGGTCGACGGCGAGGGCACTTTTCTGGGCTTTGTGCTTCTTGACGACATCCGCAACATCATGTTCCGTCCCGAACTCTACCGCCGATTCAAAGTGCGCAAACTGATGATATCGCCCCCCGCCGTGCTCCACGACCACGACTCCATGGAGGCCGTCATGCGCATCTTCGACGACACCAACGCCTGGAACCTCCCCGTCGTAGACCAAGACAACCACTACGTAGGCTTCGTCTCCAAATCCAAAATCTTCAACTCCTACAGAAAAGTACTCGTGCACTTCTCGGATGAGTAGGTTTTTTTTTGAGTATCTTTGCCAGACCTCAAAGATACTGCCATGTCGAAAAACACTTTCTCCGACGTTCTCGGACGTCTGCCTTACCTGTTTTTGTCTCTTGCCCTGATAGCCGGCATGCTGCTGGCTACAGTCCTCGAGGAACATCCCGTAAGTTTTTTCCAATCGCCTCCGGCCCTTTGGACGGCTCTGTCTGCGCTGGCGGTCTTTGCGACCGTGTGGTGGCTGTCACGACGCTGGTGCCTGAGAAATGCCCGTACGCTGCTGCTCCTGATGTGTTTTCTGATCCTGGGATACGAATGTATGGACCGGCAGTTTGAACGGGCGGCTTTTCCAGAAGCGCAGATGGAAACCGCGGCGAAAAGCCTGTTCCACGTGCGCCTGCTGGAAAAGCCGCAGGAAAAGCCCCGCTCCACACAGTGCAGGGTAGAAGTGGTGTCGGCCGACTCCGCGGACTGGCATCAACGTCGCATCCAGCTCTCATTGCCGCCCGATTCGACCCTTCTGCCGCTTCTGCCGGGTCAGGAACTGCTCGTGCGCTGTCGGCCGACGCCCATCCGCAACTTTTCGGCCGATTTCGACTATGAGACCTATATGAAAAGGAAGGGCTACTGCGCCCGGGCTTTTGTGTCTGAAGGCGACTGGAAGCTGCTGGCGCCAGTCCGCGGGAACTTCTTCACGACGGGCCAGCTGCGCGTGGCTTCCGAGCGGGCTCGGCTGCACCTGCTCGACATTTACCGTCAGGGCGGGATAGACGGCGCGCAGCTGGCCCTGGTGGCCGCTCTGACACTTGGCAAGAAAGACCTGATGGACGAAGAAACCCGCGCCAAATTCGCTACGGCCGGTGTGGCCCACATTCTGGCGGTCAGCGGCATGCACGTCGGCATCATCTGCGGTCTGCTGTCTTTCCTGATGAGGTGGCTGCTGGCCTTCCTGCCCGTCCGTCGGCGCAGAGTGCCCACTCAACTCGTCCTGGTGCTCCTGCTGTGGGGCTACGCTTTCCTGACCGGTCTGTCGGCCTCGGTCATCCGTGCCGTGCTGATGTACAGCGTAGCCGCATTGGGCATCTGCCTGCAAAGGCGTTCGCCCAGCTGGAACACCTTGGGCTTCGCCGCCTTCGTCATGCTGCTTGCGCGTCCGCTTTACCTCTTCGACCTGGGCTTTCAGCTCAGTTTCATCGCCGTCGCTTCCATACTATGGCTGCTGCCCATTTTCCAGCGTTATTTCCGTCTGGACTTCGACCCCAACCTTGCGGCGTGCTTCGGCTACGCCAAAGGGGTCAAAAACTATTTTCTCCAACTGCTGGCGCTTTCGCTGGCGGCGCAGATAGGCACCGCTCCGATTTCCATCTACCATTTCCATCAGTTCCCCAATTATTTCTTCTTGAGCAACCTGCTGCTGGTGCCCCTTTCGGCCGTCATCACTTATGCCGCTTTGGGCTTCCTGCTGAGCCATGCCATTTCTTCCATATTTCCGTCCATTCTCCCAACTGTTTTCAAATACGCGATTCCTGAGGCCTCAAAAACAGCCGGAATCGACTCCCAAGTGCTTGCATTTCTGGGAAAAGCCCTCGATTGCTTGTTGAAACTCTTCTGCCGCACGGCGGACTGGATCGACACTTTGCCCGGCGCACTCAGCCAAGGGCTATGGCCCACAAATGCAGAAGTGATGATTGCCTACACACTTCTCATCCTCGCCATTTCAATTTCACAGAATAAAGTGTACCTTTACACCCTCAATCGCTGGGCACACGGCGTTTGAAATTTTTCAACAGCATACCGATATGGTCAAACCTCTGATAACAGACACCTTCCTGTCGACGGTAGCCGAGGCCATCGCCCGTAAAGACCGCTTTGTCGTGCTCGCCCACGAAAAGCCCGACGGCGACGCCATAGGCTCCAGCCTCGGACTCAGCAACTGGCTCCGCGAAAACCAACTGCAGGCCGACGTCATACTCCCCACACCCTGCCCCCAAAACTTCAAATGGATGCCCGGGATGCAACACCTGCATATATACGAAACCGAGCCCCAGACATGCCAGCAGCTCCTCCAACAGGCCCACCTGCTCTTCTTCCTCGACATGAACGCCCTCAGCCGCACCGGAGCCACCCTCAAAACCATCCTCCCAAGCTATCTCGAAAACAAAGCCAGCCTGCTGCTCGACCACCACGAAAACCAGCAAAACTTCACCCGCCAGAGCCACGCACAGCCCGGCGCCTCATCCACCTGCGAACTCGTCTACCGGCTCATCAGCCAACTCAGCGGCCAAGAAACCCTCAGCCCCCAAGTCTCCACCTGCCTGCTCAGCGGCATCATGACCGATACCGGCTGCTTCGCCTACAGCAGCAGCCACCCCGAACTCTACGAAACCGTAGCCGCACTGCTCCGCAGCGGCATCGAAAAAAACGACATCTACCAAGCCATATTCCGCAACCAGTCGGTAGACAGCGTGAAAATGTCCGCCTACGTACTCGGACAGAAAATGCAACTCTTCCCCCAGTACAAAGCCGCCGTGATGAGCATCAACGCCCAAGAAATCGCACGCTACCGAATAGAGCCCGGCGACTTCGAAGGCCTCGTGAACAAACCCCTCGAAATGCGCGGCGTGACACTGTCGGTATTCCTCCGCGAAGAAGACACCGTCCGCATCTCCTTCCGCTCCCTGGGCAACTTCAATGTAGACCGCATGGCATCCGAGCTGTTCGGCGGCGGAGGCCACTTCAACGCAGCCGGCGCCCGATACAGCGGCCCCTTCGACGAAGCCGTCAGACGCGTCACAGACGCCATACCCCATTATTGCCAAAACATCAGCAAATGAACGATATGAAAAGAAAAGCTTGCGCCGCAGGGCTCCTGACACTCCTGGTCCTGCTCTTCAGCGCCTGTAAGGACACCAAGACCTATGCCGAACAGCTGGCCGAAATGCAGGAATCCATCGAAAAATTCCTCGATGCCCACCACTCACAGGTGGTCGGTAAACAGCCCGCAACGCTGCCCTGGATCGGCGCCGACAGCAGCCTGCTCTACTACAAAACCCCCTCGGGACTCTACATCCACGTCATCGACACCGGCCTGTCTGCCGGAAATGTCAGAAAAGGACAGGTGGCACTGGTGCGCTACACCGAGATGAGCGTCAAAGGCGACAGCGCCACCTATTCCAACATGAGCGGCAATTCCCAGCCCGTGAAAATCTGCTACGGCAACGTCAATACCGGCCAGAGCAACACCTACTACTGGGGCGACTGCCAGGCCTGGCACGAAGCCCTGCAGTATGTCGGCGACGGCGGCCATGTGAAAATCATCGCCCCCAACGACCTGGGCATGCCCATCTACAACAACAGCAACTACGAACTGCTGGCCCACTATTACGAACTCAAGTATACCTTTTGGAAATGAATCAGTTGATCAAATCAATCTCCGGCATTCGCGGAGTCATCGGCGGATCGGCCGACAACAGCCTGAATCCGTTCAATATAAGTAAGTTCACAGCTGCCTACGCCCTTTGGATCCGCGAGCACTCCACCCGCGGCTCCAAGACCATAGTGGTGGGCCGCGACGCCCGCATCTCGGGCGAAATGGTCTTCCAGGTAGTCTCCGGCACCCTCATGGGCATGGGATTCGACGTGCTCGACATAGGTCTGGCCACCACACCCACCACCGAACTGGCCGTCACCATGTCGGGCAGCGACGGCGGCATCATCCTCACCGCCAGCCACAACCCCCGCCAGTGGAACGCCCTGAAGCTCCTCAACCAGGACGGCGAATTCTTCGACAAGGCAGCCGGACAGTACGTCATAGACATGGCCTCGCGCGACGACTTCGAATTTCCTCCGGTCGACCAATTGGGCCATCTGCGCCATGCCGACTATACCCAAGCCCACATCGATGCCGTGCTGGCCCTGCCCCTGGTCGACGTGGAAGCCATCCGCAAGGCCGGTTTCAGCGTGGCCATCGACACCGTCAACTCGGTCGGCGGCATCGTGCTTCCCCGCCTGCTCGAGCAGCTGGGCGTGAAACGCGTGAAGACCCTCTACGCCGAGCCCACGGGCGATTTCCAACACAATCCCGAACCTCTGGAAAAGAACCTCGGCGACATCATGAACCTCATGCGCCAGGGCGGACAGGACGTGGCCTTCGTGGTGGATCCCGATGTGGACCGCCTGGCCATCATCTGCGAAAACGGCGACATGTTCGGCGAAGAGTACACCCTGGTGTCCTGCGCCGACTACGTGCTCTCACACACGCCCGGCAACACCTGCTCCAATCTGAGCAGCACCCGTGCCCTGAGCGATGTCACCCGCCGTCACGGAGGCTCTTACAGCGCTTCGGCCGTGGGCGAGCTCAATGTGGTGGCCTGCATGAAAGCCACCAAGGCCGTCATCGGCGGCGAAGGCAACGGAGGTGTCATCTATCCCGAAATCCATTACGGCCGCGACGCCCTGGTAGGCATCGCCCTCTTCCTGAGCCATCTGGCCCACAAAGGCTGCAAAGTGAGCCAGCTGCGCGCGCAGTATCCGGCCTACTATATGGACAAGCAGCGCATCGACCTCACGCCCGAAATCAGTCTGGAAGCCATCTTCAAGGCGCTGAAACAGCGTTTTGCCTCCGAACGCATCACCGACATCGACGGTGTGAAAATCGATTTTCCCGACCGCTGGGTGCACGTGCGCGGCTCCAACACCGAACCGATCGCCCGCATCTACACCGAGGCGCCCACAGCCGCCGAGGCCCATCAGCTGGCCGAAGACATCCGCGATTTCGTGCTGAGCATCTGAACGCCGGTTTTTGCACCCGCGTCAAATAGTCCACTTCCCGCGAAAGCCCCCCGCTTTCGCGGGAAGTTTTTTTGATAGACATAATTCGCGCATAAATATGATTTGCTTGCCGAAATCAAATATTTGCCTCTATTATGTGACAAAACTGAAAACTTCCGCCGGAATTAATTAAACACAATTTTTCATATGTTTCAAAATTGAAAAACACAATTTAGAGGCAACGGCATACAGATTCACAAATTATTCTCAATCCGTAAATCGGCAAAGTTCGGATTCGTAAAAAGTGCTCTCATATCGTCAAATCGAATTACACATTCCCAATCGGTTTGGTTTGTATACGCGTATATATGTATGTTTGCAGCGCTTTTCGGGGGTGTCCGGAACTCCTGAACGGCAGTGATAAATAACAAACAAAAATTTGATGAAGCAAAATTTCAAAACAACGGTCATTCTTCTGACGCTTGCCCTGCTGGGTTGGCAGTCGGCCGATGCTGTTGTCCTCAGCCAGACGGCTAAGGATATGGAGACTGCTTCATTGATGCCCGCACAGGAAGATACCCTCACGGACGAGTATTTCTTTTTACGCGCGGCCGCATTGTCCACGGATTTGAAAGAAACCGCCGCACGCCGTGCCGAGCTGGCCCGCCCCGCCTTCGCCGACAGCCTGCCCACCTGGATGGCTTTCACCGCCGACGACGATCCCTACCACACCTACACTTCGGCCGAGACGCTTTCGGACCGCGACTTCTGCGCCCTCTCGCTGAGCGTCACCTTCAAGGTCAACAAATACAACATCGCCTCCGACGACCCCATCTTCGACAAGATCCGCAAAGAGTACATCCCCGCCGCCGAGAAGCACAACCTGCACTTCCACCACCTCGAAATCCGAGGCAGTGCTTCTCCCGAAGGTCCGTTCAATTGGAACCAGCAGCTGGGTGAGAACCGTGCCAGGACCCTGGTCGATTCGCTTCGCCACTACATGGACATCCCGGCCGACTATATCGGTTCGACCAACGTCATCGAAGACTACGACCACCTCTACACCCTGGTCGAAGACAATCCCAAGGATCCTGACCGCGAGGCCATCCTCGACATACTGAGAAACCATCACGGCGACCTGCGCGCCACCAAGGCTGCCCTGATGAGCTACAAAGGCGGCAAGACCTGGAAGCGACTCATCAAGCAGTACTTCCCGCAGTTGCGTACCGCTCGCGTGATTATCTACTATACCGTCAATACCGCGCTCGACTCGATGGACTTCGACATCGACAGCATCGTGGGCATGCCCTGGCATCCCTACAAGCCGGTGATTCCTTACTTCGAGTTCCCGTCTTACGAGGAAGAGCAGGACAGCACCTCCAACGACTCCACCCATGTCACCATCCCCATCCTGTCGGTGAAGACCAACCTGCTGGCCGAGGCCTACTGGTTCCCCAACCTGGGCTTCTGCCCCACGCCCAACGCTCAGGCCGAGCTCTACCTGATCAACCGCGACGACTACACCAAGAGCCACACTTCGCTGGGTCTGGAATACGACTTCCCCTGGTGGAGCAACGACGAAAACCACAAGTACTATCAGTTCCTCAACTGGACGCTCGAATACCGCTGGTATTTCCGCAAGGACAATTCCTTCACGGGTCTCTACCTCGGTCCCTACGCTCACCTCGGCTACTACGATATCGGTCTGAAGACCAAGAAGGGCTGGCAGGGCGAAGGCACCGGTGCCGGTCTGCTGGCAGGCTATGTCTGGAGAATCGGTCAGAGCCGTCACTGGAAGCTCGACGTGTACGCACGCGGAGGTTTCTTCTATACCAAGTATGACTCCTATCATCCCGGCGATCCCTTCGCAGGATACTACTATTACGATTGGAACGGTAAAAAGTCTGCATTTAAACAAAGAAATAACTATTTTTGGAGGTTGAACGTCAACGAAATCGGCATCAGCATCAGCTACGATCTGCTGTTCCGCAGCGTGGACAAGCCTCACAAACTGGCATTGAAGTAAGATGATGAGTGCTGTCAGACATATGAATGTTGCCTGCAAGCTGGCCCGCAAGGCTGGCCTGCTTGTGCTGTGTCTGCTGGCACTGGCTTCCTGCCAGCGCAAGCCGCTGTATCTGACCGATCCGGGCAACGTGCAGGTGATTGCCCAGCTGCATGCCGTCGACATCAATGTGCTCTGGACGGCCACCTGGCAGACCGAACTGCAGTACGAACTGGAGAATTCGGCCTACGGCCGCAGCCTCACGCTCGAAGATCTCGGTTACAGCGAGCCCGAATGGGTGCGTGTGCAGAGCTTCCTGCTGAACGAACCCGGACACGATGTCCGCGAGAACCTCGACCAGGAGGTCACCTTCCGTGTGGCCGACACCCGAAGCATGTCGCTGAAGGAGGGTCGCAGCTACGATATGCTCTTCTACAATGCCGGTACCGAATACATCCACTACAGTTTCGGACCGCAGTGGAGCACCTACACCGCCACCACGCGCCAGACCAGTACGCTGAGCTACAACGTGGCCGACAAGGTGATGAACTTCGTGGAGCAGGTTCCGGAGGATGCCGGCATGACCATCAGCGCACCCGAGACCAAGTCGACCGTCAAGATGCCGCTCCACAACATGCCCGATCCTCTGTTCAACTGCCTGCTGGACGAGGTCTACATCTCCACCAACCCCGACGACTACGAAATCTATGTCGACGAAAACGGCGACGAAGTCTATGTGCTCCGCATTTCGGCTTCGCTGCGTCCGGCTTCGTTCATCTATCTGGTGCAGGTCATCGTCACCAACAACTACGACGACAAGGGCAAGCAGCGCATCCGCGGCTGCGCCAACACCATCCTTTCGGGTGTGTCCACCTCTATGGATATGTTCTCGCGCGTAACAAGTACGAATGTATGCGCGGTCAGCAACGAAGAGACCTGGCCCATGCAGACCAAGCGCCAGCTGGTGCTGCACGACGGTCGCGAAGTGACCGGCGACATCTTCGGCAGCCGCCTGCTCACCTGGGGCCTGCCCGGCATCAATCCGTTCAACTGTTCCGAACAGGATATCGCCGTCCAGCCCGAGCAGCCTTGCCATGCATTGCTCAGCCTCATCCGCAGCGACGGTAGCACCTATACCATCATCCGCGACGTCACCGACCAGATGGCGGCCCGTCCCACCGGCGGTGTCATTACCATCGAGATCGATGCCGGCGAAGACATACCTGCTCCCGGTCCGAGCAGCGGCGGCGGTGGCGGCGGTTTCAACGCCACGGTCGAGGATTGGGGCGACGAAGTGAACGTCGATCTGGTCATTTAAACAGTCAACATCAAAACGAAATATAAAATGAAAGCAAACAATAAAAATTCAAACAAACCGACAATGAAAAAGTTCCTTTTCATGGGAGCAGTCGTGGCTCTTGTCAGCGCCTGCTCCATGAACTCCTTCAACAACGGAGGCGAAGACAACGATGACAAGGTCATCGAGTTCTCCACCTATTCCGACAAGACCACCCGTGGCAACGCCGGTGCCGATTTCGTTTTGGAAGACTATCACCAGGACTTCGTGGTCTACGGCTCCAAGAAGACTTCCAAAGACGTTTCGCTGGTGTTCGACTCGGTGGTCTGCACCTTCGACGCCGACAGTGCTTTCTACGGTTCGCACTGGGCCTACGCTCCCGCCCGTTTCTGGGACCGTCAGGCGCTCAACTACCGCTTTGCTGCCTATGCTCCCAAGCATGCCAAGATGCAGTACACCTTCGACACCGAAGTCGGCCACGCCGCCACTTTTACCTCGGTCGGCCCGCTGGTGCTCACCGGCACCAACCTGCAGGGCGACGCTTCCAATGCCGAAATCAATGTGGGTTTCACCGGCAAGGACGGCAAGGACCTGGATGTGATGATCACCGACACCCTGGCTCAGGAAATCACCGCCTTCCCCAGCAGCATGCCCGATGTGAACCTCATCTTCAAGCACACGCTGGCCAAGCTGGTGGTTACTCTCTGTGTGAACGACACCAATGCCAACTACGATGTGAAGATTACCAACATCGAACTCAAGAACTTCTACAGCGAAGGTGAATATGACGGCGAAAACGGCTGGATAGCCGACACCACCTCCACGCTCATCGACTACCGCTACAACGGTTGCGACACCACGCTGGGCGAAGAGAAGCTCTACTTCATCGAATCGCTGATTCTGCCGCAGGCTTTCGACTCCACCATGACGCTCATCGTGGACTACGAAATCACTTCGTACGATCCCAACGATCCCACCACGCCTCCCTATACCGAGGAGTTCACCTACGAGAACGATCTGCCCTCCATCTTCGAGGACTACATCGAGGGTGACGACGACCTGCCCGGTACGGACGACGACAATCCGAATATGGAAGACAACACGAGCTACGATATCGACATCAAGATCAATCCCGAAGACAATGTCATCACCTTCGATGCCGGTGCCAAGCAGTGGGATATCGTGAAGGTGCCTTCGCCCGCGCTCTTCTGATATATAATGTATACAACAAGTAACAACATCAATAAAACCCAACAACAATGAAAAAGTTTTATCTTTTCGCTCTCGCCGCTCTCACACTGAGCGCTTGCAGCAACAACGGTATCGTTGAAGAAATCGAAGAAGTGGAATCTGCCATCACTTTCCGCCAGTTCACCGAAAAGGCCACCAAGGCCGAAATCGCCGATGAAGCCGCTTTGGCCGCTGCCGGCGGTTTCAAGGTATGGGGCTACAAGGCCAAGACCGAGGGTCTGGACTGGGCCACTTCCGCCAAGACCCAGATCTTCACCGCTCAGGTGGTGACCTATGCCTCTTCTGATTCCGAATGGTCTTACACTCCGGCCAAGTACTGGGACAAGACCTCTACCTACAAGTTCTTTGCTGCCGGTCCTGTCGGCCACACCAACGGCACGCTCGACCTGGCCAGCGGCGACCTGTTCACCGTCACCGGTGCCCAGTATGCCAAGGCTGCCGAATCGCTGAGCGACTTTGTCATTGACCGCGAAGTGAACATCGAAGACGGTGCCAACCACACGGGCAGCAGCAATCCCCGTGTCGGTTTCGACTTCCACCACATCATGGCCAAGCTGTCGTTCATCGTGAAGCTGCAGGACGGTTTCGAGGGTGAACTCACCGTCAACTCTCTGAAGATGTCGGGTTGGAATGCTGGTAGCGGTGATTTCGCGCAGATGATCATTGCCTCGGCCGATGCCAGCGGCGACACCTGGAATTCGCTCAACCACAGCGAATGGACGATTGCCACGGCTGCCTCGGGCGATGTGGCTCTGGTTTCGGGCGACGCTACCGACGCTGCCTTCACTCTGACGGCTTCCAGCGATGCCACCAAGAAAAAGGAACTGACTGATGCATACATCATGGTTCCGCAGACCGTCGCTTCCGGTGACCTTTGCTTCACCGTCGACTACGAGATCGATGGCGAACAGTTCACCGCTCAGGTCGGTTTCGTTCCCGGCGACCAGATCTGGGGTACCGACAGCCACACCACCTACACCATCCTGGTGGGTCCGAATCCTATCCTCTTCGATGTCAACTCTGTCTGCGACTTCTGCCTGAAGGCCAGCGGCACCGCCACCATCGAGTAACGCGAAACTGTAAATTCGGTCTATATATATAAGGAATCAACAAACAACTCAATACAAAAAAACAATGAAAAAATTCTTTCTTTTAGCCGCTTCCGCAGCTCTGCTTGCCAGCTGCTCCTACAACGGTATGGTTGAAGACATCAACACCGAAGACGAAACCATCGGTTTCTCCACCTTCGTAGACAAAGCCACCAAGGCCGAACTGACCAACGAATGGTTCACCAGCGATGGCAATTCCTTTGGCGTATTCGGTTTCAAGGGCGACCTGACCATCTTCGGCAATGCTTCTGCCTCGGGCGATGCTTCCGGCGACGCCGCCGAACAGGTGACTTATGCCAGCGCCGATGCCGACTGGACGCATCCCACGGTCCGTTTCTGGGACAAGGCTGCCAACAACTACGAGTTCTATGCCTACGCTCCCTTTGAGCAGGCCGTTTCTTTCGTAGACAAGAAGTTCAGCTTCGCCAACATCGTTGCCAATCCTATCGCCAACATCGCTTCTGCCGATGCCGACCTGGCTATCGCCAACCCCATCACGGGCTTCTCCTATGCTCAGCGTTGCCAGACCCATTCCAATGTATCTGAAGGCTATGTAGAGTTTACCTTCAATCACCTGCTCTCCAAGCTGTCTTTCCTGGTAGCCACCACTCTGAAAATTGATGAGAATGGCAGCGGCGATGCCAAGGCCCTGAATCTGAAGTCTGTCAAACTGAACTTCCCGCAGGCCACCTCCACCTCTTGGGCTCAGACGGCCGCCAGCGGTTGCGCCGGTACCACCACCTTCACCGACTATGTGGCTGTGGCTTCCTCCGATGCCGACTTCGAGACCGAAGTCTTTGTAGCTGAAGCCAGCAGCGACTATTTCGCTGTAACTGCCTTGAAACCTGACGAAGAAGGTGAAGATTTCGGCGGTGAGACATTCATTGTCGCTCCCGTCAACACCACCAACACGGAGCATGTCTTCCAGGTGGAAGTTGTCTATGAAATCACCTACAACGACGGTGTGGTTGAAGAATGTACGAACTATGCCACCATCGGAGGCAATGTCCCCGAAGGCAATGTTTACAAGCCCGCTCAGAACAGCAACTACGAAATCACTCTCATCATTGGCCCGACCAAGATTGAGTTCTGTGTCCTCAAGATCAATGACTGGGATGAGGCTATCAAAAAAGATATTAATGTTGAGTAATCCCTTTTAAAGGCCAGGCGGCTCTGACCGGCCGCCCGGTCACCAATTTTTAAACAATCAATTTTTTACAAACATTTTAAAACCAAACGAAAATGAAAAAAATTCTGATTCTTGCAGCTTCCGTCGCTCTCTTCGCCAGCTGCTCCAACAACGGTTTCGTTGAAGAAATCAACGCCAACGATGAAGCCATCACCTTCGACACCTTCGCCGACGTGGTTACCCGTGCCGAAAATTCCAGTGCCGCTTTCAGCCAGGAGTTCTACAACCATCATGACAACTTCCTGGTATGGGGCTACAAGAACACGACCACTGTCGGTGTTTTCGCCGGTCTGGCTCCCTATGATGTCGTAACCGCTTCCAGCGACTGTTCCACTTTCACTTATCCCGAACTCCGTTGGTGGGACAAGGCTGCCAGCAAGTATGAGTTCTATGCAGCTGCTCCTGCCAGCGGCGACTGGACTTTTGCCGGTGTAAGCAGTGTGGACACTCAGGACAAGGGTTATTTCTCCACTTCCAGCACGCTGACTCCCTGCAACCTGGCTGCTACTCCTACTGCCGACTACACTGCTTCCTTCAAGGATGTAGCCGACGTGGACAAGATGATTGCTTCTCCCTGCACTGTCAAGAAATCTGCTTTCGGTCAGAAGGTCAATCTTAACTTCAACCACATTCTCAGCCGCTTGAATGTCACGGTGAAGAAGGATTCCCCGCTTCTCGACGACTACACGGTTGTTCTGAAGAGCCTCGAAATCGAAAAGCTCCTCGGTACGGGTAGTTTCTCCGAGAACACCTCTTCTGCCGATGCTTCCGGCAGCTGCGCCCGCTGGACCAGTCTGTCCACCGCCATCAAGTATGCTGCTACCGAGAATGCCGAAGTTTCCAGCGATGCCCTGTATCACATCGAGTCTCTGGTTATTCCCCAGGAAGCCGGCTATGAGAAAATCGCTCTCGACGGCACCGTTGGCGCCTCTGGCGATGCCACTCCCATTGCTGATGCCACCCAGCCTTACCTGAAAATCGTCTACACGATTGTGAAGAAGGGCAGCAGCGCCACTGCTGAAGAGTTCGTTGCCTACTACAACCTGGCCAATATCTTCGGTTATGCTCCCATCGCCGCTTCCGGCGATGCTTCCGGCGATGCTTCCGGCGATGCTCCCGAACCTGTTTCCATCTCCTTCTTCGAGGGCTGGCAGAACAACCTGCACATCACCATCAAACCTCAGGCTATCGAATTCTGCGCCAAGGTGGCTCTCTGGGCTACCAACGAAGAGTACGATTTTGTAGTTGAATAATGAAGTATATCTTTGCACAAATGAAAAAGTTTCTTGTTTTCGCAGTCTCCATCCTGACTCTTGCCAGCTGCACCTACAACGGAGTAGTGGAGGAGTACAGCTCCGACAACCAGGCCATCGGTTTCAGCACCTTCGCCGACAAGTCGACCAAGGCCACCGTCGGTCCCACCGCTCTGAGCGACATGTACACCCAGTTCGGCGTGTTCGGTTTCAAGGCCGCCACCGTCAACCAGCAGATTTTCGGTGCTGGCATGGCCGGCGGTACTCCTGTGGAGTATTTCACCGCCGACACGGTCGGCCAGCTGGTCTACACCACAACCGGCACCAAGCCCTCCGATGAGTGGGGCACTTTCTCTGCCGGCTGGTTCTACCAGAATGTCCGCTACTGGGACAAACTGGCCACCGGCTACAAGTTCTTTGCCTTTGCTCCCTACGAGGCCACTCCTTCGCCTGCCTACGGCGCTCTGGCACAGGGTAGCACTGCCGCCAGCATCAAGATTGGTTCGAGCAGCGACATGTACGACATCACTTCGGAGAAGAACCTGGCTTTCACCGGCGATTCGCTGGTGGGCAAGGAGGAACTCTTTGCCGGTTTCACCAAAGACTACATGTCGGCCTACGACTTCACTACCAAGAGCGGCACCTGCACCTTCAGCTTCCACCACCTGCTGACCAAGTTCAATGTGAAGGTCTTCAAGTCGGCCTTCTACCTGGGCGCTCAGGAAATCAAGGTGAAAGACGTGCAGATTGTCGGTCTTGCCGAGGAGGGTTACTACGCTTTCACCACCGATTACAGCACCAATGGCTGGACCTGCGGCAGCGACACTGCCCGTGCGCTGAAAGTGACCAAGGATTTCTCCCTGACCGATACGCTGCAGAACTACGACTCCTGCTACTGGATTCAGACGCTGATCCTTCCGCAGGCCATCAACTGCAGGGATTCTCTGGTCAGAGCTTCTGCGGCCACGTTCCAGACCTATGTCTATGTGAACTACAGCATCGGCGAGGAGCTCTACAGTTCCTACTTCGACCTGGCCAAGATTTTCGACAGCTCACTTGAAGCGGGCGATACCTTCGACTTCAAGCAGGGTTGCGACTACACGCTGAACATCACCATCGGTCCGGAGCCCATCATCTTCGCTGCCGAATGCTCTGCCTGGGACGACCAGTCCGATGCCAGCATCACTTTCTAGCCAATTCATTTCTCTGAAAAGTAACTGACCCATCATGTTGAAACGCTTCGAAATAAAGTCCACCTTACTGCTGGTAGCGGTTTTTGCCGCTGCCTGCAGCAGTGAGGGCTTGAACCGCACCGGGGAGGAGATGCCTAAGTCTCCGATCCGCTTCGGCCAGAGCTTTGTGGACTATTCCCTGCAGATGGCTCCTGACCAGCCCCAGGATCCGTCCCGCTCCAGTAATGCACCCGAAGGCACCGGAGGCGACAATACCTCCGGCGGTGGCGGCGGACAGGGCGAAGGACGCAGTTCCAACATGCTTTCCGTCTATTCCAGTACGATGGGTGTATATGGCTGGTATACCGAAGGTGAAAAAGCAGAGACTCCGATTTTCAAGAATCAGCTGATCGAGAATTCCGACACGACCGGCAACTGGAGTTATTCACCTGTACAGTACTGGGACAGCGAGACGGGTTATCGTTTCTATGCCTACGCTCCTCACGTTTCGACGGCCGACAAGTCGGTCGAAATCGATCTCGACAGCACTTCGGGATACCTCAACATCAAAGGCATCAACCTGAAGGGGGTCAACCTGCAGTCGCCTTCGGCCACTCCTTCCCAGATAAAGAATTTCCGCTATTCGGGAGACATCGACTGGATGGTGGACCGCCGTGGAAAGGATGTGGAGGGCACGACCGGCGAGTCGGTGGTCTTCACGCTCGAGCACGTCATGGCCAAGTTCAATGTGCGTGTGCGTCTGTACGAGCCGGTCGACATGAGCGACATCTTCGAGGATGTGGTCGTCGACAGCCTGTCCATCGGCGAGTTTGTTTCGAGCGCCGAGTTCCGGCAGAACACCTACGACACTCCCTCCGATGCCGCTGCCTGCCTTTCCGAATGGATCTATGGCGACAGCCCTGCCATGACCACCTTCGAGGCCATTCCCAACGTGTATCTCGAGGACCGTTATCTCTATCTTATCGAATCGCTCGTGATTCCTCAGATGGTGAACGAAGACATGCAGCTCCGCATGACCTATACCTTTATATATAAGGACGGGGCCAGGGAGACCTGCGAGTCTGTCGTGAACCTGCACGAGATTTTCGAGGATGTGTTCGACTGCTTCATTTCACACAACACGTACACGCTTTCCATCACGATTGCGCCTCAGGTGGTCACCTTCGACGCCGGCGCTTCCAAGTGGGAGGAAATCTGTGTAAATCCTTCTGACCGATGAACAGAACAAGCTACATTTTCGTTTGGTTGATTTTCTCATTGGCTTTTTCTTCCTGCCGTTTCATCGGCCCGGGAGAGCAGTTCGACGAGCAGATCGGATTCAGTGCCAGGCAGTCTGACATGCTCTCTACGCGTGCCGTATTCACAGACCTCGATGATCTCAAAGACGCCGGTTCCTTCGGCGCCTTTGCCGTGAAGAAAGACGAGCGCACCGACTACGTAGGCTATACATTTGACAATCGCGAGGTTTGGTGGAACGACACCGAGTGGACCTACAGCCCCACCAAGTACTGGGACCGCATGTGCCACTACTGGTTCAGCTGCTATGCGCCCTATCTGAGCACCGCTTCCAGTGCCACCGACCCCTATCTTTCCTCTGCGCTGACTGTATCGTCCGATCCGGTCAGCTACAGCTATTCTGTGGCCAACATCCCGCAGTGGCAGAACATCAGCACGGCCTCGGGCGACGCTGCCGCTTTCGATCTGATTGTGGCCGACACGCTCGGTTACGCTGCCGCCGGCAAGGCGCTGGCGGCCGGCCAGGACCACAGTTTCGAAGGCAGCAACGGCGTGGTCGATCTCGAATTCCACCATGTGCTGGCCAAGCTCACTTTCCAGGCCCGTGTCCGTCTGAATCTGATTGCCTACGGCCAGAAGTACTATCTCGACGAGATTTCTCTGGGCAGAGCTTCGGGCGACGCTGCGATTCCCACCGACACCTACCGTACCTACACTCACCGTTTCCACACCGGTGCGGAGTCGGCTTTCTCCACTCCAACCTTTGCCAGTGCCGTCACTTACAACGTGATGACCAATGCGGAGGGTATGACCGGCGACCTCTACAACGACAACGCTTCTCTGCTGCTATCCACCAGCTACGCGGCCAAGCCTTTCGGCGTGGTGCTGGCTTCGCCTTTCGAGGTGCCCGACGGCAAGAATCTGTGTGTGACGGTCCGTTATCATATCTACGACGACAAGGGTGTCCGCGAGGAAGAAGACAAGATCCGCACCGTTCCCGTGAGCGGTATCACGAAAATCGAATCCGACCATCATTACATCATCTCCATCAACTTCGGCGCCACGGCCTCCATCCAGGTGATGGCAGTCGATGTGGACGACTGGACGCAGACGGAGGTCAGTGATGAAGTCTATAACTGGTAACCAATGCATACGCCCATGATGAAGCAATTCTCCCATATGGTTCTGCAGACGGCTCTCGGCCTCGGTCTGCTCTCGGCTTTCTTTGCTTGCCAGAATGAAGAAACCTGCACTGCCGACGACAGTCTGCACATCCGTGTGGATGTGGCCGACCGCCAGGTGGTGACCAAAGCCTACAGCGCCTATCAGGTCAACGGCGCTTCGCTTGGCCTTTTCACCGTGCCCGACGACCTGCCGGGTCAGTCGCAATTTGTCTACAATGCCACCGACGACGAGTGGGTGCCTCAGGGCGACTACCGCTACAGCCCTCAGCTGGAGATGGGTTTCATCGCCTATATCCCCTACAGCAGCAATGCCACAGTCAGTTGCGGCAGCCGCTGGAACAGCCAGCTCAACGTGCTCACCCTGCCCAATCTGCCGGTGTTCAACGAAAAGGACATCTATGTGCTCAACGGCATCAACGATGCCAAGAAGGACCACAAGGCCCAGGTGGGCAATTTTGTGGCCAAGTTTCAGACGCTCGATCCCGATCATATCGAAGAAACTACCAACAGCTTGGATTTCAAGATGATTCCGGCTTCCTGCAAAATAAGTCTGAAGTTTAAGATGGATGCCGACTATGCTCTGTTGCGTACCATCGTGGTCAAGCAGGTGAAGCTGCAGAGCAACGCTTCCACGGCCAGTCTCACGGCCTCCTACACTTCGGCTTCGACGGCCGCCAGTCCGGTGGCTCCCACCATCGCTCTGACCAGTCCGACGGCCAAGACCACGGAAAAGACGCTTCTCTACGACACCGACGACGACGATGTCTGCGATCCGATGACGCTGACCACCACGGCCCAGCTCTACGGCGAGCCTGTTTCGTTTCTGGGATCCAACGGCAGCAGCGTGAAGCTGAGCCTTTGGGTGAAGTACGATGTCTACGACGAAGCCGGCCAGCTGACCCGCGAAGACCAGGTGAGTGTGAACGGCAACCTCAAGCTGCCTTCACCGACGGTGCCCGGCACGCATTACATCTTCACGGTCACGGTCAACCCGAGCTATCTCTACGTTCTTTCGGACAACGATATCGAAAATCCATATATAATCCTCAACTGATAATATTTCCCAAATGAACCGTTCTACAATGCATAGAATCATCGATTGGAAGCGCTTTGCAGCGCTGATGGTCTTTCTGCTCTCTCTGGTGCCCGCCGGAGCAGAAATTTACATCGGTGGAGATGTCTATGGCGGTGGCAGTAAAGGTATCGTCGGAACCGACGGCATGTTCGGTACGGAAGATACCCGTTCTCAGGCCAACCAGACCAATGTGGTCATCCGCGGCGGTACCATTATGGGAAGTGTCTACGGTGGAGGTGAGATGGCAGACGTGTATGGCGGCACCCACGTGAATCTCGACGGAGCCAACGCTTCGGATGCGATTGTCATCAGCAATGTGTATGGCGGCAACGACAAGGCCGGTGAAGTGACCGGCGACGCCCTGGTGGAATCTACCTACGGTGCGAGTGAAACGTATCCCATCTATGTCAACAGCCTTTTCGGCGGCGGCAACGGCGACTACGACTACAGTTCGCATATCGTGGACGGTGAGGAGACCAATCCCTACGCCGGCATGTCGGCTCCCGACATTGCCAAGACCACCATCCAGCTGCTTTCGGGCTGCTACCATCAGGTGTTCGGCGGCGGCAACAAGGCCACGGTGACCAGTTCCACCACCATCCGTCTGATCGACAGCACGGCCACGTTCCTGGATGGCGAGGACAATGAGCTTCTGTATCAGTTTGACCGTGTCTTCGGCGGCAACAACCTTACGGCCATGGCCATACGTCCCACTTGGGACCTGCAGAAGGCCGTTATCAAAAACCTCTATTCGGGCGGCAACGCCGGCGATATGACCAGCCCCACGGGTATCGTGCTGGCTGTGCAGAGCGACGATGTGAGTGTGAACAATCTCTACGGCGGCTGCCGTATGGCCGACGTGAATCCGGCCAAAGCCACTTTCGGTCCGGAGACCGACTATGGTGTCTCTTTCCCGGCCAACTATGCCGCACGCGTGCTTGTGACGGCCGGCAAAATAAACAACGTCTATGGCGGCAACGATATTTCGGGCAATGTCTATGGTGGCAATGCCATTGAAATCAGGAGCAGTATCGTGGGCGATGTCTATGGTGGCGGCAACGGCTCGTACAACTACACCGACAATGCCGACTGGGTGGCCGCGCATCCCGAAGACGAAGATTTCTTCTACGCGATTCCCGAAGGCCTGACTTCGGCCGAAGCCCTGAACGAGCATCGGCCCAATGCCGAAAGCGTGTTCATGCACGTTGTCGGTACGGAATCCGATCCCACCTACATTGGCGGCGCTCTCTACTGCGGCGGCAACAGTGCCACGCTGAAAGTGCTGCCGGGAAGCGCCCTGACCGAGCCTTCGGCTTCGCTCAAGATCGGTTCCTATGTGGTGGCCAAGAATGCCTTCCTGGGCTCGAACGGTGTCAACATGGTCACTCCCGAGATTCTGGAGACGTATGCCGACAGCGATTTCAGCGGTCTGCAGCTGACGGTATCCGACAATTTCGAAGAATATATGAGAGGTGCCGAGGTGAGCATCAAGCCTTCGGTGAGCTTCGACAACGATTATGTGACCTATTCCACCAAGTTTGGCAGTCTGTACTGCGGCGGCAATGTGGGCAGCATGTCGGCTCCCGGTTTCTTCGACTTGAGTTTCCTGCAGAGCCTGGTCATCTACGAAAAGCTGGTGGGCGGCTGCAACAATGCCAACGTGGCCGCTTCCGACTACAATGCGGCTCACGAGGGCGGTCTCATCACGCATGCCGACACCAAGGTCATCCTCAATGTGGCCGGCGTGAAGTTTGAGCCCAAGACCATCAGCTACGATCCGAGCACCAATACCTTCTCCATTGCCAACAATGTGGATGCCGACGGCTACTACATCGGCGGCAACATCTACGGCGGCTGCTACAGCAGCGGTTATGTGAACGGCGATGTGGAAATCAACATCACGGCCGAGGCCGTTTCCGAGAATGCAGCCGGTGCCACCCACGACTACAGCGAGCATGCCTATTCGGTGTTCAACACGGCTCTGTCGGCTTTCGGCGGCGGTTATGGTAAAGATACCGAAATCAGGGGCAACACCTCTATTAATATATACAACAGCGGCCATATCGTGAAGGCCTACGGCGGCGGCGAGATGGGTGTTGTCAAGGGCAACACCATGGTCAACATCATGGATGGTTCGGCCGAGATTCTCTATGCGGGCGGTTTCGAAGGTCCGGTCGAGGGCAATACGGCTCTGAGTCTGAACGGCGGCACGGTGTCGAGCGGTTTCGGCGGTGCCTGCAACGCCGACATCAAAGGCTACAGCGAGGTCTTCCTGGGCAACAGCGGAAATGCTTCGACCGTCACGGCCAATGTGTTTGGCGGCAACGACTTCGGCGGTTCCATCCTGGGCCTGGGTGTCCACGAAGGCCAGAACGGCCAGCAGGTAAAGTCGAATACCTATGTATTATATAATAAAGGTGCCATCGGCGGCGGTATCTACGGCGGCTCCTACGGCAACTACGACTACAGTGCGGCGCCTTACAGCACCAAGGCTGCCGAGACGGGTTTCAAATATCCTTCTTTCCTGACGGATGTCGAAGTGCTCACGGCCGACACCATCGGCAGCAATTCTTTCGTCGACCTGCAGGTGAGCAATGTGGCTGCCGACAAGGTGGCCGGCAACATCTACGGCGGCGGTTACGGTTCGCTCAATGCCAAGGACGGCAGCGGCAACCAGATGGCCGTGGTGGATATGGAAGACACTTATGTGCTGCTGCGCAGTGCCAACAAGAAAGTGTCTGAAAACATTCTGGGCGGCGGTTACTATTCTGTCGTCAACCATACGCGCGTGGATGCCTACAGCGGCTACACGGGTGTCATCTACGGCGGTACCTACGGCGCCACGGCTGCCACTGCCGAGACGCCCCATATGGATCCGGCGGTCAACTATGCCTGCCAGACCACCGAGGTGAATGTCTTCAACGGCATCAACCGCAACGATATGGATGTCTTCGGCGGCGGTTCGTATGCCGGCGCTGTCACCACTCAGGTCAATCTCTACGGTGGTACGGTGCGCGACGTCTACGGCGGTTCCAACATGGAAGGTGTCTGCCTGACGACCAATGTCTGTGTGCCCGGTGCCGACAATACGGTCACCAACGCGGCTTCTACGGCTGTGGCCAACGCTATCTACGGCGGCGGCTTCGGCGGCGACGACAATCTGCCTTGCGACGTGCTCACGTCCAACATCGATTTCGAGTCGGCTACGGCCTATGTGGGCGGCGGCGTCATCTACGGCGGCAACAACAGGAAGCGCGCCACCAAGGTTTCCAAGGTTAACATCTGCGTGCCTGTGAAGACGGCTGCCGGCGGTTCGCTGGCCAGTGTCTGCGGCGGCGGCAACGGTCTGAACACCATCACCGGCTACACCCACGTCAATCTCAACGAGGGTGCCGAGGTGCGCAACGTCTACGGCGGCGGACGCGACGGTGAGGTCTTCGGCTACTACGACAACAAGGTTGATGCCACCGACTATTACAACGAGACCGACTATCCCAGAAACGTCTATGCTCACTGGGCCTACACGGCTGCCCAGAGCGACGCTGTCTGGACTTCGGCCAATGCCGACGGGGTAGAGCCCAACACCAACATCGTCATCAACGAGGGTGCCAAGGCGCAGGCTGTCTACGGTGCCGGCTACGGCGCTCAGGCCACGGTCAGCGGCAACACCTATGTCTGTCTGAACGGCGGTTATGTGAGCGAAGACATCTACGGCGGCGGTTATTCGGGCAATGTCTATTATCAGACGGCGGCCGACTTGGGCACCGGCGGTGCCACGCCTGCCAATCAGGACGGCAATGTCTACACCTTTGTCGATGTGCAGGGCGGTTCGGTGCGCAATGTCTACGGCGGTGGTTTCAACGGCAATGTGGGCAACGATGCCAACGAGGCCGAGACCCGCGTGAGCATCGGCAGCGATGCGGCTACGGTCACCTATGCGGCCGGCGATCCGGCTATCCGCAACAGCGTCTACGGCGGCGGTTACAAGGGTGCTGTCATCGGCACGGCCTACAGCAAGATGTTCAACGGCCATGTGGGCTATGCCTACGATGGCACCAAATACGAAGAGAATCTCAACTACGAGGGCAGCACCGACAATCTGCTCAAGGAGAACGGCAACTTCTTCGGCGGCGGCTTCGGTGAGGGCGCCACGGTGGACCACTCCGACGTGGCCTTCTACGGCGGTATACTCCGCAACAGCCTCTACGGCGGCGGTGAAATCGCTGCCATCGGCCGCGGCAGTGTCAACGGCGACAAGGTGACGGCCACCATCACTCAGGCCGGTTCCACCAGCGTGCAGATGTACGGCGGTCTGGTGGTGGGCGATGTCTTCGGCGGCGGACGCGGTTATGCCATCGACGCCTATGGCAACACCAAGACCGGCGAGATCGGCTACTCCGACGGTTACACCTTCGGCACCACCTATGTGGGCATCCACCGCGGAACCATCGGTACGGCTTCGTCTGTGGCCGACGGCCAGGGCAACGTCTTCGGCGGCGGCAACATCGGTTATGTCTACACGGCTACCGGCACCAAGAGCGATGAGGACGGCTACTACTACAATACCAGCGACCTGCTGACCGAGGATATCAAGGTGGTCATCTCGCCCGAGTGCGTGGTGACCGACGGCCCCATCACCATCGGAGGCGTCACCTATCAGAACGGCGACTATGTGCCCACCGAAGCGCTCGATCTGCTGGCCAGCAACGCTTCCGAATGGGCCAAGATGGACAATCTGGGCATCACCATCGGCAACGCCATCTTTGCCGGCGGTAACGTGTCGGCCGGTTCGGACCGTGTCTATGCCAATGCCAAGACGGTCTTCGGCAATGCCACGGCTTCTGTGACCGATGTCTTCAACAAGGACTACATCACCATCGGTGACGACGGTATCGGCGGTCTCTACGGCGACGGAAACCTCACCTTTGTGGACGGCTACCGCGAGCTGAACATCTCCAACTACGGTACCGACTACTACAACCTCAACAACCAGCTCACCTACGAACAGTACCTGCTGCTGACCGACCGCGAGCGCGCCTATTTCGAGCTGCAGTACCAGAGCACTTCCAATCACACCTACGAATATTATCAGAACACTTCTCTCCACAACTACACTCCCGAGGGCGGGGAAGAGGTCACCTACAAGCGTGGTCAGAAAGTGACGGCCGAGACCTTCAACAGTTTCCCGGCCGAAGAGAAGGCCTATTGGGAACAGAGTTCGACTTTCTACGGGCTCAACAACAAGATCAAGGAAGACGAGTGGAACCTGATGGACACCGTCGAACAAAAGAACTGGGAGCTGCTGGGCTTCTGCACCCTGTATGCCGGCCGTATGGTCAACACCATCCAGCGCGCCGATTTCTGCGGTGTGTTCGGCAGCCGTATCGTGCTGCGCGGCGCTCAGGACCGTGTGCCTTCGGTGGTCGACTACACCAACTACACCATCAACCGTGTGAAGGAGGTCTCGCTCAACCAGCAGCTGTGCCCCAGCACGCCCTCCGATGTGACACTCAAGCACGGCAACTACTTCGGTATCTACAATGTGGTGAACTACCTGGGCGCTCTGACCAGCGACGTCGACTTCTACAATACTGTCCGTACGACCACCAACGGTGAAGCTGCCTATGCCGCCGACGGTTCCACTTTCTCTGAGTGGAAACAGGAAAACCTGAACAACCGCAAGCGCAACAACGGCACCAGTGCCAACGAAGTGGCGCTGGCCTCCGGTGTCTGGTTGGAAATCGTTTCGGAAGAAACGGAAGAAAACGTCAACGAAGACGGTGAGAAGGAAAAGATCTACGGACCCATCACCGGCGTGGTGGAACTGACGCTGATCAACGTGTCCACCGGCGAAGGCGGCGGTTACGTCTATGCCAAGAACGTTCATGGCGAGCGCAGCGGGTCGGGCCTGGCCCAAGTCACTCTGACGGCTGCCAACGAAGGCGCCGTGTCGCAGAAACAGTTTGTCTACTCCGAACCGGAGGTCGGCGACAAGATGCAGACCTCGGGCAACTTCATCAATCCGCAGAAACGCATCGTGGACGACTGCTATCCCGACAATGGTCTGTACTTCGGTGAAGATGCCGCTCCCGCCCACTATTGGTATATCCGCGGTGAGTTCTACATCTACGACCAGTACATTTCGGCCTACACCGGTTCGTCGCAGGCCTATGCCGAGACGGTCAGCATTCCGCTCACCATCACGGCCGAGTCGCAGGGCAAGCTGCAGCTGGAGTCGATCAACGAAAACCTCTTCGCCTATTGGGAAGGCGAACCCGATGTGGCTTATCAGAGCCCGACCGATGAGACGGCCATCCTTGTGGGCGGTGTCACCTACCACAAGAGCGAGCCGATCTCCTATTGGGCCTGGAGCCATCTGACGGCCGACGAGCAGCTCTACTTTGCCAAGCAGGTCTACTCTCCCGAAGACACCATTGTCTACAACGGCACCACCTACCCCAAGGGTGAACCCATTCTGCCCGGCGCCTACAACCTTCTGCCCGGTGATGTCTATCTCTGCACCCAGGGCGTTCTTGAAAACGGTGTCCAGATAGAGAAGGGCGATTTGCTCACCAAGGCCGAATATGAAGCCATCTCTGCCGACAACCGGGAGAATTTCCGCACGGTCAAGTCGATGTTCCATCCGGCCAACGCCGTTTCGCACGACAACGGCTTCCTGCTGACCTTCGACTGGGACAACCCCGAAGTCTGGAACGACTACTACAAGAAAAACAACGCCGACGATATCCTCCGCAAGGCTTACTATACCGGACAGGACGGATACATCATCTCTCCGACCTTCAATGTGAACGGCGGTTCGGGTGTGTTCGGCCAGGTCAGCTACACGGCCGGCGACCTCATCGACAAGCTCATCTACGACTATCAGGACCAGGTGACGGCCGACCTCAGCTCTTATGGCGTGGCCGACCCGCGCACCAACCAGGCTACATTCGAAGTGGCCTACATCGCCAAGGCCAACTGCAGCTTCACGGTCGACGGCATTGAGTACAACTATGTGCAGGGCGCTCCTGTGGCCGCTTCGCTGTGGGACACCTTCGGCGACAACAAGGGTCTGTTCGAGCCCGGCTACATCTGCACGCAGACGTATCAGATATCGGAGTCGGAGATTGTGCTCAACGGCGATGTCATGACCAACACCGACTATGCCGCTCTGGAAACGAAATACGGTGCGACCGTTGCCGACAAACTGAAGGAAAGTCTTTCGCCCGTCTACATCTGCTCGTCCGACGGCAAGTGGGGTGGCAGTGTCTTTGTCCAGGGCCGCAACTACGAGGCTCTCAAGTTCTGCAACCTCTATGCTGCCGAGCGTGAAAACTTCTACTACAACTACGATGCACTCGATTTGCTGAGTGAAGTGTTCGCCGCCAAAGACGCCGATGTCAAGAACGGTCACTACCAGGGCAATGCCGGCAACCATGCCAGAGGCGGCCAGGCGGTTCCGGCCGATGTCAAGATTCCTTTCTGCGAACAGCAGTCGATCGACTACACGGCCACCTTTGAGGGTGCCGCCGATGAAGCCGGTGTGCGCACCATCAGCGGTATGGTGGAGGTGCTCCGCAATGGTGAAATCATCACCACCAACGAGATTCATGAAAACGATGTGCTCACCAATGTGGCTTACGAGGGCCTGGTCAACGAGCAGTTCAACTACACGGCTCTGGTGGTAGCGGGAGAAGATGAGACTTCCACTGTGTATTATCTTGCCAAGGAAAGTTTCCAGGTGGGTGACATCTACTACTGTGCCGGCAAGCAGATCACGGAGGCTGTCTACGATGCCTTGGCCGACAAGAGCAAGGTGGCCACTGTCACCAAGAGCCAGTTGCCGGGCTATCCTACCGGAACGGACAATGTGTCCTACTATTTCTGCTGCCGCGAATACCAGGCTGCCACGGCATTCGACAATTTGTTCGGCGACGAGCGCTATGAAACCTCGTATACCGTTCCTGTGGGTGAGTTCATCTCCAAGGACACCTACCAGACGCTGATGAACGAGCAGACCGACTTCCGCATCGACGGACGCGTGCCCACCGAGACCAGCACCCTGTATGTGTCGCGCGAGACCGACATCAAGGATCTGTCGCAGGACAAGATTATCACGGTGGCCTACTGGTATGAATATATCGAGAGCGACGAGACGGGCAGTTCCTATGAGACCATCCGCGAGCAGCATATCGTGAATGTGCACGTGCACTTCGAGAGCGGTGTGCCCTCGATTGGCGAACTGCTGCCTCCCAGCACGGTGCTTCCCGGCACGGCTGTAGGTCTGAACCAGCCTACCGTGAGCAAGGGTGCCTATGAAATCCTCGGCGGCGGCTGGGAGATCTTTGCCAACCAGAACGATGCCCAGAGCCACAAGAACGGTGCTCCTTATGTGAACAACAGTACCAAGATGTACTGGTATCAGGACGGTTACTATGTGGCCTACTATGCCAAGTCTTATCTGGGCAAGACCTATTCGAACCCCGTCCAGTTCAGCGTGGCCAACTTCCACCGCATGGACGAAGTGATGAGCAGCCAGCATCAGGAGAATGTGCTCGATGCCGACGGCAATGTGACCGACCAGATCATGGTGAACGACTATATGTATCTCGACAATGCCGTCAACGGCGGCAAGCGCAATCCGAAGGTCTACATCAACAGCGCCGACGAGTTGTCCGACTTCAACGGCTTCTTCCAGCAGACCTTGACCGATGCCAAGCTTTCTCATGTGGAGGATTGCGCCAACCTCGAGTTCTTCCTGCAGGCCGACATCGACATGACGGGCGAAACCTGGACTTCGGTCGGCTCTGACGGCCACTGCTTCAGCGGCAACTTCCACGGCGACGGCTACACCATCGGCGGTCTGGACCATTCGCTGTTCGGCAACCTCTGCGGCAATGTCTACAACACGGGTGTCACGGGCAGCTTCACGGGTGCCGGCATTGCCGAAACGGGCGCCGGCCGGGCAGTGAACTGCTGGGTTGCCACCAGTGCCACGCCTTCGTCTTCTGTGATGGCTGTACTGGGCAATCCCACCGGAACGGGTGAGCAGATTGTTAACTGTTACTATCCGGAAATCGACGCTGCCTACAGCACCACGGCCAACACGGCTCACGGTGTGGCCACGATGAAGCCGGTAGGTGCCTTCCTCAACGGTGAGGTGGCCTACGACCTGAACGAGTTCTATCTGACGAAGCGCTACTACGATGGCATCGGCCAGGCCAGTGGTCAGTCATACAACTACTGGATCCTGAATGCCGACGGCACCCGCAGCGATGAGCTTCAGACGGCCTATTATCCCGTCAGTGGTGTGGACAATTATGTCGAGGCCCGCTTCGAGGACGGCGACTTCATCTATGCCGATGGCTATGTGCCTGTCTCGCCCAACCTGCACGACGACGGCTACCTCAACTACTATCCGGTCTATCCCGACGACTACATCTTCTTCGGCCAGAATCTTTCCTTCGATGCCGACCACGATGTACGGCCTACGGCTGTCCTGCGCATCACCTCGGCCGACGACGAGGCTGCCAACACCAAGCTGCTCGACCTGTCTGAAACGGGCAACCGCGTCTATCGCGCTCCGGCCTACTACGGCAGCAAGCAGAAGGACGACGCTCACTTCAACCCGAGCGCTGTCTTCACGGCCACTTACTCGACGCCTGACTCAAGTGTCTGGGGCGACAATACCTACGAGACCTACAAGAAGATGACGGCCATCGACTTCACGGGCTACAACGACGCTTCCTACAGCGAGGGTCTCGATGGCAGTGTCTTCTATGCTCCGGTGCTCGACTACTTCGGTCTGAAGGCGTTCGAAACGGACGGTCTCACGCAGAATCTGCTGGCCTACATCCCGGCTCCCACTTCGGAGGCCACCGATCCCGAGACGATGACCAACAGCGTGCTGGCCGACTACTTCTATGAGCCCACGCTCAGTGTCGACGCTCCCTATTCCACGGTGAAAGCGCTCACTTCGGATGAAATGGATATGGTCAAGGGTCATGTGGTTCAGAAGAATGGTGAGTATGTGGCTCACAGCAACCAGTTCCTGGTTGACCTTCAGGACTTCAACTGCCCGATCGAATATACCTTCGACGAGGATTGTTACATGTGGCACCAGCGCACGCCCGAGAACTATGTGGAGAATCTGGCCGGCGGTTGGGAGAGCATAAGCCTGCCCTTCAAGGTGGAGACGGTGACCACTCAGACCAAGGGCGAACTGACCCACTTCTTCGGCGCCGACGAAGGCACCGACTGGATGGGCCACGAATACTGGCTGCGCGGCTACGACCACTCGGCTCTCGAAGAGTCTGAACAGCGTGCCTACTTTGCACGTCCTTCGGCCGGCACCGATGGCGACCTCACGGTCGACAACGACTTCCTGTGGGACTACTACTACAGCGCCAACAGCCGCAAGGATGCCAATACCGACATCTACAAGCAGTACTACGACGCTTCGCGCACCTACGAGGATTATCCGTACATGACGGCGGGTACGCCGTATCTGCTCGGTCTGCCCGGTGCCACTTACTACGAGTTCGACCTGAGCGGTCAGTTCCAGCCTGCCCACACGGCCACCACGGCTCCTGCCAAGCTGTCGAAGCAGACGCTTACCTTCATCTCGTTTGCCGATGCCACCGTTGAGGTGTCTGACGACGAGTATCTGGCTCAGAGCGTTACGGCCGACGGTTATGTCTATCGTCCGACCTACCAGACCTACGGGCTGGCATCGGGTGACGCTTATCTGCTGGCCGATGACGGATCGCAGTTCTCTGTGGCTTCGGGCGACGCTGTTTCGCGTCCGTTCCGTCCGTACTTCACCGAGGCGGCTCCTGTCTCGTCTGTGAAGAAGTACATTGCCATTGCCGAGTCGGCCGCTTCGAAGGACAATCCGCGTATTGTCGAGCCTGAACCCTTTGGCGACGACTCCGACGGTGAGGGCGCGCTCACGGTCTACGCTCACCACAAGCACATCTATCTGGTGAACGGCACCGACCGTGCAGTGAAGGCTGTCATCTACAGCTCGACGGGCAAGAAGATAGGCCGTGTCACGGTGGAGCCTGCCTCTCGCAGTTCCATCTCGGTGAACAATCCGGGCATCTACTTTGTGGACCGCCAGAAGGTGATCGTGAAGTAAAGTAAAGGCTGCAAAGCGTTTCATAAAGGCAATCGCCTGGCCCTCCGGCCAGGCGATTGTTTTATTTGTCATACATGTCTGGAACAGGATGATTTTTTTTGATTTAAAGCGATATTTTATATATCCGTACTCAAATTTAAAGCGTGATTTAAAAAGATGCTAGACAGATTAGTTCTTGAACAAATAATCCAGACAAACACTTGGCGGAACAGCTGGGAAATGTTTCCAAACTGTTCCGCCAATTTGTCGGTATCCCTTTCTGTCGGCTTAGGTGATCCGGCAGGGATAGCCGGCAAAAACAGCAGGTAAGGACAGCTGTTTATTGTCCGATCTGAACGTGGGTCTGGCCCTCGACCTTGGCTTGGTTGCCACCGCCGTAGACATTGCCGGAGATGTTGGCGCCCGGTTTCTCGGTCTCGGAGCCGGGTGAGTAGTTCTTGGTGCTTGGGTCGAACTCCAGGTGGGCCTGAGCGGCTTTGGTGCCGATGCTCACGCGGGTGTCGCCCTTCACATCGGCCGCGTTGCCGCCGCCATAGACATTGACAATGCTGCCCAGTTTATCTTCGTTCACATAGGTGGCCACTTCGGCATCTTCGCTGTGCATGCCCGGAATCTGGTCGATTTCGACCGCTGGATCGCCCACCACAATGGCCGACGCGCCTTCGCCGCCGCCATAGAGGTTTCCGATGTGAGTGCAGGAGATGACCTCGACCACGGGGTCTTCGTAGACTTTTTCACCGCCCGTGTCGGCCGCCGTCCTGACAGTGCCGTCGTCGTTGTAGCCGTAGACGGAGTAGGCCGCGCGGTTGCCACCGCCGTAGAGTGCGTCGATGATGAGCGGATTACAGCCGATTTCATCGACAGTGACCTTGAGCGATCCTTTCAGGCATCCGCCGATGTTGTTGCCGGCGAAGACCCGGTTGAAATGGCCGCTGGTGACAATCAGGTGGATATCGGAAGTAAGATTGGCGTTCTTGGCGCCGCCGTAGATTTCCTTGAAGGCATCGATACAGCCCAGGGTGAAGGTGATGCTCTGTCCGTTGAACTCGGCCACGTTGCCGGCACCGTAGGCTTCCTGGATGTCGAGCGTGCACTTTGTGCCGGTGCCCCAGGCAGTGCGTTCGTCGGCAGTCTGCACCTCGGCCTCCGACTTGCCGTCGAGTGTCACATCCACGGCGCCCTTGATGTCGCCGCGCGAGTTGCTGCCGCCGAAGATGCCGCCCGTGTTCTGCACGAAGCCGCCTTCACCGTCGGGTTCTCCGAAAATGCCTCCGTAGATGGCGGTGACCGCATTGCCCTCGGCTGTCGTTGAGCGCAGGTTGCTGCGGTCGTAGCCCACATTGGCGCCGGGTTTGGAGAGATCCTGTCCGTTGCCGCCGCCGAAGACGTTGCCGTAGATGTTGCCGCCCCAGACGGTCACACGGGTGCCGTAGACGGGAGCGGCGTTTCCGCCTCCGTAGACGTCGCCTTCGATGAGGGTGGCGCAGTCGCGTATGGTGACGGCTGTGTTGCCTTCAACGGCAGCCTCGTCGCCGCCGCCGAACACACTGCCGCCGATGCTCACGCTGTGGCCTTCCTTCCAGTCGCCGATGTTCACGGCCGTGGAACCGACCACATGGGCGCCGGTGCCGTCGTTGCGCGTGCCTTTGCCGCCGCCGAAGACGTTGCCCGTCATTTCGCAGTTGAGGATGTTGACGGTGGTGTTGCCGGCATATTCGGCCAGGTTGCCGCCTCCGTAGACGGTGCCCAGGGAAGAAGTGCAGGTGTAGGAGTCGTCCCAGTTGGCGGTGACGGTGATGTTGCCGTAGATGGTGCCGCTCTGGTTGTTGCCGCCGAAGACGGTTTCGATGTTGCCGGCTTTGATGTTCAGATTGATGTCGCCGGTCATGTTGGCTGCCTCGGCACCACCGTAGACGGTGCCGATGTGGTCGCAGCAGCCGATGTCGATGTGGGCCACGTTGCTGGCTGCCATGTTGCCGCCGCCGCAGAGCTTGTCGATGTCGACGGGACATTCGCCGGAGGCATGCTGCGCGCTTTCGTCGCAGGTGGGAGCGCTCTGGGCCACGGTGATGTAGATTTCGCCGGTGACGGCACCGCTGTTGTTGTTGCCGCCGAAGGCGTTGAGAATGTGTCCGCCGGTGATGGTGAGGTTGATGTCGCCGTTGACGTTGGCGCCATAGCCGCCTCCGAAGACGTTGCCCAGCACGTTGCCGCCCTCGATGAGCACTTCGGTGCCTGTTACCGTTGCCGCGTTACCGCCGCCGTAAACGTATTCAATGCTGTTGTCGCAGTTGTGCACGGTCACGGAAGGCGTGCCGTTGTAGTTGGCCTGGTTGCCGCCTCCGAAGACCGCGTAGATGGCATAGTCGCCCTCTGTTTCGGCCGGATCGGTGTTCCAGATGTCCACAGCCACCGTGCTCTGAGGGGCGCCGTTCACATTGTTGCAGCCGTAGATGGCATGGCCTTCTCCCTTGACGCTGCCGCCGCGTACGGTTACCTGCACGGGGCCGTAGACGTTGGCCGCTGTCGAGGCATTGCCCAGGGCGCCTCCGTAGAGCGAACCGTAGATGGTGCCGTCGTTGAGGGTGACGTTGGTGTGATACGTGTTGGTGGCTGTTGTTCCGTTCACTCTGCCCAGCGCCGAACCACCGTAGACATCGCCGTAGATGACCGCATTGCCTGAGGTCGATCCGGTGCCGGTATCGTAGATGCCGATGCTCAAATCCACATTGCCGCTGACACCCGTGCTCTGTCCGTAGCCGCCACCGTGCACATTGGCCGTGTGGTCGGCATCCAAGCCCACCTGGCCGCCTGAAATCTGAATCGTGACATTTTTGCTTATCGTGCCGGAAGAGTTGCTGCCGCCATA
>JAZQNO010000009.1:0-25602 GCA_045627385.1 Bacteroidales bacterium
CCGTTGCTTCCCATGCCTCCGTTGTATTTCTTTTCGTATGTGGCTTGCCCTGTAGAGCT
This sequence comes from Bacteroidales bacterium, assembly GCA_045627385.1. Classification (GTDB taxonomy): domain Bacteria; phylum Bacteroidota; class Bacteroidia; order Bacteroidales; family UBA1402; genus UBA1757. Next base: position 60 of record JAZQNO010000009.1, read on the forward strand.
CAATCCCACGATGACGTCGCCCGGACGGATATTAGCGTTGTCGATGATGTCGCTGCGCTTCATGCGGCAGGTCACCGTACTATCCACGATGATGGTACGCACCAAGTCGCCCACATCGGCAGTTTCGCCACCAGTGGGATAGATGCCGATGCCCATTTCGCGCATCTCCGCCAGCAGTTCGTCGGTGCCGTTGATGATGGCCGAAATCACTTCTCCGGGAATCAGGTGCTTGTTGCGTCCGATAGTGCTGGAAACGAGAATGTTGTCGACGGCACCCACACAGAGCAGGTCGTCGATGTTCATGATGAGGGCGTCCTGGGCGATGCCTTTCCAGACACTCAGGTCGCCGGTCTCCTTCCAGTAGAGGTAGGCCAGCGATGACTTGGTTCCGGCGCCGTCGGCATGCATGATGTTGCAATAGTCGGGATCGCCGCCCAAAATGTCGGGGATGATTTTGCAGAAAGCCTGCGGAAACAGGCCCTTGTCGATATTTTTGATGGCGTTGTGCACGTCTTCCTTGCCGGCAGACACACCACGCATCTGATATCTGTTGTCGTTCATATTCAGAGAGTCTTGAGGTATTCGGTCACATTCTTCTCGATACGGGCGGCCAGGTCGCTGTCGGAAGCCTTGCAGAAGCGTTCTCCGGTGACGTGTTCGAACAGTTCGATGTAGCGCTCGCTCACGGTCTGGGCATATTCGTCGGTGATTTCGGGCATCACCTGTCCGGGTTCGTTCATGAAGTTGTGCTCGATCAGCCACTGACGCACGAATTCTTTGGAAAGCTGCTTCTGAGGTTCTCCTTTTTCGAACTTTTCCTGATAGCCGTCGGCGTAGAAATAGCGCGAGGAGTCCGGGGTGTGGATTTCGTCGATGAGGTATACCTTGCCGTCCTTTTTGCCGAATTCGTATTTAGTGTCGACCAGAATGAGCCCCTTCTCGGCGGCGATTTCGGTGCCGCGTTGGAACAAGGCACGGGTATATTTCTCCATCAGTTCGTAGTCTTCCTTCGAAACCAGACCTTTGGCAATGATTTCTTCTTTCGAAATGTTTTCGTCGTGACCTTCGTCAGCCTTGGTCGTGGGCGTGATGAGAGGCTCGGCGAAGCGCTGGTTCTCCTTCATTCCTTCAGGCAGGATGTTGCCGCAGAGATTGCGGTTGCCGGCCTTGTACTCGCGCCAGGCGCTGCCGGTGAGATAACCGCGGATAATCATCTCCACGCGGAAACCTTCGCATTTGAGACCGACCGTCACCATCGGGTCGGGAGTGGCCAGTTTCCAGTTGGGCACGATATCGCTGGTGGCATCGAGGAACTTGGCGGCAATCTGGTTGAGCACCTGTCCCTTGAAAGGAATGCCCTTCGGCAGGATGACGTCGAAGGCCGAAATGCGGTCGGTGGCCACCATCACCATCAGTTCGTCATTGATGTTGTAAACGTCGCGGACCTTGCCGTGGTAAACTCCCTTTTGACCTTTGAATTGAAAGTCTGTTCTAGTTAAAGCGTTCATTTTGAATGTATTTTAAATCGTTTCATTGTTCTTTTCTTCTGTCTTGCTCTCCCTCCGGGCCTTGTCGGCGGCTTCATAGGCTTCCACAATGCGCTGCACCAGTTTGTGGCGTACGATGTCGCGCTTGTCGAATTCGACCTTGGCCACTCCCTTCACATGCTGCAGCACTTGAAGCGAATGCACCAGACCCGATTGCGTCTGGGCGGGGAGGTCGATCTGCGTGAGGTCTCCCGTGACGATCATCTTGGTGTTCATTCCCATACGGGTGAGGAACATCTTTATCTGATGGGTGGTGGTGTTCTGCGCCTCGTCCAAAATGACGACCGCGTCCGAAAGGGTACGCCCGCGCATGAAAGCCAGCGGCGCGATCTGAATCTGGCGGTTGTCCATGAATTCGCGCAGTTTGGCCGACGGTATCATATCTTCCAGCGCATCGTAGAGAGGCTGCAGATAAGGGTCGATCTTGTCCTTCATGTCGCCGGGCAGGAATCCCAGTTTTTCGCCGGCTTCGACGGCCGGGCGGCTGAGAATGATCTTGCGCACTTCCTTGTTCTTGAATGCCCTCACGGCAAGGGCGATGGCCGTGTAGGTCTTGCCGGTTCCGGCCGGACCTACGGCAAACAGCAGGTCGTTGTCGTCGTAAGCCTTCACCAGTTTCTGCTGGTTCACGGTGCGGGCGGTGATGGGCTTGCCGGAAAGACCGTAGAGAATGAGGTTGTCCTGCTTGACTTCCACAGGCTTGCGGCCCTGGACAATGTCGAGAATGTTCTCTTCTTTGAGCTGGTTGAATTCGTTGCCGTAGAGCTGAAGGCTTGCGATGACGCCCTCAAAGGCGGAAACTTCCGATTCCTCTCCGAGCACTTTCATCGCATTGCCCCGCACCGTCAGGCGCAATTTCGGAAACAGCGTCTTGAGCAGCTGCAAATTGCAGTTGTTCACCCCGCAGAACACCACGGGATCGCACTGGTCCAGAGACAGAATCTTTTCAATCATAAGCCCTTTTTTCCAACACGCAAAGGTAACTGAAAATGCCCTCAAATACAAAACTTTTTTCTAATTTTGCGACCTGTAAAAACGGGATGTCATGCAGCGTTTCTTTATCTGTTTTTCCTACGATGGCAGCGCCTACCACGGCTGGCAAATCCAGCCTGGTGACCTGAGTGTTCAGGAAGTGATGACTGAACGTATGTGCCGTCTTTTCGGACCGGATTTCTCTCTGGTCGGAGCCGGCCGCACCGATGCCGGTGTGCACGCTTCCTGCATGTGGGCCCATTTCGATCTCACCGACGCGCAGGTGGAGAAATACTGTCAGAAAGACGGTGCTCTCTGCGCCAGCCTTCTGAAAGACAAGCTCGACCGGATGATGCCGGCAGACATCCGGGTGAGGGAAGTGCGTCCTGTCCGTGCCGACGCCCATGCCCGTTTCGATGCGGTTTCGCGCACTTACGAATACCGTTTCGCCCTTACGCGCAATCCTTTTCTGAGGCACTACGCCACCTTCCTGCCTTCGTTGCCCGATGTGGAGGCCATGAACCGTGCGGCGGCCATCCTTCCCGACTACACCGATTTCACCTCATTCAGCAAACTGCATACCGACACCAAGACCAACGATTGCCAAGTGTCGGAGGCCCGTTGGGATTTCCGTCGTTCGGAGTTCTGCCAAGACGAAGAGCCCGACCTGCTGGTTTTCACGGTCAGGGCGAACCGCTTCCTGCGCAATATGGTCCGTGCCCTCACCGGCACCCTGTTGGAAGTGGGCCGGGGCCAGCTTGATGAGGATGGTTTCCGTCGGGTGCTCGAACTCAAAGACCGATGTGAGGCCGGTCAGTCCATGCCTCCGCAGGGACTCTTCCTCACAGACGTGTCCTATCCTGAACAACTGTTTGAATCATAGCGATCATGTGGCTTTGGTGCACTATTTTTTCGTCCATTTTCCTGGGCCTTTATGAAGTTTTCAAGAAACTTTCTCTAAGAAACAACGCCGTGCTTCCGGTACTGTTCCTCACTCCGGTGGTCTGCACCCTGTTCTTTCTGCCGGCGCTCATCCTGTCACGGATTTCTCCCGAGACGATGCAGTCGAGCGCCTTTTATGTGGGCCAACTCAACGGCAGCGACCATCTCTATGTCCTGCTCAAATCGGCCATCGTGCTCATATCCTGGTGTTTGGCCTACTATGCCATGAAGAACCTCCCCATCACCATCGCCTCGCCCATCAAATCTACCCAGCCCATGTTTGTGCTCATCGGCGCTTTCATCGTGTTCGGCGAACGGATGAACGCCTGGCAATGGACGGGTGCCCTGGTGGCCCTCATCTGCCTGTTCTTCTATTCCCGCATCGGCGAAAAAGAGGGCATCTCTTTCGTGCACAACAAATGGATCTGGTGTCTGGTCGGTGCCGTGCTGGTGGGAGCTGTGAGCGGTCTCTACGACAAGTATATGATGCGCCATTTCGACCGGATGGCCGTCCAGATATGGTACACCTTCTATCAGATTGTGCTGATGCTGCCGGTGATGGCCGTCTACGTGGCCCGTCAGCGCCGGCTCACCTGTGCGGGAAAAGGCGAGACCGGAGGCGTGAGCAGCCTCGGCGGATTCCAGTGGAGATGGGCCATTCTCGGCCTTGGCCTGCTGCTCTGCATCTCGGATTTCCTCTACTTCTACGCGCTGGCCATTCCCGATTCGCTCATCTCGGTGGTTTCGCCCATCCGCCGCTCGGGCGTCATCGTGCCCTTCCTCATCGGCGCACTGTTTTTCAGAGAAAAGAACATCAAGCAGAAAGCCGTGCTGCTGGCAGGCGTGCTGGTGGGCATCCTCTGCCTCTATTTCGGTTCGATATGAAAAAGCCCATCCTTCTGATCCTGACACTTGCCCTCTGCGCCGCGGCTCTGCAGGCCCAGCAGCCCACGATGACCGACTGTTTCCGGTCCATGCCCGACATCGTCATTCCGAGCAACAGAGACGTCCGTCTGGAGCTGATAGACTTCTATCAGGCCAAAGGCCGTGCCTCGGTGGTCGGACATTTCGGATCCTATCTTACGCTCAATGAGTTGAGCGACGATTATTTCCGTCTCCAGAGCAGTTCGGTCTGCCAGGTGGAGGGCAAGATGCTTCCGTTGTGCGACTCGCTGGCTGAGGGTCTTCCCGCCGATTCTGCATTCGTCATCCTGATGGTGCGCACCGCCAGAGAACCCGAAGAGAGCAGCCGCTGCCATGTCTATTCCTCCAACTGGAAAAAACGCTCGGCCGACGGGCTTTCGGGGCTGTTCCCGCAAGCAAACCTGCCCGACTTGCTGCCCGTGCTCCAACATCAGGATTTCTGGAATCTGCAGATGCTCGACAGCCTGACCTCGGTCTCCTATCCCGACAAATACTGTTCCGACGAATCTCAGGAAATCAATGTCTCGCAGTTGTTGTCGGCCGCCTTCTACACCTATCGTCTGAATCCCGACAACTATCAGCTTGAAGTCGGCCATTCGGTCGAAAAATACCTGGGGCGCGATCTCTACGAAAAGATTGCGGCAGCCTACACCGGTCCCCTCGTTCTCAAGTGGAACGGTGTCTGTTTCGAAAAACAGTCCGATTAATCAAGACCTTCAAGAATGCGCTTCAGCACCGTCTGCGCCGAAATTTCGCGGTTGGCCGCTTCGGGAATGACGAGAGACTGAGGACTCTCAATGACGTCGTCGGTGACAATCATGTTGCGACGTACGGGCAGGCAATGCATGAAATAGGCATTGTCGGTCAGCGCCATCTTTTCGGTGTCGACCGTCCAACCCATATCTTTTGAAATCACTTTGCCGTAGTTCGGATCGGCATAGGCCGACCAGTTCTTGGCATAGACGAAATCGGCTCCTTCCAGGGCCTTGCGCTGGTCGTATTCGATTTTGGCGCGTCCGGTGAATTTCTTGTCCAACTCATAACCGTGAGGTTGTGCGATGACAAATTCGTAGTCGGTGGCGTTGATGGCTTCGGCAAAACTGTTGGGCACAGCCTGAGGCAGGGCCTTGGGGTGAGGGGCCCAAGTCATCACCACTTTCGGACGCTCTTTTTTCTTGTATTCCTCTATGGTGATGAGGTCGGCAAAACTTTGCAGCGGATGGCGCGTGGCCGCTTCCATGCTGAATACGGGCCGCCCGGAATATTTGATGAACTGACTGAGAATCTTTTCGTTGTAGTCATCTTCTTTGCTCTCGAAGCGGGCGAAGGAACGTACGCCGATCATGTCGCAATAAGAACCCATCACGGGGATGGCTTCGAGCAAGTGCTCGCTCTTGTCACCGTCCATCACCACGCCCCGTTCGGTTTCAAGTTTCCAGGCCCCTTGATTGACATCGAGCACGATGACATTCATGCCCAGATTCATAGCGGCCTTCTGCGTGCTCAGTCGGGTGCGGAGGCTGTTGTTGAAAAAAATGAGCAGAGCTGTGCGGTTCTTGCCCAACTGCTGATAGGCGAAACGGTCTTTTTTTATTTCCAGAGCCTCTCTGATGGCGGCCTGTACATCGCCCAGGTCGTTGATGGTGGTGAAGTGTCTCATATCTTATGCGCTTTAACTCCGCAAAAGTAGCCAAGAAATCCTAAATACGCCAGCTTTTTTTGAAGTCGGCAACAAAGAAGCGGCATCCCGGATATGCTTCCGGGGTGCCGCATTTCTGAGGTTCGGGCACTGTCCCGATTACAGGCTGTCGCCGAAGTCTTTGCGGAACTTTTCGGCAAGTTCTTCCTGCCAGAAACCGATTTCCTTGAGACGGCCGAAAAAGAAACGGAGCACTGGAGGCTCTTCCGTCCATTCGAATCCGCCGATGAGTTTGCGGTTGTCCCAAACCCATTTCACGCGGTCGGCGGCATACTTGATTTGCGAGAGCGTGAACACACGGCGAGGAACGGCCAGACGCAACAGCTCCAATTCTGCAAAGGGCTCGCTGCCGTCCGGGTTGCGTTGCTCAGACAGGGTGCCGCGTTCCATGCCTCTGATACCGCCGGCGATGTACATGGCGGCGGCTATGGCGGCGGCAGGATACTGGTTGTGAGGAACATTCGGAACGAAAGCGCCGGCATTGAGGTGGCATCCAAGACCGCCTGGAGGCAGAATCACGGGGACCCCGTAGGCATCCAGTTCCCTGGCCAGGTAGTCGATGAAGAGCGGGCCCTGGGAGATGTATTCCATATCGAGCGATTCATAGAGGCCCACTGCCAGGGATTCCATCGTGCGCACATCCATACCGCCATAGGTGAGGAATCCTTCAAACAAAGGAATGAAGGGTTGCATCTGCTTGTAGAATTTTTCGTCCTTCGAAATGATCAGACCGCCCTTGGAGAAGCTGAGTTTGCGCGCCGAGAAGTAGATGATGTCGAAGTGGTCGGCCAGCAGACGGTAGATGTCACCCACTTCCATGTACTTGCATCTGGCTTCGCGGGTCTTCATGAAGTAGATGTTGTCTTGCAACAGCGAAGCGTCGAGGATGGAGATCACCTGTTTCTCGTGACAGATGTCTGTGACTGCGAGCATATTCTCGAGCGACACGGGCTGGCCGCCGATGAGGTTGGTGCCGGCTTCAACGCGGACGAAGGCGACATTGTCCGGTCCGATTTCGTCGATGCGCTGGCGCAGGTTCCCCAGATTGTAATCGCCTTTGAAGGGATCGTCGCTTTGGGGCAGGAGTCCCTTTGGGTCGACGAGCTCTTCCACAGTTCCGCCCAAACGGGTGATATGGGCCTTGGTGGTGGTGAAATGGAAATTCATCAGGGCCACTTTGCCCGGGGTGCAATAGGCTTCGGCAATGATGTTCTCAGCTGCGCGTCCCTGGTGGGCAGGCAGCACGTAATCCGATCCGAACACATCCTTCACGGCCTTCTTCACGCGCAGGAATGTGGCTGAACCGGCATAAGAGTCGTCTGCTTGGAACGAGGCGGCAAACTGATTGTCGCTCATGCAGTTCACACCTGAGTCGGTGAGCATGTCGAGATAAACGTCCTGGTTCTGGAGCAGGAAGGTGTTGTTGCCGGCTTCCTGGATTCTGTTAAGTCTTTCTTCTACCGGAAGCAACGAGAGCTTCTGAATCATTCTCACTTTGTGCATTTCGAGCGGAACCTGGTTTTCGCTCTTGTAAAACTTTACTGCCATAGCCTTATCTATTTAATTATGATTACTATATATCTGTTCGTATGTCTTGTTTGCGATGGCAAAGGTAAGGACAAGTTTGATGTCGCATCGTCTGGTTTCTACGGGAAAATCTACCATTTTTACTGATTAAAGATTTTCTTGCTATTTTTGCGCCATGATTTGCCTCAACAATATTTCTCAATTCAATCGGCTCTTTCATGAAAAGGGCGTGCATCCGCTGATGGGGGTGTCTCATTTCTCGGCTGCGGATTTTCCTATGGACGAAGATGTCAGCACCAAGATGTATCTGGTACTGATGACTTCCGGCAATCCTGCCGCGGTGATAACGGCCAAACCGGGACAGACTTTCCGTCCGGATGCCGCCTTGGCGGCTTCCGTGGATGGCTGGGTACTGTCTTTCAGCCCGGAGATGATTACGGGTACAGGTCTGAGCCGTGACTTCTATATGTTCAACTTTTTCGATTACGAGGTCATGGAGCCCTTGCTCATCGACAGTGTCGAGCAGAATGTCTTGGGCAACTGTTTTCAGAATATCCTGGCGGAACTGAATGCGCCCGACGACGATCTCACGAGCCATATGCTCCGTCTGGGCATCGGTCAGCTCTTGAGTTACTGCCGCCGGTTCTACGACCGTCAGTTTGGCAACAAACGTCTGCTGACGTCTGAGCTTATCCATCGGCTGGATACGGTCATCAACGGTTATTTGGCAGATGCCACCGATTTGAAATACCGTCAGGGACCGCCCAGCGTGGCCTGGTGCAGCAGTCAGTTTCATCTGTCGCCCAATTATTTCGGGGATCTGGTACGGCTGAAATTGGGCATCAGCGCCAAAGAGTATATAAAGAACAAGGTGTTGGAGGCGGCTTGCGCCCTGCTGGCGGACGAACGCAATTCTGTGGGCGATGTGGCATCGCAACTGGGTTTCAACTATCCGAATCATTTTACGAGGTTTTTTAAGAATATGACGGGAAAAGCGCCTTCCGCGTATCGGCAGGAACTGTGAGCACTTTTTGAAAATACAGATTAAATAAATTAATATAAAGTTTCAATCGTATTAAGAAACTATTTATATTTGCGGCCTCATCCTATGAATCGCCGTGAAAGACTCACCCTATGCGTGGGCGCTTGTCCTGTTCCCTTTTGATGGCGCTTGCGTTTGGTCTTGTCCAAGCGCAGGAAAGGCTTCCTTTGTGGCGGCCGTCTCCGTCGCAGATTCTGGCGGCACAGACGTCTGACCAGATCATTCTGGCAGACACGATGGACGCCTGGTATTGCTATGGCGTTTACCGTCCTCCGGTGTGGCATGCCCGTTATCCTTCGGTTGAAGAAATGGGGCTTCCCGCTTGGAAACAGGCTTTTTGGGATGCTTCGGCTTTCAGCGCACCGGAAAGGAGAAGGCATTCTTGTTCGCGGTCCGCAGCAACCTGCTGCTTCCAGGTCTCAATCTCGGTGTCGAAACCGCTGTCGGAAGACACGGTTCGCTTGGCTTTGATTACCTGTATCCTTGGTTCTGGCCGTCTCCGGAAAACAAATCTTGTTTCGAACTGCTGGCATGCAGATGGGAATGCCGCTACTGGTGGAACAACCGTTGGCGGATACCCGGCAGCAGAGGATTCGAGCAGTTGTCCGGACATTCATTGGGTTTGGCTGTCTCTGCCGCCTGTTTCGATTTCGAACGATCGTTTCGAGGAGAACAAGGAGAGGCTGTGGCATTTGAATTGGGATGGAAATATGCCTGTCCTCTGATGAGCGGAAGAATTCATTTGGAGTGTTCGTTGTCTATAGGTGTCTTGCTCTCCGAGAGTGTCCCTTACAGAGTGTTCGAATCCGGTGGAAAACTGATCCGCATTCCCGGTGTCTGCCGTGACATAAGTTATTTCGGGCCCGAAGGGTGGCGTGCTGTCGGTGAGTCCAGGTGAATACGATCTCCTGATATACAATTTCGGCACCTGCTCGACGCAAATCCGAAATGGACATGACCTGCGGCAGATAGAAGCCTACACGAGCGAGGTCTCTTCTGCGGTGCGGAATGTGATGGATACCAAATCGCAATTGGACCTGAACCGCATGCCAGTCGTGTACGGACCGGATCGGCTGCTTGTCGCACTGGAGACCGATGTGAGTGTCCCCTATCTCAGAGACCACTCCGTCGTCGTCGAAGTGGAGGCGACGGCGGAGACTGTCGTTCAGGATTACACTTTGGAAGTCAGAGGTGTGACAGGATGCGGCCATATCTCCCGTGTCAGTTTCTTTCTGACCGGACAAAGCCGTTCCTGCTTCATCGGACAGCCCGGTCGGGGACTGCGAGGTGACCAATGACGTGCACAATGATTCTGTGCCGCAGCCTATGGCGGTTTGGACCAGCCTGTCGACTCCCAAACAGACGAACAACCTGATGACAGGCAATCCCTTCATCCTGTCACATCGGACCTATAAGCAGGCCGGACAGATTACGGTCCCGGCTCAGACGGCCCGAAAGTTGAAAATCAATTATTCGCTGATAAATCCTCAGAACAATGCCACGAACTGGGACTACGAAGTGCAACTGCCCGGAACATGGGAGATGGGCAATTGCTATACGTACAATTTCCGCATCAACATGTATACGATCGATCTGAACAGTGTGGTTGCCCCTTGGGACTTCGAAATCGATGAGGATTTCTGATCACTTTCTCACTTGGCCGTTTCCGCTGACCACGTATTTGTAGGTGGTGATTTCTCTGAGGGCCATAGGACCGCGGGCGTGGAGCTTCTGGGTGCTGATGCCGATTTCGGCGCCGAAACCGAATTGTGCGCCGTCGGTGAAGGCGGTGGGGAGGTTCAGGTAGACGCAGGCGGCATCGACGCTGCGGCGGAAGATCTGCAGCGCTTGGGGATCTTCGGCCACGATGGATTCGCTATGGCGCGAGGAGTGCTGGCGGATGTGTTCGAGGGCGTCGTCGATGGCGGGCACGGTACGAACGGACATCTTGTAGTCGAGGAATTCGGTCCCGAAGTGTTCGGGACCGGCTTTCTCGAGCAGCCGGGCGGGATACTTGCCTTCCAAAGCCCCGTAAGCCTCTTCGTCGGCATATATGATGACATTTGAGAGGGCCAGTTGGCGGCAGAGCTCGGGCAAGTCGGTCAGGCGGTCACGATGTACAATGAGGCAGTCGAGGGCGTTGCAGACGCTGACACGGCGGGTCTTGGCGTTGTTCACGATGGCGGCGCCCTTGGTCAAATCGCCGCTGCGGTCAAAGTAGCAGTGGCAGATGCCGGCACCGGTTTCGATGACGGGCACTTTGGCGTGGCTGCGCACGAAATCGATGAGTTGGCGGCTTCCGCGGGGAATGATAAGATCGACCAGACCGGTGGCTTCGAGCAACTGGGCGGTGGCTTCGCGGTCGTTAGGCATCAGCATGGCTGTGTTTTCATCGATGCCGAAGCGGCGCAGGCAGTCTTTGACGATGGCCACGATGGCTTCGTTTGAACAGGCTGCGTCGGAACCGCCTTTGAGAATGCAGGCATTGCCTGTTTTGACACAAAGCGAAAAGACATCGGGAGTCACGTTGGGACGGGCCTCATAGATGACGCCAATCACGCCGAAGGGCACACAGACCTTTTCGATGAGCATGCCGTTGGGACGGACTGCCGTTTCCATAATGTCGCCTACGGGGCTGCTCAGAGAGGCTACGTTGCGCATGTCGGACGCGATGGATGCGATGCGTTCGGCGGTGAGTTTGAGGCGGTCGTATTTGGGATTGTCGGGAGACATCCGCTGCAAGTCTTTCGCATTTTCCGCCAACAGCAGGTCGGTGTGGCCCACCAGGTCGTCGGCCAACTGGAGCAGCATGTTGTCGATGGTCTCGCTGGGGATGTCGGCCAGTCTGATGCCGGCAGTCTGCACGGCACGGAACTGCTCGTAAAGAGAAGTGCTCATATCAGTCTTTTTTTGAACCCGGAAGGAACAGTGTGTAGTCGTCGCTGCGCTTGTGTTGTTCGTAATCGCTGACAATGTGCAGCAGGATATCGTCTTTTCGTCCGTTGGCAATGGCCACGGGGATGCCCTTGGCGGCCACTTGAGAGGCTGTGCAGTATTTGCTGTGCATGCCTCCGCGTCCGGCTGAAGACTTGGTCGAGGCGATGAAACGGCTCATGTCGTCATCGGGACCGATTTCACGAATCAGTTCGGCACCTTGAGCAGGGTCACCCTTGAAGACGCCGTCCACATTGCTCAACATGATGAGCAATTCGGCGCCCATCATGTCGGCCATCAGACCGGAAAGCTCGTCGTTGTCGGTGAACATCAGTTCGGTCACCGAGACGGTGTCGTTTTCGTTGACAATGGGAATGACGCCACTCTGCAGCATCACTTCCATACAGCTCTTCTGGTTGAGGTAGTGAATCTGGTCGGCAAAGTTTTCCTTGGTGGTGAGCACCTGACCGCAGACGATGCCGTGGTCGCGGAAAAGTTCGTAATAGCGGTTGATGAGGATGGCCTGTCCGACGGCGGAAAACAACTGACGCTGCTCCACCTCGCCGATGGTGTGGTGGGGCTGGATGAGGCTGCGCCCGCTGGCCACGGCGCCCGAAGACACTACAATGACTTCCTTGCCGGCCTTGTGAAGGGCGGCCACCTGATCGGTGAGCGCCGACATGCGGGTGACGTCAAGGGTGCCGTCGGGGCGGCTCAGAATCTGGCTGCCGAACTTGACAATGATGCGTTTGACGGAATCCATGGGCTTAGTGACTGGCCTTCAGGCCTTTGATGATGGCGCTGCTGAAACCGTTGGCTTCCATTTCGTTCAGGCCCTTGATGGTGATGCCTCCAGGGGTGGTGACTTTGTCGATTTCCGTTTCGGGATTGCTTTTGTGCTGCAGCAGGATTTCTGCGGCGCCCTTTGCGGTCTGAGACACCATGGCGGTGGCCTCAGCAGGGCTGAATCCCATTTCTACGGCCACTTGGACCGAAGCGTGGATGAAACGCAGTACATAGGCAATGCCGCATGAGGTGAGCGAAGTGCCTCCTGCCATCTTTTCCTGAGGAATGAACAGAACCGAGCCAAGCTGGCCGAAGATTTGGCGGATCTGCCCGTCCATTTCGGGTGTGGTCTCAGAGGCCGAGAAGAGGTTCATGCTTTCGCCGACGGCGATGGCGGTATTGGGAATGAAACGGTAGCAGGGCATGGCCTGGCAGTTTTCGGGCAGCGACTGGCGGATCTGTTCGAAAGACACACCTGCAGCGACGACCACCAGCATCTGCCGGCCGGCGTCGAAATGGCGGCTGATGTCTTTCAGCACGCTGTCGACCAGCCAAGGCTTGACGGACAGAATGACCATATCTGCCAGAGATGCCTGCTTGTTGTCGGTGCTGGCCTGAACATTGGGGAAGATCTGCCGGATGGCGTCGAGGGCTTTTTCGGAGACATCGGTCAGAAAAAGGTCCTTGGGGTCGGTCACGCCCGATTGGAGCAGACCGGTGGCTATAGCTCCGCCGATATTGCCGGCGCCTACGATACCGATTTTCATTTCAAGAGTTTTTTGAGGGTTGATACAAACAGCTCGGCTTCTTCCATGCTGATGCAAAGCGGAGGCAACAGACGGATGACGTTGGTCCCGCTGACTCCGGTGAAAATATGTTCCTGATACAGGAGCTGCTGCCGCAATTCCTTGATGGGCTGTTCGAATTCCAGGCCAATCATTAGGCCCAGTCCGCGCACTTCTTTGATTTGGGGGATTTCGCGACAGGCTTTGAGCAGCCATTCGCCCACATGAGCGGCGTTTTCAATGAGACCTTCCTGTTCGATGACGTCCAGCACTGCCATCGCAGCCGTGCAAGCCAGATGATTGCCTCCGAAAGTGGTGCCCAGCATGCCGTAGGTGGCATTGAACATGGGGCTGATGAGCAGGCCGCTCATGGGAAATCCGTTGCCGATGCCTTTAGCTACGGTGATGAGGTCGGGGCGTATGCCGGCATGCTGATGGGCGAAAAACTTGCCGCTGCGGCCGTATCCCGATTGGATTTCATCGAGAATGAGCACAGTGCCCGTTTCGGTGCAGACTTTCCTCAACTGCTGCAGAAAATCGGCCTCGGGAATATGGATGCCGCCAACGCCCATGATGCCTTCAATGATGACGGCACAGACGTCGCGCGGTTCCAAGGCGCTTCGAACGGCTTCGATGTCGTTGAGCGGCAAGAAAGCCACATCGATGCCTTCATTGACAGGAGCCACAATCTTGGGGTTGTCGGTCACGCGCACGGCTGCCGAAGTGCGGCCGTGGAAGGCCTTCTTGAACGCCACCACTTTGCGGCGGCCCGTATGGAAGGAGGCCAGTTTGAGTGCGTTTTCGTTGGCCTCTGCCCCCGAATTGACCAGGAACAGCCGATAGTCTTCGTAGCCGCAGGCTTTGCCCAGACGCTCGGCCAGTTGCTGCTGCAGACTGTTTTTCACCGAATTGGAATAGAATCCGAGAGTGCCGACCTGTCGTGAGATGGCTTCCACATAGTGAGGATGGGCATGGCCGATGGAAATGACGGCGTGCCCTCCGTAGAGGTCGAGATATTCCTGCCCTTTGTCGTCCCAGACATGACAACCTTTGCCTTTTACGATGTTGACATCGAAAAGAGGGTATACATCGAAAAGATTCATTTTAGAAACCGATATTTTTGAGATTCAGCCCTGTCTTCTCATTCAGGCCGAACATCAGGTTCATATTTTGCACTGCCTGGCCCGATGCGCCTTTCAACAGATTGTCGATGGTGGACAGCACCAGCAACTGCTCGCCGTGCTTTTCCACATGGACCAGCGCCTTGTTGGTGTTGACCGCTTGCTTCATGTCGATGTTGTCGGCACAGACATGAGTGAAGGCGGCGTCGCGGTAGAAGTCTTCATAGAGACTGCGGGCCTCTTCTTCCGACAGAGCGCATTTGGTGAAGACCGAGGCGAAGATGCCTCGGGCGAAGTCGCCTCTCATGGGAACGAAATTGATCTGGCCTTGGAAGGAGGGTTGAAGACGGCGCACGTTGCGTCCGATTTCCAGCAGGTGCTGGTGAGTGAAAGCTTTGTAGACGGAAATGTTGTCGTTGCGCCAGCTGAAATGCGAAGTGGCCGAAGGTTTCACTCCAGCCCCAGTCGAACCGGTGATGGCGGTGACGTTGACATCGTCGGTGAGCAGCCCTTTGGCGGCCAGGGGAAGGATGGCCAATTGCAGACAGGTGGCGAAACATCCCGGGTTGGCCAGACGGGAGGTGGCGGCGATGCGCCCGCGGTTGATTTCAGGCAGGCCGTAGACGAATCCTTGGCTCTCGTCGCGGTAGTCCTGCGCCAGGTCGATGACCTTCAGACCTTTGGGCAGCGTGATGTTGCCCTCGCTGTCGGCCATTCCTTGGGCGGCAAAGAATTTGGAACTGTCGCCGTGGGCCGTGCAGAGAAACAGCACGTCGATGGAATCCAACGGCAGAAGGTCGGTGAACACCAGGTCGCATTCGCCCGTCAGGCCGGCGTGTACGCCGGCCACAGGACTGCCTGCGTGGCTGCTGCTGTTGACGAAAACGAGTTCTGCCTGCGGGTGGTTCACCAGAATGCGGATGAGTTCACCCGCCGTATATCCGGCGCCGCCGACGATGCCGACTTTTATCTTCATTTGCTTTTGTTGACGCGTTTCTGAACGTTGTAGTAGATTTTCATCTGGTTGCCCAGAATCTTGGTGAAGCCCTTCATGTCATTGGCGTCCCAAGCCTTGTTGACCTCGCCGTATTCGCCGAAATCGGTCTTCATAAGGTCATAGTCGCTTTCAACGCCGATGAGGGTGTAGCAGCGCGGACGCAGTTCGATGAAGACGGTGCCGTTGACATTCTGCTGCGAATTTTCAAGGAAGGCTTCCATGTCGCGCATGACGGGGTCGAGATACTGAGCCTCGTGAAGGAACATGCCGTACCAAGTGCCGATCTGGTCTTTCCAGTACTGCTGCCATTTGGTCAGGCAATGCTTTTCCAACATCTTGTGGGCGTTGATGATGAGCAGCGGACCGGCGGCTTCGAAACCGACGCGTCCCTTGATGCCGATGATGGTATCGCCGATGTGCATGTCGCGGCCGATGCCGTAGGCGCTGCCCAGGGCTTCCACTTTTCGGATGGCGTCCACCTGGTTTTCAAACTTTTCTCCGTTGACGGCGCTGATTTCGCCCTTGACGAAGGTGAGGCTGATCTTTTCGCTGCCGTTCTTGACGATTTGCGAAGGATAGGCTTCTTCGGGCAGCGTCTGCTCCGATTTGAGCGTTTCCTTGCCGCCGATGGAGGTGCCCCAAAGGCCTTTGTTGATGGAGTATTCCAACTTCTTGAAGTCGGCTTCGTAGCCGCGCTCCTTGAGGTAGTTGATTTCGTATTCGCGGGTCAGAATCATGTCGCGGGTCGGAGTGATGATGCCGATTTCCGGAGCCAGAATCTGGAAGGTGAGGTCGAATCGCACTTGGTCATTGCCAGCGCCGGTGCTGCCGTGGGCCACATACTTGGCGCCGATGGATTTGGCGTAGTTGATGATGGCGATGGCCTGGAAAGTGCGCTCGGAGCTGACCGAAATGGGATAGGTGCCATTGCGCAGAATGTTGCCGAACACCATATAGCGGATGCTCTTTTCGTAATAATCGCGGGTAATGTCGAGGGTGGCGTGCTTGACGGCGCCCAGACTATAGGCCTTCTTTTCAATGACAGCCAGTTCTTCATCGCTGAAACCGCCCGTGTTGGCGATGGCGGTGTAAACGTCATAACCTTTTTCTTCACTCAGATATTTGACACAGAAAGAGGTGTCCAGACCTCCACTGAATGCGAGAACGACTTTTTCTTTCATATCTTGTTTCATTTGTTGTTTTCGTGCTCCTTAGGATCGTAAAGCATAGCCGTGCACATGCAGAAGCGGCGATTCTTTTCGACCAGGATGGGATAATTGACACAACTCTGACAGCCCTTCCAGAAGGCGTCGTCGTCGGTGAGCTCGGCGAAGGTGACAGGCCGGTAGCCCAGTTCGTTGTTGATTTTCATTACGGCGGCTCCGGTGGTCAGGCCGAACAGCTTGGCGTCGGGAAAGCGCTCGCGGGAGAGTTCGAAGGCTCTCTTTTTGATGCGCTTGGCCAGACCGTGACCGCGGAATTTTTCCACGACGATGAGGCCGGAATTGGCCACAAACTGCTTGTTTCCCCAGCTTTCGATGTAACAGAAGCCGGCGAACTCGTCCCCCTTGAGGGCGATGATGGCTTTGCCTTCCAGCATCTTCTGGGCGACATATTCGTGAGTGCGTTTGGCTATGCCGGTGCCCCTCACTTTGGCAGCGGCTTCGATAGTGGTGAGAATGGTGTCGACATACTGCAAATGGGACTCATTTGCAATCAATACCTCGATTTCTTTGTCATCCATTTTACTCAAAAGATTTAAGGAGCCCACTGGAATGGGCTCCGAATCGGAACAGACGGTTACAGGATTTATTGATGGTTGATGGGCAGGACGTCCGACAGAGCTCGGATGAGTTTGTGGCGGTCGAGGCCGTCGTTGGGAATGACGAGAATGGTGTCATCTCCGGCGATGGTGCCCAGAATATACTTTGAACTTTTTCGATCGATCTCGGCTGCAATGCCTCCAGCGTAAGCAGGCTTCGTCTTGACTACGGCGAACTGACCGCAGAAGTCGATGGACACGAACCCGTTGGCGGCGAAATGCGAGTCGGGCGTCTTCATGCGTACGCTGCGGCTCAAAGATGATGATTCTTCAGGAGAAACGTAGATGTAACCTCCCTCGTAGTCTGGCATCTTGGCAATTTTCAACTGCTTCAGATCGCGAGACAGAGTGGCCTGAGTAAGGCTGAAGCCTTCCTCGAAGAGCATTTGCAACAATTCGTCCTGACTGCTGATTTTGTTCTCGTGGACGATCTTCCGAATGCTTTTTAAGCGATTTGCCTTGTTCTTCATACTGTTGTGATATATATGTTGAATTCGTATGCAAAAGTGGCTGCAAAATTATACAACTTTGTGAACCTGGCAAAATTTTTTTAGCAAAAAAATCGTATATGTAATTTCTATACACGCAATCGGTTAATCTTCATTGCTTTGGGAATCCATCAGCGAGGTGGAGGCCTTTACAGTGACGGTGTCTTCGTAGCAATCAAACATCTCGTCGACCTCCTCTCGGTTCCTAACGCGCGTCACGGCGCTGACGACGGGCACGATGACCAGACCGGCCACCATGGCCAGCACGCCGGCGTTGATGGGCGAACTGAAGTAGGGGCTGAGGAAGGTGTGGTGGGTGAAGGTGCCCCACATGCATCCGCACATGATGAGCACGCCGCAGATGAAGCTTGCCCAGACGGCGGCAGGAGTGGTGCGTTTCCAGTAGAGACCGTAGAGGAAGGGGGCCAGGAAGGCTCCGGCCAGCGCACCCCAGGAAATGCCCATGAGCTGGGCGATGAAGGTGACCGAACTCTTGGCCTGGACAATGGCCAGTACTGACGATACTGCGATGAAGAAGAGCACCAGCAGGCGGATGCAGGTGAGCTTGGACCGCTCGTCCATCTCATTGCGGTTTTTGCGTGAGCGGGCCACGGCCGGTGCGATGATGTCGAGCGTGAGGGTGGAACCCGAGGTGAGCACCAGCGAAGAAAGGGTCGACATGGAGGCCGACAGCACCAGAATGATGACAATGCCGATCATCAGGTCGGGCAGGGTCTGCAACATCGAAGGGACGATGCTGTCGTAGATGGGCTTGCCGTTGGCGGCATATTCGATGACGCCTCCGTACAGACGTCCGAAGCCGCCCAGGAAGTAGCATCCGCCGGCCACGATGACGGCGAACAGGGTGGAGATGAAGGTGCCTTTGCGGATGGCGGCTTCATTCTTGATAGCGTAGAATTTTCCGACCATCTGAGGCAGGCCCCAAGTGCCCAGCGAAGTGAGCAGGACCACGCCCAGCAGATAGATGGGCTCCGGACCGAAGAATGAAGTGAAGGCGCCTCTGAGGTTGGGCGCGGTTTCAGCCGGAATCTGCGACAGTTGTTCGATGGCTGCCGAGAAGCCTCCGTTGCCGTTGAGCACGGCCACGATGACGGCGCAGATGCCGATGAGCATGATCATGCCTTGGATGAAGTCATTGATGGCGGTGGCCATATAGCCGCCCACCAGGACATACACGCCGGTGAGGACGGCCATGCCGATGACGCACCAGATGTAATCGATGTTGAAAGCCATTCCGAACAGACGTGACAGACCGTTGTACAATGAGGCGGTGTAGGGAATCAGAAAGATGAAAATGATGATGGAGGCGGCTACTTTGAGC
The DNA here is from genome assembly GCA_045627385.1 of Bacteroidales bacterium. Lineage (GTDB taxonomy): Bacteria > Bacteroidota > Bacteroidia > Bacteroidales > UBA1402 > UBA1757. The sequence continues at coordinate 18,988 of JAZQNO010000009.1, forward strand.
GCGCCGCTGTTGAAACGGCGGCCGAAGAAGTCGGGCATGGTGGCGCTCTGGAGATGCTGCGTCATCAGACGGGTGCGTCGGCCGAGGATGCGCCAGGCCAGCAGCGAACCGATCAGAGCGTTACCCAGTCCGATCCAAGTGGAGGCCAGTCCGTATTTCCAACCGAACTGTCCGGCATAGCCGACAAAGATGACGGCTGAGAAATAGGAGGTTCCAAATGCGAAAGCGGTCAACCAGGAACCGACATTGCGGCTTCCCAGAACAAATCCCTGGACATCGGACGCACTGCGGCGGCAGTAGATGCCCACCCCGATCATCAGGGCGAAGAAGCATACCAGAAGAGCGATTTTAAGAAACATGATAAGGTAATTTGACGATTAAAAAAAAGCCTGCCCCTGTTGCGGGGCAGTCCTGTTTCCGTTTGTTGTCCAAGGCGGATTCGAACCACCACAGGCAGTACCAAAAACTGCAGTGCTACCATTACACCATTGGACAATCCTGTGCCGCTTTCCTGTAGAAAGCGGCGCAAAGATAATGGTTTTAAGACAATCTCTGCAAATTTATTTTGCGATGAGAAGGAAATAATTCTTCTTGCCTTTCTGGGCGACGATGTACTTTCCGTCGATGAGGAAAGACTCGTCGACGATGGCGTCGAAGGCCTCCAGTTTCTGTTTGTTGATGCTGACTCCGCCGCCCTGGGCCATCTTTCGCATTTCGCCCTTGGAGGGGAACACCTGAGTTTGGTCGGTGAGCAGGTCGACGGCGCGGACGCCCTGCTTGAGCGCTTCGAGAGAAATTTCAAAACTGGGCACTCCGTCCATGACGGCCAGCAGGGTGCGCTCGTCGAGTCTGACCAGTGCGTCGTGGGTGTCGTTGCCGAACAGAATGCCGCTGGCCTCGACGGCTGCGTTGTATTCTTCTTCGCTGTGGACCATGCAGGTGACCTCTTTGGCCAGGCGCTTCTGAAGCAGACGCAGATGGGGAGCCTGTTCGTGTTCGGCGATGAGGGCGTCGATTTCTTCCTTGCCGATGGCGGTGAAGATCTTGATGTACTTGGCGGCGTCGGTGTCGCTGACATTCAGCCAGAATTGGTAGAATGTATAAGGTGAGGTGTATTCGCTCGAAAGCCAGATGTTGCCGCTTTCGGTCTTGCCGAATTTGCCGCCGTCGGCCTTGGTGATGAGCGGGCAAGTGAGGGCGAAGGCCTCTCCGCCGGTGGTGCGGCGGATGAGTTCGGTGCCGGTGGTGATGTTGCCCCACTGGTCGCTGCCGCCCATCTGCAGTTTGCAGTTCTTGTTCTGGTTGAGATACAGGAAATCGTAGCCTTGCAGCAGCTGGTAGGTGAATTCGGTGAAAGACAGACCGTCGCGGGCCTCGCCGTTGAGACGCTTCTGCACACTGTCCTTGGCCATCATATAGTTGACGGTGATGTGCTTGCCGATTTCACGGGCGAAATCCAGGAAGGTGAAATCCTTCATCCAGTCGTAGTTGTTGACCAGTTCGGCGTGGTTGGGGGCGTCGCTGTCGAAATCCAGGAATTTGGAGAGCTGCTTTTTGATGCATTCCACATTGTGGCGAAGGGTCTCTTCGGTGAGCAGATTGCGCTCCTGGCTCTTGCCTGAAGGGTCGCCGATCATGCCGGTGGCTCCGCCGACGAGCGCCAGGGGTTTGTGGCCGCAGCGCTGAAGGTGGCGCAGCATCATGATGCCGCAAAGGTGACCGATATGGAGCGAGTCGGCTGTCGGGTCGATGCCTACATAGGCCGTTGTCATTTCTTTTTTGAGTTGTTCTTCTGTGCCGGGCATCATGTCGTGAATCATGCCTCTCCAGCGAAGTTCTTCAATAAAATCCATCGGATGAATCGAGTTATAGGGGTTTGGTTCTTGTTTCGGAGTGCAAAAATATGAAAAAATGTTCTTGAATGTTTGATTTTGGTACACCTTCATATTATTTTTGTCTTCACAAATTTCTTAACATCCACATTGCTCAACGATTGCCAGATGAAACCGTTAAAAGACAAAGTGCTGATTTTCGCTTCCAAAACCATGCTGGTGGCTCCTCAACTGAAGGATTATTTCGAGGAAGAAGGCGTGTCTTGCGAATACACGTCCAACATTCAGAAAGCGCTTGATTACATTTCAAACGAACTGCCTTGTCTGGTGGTGATGGACACGGACGCCGAGGATGCCCATGCCGTCGAGTTCTGCCGCAAGGCCAAGAAACTCAAGGACGAACTGCAGTTTGAGGTTTATTTCCTTGCCGACGACAACCGCAATTTCGAACTTCTGTGGAACTGGTTTCGCAACGGCATCGACGAATTCGGCACCCGTGACACCAACGTCAGTCTCATCTGCCAGCGCCTTCAGTGTATTCTGCGCCGTTATCGCCGGGTGGTCAAGTCGCTGCCCGAGAAGGGTTTCTACATCGACCGTGACCGCTATATGGTATTTGCCGACGGAAAGGAAGTCGTGCTGCCGCGCAAGGAGTTCGAACTGCTCACGCTGCTGGCCTCCAAGCCCGACTTCGTGTTTGCCCGCGAAGACATTTTCCGCTCGCTATGGGGCAACAAACTGGTGGTCGGCGACCGCACCATCGATGTGCATATCCGCAAGATACGCGAAAAAATCGGCGAAGGCTACATCCAGACCATCAAAGGCGTGGGCTACAAATTCTGCCCTAAGGAAGATTGACTCCGTCCTTTATAATATAAGGAGAGGCTCCCTGGGGGAGCCTCTTTTCATTTCAGCAGACTTTCGATGACTTTCGGGAAGTGCTCGTACTCCAGCGCATGCACTTTCTTTGCCACGTCTTCGGGGCTGTCTTGGGGCAGGACCGGACATTTGGCCTGGAAGATGATGTCGCCGCTGTCGTAGCATCCGTTGACATAATGGATGGTGATGCCCGATTCCTTGTCGCCATCTGCCACGACGGCCTCGTGGACGTGGCTGCCGAACATGCCTTTGCCGCCATGCTTGGGCAGCAGGGCGGGGTGAATGTTCACGATGGCTTCCGGCCAGCGCGCAATCATGTCGTCGGGTATTTTCCAAAGGAATCCGGCCAGCACGATGAAGTCGATGCCCGCTTGTTCGAGCCATCCGGTCACTCGGCCCGAGTCGAGGTCTTCGCGAGTGAACAGCCGGCAGGGAACGCCCAAGTTGGCGGCTCTCTGAATGACATAAGCGCCGGGGTGATTGCACAGGATCATGGATATTTCAACGGCTTCTGAGGCTGCTTTTGACTTGTTGGCAGACTCGAAATGGCGGATGATGTTTTCCGCGTTGGAACCGCTTCCGGAAGCGAATATGGCTATATGATGCATAAGTCGTGTCTGTGAGATTAGCATAAATTATGGGGCAAAATTAGTATTTCTTTGAAATAATTCGTTCCTTTGTCCCCGATTTTGACAAGAAATATATTAACTAAATCTTAAAAGTCATGTCTGAAGTTTCAGAAAAAGTTGCATCGATCATTGCAGAAAAATTGGGTATCGAACTTTCACAAGTCACCCCTAATGCTAGTTTCACTCAGGATCTGGGAGCCGATTCTCTGGATACCGTCGAACTGATTATGAGTTTCGAATCTGAATTCGGCATCACTATCCCCGAAGAAGAAGCCGAAAAGATCGCCACCGTCAACGACGCTGTCGAATTCATCACCAAGGCTCTGGCTTAAGATTTCTGCATTTGGCACCGGCACAGGACAACTGCCGCCGGTCTGATTCCAATACGAAGAATAATGGAATTGAAAAGAGTAGTTGTAACAGGTTTGGGTTCGATCACCCCCATCGGCAACAGCGTGTCCGAATATTGGGATGCGTTGCTCAGAGGAGTGAGCGGCTCCAGACCTGTTACTCATTTTGATGCAGAGGCTTTCAAGACGAAGTTCGCCTGCGAAGTGAAGGACTTCAATCCGGAACTCTATTTCGAGAAGAAGGATGTCCACAAATATGACCCGTTCCAGCAGTTTGCCCTGGTTGCCGCCAAGGAAGCCATGGCCGATTCCGGTCTGGTGCTCGAGCAGGAAGATCTCGACCGTATCGGCGTGGTCTGGGGCTGCGGTGTGGGCGGTGTCAAGTCGTTTGAAGAAGAGGTGATCAACTATGCTTCGTCCGAATCACCGGCTCCGCGTTTTTCGCCTTTCTTTGTGCCTAAGATGATTAGCGATATGCCTTCGGGATATATCTCTATCGCTTACGGACTGAGGGGCCCCAACTATGGCACGTCTTCTGCCTGCGCTTCTTCGAACAACGCAATGTGTGATGCTTTCAACCTGCTCCGCATGGGCAAGGCCAACGTCATCGTCTGCGGCGGTTCCGAAGCGGCCATCACCCGTTCGGGCATAGGCGGATTCAACGCCATGAGGGCACTTTCCACACGCAACGACAGTCCCGAGACGGCCAGCCGTCCGTTCAGCGCCAGCCGCGACGGATTCGTGTTGGGCGAGGGAGGCGGTTGCCTGATTTTCGAAGAGTTGGAGCACGCGCTGGCCAGAGGCGCCCGCATTTACGCCGAAGTTGTCGGTTGCGGCATGACGGCCGATGCCTATCATATGACAGCTCCCCATCCCGAAGGCGACGGAGCCCGTCGTGTGATGCAGATGGCCATTGAAGACGCCGGTCTGACTCCCGATGACATCGATTATGTGAATGCGCACGGAACATCCACCAAAATGGGCGACATTTCCGAACTGAAGGCCATCAAGGCTGTCTTTGGAGATCATGCCTACGATATGAACATCAGTTCGACCAAATCCATGACCGGCCACCTGCTGGGCGCTACGGGCGCCGTCGAGTCGATTGCCACCGTGCTGGCCATTTATCACGGCATCGTGCCCCCTACCATCAACCACGAGGAAGGTGACGACGACCCGGATATCGATTACCGTTTGAATCTCACCTTCAACAAGGCTTGTAAACGAGAAGTCAGAGCCGCCATTTCAAATACCTTCGGGTTTGGCGGCCACAATGCCTGCATAGCCTTCAAGAAATGGTAAAACACTTGTGGTACAGATTTTTAAGGCTCTTGGGCGATAAGCGACAGGAGCCTTATTTTTTATGGAGGGACTTCTTGGGATTCTTTCCTGACGATCTGTCTTTCTATCGTCTGGCCATGCATCACAAATCGGATCCGCTTAAAGATGCGGATGGCCGACTCACCGACAACGAGCGTCTTGAATTTCTGGGCGATGCCGTTCTCGAGGCCTTGTCGTCGGATTACCTTTATGTCAATTATCCTCTGCAAGATGAGGGCTTTTTGACCGATGCCCGCTCCAAGATGGTCAAGCGGGAAACGATGAACATTCTTGCCATCGAACTGGGTCTGGAGAAGATGATCCACATGGGTTCCTCGGCCTGTTCGCCGCGTCAGACGGTCTACGGCAACGCATTGGAGGCCTTGTTCGGGGCTATCTATCTGGACCGCGGCTACGAAGCCTGCCGACAGTTTCTGGAAAACAGGATTCTGAATGTCATTCTGGATGTGGACAAACAGATTCACGAGGAAAGCAACTACAAGTCGCGCCTGCTCGAATGGAGTCAGGTCAAGAAATTGAAATGCGAATTCCGTACCAGCTATTGTGAAAACGAGCAGAAAAAGACCGCCGATTTCATTTGTTGCATCTACATAGACGAGGTTTTTGTGGCCTCTGCCCATGGCTTGTCCAAAAAGTCGTCGCAGCAGGCGGCGTCTGAAAAGGCGATGAACCGTCTGGAAACCGATGCCGTTTTTTCGAAAAAGTTTGAAAAATGCTCGGAGAATGGCTGTGAAAAGACTGGAAATAGTGAAGAAAGCAGTAATTTTGAATCCTCTAATTCCTAAGTGTATGAAACAGGACTTGTTCATCTATAATACCTTGAGCCGCAGCAAGGAATTGTTCAAACCGATCGGCGGCGGCGACCTTGTGGGCATGTATGTGTGCGGCCCGACTGTCTATGGTGACGCTCACCTGGGGCATGCCCGGCCTGCCATTACCTTCGATGTGCTGTTCCGATATCTGCAGGCTATCGGCTACAAAGTGCGCTATGTGCGCAACATCACCGATGTGGGCCATTTGGAACACGACGCGGACGAGGGTGAAGACAAGATAGCCAAGAAAGCCCGTTTGGAACAGCTTGAACCTATGGAAGTGGTGCAGCACTACCTGAACCGCTACCACAAGGCCATGGAGGCCCTCAATGTGTTGCCCCCCAGCATCGAACCTCATGCGTCGGGCCATATCATCGAACAGATTCAGCTGGTCAAGGACATTTTGGCCAATGGCTATGCCTACGAAAGCGAGGGCAGCATTTATTTCGACGTGCCCAAATACAACCGTGACCATCATTACGGAAAGCTTTCCGGCCGCAATCTGGAAGATGTCATCAACACCAGTCGCGACAACCTGGACGGTCAGCAGGAAAAACGCAATCCGGTTGATTTCGCTTTGTGGAAAAAGGCTCAGCCCGAGCATATTATGCGCTGGCCTTCGCCCTGGAGCGACGGATTCCCCGGCTGGCACTGCGAATGCACCGCCATGGGGCGCAAGTATCTTGGTGACCACTTTGACATTCACGGAGGCGGAATGGACCTTATCTTCCCGCACCACGAATGTGAGATTGCCCAGGCTGTTGCCAGTCAG
>JAZQNO010000010.1:0-116184 GCA_045627385.1 Bacteroidales bacterium
TCTGAGCATGATATTCCTGCAGGATCATCGGGTAAGGAAGTACGATTCGCGGCAAGCTCAAAGGCAGATTGCCCCAGTTAGGTAGTAAGTCCGTTGTTCCTTCGTTGTAAGTCCGTTGTAAGTCCGTTTATTTGGCAGGCAAAGATTCGGGATACTTCGAAAGCACTTTGGAAGCACTTCAGACGGCGACCCGACCGTTGGATCCGACTGGGTCTTTGCGCGTCAGACAATCTGCAGCCAATAGTGTTCAATGCTTGATTCCCAGCATCTTGCGTGCCTCATTTGGCGTGGCGGGCTCGCAGCCCATCATGCGGATGAGTGCAACCAGCTTCTCGACCAGCTCGGCATTGGTGGCGGCACGCTTGCCCGGAGCATAGTAGAAACTGTCTTCAAAACCTACGCGTACAGCATTGGCACCCATGCCGATGGCGCATGCCAGCATGGAAAAGTCGTCCATCTGGTCATGATTGATGCCCCAGCTTGAACCCGGTTCGCCCAGCTGGCTCAGGAAATACAGATTGCGTCCAGTGGCGGAAAGGTTGCTGGACGTTCCCTTGCCCACACAGAAATTGTAGTGGAGCGGACGCTTCAGCACACCTTCGTCGGCCAGTTTGGTGCAGGTTTCCACCATGCTCAGGTCGAAAAGCTCCATTTCGGGTACCACATTCGACTCCTCCTGACGTTTGGCCCAGTAGCGGATGTCGGGCAAAGTGTTGATATAGACCGATTCACCGAAATTGACAGAACCCATATTGAGCGAGGCAATCTCCACATCGGGCACATTCAGGCACACGCAACGCTCTTCCAGCGTGAGGCTGGACAGACCGCCGGTGGAGCCTTGAATGATGATGTCGCTGTGAGCGTGAATCATGTCGATGGTTTTCTGGAAAACATCCAGCTCGAAAGTCTGTTCACCCTTCAGGTCTCGGGTGTGCAGATGAACCATGGAAGCACCGGCTTTGGCGCAGTTGAGCACATCTTCGGTAATCTCTTCCGGAGTGAGCGGATTGTGACACTCGGCGGGAATGGTCTTGCCTACATGACATACCGGAGCAACGGTGACGATGATTTTTCTGGGAGTATTCATAAGAGAGAGTTTTGTATTTGTTTATTTGAGTTTCAGGTAAATGTCAGCCAAGGCATTCAGGTCGCCGACATTGCCCGGGAAAATGACATAAGGCAGTTTGTCGGGTGTGCAGATGCAGGGCACTCCCTTGAGAATCTGCCCCATGACAGTGGCCGTCTTCACTTGAAGTCCCTTGGTGAGCAGGTCATGCGAAGTGATGCCGCCTTTACCGATCAGATAGGCTGGCCGGTAGGGCAGATGGCGCACCACCGACACCAGAAAATCGGATACGGTCTGTCCCAGATGCTGTCGGGCCTCCGGGTCGTCGAGCCGGATTTCCCGGCGCGAAGTGAACAGCACGGGAGTCTGGCCTTTGCGGGCGGTGTTGCAGACCTCTTCCAGAATCTTTTTCAGCAGATCCCCGGGCGATGACAGAATGGCTTCCACATCGACATCGATGCCGATAGTTCCCTCGCACTGAAGAAGCTGCTCCAGTTGCTCGGTAGTCTTCCTGACGTGGCTTCCCACGACAAACAGCCCTGGAAATGAGTCGTCAGACTGAGCGCCATGTGCGCCCATGAAATCACTTTTGGAAAGAAGTTCCTGCGGTTCGATGCCGCTCATGGCCATGGGCAGAGAGGAGGAACTGCGGATGACGATGGCACCCGGGAAATTGGCCGAAGCCTGCAGCAGAGCCAGGGCAAACCGCTGAAGGTCGGCGTATTGTCCGACATCGAGCGTGACGAAAGTCGGAACAGTGTCTTCCACATCCAGCAGACTGGTGCCGAGGAATGGGTAGGGCGACACAGCGGCAAACTCTCTTCTTTTCCAGAGAGATTCCAGCCAATCGCGGCGTTCTTCTTCCGACAGCGACTGGAAATTGCCCTCGCCCAATGAAATGTACCTGAAGTTTTCAAGGCCCGTCTTTTCCTCGATGTAGCCTTTCAAATCGGAATGATGGTAGGCGAACACGTTGTCGCGGGCAAATTCGGTTTCGGCCACGGGAATGGCTTTTCCGTCGGAAATCATGTATTGCACGCCTTGACGGGTCAGGCGGTCCGCCTCAATGAAGGCCGGGATGAGAAACTGGCAGGGAAACACGTCGATACCCTGTTCCTGAAGCACCTGACACATTACATCGGTTTCGAGCGGGAAGTGGCCGCGCAGCGTGGAGTCGCTCCGGCTGATGAAGATGAGCCGGAATCCCTGATTGGCTTCCAGTACCGCTTCCATAGCCTGTCGGGTCACTGCTTCGGCCTCGTCGCGAGTCATGGCCCGGGTGTTGGTGAGCAGATAGAAAAAGGGCTCGGGATGTTCAAATGCCTTTTTTAGGCTCTCTTCTGTCCAGTCGGTCAGCAGCAGGCAACTGTGGACCGTCTGAATGCCTGTCGGGTCGTCGTCCAGGATGACCAGTTTGATCTGTTGTCTGACAAGTTCCTTGCGGATGGCTTGCCGGAGTGATTCTGAGAATTCCTTATTCATTGCTTTTCAATTTTTCCTTCAAGAAACGTCCGGTGTGACTCTCTGGGCAGTCGGCCAGACCTTCCGGAGTACCGCAGTAGAGCAGATGACCGCCCTGCTCGCCGCCTTCCGGTCCCAGGTCGATGACCCAGTCGGCACACTTGATGACTTCCATGTTGTGCTCGATGATGATGACTGTATGACCGCAGGCAATGAGCTTGTTGAGTGCATTGAGCAACACCTGTATGTCGTGGAAGTGCAGGCCGGTGGTGGGCTCGTCGAAAATGAATATGCTGGGCTCAGGCTGTTCCAGACTCAGGTAGTAGGCCAGTTTCACGCGCTGGCTTTCACCGCCTGAAAGCGAGGATGAGGACTGGCCGAGCTTGATGTATCCCAAGCCCACATCCTGCAGAGGCTTGAGCCGTCTGACGATTTTGCGTTCCGCACTGCCGGCCTCTTCGCTGAAGAATTCGATTGCCTGGTTGACAGTCATTTCTAGCACATCGAAGATGTTCTTGCCGCGGTAGCTTACCTCCAGCACATCCGATTTGAAACGTTTGCCGTGGCAGTGTTCACACACAATAGTGACGTCGGCCATGAACTGCATGTCCACATGTTCCACGCCTTCGCCCTGGCAGTTTTCGCAGCGTCCGCCTTCCTGGTTGAATGAAAAATAGGAGGCCGTGATGCCCATTTGCTTGGCCAGCGGCTGTTCGGCGAAAAGCTTGCGGATTTCGTCGTAGGCTTTCAGATAGGTGACCGCATTGGACCGGCTCGATTTGCCGATGGGATTCTGGTCGACGAACTCGATTTCGTGAACGCTGGCCAGGTCGCCTCTGAGTTCGCGGAAAGTGCCCGCCTGTTCGGCTGTCTCGCTGATGCGCTTTTTTACAGCCACATAGAACACATCCCTCACCAGAGAACTCTTGCCAGAACCGCTTACGCCCGTCACCACCGTCATCACGTTAAGCGGGAAACGGACCGTGATTTCCTTGAGATTGTGATGACAGGCCGAAACGACCTCTATGTAATTGGTCCAATGTCTTCTGATGGCGGGCACGGGAATCTGTTCGGCACCGGTCAGAAAGTTCAGGGTATGGCTGTTCAGAACAGACCCCGAGCGGTTTTCAAGCAGGGAAGGCAGGTCGCCCTGATAGACCACTTCACCGCCGAGACGTCCGGCTGCGGGGCCGATGTCTATGATGTAGTCGGCCTGACGGATGATTTCTTCGTCGTGTTCGACCACCACCACGGTATTGCCGATCGACTGCAGCTGACGCAGCACGCGGATAAGACGGTCGGTGTCGCGGCTGTGCAGTCCGATGCTGGGCTCATCGAGAATGTAGAGTGAACCCACCAGGCTGCTGCCCAGAGAAGTGACCAGATTGATGCGCTGGCTTTCACCGCCCGAGAGCGAAGAGGAAAGTCGGTTGAGATGAAGGTAGCCGAGTCCCACATCCTGCAGGAAATGACTTCGGCTGCGGATTTCGCGCAAGAGACGTTCGGCAATGACCGTCTCGTGTCCGGTGAGCTCCAGCTGGTCGAAGAAACGGCAGAATTCGTCGATGGACATTTCCACCAGTTCGGTAATGGCCCGACCGCCTATCTTCACGTAGGAAACTTCTTTTTTCAAGCGGCTGCCCCCGCATTCGGGACAGGTGGTCTTACCGCGGTAGCGGGCCAGCATGACGCGGTTCTGTATCTTGTACTGCTTCTCTTCGAGATGTTTGAAGAAGTCGTTCAGCCCATAGAAATATTCGTTGCCCGTCCAGACAAGCCGGCGCTGTTCGGGTGTCAGCTGGTACCAAGGAGTGAAAATCGGGAAATTGAACTTTTCGGCATTGCGGATGAGCATCATTTTGCATTCGCCCATCACGTCGCCTCTCCAGCAGGCAACGGCATCGTCGTAGATGGAACGCGACTTGTCGGGCACAATCAGATCTTCGTCCAGCCCGATGACGCGCCCGAAACCCTCGCAGGTGGGGCAGGCGCCGGCTGGAGAATTGAAACTGAACATCAGGTCTGAGGGCTCTTCAAAGACCATTCCGTCGGCCTCGAAGCGGTCTGAAAAGGATTGGAAAACGGTGCCTTTCGGCGTGAACATCTCCACTGAACAGGCGTGTTTGCCTTCGTAGAAGGCCGTTTCCACGGAATCGGTCAGACGCGAAAGACTGAGCCGGTCGTTGTGCACGCTGAGCCGGTCGATGACCAGAAACAGCCGCTCGGCCTTCAGAGCACGTTTGAGCAGCGAAGCGTTCTGAAGAATGTCTTCGATGCGTTCGGTGGCTCCGTTCACTTCTATGCGGCTGAAACCTTGGCGCATCAGCGCATCCAGTTCTTCGGCACTTCTTCCCTCGATCGGGCATAGCAGCAGAAAGCGCGTATCTTCGGGGAACGACAGGATGAAATCGACGACGTCTTCAACTCGGTGACGCTTGACCTCCTGGCCCGAAATGGGGGAAAACGTCTTGCCGATACGGGCATAAAGCAACCGCAGAAAATCGTAGATTTCGGTGGCCGTACCCACGGTGGAACGCGAATTGCGGTTGATGACCTTCTGTTCGATGGCTACCGTGGGCGGAATGTTGCGGATGAAATCGACTTCGGGCTTGTTCATTTTGCCCATAAACTGCCGGGCATAAGCCGAAAGGCTTTCAACATAACGCCGCTGGCCTTCGGCATACAGAGTGTCGAAGGCCAACGAAGATTTTCCGCTTCCGGAGAGGCCGGTGATGACGGTGAACGAACCCAAAGGAACCCTTACATCTATGTTCTTCAGGTTGTTTACCCGTGCACCTTTTATTTCAATATATTTCATCAATCACCGAAATACAGCAGACTGGGCTTTTTGTTCTCGGTCTTTTTGATTGCCAGGGGAATGACTACACCCATCTGGAGGCTGCTGTTGAGTGCGTCCAGAGGAATGTAATTGGGCGTATAGTTGATGAGAATGCCTTCCCATGCGATGTAGAATACATTCAGCAGATCGAGCGAAAGGCCGAAGGAACTGCCGTACTGCGACAGCAGGGTGGCGCTGGCCGACAGTTGGACAGGTTTGATGAGACGTACGTTGGCAACGGCGGTCAGTTCGTCCAGACCGTCGAAGTCCAAACGTCTGTGGGTGTACAGCAGACCGCCGCTTAGACGGTTGTCGAGCAGACGGCCTTCCACACCGAAATTGAAGGTGGTGTGCAGTTTGGTGGCGAAATCACCGGAGTTCGCTTCGCGGAACTGAATCATGTTCATCAGGTCGTCGCTGATGCTTTGCAACTGGTCTTCGATGTCCTGACTTTCACCGTCAAGGCTCAGGCCTTCGATGCCCTCGAAGGAATGCGATCCTTGGCTTACGCCACGGAGCGTACGGTTGGCGTCCCACTTTATTTTGCCGATGTCGGTCAGAGAAGTGGAAATCGTAAGGAAGTCGAAGGGACTGTAGGTGACACCTAGGTCGAAGGCCACGCCTTTGCCCGGAGTCTTGAGCAGATCGCCCACTTGAATGCCCCCGTCCGCCATGGTGAGACCGGAAATGTAACCGTCGGCAGGATCGGTGTCCAAACCGATCTGTAGCGGTGTGCAGAACTGAAAGGATGCATCGGAAGCGATGGACCATGCCTTGTCGGACATGTTGATGTCCATCTGGTCAACGTGGGCGCTGGCACCGGCCATACCGAACAGTGCCTTTACTTTTCCGCCGACTCTCAGATTGTCGAAGATGTCATAGGAATAGCCCAATGCGAATTCAGCGAAAGCCGAAGCGTTCAGACCGAAATTATTGATGTTGTAGTGAGTGCCGCTTCCGTTGGCCATGCCTTTCTTGAGGAAAGCAAAAAAGTCTTTCGGGACATTCAGACCGGCTTGAGCGCGGAGGGATACATCTGCTGTGACAAATCCGTGACCGGCCCAGAAACCGAAGGAAACCAGGTCGGTGCGCAGGTGCATACCCAGATTGTTGTTATCGTTCAGTCCATCGAGGAACTGCCGGTCGGTCACATCCGGATGCAGAGCCGTCAGAAGACGGTCATTGGTCTGGTCATAGAAAAGGAAATTGGTCAGACCCAGATTGGAATCCATACCGAAATTCATATTGCCGAGCACGGGAAGGCTGACGTAGCCGCGGGCCGGACTCATGGCCGGATTCATCAGATGCCGGTAGGGGGCACCTTCCATGAAATAACTGGTCCTGGAAACTTGCGCTTGGGCGCTCAGGATGCCGAGGCCCATGAGCATGACCAGGGCAATGCTATATATTCTTGTCTTCATAATCTTCAAAACTTATTCGTTAGATTCTTCGCCGTTGAGCAGTTCTTTGGCATCGAAGGTGAAACCGCCCAGCACCCTCAGACCGAACTTGCCGGTCAGGAAGTTTTCGGGCTGGATGCCCGTGACGGCTGCCTGGTCGGAGTCGAGGCTGATGTGCATGATGAAACCGCCCAGTTCTTCCAACTGATTGTTCTTGTTGGCCAGAGAGATGCAGACTTTCTGCTCCGTGGCACTGCCGTCGGCTTTTCCGGAACGGATGTTCAGGCTGATGGGCTCAAAACCGGAGAGCACCTGATTGTCTTCATCGACGGGCACCAGCGTGGCGGCCAGATTGAGAGGAATGGAGTTCGAAATGGTGCCGACGAGTTCAACGGCCTCACCGATTACATCCGTGTATTCGCCTAAGCTGGAACCGAGGGCCAGAGTGTCGTCCAGAGCGATGTGGAAGTCTTCGCCGAAACGAAGCGGCAAGATGAGGTCATAATCGACATTCATGAACAGTTCGTCGCTGAGGTTGATGTGATGCTGCACGCCTTCTTCGGTCTGTGCTTTCATCTTGATACCCAGATTGTCGGGCAGTTTCTTGAAGAGCTGGTTGAAGTTGACTTCGGCAAACTGGCAGTCATCGGGCATCCCGGTGCGGTCGGTGGCAATCCAGAAGCGGTTTTCGTAGACACCGTCCACTACATGGTCACAGAGAACGTTCAGCGAGAATTTCTGCGCTTCGGCTGTTTCTCCTGCCTTTTCATAGACGGGTTCGATGGAACCTTCCAGCGAGATGGGGACTCCGACATTGGTGCGGGTGACAAGTTCGATGGCAGGATAGATGTCGAGCAGGACGTTATCGCCGGTCAGCATTTCGGGCATATCGCCCAGGCTGATTTCCTCATCCATCTCGGTCTCGATGGAGACATTTCCGTAGACATCGGCTATGCTGGCATTCTGCAAGGTAATCTTGGTCGCAATGCTTACCGGCTGGCCGGTGAAACTGCTGGACTGGAGTTTGGCATCTTCCAGCAATACATTGACACTGTAGTGGATGTATTCGTCAATGCTGAGCTGTCCGTCGGCAATTTCGATGTCCTGGCAGTTGAGACCTTTCAGTTTCAGGGTGCGGGTAATGGGTGTGTCGTTGACGATGTCGGCTTCGAGATTGATGACGCCCTGGCTGTTGACTCCGGCGGCATCCAGCATGAGGATATCGGGCGTGGCAATGCGGCAGCTGAGTTTAATGGGCATGGGCTGTCCGCTGGCGTCGGTCAGGGCGGGCAGGCCGCTTACGGTCACTTCAACCTTCACGGAAGCGTCTTCCGACAGCAGGACACTGTCGAGTGAACGGACGGCGTCGGGCAGGCTTATCTTCTGCCGGATGCTGACGGAGTCGGTCACTTCGGCCATGATGCCGGTCAGACCCAGGTCGATGTTGGTCAGCTTGAGCTCGGGCAGGTCGACACTGACATTGATTTCGTCGTTGAGCAGGTTGAGCAGGGTGCTGGAACTGTAATGGCCGGCAGGAGCCATGACCATACCGCTGACTACGACGGAATCGGCGATTTTCAAGGTGCCGTCTTCGAGATCCTGATTGATTACCAGCTTTTTGATTTTCAGCTTGATATTGTTTGGAATCTCGCCGTTGATGAGGTACTGGTTGTCGCTGTTCAGGTGAGAGTCAGCCTCGAAGGAAATCATTTTGGGAAGACTGATGGCCAGGTCGCCGGTGATGTCGATTCCCTCGTCGGGAACATCTATGCTGATGTCGAGGTAGGTGCCATCCTGGACATCGGCCTCGTCAATGCGGGCGATTTTCTCGTTGGTCATCACAGAAATGTTGAAGGGCTTGCTGAAATTTACATGCTCCGAAATGTCTTCTGTGCGGACATAAAAGGTCATGGCCTCGATATCCGATTCCACATCGATGGACAGGTCGAGCGATTCCTCAGGCAGCAGTCCGCTGTTGATCTTGCCTTTCACGCTGGCCTGACCACTGTAGGAAACCTTTCCGTTGTAAGAAATTTTTCCGTCGGTGACAGGCATGGCCGACATGTCAATCTTCTTGAGCTGGAACAGGATGAGGTTGCCCGTGAAAGGATTGTAGGGCAGATTGCTGACATGATAGCGGTTGGTGGCCGGATTGAGGCCCTCGGTCGCGGCAAAGACGAATTCGGAGGGGAACTGGATGTCGAGCTCGTCGATGAAGATGTTGCCCTGGAGTCCCGAGAGGGAAGGATTGGCGGCGATATTGACCGATACGGTTCCCGGCTCGCTGACGGTCATGCTGTCCACACCGGCCACATGGTCGGGCAGGCGGTTGTCGACCTTGAACTCGACTTCTCCGGAAGGAATCTGTGCCTCCTGGGTGGGAATTTCAAAGTACATGGACTGAATCACCGCGTTGTTGATGCTGATGTTCACTTTGAAACTCAAGTTCTTGATGGCATTGAAGTTGTCGGCATAGTACGTGACATTGTCCAGGTAGGCGCTGCCCGTCACCTGCGACTGGCTGTGGAGATTCAGCTGGCCGTTTTCGGCTGCACCGTATACCAGCAGGCTGTCGATGGCGACCTGCTTGCTGATGGTGTACCCGTTGGCCTTGTTCATGATGTCGGAACTTCCGAAGACGATGTTGCCTTCGCTGTCCACGTCAGAAGAGGAAGCAAAAGAGAAGAAACTGGCGGGGAAGATGCGGATGTCGGGGATGACCTCGCCGCTTTCCAGCAGGCTGGAGGCATTTTCCAGCGTCAAGCTGAAGGACATCACTGCATCGGGGTCTTTGGCCAGAGCAATCCAGTCGATGCTGCTAAGGGCTTCGGGCACATTCAGCGAGATGTCGAAGTCCTGCGTCTCGTTAAGGTTCACGGACGGAGTTTCGAGCAACAGAGGAATGAGCGTGTGCGGCAGGGAGGAAATCAGGGCGGACAGCTCGCCGGGCAGATAGGCGTTGCCCAGGAAATTGCTCTTGGTGATGGAAATCGGAGCCACTTGGATGATCTTTTCCGCATCGGACAGCATGTACTGGGCAATGCCGATGCTGGTGTTGGCCGACTTGCTGACATTGGGCAGGTCCACGTCCATGCTGCGGTTGCCTTGTCCCACAGAGGTCTTGATGCTCTGATGGAAACCGGGAATGGAAACTTCGGCAGAAGAAGCGTCGATGAACTCGATGCTTCTGGCCTTGGGACTGAAGTTGAGGTCATTGAAATCGATGTTCCCGATTTCGGGAATGTCAATCGACAGGGAATCGCTCATCTGGATGCGGTATCCGTTGTCGTCGCATTTGAAGATGTCAGAAGAATCCGGATTGAAAATCTGACGCATGAAGATTGTGTCAAGACTGGCCAGTGGCAGGCAGAGTGAGTCGCCGCCGACAGACATTCTCATGTCAATCTTGCTGAGATCGTAGCGGTTGTCTATGCAGGCGGTCTGCAGAAGCAGGACACCGCATGACAGCATGACGGGTAGGAAGTGGCGTACTTTCATAAGTGATGAATTGAATTCTTAAACTGTTGGTGCAAACCAATACACATTGAATGGCAAAAATAGTGAAAATATCATTCAAGGACCTTATTTTAACAGATTATTTATTTTTGAAACATCGTTGTTTTTGAGCCGTTTTTTCCGTAACTTTGCACTTAAATTCGTTTTTATCCGCGAATAACATATAACTAATTGACATACAAGATGAAACAGAAGAAATTTTTAACCTGTGACGGTAATCAGGCTGCTGCACATATCTCATATATGTTCAGCGAAGTCGCCGCCATTTATCCCATCACTCCCTCTTCAACGATGGCCGAATACGTCGACGAATGGGCTGCTGCCGGACGCAAGAACATTTTCGGTGAAACCGTTTCCGTCCAGGAAATGCAGAGCGAAGGCGGCGCTGCCGGCGCTGTTCACGGTTCGCTTCAGGCCGGTGCCTTGACTACTACCTACACAGCCTCCCAGGGCCTTCTGCTGATGATTCCCAACATGTACAAGATCGCCGGCGAACTGCTGCCCTGCGTCTTTCACGTCAGCGCCCGCACCCTGGCTTCGCATAGCCTCTGCATCTTCGGCGACCATCAGGATGTGATGAGCACCCGTCAGACCGGTTTCGCCATGCTGGCCGAAGGATCTGTCCAGGAAGTTATGGATTTGGCTGGCGTCGCCCATCTGTCGACCATCAAGAGCCGCGTGCCTTTCGTCAATTTCTTCGACGGTTTCCGCACCTCTCACGAAATCCAGAAAATCGAGATGCTCGAGAATGAAGACCTGGCTCCGCTAATCGACCGTCAGGCCCTGGCCGAATTCCGCCAGCGCGCGCTCAGCCCCGAACATCCGGTAATGAGAGGTATGGCTGAAAATCCCGACACTTTCTTCCCTCATCGGGAAATCTCCAACAAATATTACGACGCCGTGCCCGACATCGTGGCCGACTATATGAAGGAAATCACCAAGATTACCGGCCGCGAATACAAGCCTTTCGACTATTACGGCGCCGCCGATGCCGAGCGTGTTGTCATCGCCATGGGTTCGGTCACCGAAGCCACCCGCGAAGTGATCGACCATCTGAGCGCCAAGGGCGAAAAGGTCGGTCTGGTGGCCGTTCATCTCTACCGTCCTTTCTCTGTCAAGTATCTGAAGGCCGTCCTGCCCGTCAGTGCCAAGCGCATCGCCGTGCTAGACCGCACGAAGGAATCGGGCGCTCTGGGCGAGCCTCTTTACATGGATGTCGTCGAAGCTTTGGGTGATATGAAGGATCTGACCATCGTCGGCGGCCGCTACGGTTTGGGTTCGCGCGACACCACGCCCGCACAGGTGCTGGCTGTCTACGAAAACCTGGCTCTGGCCGAGCCCAAGAACCACTTCACCATCGGCATTGTGGATGATGTCACCTTCACTTCCCTGCCCAAGAAAGAGGAAATCGCTCTGGGCGGCGAGGGTATGTTCGAAGCCAAGTTCTACGGTCTGGGTGCCGACGGTACGGTCGGTGCCAACAAGAACTCCGTCAAGATCATCGGTGAAAACACCGACAAGTATTGCCAGGCCTACTTCAGCTACGACTCCAAGAAGTCGGGCGGTTTCACCTGCTCGCATCTGCGTTTCGGCGACAGCCCCATCCGCAGCACCTATCTGGTGAACACCCCGAATTTCGTGGCCTGTCACGTTCAGGCATACCTGCACATGTACGATGTGCTGCGCGGTCTGCAGAAGAACGGCACCTTCCTGCTCAACACCATCTGGGAAGGCGAAGAACTGGTCAAGAACCTGCCCGTCTCGGTCAAGAAATATCTGGCCAAGAACAACATCACGGTATACTATATCAATGCCACCAAGATTGCTCAGGAAATCGGTTTGGGCAACCGCACCAACACCATTCTGCAGAGTGCTTTCTTCCGCATCACCGGTGTCATTCCTGTCGAACTGGCTGTCGAGCAGATGAAGAAATTCATTGTCAAGAGCTATGGAAAGAAGGGTCAGGATGTGGTCGACAAAAACAATGCCGCTGTCGACCGAGGCGGCGAATATCGCCAGTTGCCTGTGGATGCCGCTTGGGCCAATCTTCCCGATGAAAAGGCCGTTGAAAACAACGATCCCGCCTTCATCAACGAAGTGGTCCGTCCCATCAACGCCCAGAACGGCGACCTGCTGCCCGTCAGCGCTTTCAAGGACAGCATCGATGGCACATGGCCTGCCGGTACCGCCGCTTACGAAAAACGCGGTGTCGGCGCATTCGTGCCCGTATGGACTGCCGAAAACTGCATCCAGTGCAACAAGTGCGCATATGTCTGCCCTCACGCCTGCATCCGTCCTTTCGTCCTCGATGAAAACGAAGCTGCCGGCTTGAATGCCGACATGATCGAAATGAAAGCTCCTGCCGCCATGAAGGGAATGAAGTTCCGCATGCAGGTGGGTGTCCTCGACTGTCTCGGCTGCGGCAACTGCGTGGATGTCTGCCCCGGCAATCCGAAGCTCGGCGGTTCTGCCCTCAAGATGGTTCCGCTCGAAGGCGAACTCAAAGAAGCCGCCAATTGGGACTACTGCGTCAAGAACGTCAAGAGCAAACAGGATTTGGTCGACATCTGTCAGAGTCCGAAGAACAGCCAGTTCGCCACGCCTCTGTTCGAGTTCTCGGGCGCCTGCTCGGGCTGTGGTGAGACTCCCTATATAAAACTCATCAGCCAGCTCTTCGGTGACCGCATCATGGCATCCAATGCCACCGGCTGTTCGTCCATCTATTCCGGTTCTATTCCGTCCACTCCTTATTGCAAGAATGAAAAGGGTCAGGGACCCGCATGGGCCAACTCTCTCTTCGAAGACTTCTGCGAATACGGTCTTGGCATGGAACTTGCCAACAAAAAGATGCGTGCCCGTATCAAGGCTTTGCTCGAAGGCGCCATCGCCGCAGAGGCCACTCCGGCCTGCTTCAAGGAAGCCGCTCAAGCCTGGATCAACGGCATGAACGACGCCGCTGCTTCGAAGGCCGCCGCCGCCGCTCTGCTTCCCATGATTGAAGAAGCCGCTGCCGCCGGTTGCGAAACCAACAAGCGACTGCTCGAACTCAGCCATTATCTTGTCAAGCGCAGCCAATGGATCATCGGTGGTGACGGTGCTTCCTACGATATCGGTTACGGAGGTCTCGACCATGTCATCGCCAGCGGTGAAGATGTCAACATCCTCGTGCTTGATACCGAAGTCTATTCCAACACCGGTGGCCAGTCGTCCAAGTCCACTCCTATCGGCGCCATCGCCAAGTTCGCCGCCAGCGGCAAGCGCATCCGCAAGAAAGATCTGGGCATGATCGCCACTACCTACGGTTATGTCTATGTGGCTCAGATTGCTATGGGCGCCGACCAGTCCCAGACCTTGAAAGCCATCCGCGAAGCCGAGGCTTATCACGGACCTTCCATCATCATCGCCTACGCTCCTTGCATCAACCACGGCCTGAAGGCCGGCATGGGCAAGGCTCAGGCAGAAGAAGCCGCTGCTGTCGAATGCGGTTACTGGCATCTGTGGCGCTACAATCCCGCTCTCGAAGCCGAAGGCAAGAATCCGTTCAGCCTCGACTCCAAGGAACCGAATTGGGACAACTTCAAGAACTTCCTCAAAGGCGAAGTACGCTATGCTTCCGTCATGAAGCAGTATCCTGCCGAAGCTGACGAACTCTTCGAAGCTGCCCAGAAGGCTGCCCAGTGGCGTTACCGTTCATACAAGCGCATGGCCGCTCAGAACTGGAACGAAGAATGAAAACGCTGAATACTCTGATAATGACTGCGTCCCTGCTGCTGGCAGGGACGCAGTTCTGTCTTGCCGGGACAGGTGGCTGGAACAGCCGCGCTCTGTCGGCCTCCATCAGCTACCGCTCGACTCAGCCTTCACAGGTGGCCAGAGACCAGAACGGACGCTGCATGACCGTGGTCTATCTGGAAAATCTCGGATTCGAAAAGCTCGGGCAGAATACCAATGAGGAAGATGTGGCCTGGCTGCTGGCGCAGGGCTATCAGGTGCTCGAACTCGACTACAGAAAGAGTCCGAAGGCCGTTTCGCCCCTCATCAATCTCGACATCATCGACATCAACGATGCGCTCAACAGAGGTGTGTTCTGCGATTTGAGCTCATGTTCAAGCATCCGCTCCTACATCCTTTTCGAAGGTTACCGCATCCGCCGCGACCTGGCCTATTTCAAAGACGATCCCAGCGTATACAACTGGCCCGGCGCCGGATACACCGAGGGCGATTCACTTTATATGGATGTGGTCTATCCGGCCAATCCCTCGCACGAAGTGCCTTGCGTGCTGTCGTTCTCCTACAGCAACAGTTCGGGCATGGCCGGACAGCAGCATCAGCGCCTGTTCCTGGGTTATACGCTGGCCATGTTCGACGATTCCTTTTTGGAGGGCGCTCCTGCCCGGGGCATGGCTTGGGCCATCGCCGACCATCCCAAATATGCCGACTGGGGCAACGGCAAGCCCGTCGGAGGCGACAACAAGACCTACGCCTCATACGAAACCAATCCCGACGCGTCTCAGAAGGTGAAATCTGCCATCCGCACTTTGCGTGCCGAAGGCCGCTCGTTGGGCTTGGACGGACAGATCGGCGTCTATGGCTTTTCGCGTGGCAGCACGGCGGCTTCGCTGGCCGTCGGCGACCGTTATGTGGAAGAGTTCGAAACGGCTGGCCTCCATATCGGAGAGTCCTCTGGAATTCAGGCCGCCGCATTGGGCTCGGGAGTCTTCGACTACACACTCATTTACGAACTGACGGGTGACGGCGACAAGAATCTCGAAAACGGCTGTCCGAAGGCATGGGGACCGTTGGACTCCAACCGCGAGTCTTGGGAACGTCAGGGCGCCAAATGGATGGTCGAGACCAGCGCTTCAGCACCTGTATTCTTCTTTTACAACACGACAGACGAACAGTATTATCAGAGTCAGATTGCATCGTTTCGCGAATGGCTCGACGACAGACAGATATATACCGAGGAATGTGTCGATTACAGCCGCGGTCACGCGGTACCGGCCGACACGGTTTCGCTTGAGCGAATCTACCGTTTCTTCGAGACTCAGTTCGCTCGGCCGGCCGATGCTTTGTCCGGTAAGCGTGTCGGCAAAATAGGGACGGTAAGCAAAGTTTACAGTCGCAAGGGCTTGCTGATCTGCCGCCGACAGAAACGGAATAACGGTCAGGAAAACATGGACTGTGTCGACCTGCAGGGACGTTCTGTGAAATTTTAATACTATTTGACTAAATTTTTACCTATTAAAGGCTGTGCATATTTTGAGGAAAGGCGGTAATTTGCGAATATTGCAAAGTTCTTGAATCCCGTATTGAAAGCGTGTTCGGACAAATGATGCGCCGGTTGGAACGGGAGGATTGGCAGACAATCAACCAAATTTTCAAAATATGAAGAAAACATTCCTTAAACTGCTCTCATTGAGCATCTTGGTCTTGGGAACTTCTCAGGTTTCCCACGCCATCATCACCGACCCGGATGATTACATCATCTACGATACCGGGTATCTGGGAGACTCTGCTGTCGCAGTCAACTTCAGTTTCCAAAACGACATCGTCTCCTACATTCTCTCCGACAGTGTAACCGTAAAAAAAATCGGTAACGTCGGCCGTAGCATTTCTGCCGACCAGGACCTGATGGATATGGGTTATCCGTCAGGAACCGATGTCTCCTCCGTTAAAAACAAGGACTACCGCTGGGGTATCGACATCAAACAGGACAACACCGAAGCCTATGGCGACAGAGGTGTGTTCTACATCAGCGCCCTCGATTGGAAGAAGAAATACAAAAGCGGTAAGGACGAAAGGATATCCGATGTCATGTGGTACAAGACCATCAACGGCGTATCCGGTGCCGGCACTTATTATGCCCGTCCTTCCGACTCTTTGATTATCCGTATTCCTGCCACCTGCGACTCTATCGCCGTTATTGGTCTGGGTCTGAATACTTCTCATTATGGTATTGCTATGTATCAGAAAGATGAGAGCCGTCCCGACAATGGCCGTGAAGAACATCTGTATTCCGGTCACAACAACGGTTTCTTCGTAGCTCGTGTGGGCGCCCGCCCAAAGCCCGTCGAAGGACAGGATTCGGTCGACTTCGTCATTCTCGGACCGCATAAAGACTGGTATGCCGACTGGGGCAAGGCCGAAGGCACTTCTTCGACCCGCAACGGTGAGACCATCGATCATTCCCGTCTGGCCGACGACGGCGTTTCACGCTACTATGTGCATGGTGAGCGCTGGGGCCTGTTCATGGGTACCAACATCCTTCGCATCAAAGTCTACGGTGATATAGAAAAGGGCGATATTCCTCCTTTCGACGGTACTGTCTTCGGCTGGACCAACCGCTATCGTCCCAAGGAGTCGGGTACGGCCGACATCTCTTACGAACTGACCGAATCCGATATTGATACAAAGGTGTATCCAAAGTATGCTTCCGATCTGGGTATCGTACGTTTCCTGATGACTTCGGAGGGTTCCAACGGCATGCGCTTGGGCTACAATCCCGAGCTTGGTGAATTCGTCACCACCATTGCCAACCTGAAGACCGACTCTGTCGACGCCGAAGGTTTTGCAGTGAAGGATTCGCTGGGTTACACTTCTTCCGCCAACCATCGCAATTACTTCGAATTTGCCGGCACTTCCACCGGTTGCCATGAAATGAAGCTCGATTTCGACTTCATCGTCAGCGACGGTAACCCCTGCGACTATCCCGACAGTATCGCTGTAGCTGCCAAGTTGAACAGCAAATCCAGTTGGACGGTTCTGAAATACGCCATCAATCAGTATGAAGGCGAAGATCCCAAGATGTCTCACGTGAGCGTAGATCTGCCTGACAGCATTTGCGCCAACTCATCCTTCAAGTTGAGAATCCTCACCTGCTATCTCGAGCAAAACGGTGCTTCTCTGAGCATTGCCAATGTCCGTGTCACCGGTTACGACGATTACTATGCCAAGGACGACGGGGCCAAGACCATCGGTTACATCTCCAATGCCACCGACCGCATCCATGTGTTGGGCCGCGCCACTACCGCCGACTCTACCGACATGACCTTCAAGAGACTCTGGCAGGGCTCCACTTACAAGGTGAAACTCTTCACGCAGGCCGAAACCGCTTCTCTCAACTCTGAAGAGGCTGTCAAGGAAGCCTTCAAGGGTTGCGATGTTGTCATCATGAGCGAAAACGTACCCAGCGATGCCGAAATCGCCAAGAACGCCAAGTACCTTATCGGTTACAAGCCCTTCCTCAACCTGAAGGCCTACGGCTACAAGAATTGGAATATGGGTGTGACTCCGACCAACGGCGCCACCGACACCCTCTTCACTGTCGAGAACAACTTCATGGTTCACCCGATCTTCAAAGGTCTGAGTCTGACCGCAGATGAAGAAACCGGTCAGCTTGTGAGCCCGGCTCTCTTCTCAGATGCCACTAAGGGCGACAAGTTCCTGCAGGGTATCACTTTCGGTAGCGAACCTGCCGGTTATGTACTGGGTCGCGGTATCAACTCGGGCGATGTATGTATCTACGAAGATTATGCCGCCGACACGGCCAAATACATCATGCTGGCTATCTCTGGCACTCAGAACAAGAACCTGACCAGCAAGACCAATACCTTGATTGATAACATCCTGACTTATCTCCAGAGTAGCGGTCATTTCGAAGCCCCCGACTTCAATCTGACCTCGACCGGCGCCACCGTCGAGAACTCGTCCGAACTGAAGGCTGCCATCGCTTACGACTTCTCCGTCCTGGGCATCACTTCGCCGATCATCGCTATGATGACTTCCACCGATCCCGCGGCCGTCTATACGCTCGATTCCATCGAGTCTCTCGGCAACGGCAGCATCACGCTGAAGCCCTACGACAGCGAGAGCAATCCTGTATTCGTCGGCACCTTCACTCCCAAGTCCATGAACGTCAGTCAGGTCACCTTCGAAAACGTTACTTTCGCCGGTCAGGATATCCCCTTCAACATCAATGGTGTCAAGGGTATGAAGATATCCAGCGGTATCGCTTTGAAGTCGTGTAACATCACGGGCGTTCCCGGTCTTCTCACCACCATCGGAGCCGACTCTGTATCACTCAACAAGTTCGCTGTTTCCAACTGCGTATTTGACAAAGTGGCCAACGGCAAGACTCTCATTGAAATCACCGAAGGCAGTTGCATTGATTTCGACAATGTCAGCTTCGAAGAGAACCTCTTCCGCGAAACGCTGCCCAATACATGGATTTCATGGAAGGGCCGCCACTCCAACACCAAGGCTTGGGCCGACACCGTCTGGACTTTGAAGGATGCTTCCAGAAGCGTTTCCTTCAACCACAACATTTTCTACCGCGAGACTCCTCAGGAAGGCATGACTTCTCTGCTCGAGTTCTTCCAGCCCTGCGATACCACTCAGAAGGGACAGGTTTCGGTCAAGAACAACATCTTCTTCAATACGGGTGTTATCCGGATGGCTCTGCAGAACGCTCAGGATTCTTCCTATGCCAATGTCGACAACAACCTCTTCGTGGGCGCTTCCTACGAAATGCCTGCACCTGAGGGTTGGACGATGACCAATGCTCATCCCTACACGCTCGATTCTCTGGAAATGGCCAGCATTTTCGACGGTGGAGAAATGATTCTCGACAAGGTGGGCAAGGCATTTACCGCCGGCATCGACGGCACCTACCTCGGTATGGGCTCCATTTATACCCGTCTGGCTCCGCGCAATGTCATTGTGAAGGATGTGGACGAACTGAAACTGGCGCTGCGCATTGCCACTGCCGGTGATGTCATCCAGCTCGACAACTATATGATGAGCGATTCCGATTCCATCGATGTCTACTTCCTTGGCAGCGGCGGCTTCGAATACGGCTCGGCTGCCGGTACGCTCAAGATCACTGCCGCAGAGGGTGCCACTCCGAAACTCTTCGGCAACATCGTGCCCAACAACGCCTGCACCATCGACACGCTTCTCATCGACGGTCTCACTTGGGTCGACAGCACTCATTTCAGCGGTTACGACCAGGAAGCTTATGCTCCGATGCGTTTCAGCGGTGCCAATGTCAACTTCAAGCTCTTCAAGATGACGGGCTGTAAGATTTACAACCTGCAGGCGCAGCAACTTCTCCGCATCACCAGCGGCGGCAGTGCCAACTACGGCAACTTCGTCATCGAGAACTGTCTTATCGAAAACCAGGGCGGTACGCTTGAATCGGGATCCACTGGCGGTCACCTCGTTCAGATTACCAACGGCAGTGATTACACCTTCAACAATTTCACGTTTGTGAACAACATTGTCTCCAACTTCCACGGAAGTCAGGTGTTCAACATTGCCCGCGGCGGTGCGGCCAACGGCGACAGCATCTACAACATCAACATCAGCAACAACCTGTTCTACAAGTTCGCCGGCAATGCCAAGGACCGCGTGCGCAACTTCATCGAGTTCAATGCCACTCCTTCCAACTCGGTGGTCAATCTGAACATCGACAACAACATCTTCTACAAACGTTGGGCCTCCGACAACTACCCCGTTGCCTATGTGGCTCTGTACAACCCCGATTCGACCATCGTTTCCAACATCAACATCCGCAACAACTTCTTCGAAGGCAAGTACTACAGCGGTGAGGAAACCCTGACTCCGAACCCTGTTGCCCTGACGAACTCCACCGACAACCTGATGGTGGTCGACAAAACCATCAACCCGGAAGGCGCTGTTGAGCACACCCGCGAGAACGACCTCTTCATGTCTTCTCTGAACATCGACCATGTTTTCGTGAAGGAGTCTGAACTGAAGATGAGTAACAAGTCTCCGCTCTACACCGCCGGTGTGGGTGGCGTCTGCCTGGGTCCGGACTATATCTACTTCGATGTGGAAGATATCGTTGACGCTATCAAGAGCATCGAGGCCGAGCGTATGGGCCTGAATGTCTACACTGCCAACGGCCAGGTATTCGTATCTGTTCCCGAGGCTGCCAGCATGAGCGTCTTCACGCTGATGGGCCAGAAGGTTCAGGATGTCGATCTGAACGCCGGCATCACTTGCATCGACGGTCTCCAGGCCGGCAGCATCTATCTGCTCCGCGTCAAGGGTGCCGCCGTGAAGGTGATGGTACGCTAAGTATTATCCATTAATTAAAGCAGGGACAGCCTTCGGACTGTTCCTGCTTTTTCAATTCAATAACCATTATGAGCAAGAGATTTTTTTCACGCTTTCTCCTGTTTGGAGGTCTGCTGATGGCTTTCAATGCGCCAACGCATGCCATCATTACCGATCCCGACGATTACATCGTCTACGACTCTGGCATTTTGGCCGACTCGGCCGCAGCCTGGCGTTTCCTGGAAAACCATCCTGCCAATTTCATCATGACACCCGCCACGACCGTCATGAACCTTGGCCCTGCCGGACGCTATATGAAAAATCCCGCCGTTCTGGCCCAAGTGGGCTATCTGGGAGTAAGCGAATCTGATCTCTCATTCGGCTCCAATGGTTTTGATGTACTGATCAACGGTTCGCCCGCCACCATTTATGGCCTTGTCATTCCTCAAGACAACGGCAACGTAACCGGTCCCTACAACTTGAGTGCTCTTAACTGGAAAAAGATGCAGCTGGGCCTGACCGAAGAACTGAAAACTTCTGTCAGATGGTGGGGCTACCGACGTCCTTCGGACTCTCTGATTATCCGCGTCAAACAGCCCTGCGATTCCATCTATCTCGAGGTGGGCGGTTCCAACAGCATCCCCGAATTCGCTCTTGCCGGTCACAAATATGGAACCGGTCAAGGTTCGGCCAAGTTCGGTGTTCTTGCCTATCAGCGCTCCAATGGCTGGGACGACCATTATTACATAGGCGGTCAGTGGGGCCGTCTGTGGTGTATGGGATTCAAACCCGATTTCGAAGAAGGCAAGGACTCCATCGACATCATCATACAGGGTACTGCCAAAGACTGGTATGCCACCCAGACCGGCGGCAACAAGTCGGATGTCCGCATCGCTCCCTTGCGTGAAATGAATGCCGACAGCACCTACGTTTACAGACATGGTGGCATGTGGGGCCAATTCCAGGGTATCTCAATCAACCGTATCAAAATTTTCGGCGGCATCGACAAAGGCGAGATTCCTCCCTTTGACGGCACTGTGTTCGGATGGACCAACCGCTATCTGCCCAAGGCCTCGGGTACCGTCAATCTGGAGCGTCAGCTCACCGAAGCCGATGTCAACAGTGCCCGTTATGCCAAATACGCTTCCGATCTGGGTATAGTCCGTGTGATGCTGAAGAGCTCCAATCCCAACGGAATGAAAATCAATTACGATGATCGTTATTCCAATTTCGTTCTCACGCTCGACGGCATGACAGCCGACCCAGTGGACGGTAGCGGAAGTGCCATAAAGCACAGTAACGATTACGCATCCGAATCGTTCCATCGCAATTATTTCGAAATGACTGGAAAAGCTACCGGTTGTCAGGAAATGAAGATTGACTTCGACTTCGTGGTTGTCGATGGTAATCCGTTCGATTTCCCCGACAGTGTCGCTGTTGCTGTCAAGAAGGCCGATGCCGCAGATTGGGTCGTTTTGGGATATGCCCGCAACGCCTACAGCCCGACCACCGAAGATCCGGTGATGTCGCACGCCAGTTTCGACCTTCCCGATTCGATTTTCGCCAACGGCAATTTCGCCATGCGCCTGCTGGTGACCTATCTGGAAAACAGCGGCGCTTCCCTGATGGTGTCCAATCTGAAAGTCACTGGTTTCAACGACTGGCATGCCAAGGATGAAAACGCTCCCACCATTGCCTATATCAGCAATGCGACCGACCGCATCCATGTTCTCAACCGCGCCTCTACGGCCGATTCCACCGATCTGTTGCTGAAACGGCTGATAGAAGGCACTTCCTACAATGTGAAGCTTTTCACTCAGACCGAAACCGCCTCTCTCACGAGTCCCGAAGCTGTCGAGTCTGCGTTCGCAGATTACGATATGGTCATCCTTAGCGAATACCCCGGCAGCGGAGACCCCGTTGTGAAGAATCTCTATACTCTCATCGGAAAGAAACCCTTCCTCAATCTGAAGGCATACGCCTACAAGAACTGGGGATTGGCATCGGCCTGGAGCGATGGCACAAGCGATACGCTCGGAGTGGTGGAAAGCAAGTACAGCATCCATCCGCTCTTCAACGGCCTCACTCTTACCGAGTATGGTGAAGATTTGCTGACGCCTTCCCTGTTCGTGGAAAAAGACAACGGAACCAAATATTTACAGAATGTCAGCTTCAACGAACTGACCGGCAAGGTGATTGCCCGCGGTGTCAACTCCAACGGCATATGCATCTACGAAGACAACACCGTTGAAACGGCCAAATATATGCTGCTGGCTCTGTCGGCCACTCAGAACAGAAACCTCACCGACGAGGGCAAGACGCTGCTCGACAACGCCATTGCCTATCTGATTGCCGAAGGCCATTACGAGGCTCCCAATTTCGGCCTGACCTCCGATGGCGCTCTGGTTGAAAATACCGATGAACTGGCCGCTGCCATGGCCTATGATTTCACGGTCATCGGCATTACCGAGCCTGTCATTGAGATGAAGACTTCCACCGACGCTTCCGGCGCCTACGACTTGAGTCAGATCCAGACCATCGGCAAGGGCAGTATGACCATACAGCCCCATATGGCTTCCGATGTCATCCGGATGGCCGGCACCTTCAGCCCCTCGGTGATGAACCTCAACTCTCTGACGGTGAAGAACGCCGTCTTCGGCAATAATGTCATTCCATTCTCATTTACCGGACGTTATTCCTTGAGTGACGGATTCTTCATCGACGGTTGTACCTTCGACGCCGTACCGGGCATCCTGTCGACAGCCGGCAGCGATTCCGCTTCGATAGCCAAGATTTCCGTCAACAACTGTCAGATCAGGAATGTTACGGCTACTCTTGTCAATGTAGAGGGTTGTCTCAATCTGCCTGCTGTCAGCTTCACCGAAAACCAAGTGCTCGACTGCCAAGCCGGAACATGGTTTTCCTGGAGCGGAAAACAGTTGGCTGAAACTTCTTCCATGACGCTGAACCACAACATCTTCAATCAGACCGTCAGCGCTTCTCCTGTGCTCTTCGACTTCAATCTTGGCAATGAACTGCCCGAAGGCCACTTGAAGATCACCAACAACATCTTCTTGGGCATGAGCACTTCCACGCTGTCTGTCCGCTGCCAGATGGCCGACACTTCCGACATCGTCTCCGACCACAACCTCTTCTCCGGCCAACTGCCTTCGTGGCCGCTTGCCGACTGCAACGACTATGCGGTCGCTCAAGACCAGCTGGCTTCTCAAGGCGTGCTGGCCAACGGTGCCGAAATCGGACTCGACAAGACCGGAATTGTCTACACGGCCGGTATTGACCGCAGTTATTTGGGCGCCGCCTCGGCCTACATGGCCCGCACGCAGGCCCGCAACGTGAAGGTCAGCAACGTGCCCGAACTGAAGACCGCTTTGGAAATCGCCATCGGCGGTGATGTCATCGAACTGGACAACTATTATCTCAACGATGACGATTCTTGCGATGTCTACTTCCTCGGAACCAGTGGGTTCGACTATCCGCGCACTCATGGCACCCTGACACTGAAAGCCGCCGAGGGCGCCCGCCCGAAACTTTTCGGCTGCATCTCCACCGCTCACGCCGCCCGACTCGATACTCTTGTCTATGACGGTCTCACCTGGGTCGACAGCACCTGGTTCGAAGGCTACGACAAGGAGGGCTACAATCCTTTCTTCTTCAATTCGGCCAACGACACCATCACGGGCATGATGATTGTCCGCAACTGCGGTTTCTACGACCAGCAGGTTCAAGTCACGCTGCGCTCCCGCACCTCTGCCGCCGGTAGCTACTACGGCGGTGTGCGTTTCGAAAACTGCCGTTTCGAGAACAACGGCGGCACCTTGGCTCCCGGCTCGCTGGGCGGCCATCTGGTGCAGTTCGATGCATCGGATACCTACACACTCAACCGCTTCGAATTCGTCAACAACATCGTGTCCAACTTCCACGGAAGCCAGATGTTCAATGTGGGCCGCAAGGGCGCTCCGTCGCCGGCCGATTCGGTCTACAACATCGTCATCAGTCACAACCTCTTCTACCGTATCGGTGGAAACGCCAAGGATCAGTTGCGCAACTTCTTGGAGTTCAATAACAAAATCAGCGGTGCAACCGTCAATATCAGCATCGACAACAACATTTTCTACAAACGCTGGACCGAGGAGTATTATCCCATCTGCAAGGTGGCCCTGTACACGCCCGACTCGACGGTGACCAGCAACATCGTGCTGAGCCACAATTTCTACGAGGGCAAGTACTATACGGGTTCAACCACTTATACGCCCAACCCCGTGGCACAGACCGACAGTCTGCTCAACCTGCCCGTCCTGAACGGCTCGAGCAACGATTTCGCCAATTATACCCGCGAAGCCGAAATGTTCATGTCGACGCTGGGCATCGACCATGTGTTCGCCGACGAGGCAGCCCTTCTAATCAGCACCTCTTCGCCGCTTTATACGGCCGGTACGGCTGAGAGTCCGCTTGGTCCCGATTACATCTATTCTGTCATCGATGACCTGGGTTACAACCGCGAAGCCGCCCGTCTGGGCTTGTCGGCTTACAGCAGCGACGGCAAGGTGTTCGTCTCCTTCCGCAGCAACGGCAGCGCCGAAACGGCCGCCACTTTGGAAGTTGTCAACCTGGTGGGCCAGAGTCTGCAAAGTTTCGATATGAAGGGCGAGAGCCTGATGATTGAAGGTCTGCAGCCCGGACAGTTCTACCTGCTGCGCGTCGGAAACGCCGTCCAAAAGGTACTTGTGAAATAAATTTGTCAAAAACGTCCGATTGTCATACCTTAGCGGGTTAATAATTCATTAGCCCGCTAAGGTATGATTATCGAGTCAAGAGCTTTTGCACGCGCCGGCCTGCTGGGAAATCCTTCCGACGGATTTTTCGGCAAGACCATCTCCATCATAGTCCGCAATTTCGGCGCGACCGTGCATCTTTGGGAATCGCCCGAACTCCGCATCGAAGAAGAGGAGGAGTCGAGTTTCCGCAGTCTGCGCCATTTTACCGAAACCATCGCACTGACCGGCTACTACGGAGGCATCCGGCTGGTCAAGGCGGCCATCAAGAAGTTCTGCGAGTACTGTGATGTCCATTCCATCCAATTGCCCGCCAAAAACTTCACCATCCGTTTCAGCACCACCATCCCGCGTCAGGTGGGCCTTTCGGGCTCCAGTGCCATCATCACCGCCACTTTCAAGGCGCTGATGCAGTTCTACGAGGTGGACATCCCGCTGGAGATTCTGCCGACTTGGGTGCTGAAGGCCGAATCGGAGGAACTCTCCATCACGGCCGGTCTGCAGGACCGTGTCATTCAGGCCTACGAAGGCTGTGTGTTCATGGATTTCGACCGCGAATTCATGGCACAGAACGGCCGTGGACGCTATGAGATCATCGATCCCAACCTCCTGCCCAAATTCTACATTGCCTACAAGACCGAACTGAGCAAGGTTTCCGGTGCTGTACACAATCCCATAAAGGCCCGTTTCGAAGCCGGCGACCCGCTGGTGGTGGACACGATGGCCGAAATCGCCGATGTGGCCGAACAGGGCAAGAAGGCCATTCTGGAAGGCGACCACGAGAAACTCAACGAACTCATCAACCGCAACTTCGACCTGCGTTGCAAGATTTACAAAATCGCTCCGAACAATATGGAACTGGTGCAGACGGCCCGTTCCTGCGGCGTGTCGGCCAAGTTTGCCGGAAGCGGTGGAACCATCATCGGCATGTATCCCGACGAGGAATCGCTGCATCGGCTCATCGTCAAGATGAAACCGCTGAATGTCAGAGTTATAAAACCCTTCATATCCTAATGCTATGATTCGTAAAGCCGTCATACCAGCCGCCGGTCTGGGCACCCGTTTCCTGCCCGCCACCAAGGCTCAACCCAAAGAAATGCTGCCCATCATCGACATTCCCACCATCCAGTATGTCGTGCAGGAATGTGTCGATTCGGGTATCGAAGACATCCTCATCATCACCGGTAAGGGAAAGCGTTCCATCGAAGACCATTTCGACCGCAACCTCGAATTGGAGGAACGCATTCTCGAACGTGAAGATGAGTTGTGGTACAACGAGTTGCGCCATATTGACAGCATGGCCAACATCCATTTCATCCGCCAGAAGGAGCAGAACGGACTGGGCGACGCCATCTCCTATGCCCGCTACCACTGCGGCGATGAGCCTTTCGCCGTGCTTTTGGGCGACAGCGTCAACGATTCGGTCATCCCCATCACGCAGCAGATGACCGACACTTTCGAACAGTATCACAAACCCATCGTGGCTGTGCAGCAGGTCCCCGACGAGCAGGTGGGCCGTTACGGCATCATGGGAGGCAAGTTCCTGAGCGAACGCATCATGCAGGTGTCGGAAATGGTCGAAAAGCCAGATCCCGCCCACGCCCCTTCCAACTGGGCGGTCGCCGGACGCTATATCCTCACTCCCGAAATATTCCACGCCATCGACCAGACGGCCAAAGGAAAGAACGGTGAGATACAGCTGACCGACGCCCTTCGCCAACTCATATCCACAGAAGGTGTGATCGCCATGAAGATCGAAGGCCGCCGCTATGACATCGGCAGCAAACTTGACTATCTGAAGACGACGGTCGATTTCGCCCTCAAGCGAAAAGAATTCGCCGAGCCTTTCCTAGAGTTTCTCAAAGAACGTATCCGTCAGATTGACGGTCAGAAATAATTGTGATTATGAAAAAACTTCTTCTTTCGTTGTGCGCCCTGAGTCTGGCATCATGCATTAATGCACAGTATGTTTCCGAGGTTTGGAAAGCCGACCTGGGCAAGGGCCAGTTCCAGAACCCCATTCTCTATGCCGACTATTCCGACCCCGACGTGTGCGCCGGTCCCGACGGGTTCTATATGACCGCTTCCAGTTTCAACTGCGTGCCCGGTCTGCCGATACTCTTTTCGACCGACCTGGTCAACTGGACCATCGTCAACCACGCTCTGCAGGTGCAAGTGCCAGAGGAACATTTCAACGGGCTGCAGCACGGCAACGGTGTCTGGGCTCCCGCCATCCGCTATCACGAGGGCGAATATTATATCTATTGGGGCGACCCCGATTTCGGCATCTATATGGTCAAGACCGCCGACCCCCGCGGAGAATGGTCCGAGCCTTGTCTGGTCAAGGCCGG
Source organism: Bacteroidales bacterium (assembly GCA_045627385.1). Classification (GTDB taxonomy): domain Bacteria; phylum Bacteroidota; class Bacteroidia; order Bacteroidales; family UBA1402; genus UBA1757. Next base: position 27,510 of record JAZQNO010000010.1, read on the forward strand.
CAAAGGGCTCATCGATGCCTGTCCGCTTTGGGATGAGGATGGAAAGGCCTATCTTTCATTCGCTTTCGCCGGCAGCCGACGCGGCCTGAAATCGGTGCTGCTGATGACCCGCATGAACATCGAAGGTACCAAAGCCCTCGGACAGGCTCGGATTATATATGACGGCCATCGCGACAATCCCACCATCGAAGGCACCAAACTCTATCAATACGAAGGCAAGTACTATATTTTCTCGCCCGCCGGCGGCGTCTCCACCGGCTGGCAGGAAGTGCTGCGCGCCGACGATCCTTTCGGCCCCTGGGAAGCCCGCACGGTGATGGCTCAGGGCAAGAGCGACATCAACGGCCCCCATCAGGGCGGCTGGGTGCGCACGCCGCAGGGCGAAGACTGGTTCATCCATTTCCAGGATGTGGGTCCGGTTGGCCGCATCATCCATCTCAATCCCATGAAGTGGGAAAAAGGCTGGCCTGTCATCGGCAAGGACAACGACGGTGACGGCGTGGGTGATCCGGTTCAGCGCTATCAGAAGCCCGCCGGTCTGACTTCCGTGGTCTGCACGCCTCAGGAAAGCGACGAATTCGACCAGGTCAGACTGGGTCTCCAGTGGCAATGGCACGCCAACGTTCAGCCCGAATGGTACTTCATCGATCCCACCGAGGGTGGTCGCATCCGCCTTTTCGCTGACGACTGGTTGGGCGAACGCATCAGCCTCTGGGATGCTCCCAACCTGTTGCTCCAAAAGTTCCCGGCTCCCGAATTCAAGGCCACGGCTCAGGTGAAATTCGAGCCCAAGGCCGGCACAAAAGGCGAGCGCGGCGGACTGCTGGTGATGGGCCGCGACTATGCCTGCGTCAGTCTGGAAATGACCGACAACGGCCTGCTGCTGGTCCAGCGCATCTGCAAGAACGCCGACCGCAAGGGCGAAGAAAAGGCGGTGGCCGAAATGCCGCTCAGCCAGAATTCCATTTATCTGCGGGTCGCTGTCACCGAAGGCAACAAGTGCCAGTTCTACTACAGCCTGAAAGGCAAGAAATACGAAGTCTTCGGCGAACCCTTCCTGGCCCGTGAGGGTCAGTGGATCGGCGCCAAGGTGGGCCTTTACTGTTCACGTGCCCAGTCGTCCAACGACAGCGGATGGCTCGAAGCCGAAAACTTCTTGATTACGAAATAATGCGGAAATATCTCCTCGGATGGCTTTTCCTTCTGGTGAACTGTCCGGCTTTTGCCGAAAACTTCACCATCAGCGGTTATATGACCGATGCCCAGACCGGCGAGACCCTCATCCAGGCCGCCGTCTTCGACCGCGTGTCGGGCAAGGGAACCGTCACCAATCTCTACGGTTACTATTCGCTCACACTGCCGGCAGGCCCGGTCAATCTGATTTATACCTATGTGGGCTATCTGCCCGAAGAACGTCAGTTCAATCTGACGGCCAACAGTCTGCTGTCGGTACAGATGAACATCAACAACCAGCTGGACGAAGTGGTCGTCGTGGGTCACGAAAATGCCGACATCGGAGTGCGCGGCACGCAAATGAGTACGGTGGAGATTCCCATCAGCCAGATTAAGAACCTGCCGACGATGCTGGGCGAAAACGACGTGCTCAAGGCACTCCAGCTGATGCCCGGCGTCAAGGGCGGCATGGAAGGTACGGCCGGCATGTATGTGCGCGGCGGCGGACCCGACGAAAATCTCATACTTCTGGACGGCGTGCCCGTGTACAATGTGGAACACGCAGGCGGCATGTTTTCGGTCTTCAACCCCGACGCCATCAAGAATGTCACGCTCTACAAGGGCAACTTCCCGGCCCGTTTCGGCGGCCGTCTGTCGTCGGTGGTCGATGTGCGCATGAAAGACGGCAACGAGAACGAAATCCACGGCAATGCCAGCATCGGCATCGTCTCTTCGAAACTCAATCTGCAGGGCCCGATTATCAAAGGCAAAACCACCTTCAACGTGTCATTCCGGCGCACCTATTCCGATCTGATTGTCAACACGGCCCTTCTGTATATGAAGAACCGGAAGAATATCGATGCCGACAAACTGTCCTGCGGTTATTATTTCTACGATCTCAACGCCAAAATCGCCCACAAGTTTTCCGACAGGGACAAACTCTATCTGAGCTGGTATTCGGGCGACGACGCCATCTATGCCCGTTTCAAGATTGCCGACAAGAACTATGACGACGAGCAGGAAAAGCAGTTTCTCAACGCCACCTGGAAATGGGGCAATGTCGTGTCGGCCCTGCGCTGGAATCATGTGGCCGGTCCGAAAATGTTCGTCAACACCACGGCATCCTTCACCAATTACCGCTTTTATATGGATGTCGGTGTCGAAGATATGTACAAATCGTCGGAGATGCTGCTCGATCAGAATGTCACTTTGGGCTACAAATCTGCCATTCAGGATTATACCGTCAAGACGGATATCGATTACACGCCGCTTCCCAACCATTCGCTCAAGATGGGTGCCAACTACACCTACCATATCTTCCGCCCGGGCGTTTCCGTGATGTCGATGAAAATCACCGACGAAGCGAATACGCTGGCTGTCGACACGGCGTATGGCGACGAGGAAGTCTATTCGCACGAGATTCTGCTCTATGCCGAAGACAATATGGATTTGGGCGACTATGTCAAACTCAACGCCGGATTCCACTTCTCGGGCTATGCGGTCGGAGGCCATTTCTACCATTCCCTGCAGCCGCGACTGGGCGCCCGTGTGCTGCTGAACGACGAACTTTCGGCCAAAGTGGGCTATGCCTGCATGACACAGTACATCCACCTGCTGTCGAACAGCAGCCTCAGCCTGCCTACCGACCTCTGGGTGCCGGTGACGAAGCAGGTCAAACCCATGCATTCCAATCAGGTGTCGGCCGGTCTGTTCTACAACTTGCACGACAAGGCGGACCTGTCGGCGGAGGCCTATTACAAGACGATGGACAACCTCATCGAATACAAGGACGGAGCCTCTTTCCTGGGTTCGACGACCGGATGGGAAGAAAAGGTCGTGATGGGCCGCGGCTGGTCCTACGGTCTTGAACTGCTGGCTCAGAAGACCTACGGCAAGACCACCGGTTGGATAGGCTACACCTGGAGCAAGGCCGAACGCCTCTTCGACCGTCCCGGTCAGGAACTCAATAACGGACAGCCTTTTCCAGCCAAATACGACCGCCGGCACGACTTCAACATCACGGCCGTCCACCGGCTCACCGACCGTATCGACGTGTCGGGCACCTGGATCTATTCCACCGGCAACTGCGCCACGCTGGCCTTGCAGGAATACGAGATGAACGGCAACGAGTACGGCTACATCAGCAGCCGCAACAACTACCGTTACAATGACTATCACCGTCTCGACCTGGGTTTCAATTTCCACAAGCAGAAACGTCACGGCACGCGCACCTGGAGCCTGAGCGTCTACAACGTCTACAATCAGAAGAATCCCTTCCTGGTGTATGCTTCCACCGATTACGAATACAAGAACGGAGAGATAATCCCGAAGAAAGAACTCAAACAGCTGACCGTCTTCACCTTTATGCCATCTCTGAACTATCAGTTTGAATTTTAGTGATGAAACAGACAATCTACCTGATAATGACCGCTTTGCTTCTCACACTGGCCTCCTGCGAGAAGACCATCGAATTCAAACAGAAGCAGACAGACCCGCTGATGGTCCTCAACTGTGTGGCGGAGGCCGACAGCCAGTTGTGCGTGACCTTGTCGAGGAGCCGTTTTTTTCTGGATTCTGACGAAACGGTCCACTATCTGACAGGCGCCGAGGTCGAACTGTATGTCGATGGAGATTTCAAGGAAACGCTTCAGGAATCCCAAGTGAAGCCCTATGAGTGGTCCACCGAACTCCGTCCCGTCTATGAGTCTTCCTATCGTCCGGCTGTCGGCGACCGGCTTCAGCTGAAGGTCGCTTCTTTCGGTGATCTTCCCGGTGTGAATGCCGAGACGGTCATACCGGCTCCCGCAGGCGATTTCCATCTGGCAGATTCCTCTTTCCGCATGTCGTCTTGGAGAGAAGAGTGGCAGTACTCGGATCAATACATCAACCTCCAGACGGATACCGGCTGTGTCCGTGTGTATTGCAACACCCTTACCAGCAGCCGCGACCTGACATGGCAACTCGATTATACCTTCACAGACCCCGCCGGACGGGGCGACAGCTATGTCCTCAGTTTCAATTATCTGGGTGAAAACGACTCTTACGGCTACTTCTATCTGTCCGATGTGACCATGCGTTCCGATTTTGCCTTTGAAACGCTCAGTTCCAGCCAGGAGGCCTTCTATTACGACGATCTCACCGTCATGTTTTCCGACGAATTCTGCGACGGCAGCCTAACGCATCTGACGTTTTCCATCACCTATCAGGAATACGTCACCGATTTTTATCTCATCGATCCTCCGCTCAATTATGAGGATACCCTGCATAATGGACAGGGTGCCGATGGCGTCTTTACCATCGACCTCAAGTCCCTAAGTGAATCGGGATATCTTTTTCTCAAGACGACTCAAGCCTATGAGGACGACTGGATGCAGGGCATCTTCACCGAACCCATTCAGATTCATTCCAATGTAGACGGCGGCATCGGCATTTTCTCGGGCCAGTCGCGCAAGACCGATTCTCTGCACGTCACCACTCCCATGTACGGGTTCAGAACATTTGATTGGGAAAGGCTTTATTATTGAAAAATAACATCTATCTTTGTCTTTGAAACGTCCCTTGCGACGCATGCGGCAATAGCTCAGTTGGCAGAGCGTTGGCTTCCCAAGCCGAAGGTCGCGGGTTCGAACCCCGTTTGCCGCTCTTTCCCCTCTTGAAAAATCAACAATGATGAAAGCCACCATTTTCCGCCTGTGGATGGCAAGCCTGCTGACGGCTGGCTTGTTGTGTCTGAGTTCCTGTAAGAAAAATGCCGTGGTCTGGGAAGGCTGTCCCGAAGGCAAGCGCCTTTCGGTGGAAGTGCCCGACGGCGTCTACCGCGTGACCGTGACCCTCGGTTCCGAGACTCAGCCCGGCCTGACGACCGTGCGCGGCGAGTCGCGTCGGCTTTTTCTGAGCGATGAGGCCACTGCCGCCGGCCAGTTCCGCAATGTCAGCTTCAACGTGCATAAGCGTACGCCGGCTATCGGCGACAGTCTCTCGGTGCGCCTCAAAACACGCGAATTGGGCAAACTCAACTGGAACAACACCATAGACCTTGAGTTCTGCGGCGCGGCGCCTCAGGTGAACAAAGTGCGCATCTGCCGTGCCGACGACGTGCCCGTCATTTTCCTTTGCGGCAATTCCACCGTGGTGGACCAGGACAACGAACCATGGGCCAGTTGGGGCCAGATGATCACATATTTCTTCGACGACCGCGTCTGCGTAGCCAACTTCGCCGAATCGGGCGAAGCCGCCAATTCGTTCCAGTCGGCCCGCCGCTGGCAGAAGATCCTGAGCATGATCAAGCCCGGCGACTATGTGTTCGTGGAGTTTGGCCACAACGATGAAAAACAGAAAGGCGAGGGCAAAGGCGCCTATCTTTCTTTCTGGCAGAGTATGGAAAAATTCGTTACGGATGCCCGTGAAAACGGCGCCACTCCCGTGCTGTGCACCCCCACCCAGCGCCGCCGTTTCGACGAAGAAGGCCATCTGGTGGACACCCATATGGATTTCCCGCAGGCGACCCGCGACCTGGCCGCTCAAGATGGAGTGGCCCTTGTGGACCTCCACGCCATGACCACTGTACTTTATGAGACCTGGGGGGTTGAAAACTCCGTCAGAGGCTTCGTCCATTATCCGGCCGGCACCTGGCCCGGACAGGACGGTCCGCTGGCCGACAACACCCATTTCAATCCCTACGGCGCCTTCGAAGTGGCCCGCTGTGTGGCCGAAGGCATTTCACAGTCGCTTCCCCAATTAGCCGAATATCTGAAACCCGAATGGCGTCATTTCAACCCGGCCGAGCCGGACGACTGGAACGGATTCGTGTGGTATCCTTCCGATTTTGTCGAAATCCAGAAGCCCGACGGCAATTGATGTGAGCTATGGATTCGAGCGCATTCAAACATCGTTTCTTTCAGTGGATCTGTCTGATGCTGCTTGCCTGCCCGTCGGCTCGGGCACAGTTCTACCTGACCGGTCAGGACCGCTCCCATATCCGATGGAACCAGCTGGAAGTGGGGCAGTTCCGCCTGATTTACCCCAAAGAGGCCGAACCGTTGGCCTTTGAATACGCTTCCCGTTTCAAGGAAGCCTCGCAGACTTCCATTTCCAGCCTCTGGTCAGACGGCACGCTGCCGCGTTGGGCTTTCCGCCGCGACAGCAGCTGGAGCCGTCGCGCCATCGTCCCCGTGGTGATGCATCCCTACAGTTCCATGGCCAACGGCATGGTGGTGGACGCCCCCTTCCGCATGGAACTCTACACACTGCCTTCACCCGACGGAAGCGTCATCCCTTGGTCGCAAGACCTCAGCCTTCACGAAGGCCGCCACGTTTCGCAGATGCTCCATGCCGACGACGGTGTCTTCAATGTATTGCATTACATCATCGGACAGCAGTCTCCGGGCATCGCATCGGGTGTCTACGATTTCTTCTCGCCCGGTCTTCTCGAAGGCGATGCTGTGATGGCCGAAACCGAATTCTCGCAGGGAGGCCGTGGCCGTCAGGCCGATTTCCTGATGCACTACCGTGCCGCTTTCCTGTCGGGTACGGACTATTCTTACGACAAGTGGCACTACGGTTCCTACCGCCATTACATTCCAAACCAGTATGCCTTGGGCTATCTCCGCTTTTCGGCTGCCCGTGAACTGAATCAAGCCGGCTTGGAACATCCCGAAAAGGCGCAGGCCCAACTGTTCGAATCCATTTCGCATCATCCATTCCGATATAAGAAAGCCTATCGCCAGGCATACGGCACCACCTATCGCCAGCTCTGGCCGACGGCTCTGGGAACCTACCGGAAGCAATGGGGCGATACACCCGATGAAGAAACATCGCAACTGACCGCTCCGGCTGCTTTCCATCAGTCCTACCGCTATCCGCTCGAAGTGCAGGGCTCCTTGTATGCCGTGTCGAGCAGCCTTTCCAAAACCTCCAGACTGGTGCGCATCGAGGCCGACGGATCGGAAAAACTCATATGTCTGCTGGGCTATCTCAATTCGCCGCTGACCTCTTGGGGACCCTATGTCTTCTGGAGCCAAATCGAAACCGGTCCCCGATGGGGGCAGGAAAGCCTGTCGACCGTCTGCTGCTACCATGTGCCCGATGGCAGCGTGTCACGCCTGGGCGGGCAGAGCGCCCACTACTATGCGCCTTCTCCTTCCCCCGACGGCACTTATGTGGCCGTGGCACAATATCTGCCGGCTGGTGGTAGCCGCCTGTGCCTGCTTTCGATGTCCAACGGAGAGGAAGTCCATGCCTTCGATGTGCCCGACGGCGCACAGCTCAAAGAAATGGTCTGGTTGGGCGGGCAGCGTATCTACGCTTCGGTCTTGACCGAAGACGGCATGGCCATTTGGAGCCTTCAGCTCGACAATGGCAACTGGTCTGGACAATGGAAACCCTGTTTTGCTACGCTTCGTTCGCTGCGCCTCGACGGTTTCAATCTGTGGTTTGAAAGCGACCGCAACGGCACCAACCAACTCTATTCGCTCGATTTGAAGACGAATACGCTCAGCCTGCGGTCACAAGCCCGTTTCGGAGCCTTCGACCCCTGTCCGCTGCCCGGCGATTCGCTGATCTATGCCGATTATCAAGCCACGGGCTACCGGCTGGTCTGCCGTTCCGCCCATGACTGCAAGGAGCCTGTCCCCGCTGGACGCACGGCTGCCGAACCCTTCTGGCTGCACAATGCCGAGCCGGAGCAGATGCCTGTCATCGCCTTTTCGGCAACTCCGACCGCTTCCGAGGCGACCGGCAAGCCCGCCGATGAAACGCTGGCGACAACGGCCGCCGACGGAACTCCGGTTTCGAAGCCCTACAGAAAACTGCCCCATCTGCTCAAATTCCATTCCTGGGCCCCGCTGTATTACGATCTTGACGAACTCTCGGCCCTGAATCCGGCCAGCTATTACGATGCCGTGGCTCCTGGCGTTGTCCTGTTCACGCAGAACGATTTGGGAACGGCCTACGGTCAGATAGGCGGCTCCCTCCACCGCGAAACTTTCGGCGAAGGCATTCCGGCGGAGACCTTCCAGGCGCTGCACGCCAAATTTACCTATGCCGGCTGGTATCCGGTCTTCTCCGTTTCGGCTCATGTGAACGACGGCTACCGCAGCCTGATGCTCTTGGATTCCAATACACTGTATTACTATATGCTCCAACGGCCATCGGTGACCGTGGATTTTCTCACGTATCTGCCCTTGAGCGTGACCGGTGGAGGTTGGACCAGCCGCTTCGTCCCTTCGTTCAGATATCATTATAGCAACGACTTGTGGATGCCTTACAAAAATAGCGACGCCTATTGTCGGGATTATTGCAGAATAGGCCTTCAGATGGACAAATACCTCAATCTGGCCACGCGCGACATCTTCCCCCGACTGGGTGCCGGCCTTCAGTTCGAACATGTCTGGAATGCCATGACACTAAACTACTTTTCCAAACTCTCGATGTTTTCGGCTTACGCATATCTGCCCGGATTGGCGTCCAACCATGCTTTCAAGCTGCAGACATCGTATCAGTATCAGCATGTCAAACGAGACGAGACCATTTTCTATCTGGGCAATCTGATGTATCCGCGCGGAATGGATTCCTTTTATGCCGAACACATGACGCGCCTGTCACTCGATTATGCATTCCCCGTCGACATAGACCTGTCGATACCCGGACTGGTCTATCTGAAACGGATGGAATGCACGCCTTTCGCAGAGTTTTTGCAGGCGAGAAACGAGGTGCTCGCCCAAACCGGGGAGGAAAAGATGCCTCGGAAGTACTTCTCATACGGTTTGGACGCCGTGTTCGATCTGATACCGCTGCGCATCAACGCGGAGGTGTCGCCAGGCTTGCGCACCACCTATTCGCCGCAGTTCGGATGGCAATTCGAGTTCCTGCTGTCGGTGCCTTACCTATAAGTAAAAATTTCCCTCTTTTTCGAAACCGATGGTTGTGGCTGGGCCATGTCCGGGAAATACCCGAGTCTCCGGAGGCAGGCACAACAGCCGTTTGCCGATGCTTTCGATCAGCGTGGCGTAGTCGCCGCCCTGAAGGTCGGTCCGTCCGATGCTGCCGGAGAACAGACTGTCGCCCGAGAACACCCAGCCCTCCGAAGGCAGGTAGAAAGCCAGCCCTCCTTGAGAATGTCCGGGCACACCCAGGACTTCGATATGGATCTCTCCGCAATCGACTTGGCTGCCGTCGCAGAGGTTGCGGCTCAGAACGGGTGCGCGGTCGCAGCCTTCAATGCCCAATGCCGAAGCGTAGCGGCCCATATGTTCGAGCCAGAAACGGTCGGCTTCGTTGCCCATCACATCTGCATCGAAAGTCCGAGAAGCCCAATCGGCGCCGAAGATGTGGTCGAAATGCAGATGGGTGCAGAGAATGTGTCGGATCTGGATCTGATGCTCTTCCACAAAGTGTTTCAGCTTGAGGTTTTCCGATTCGCAATGGTTGCCCGAATCGATGAGAACGCCGTTTCCGGCGCTGTCCCAAACGACGTAAGTGCACTCCTGCAAGGGGTTGAATGTGAAGGATTGGATCTTCATAAGGGAAATTTGAGACAAAAATACGGATATTATTCCAAATGGGGAAAGTCGTTTGTATCCAAATGTAGCAGGTATGCGTTTTGTTTCGTGATGGTTGAAAAATGCGTGGATAAGCCATAATAATCATTGGAAAGGGCTTGTTCTTTAGGGGTCGAATTGGCTAATTTTGGAGTGCGATACTCGTTGCGTGCGAAAAAAAGACCAATCTACTTTCAAAAAGTACAATGAAAGGTGCTATCAATATAGAGGAAAATGACCCGGAACAGATGAATGAAGTGTCCGATTATCATTCCGTTTCGCTTGTGAAGGCTATGGAAGATTTCAACACTTACATCGGCAGGAAATTGAAACATCTGAGACAGGCGAAGGGACTTTCGCAACAGAATGTGGCCTGCGATTTGGGGATGTCGACCACCGCATACAGCAAATTGGAGGGAGGAAAGACCGAAATATCCTGCTCACGTATCAAACAGCTGGCCGACTATTTCTGTGTCAACCTGCCCGATTTCCTCGATATCTCCATCACCGTTCCCAGAGACATCTGCGAAATCATCAGTATGGCCGACATCAAACTCAAGTATATGCAGATAGAGGTCGAGAACCGGCTCTTGCGCGAACTGTGTTCTCCGGGCACCGAAGCGCTCCTGAGCGTTCAGAGCGGCAAATAAACCACTTTCTTCGTGTCGAAATAAGCTTCTTCGAAATAGCCTTCCAAAGGCAGCTGGTCGGCCTTGTGTCGGAAAGGCATGATTTCGTGCGCCAGCTCTCCGCCTTTCAGGCAGATGAGCCCGTTTGGCAGGGCATTGCGCTGTTCGGCGGCAATGTTTTTGCGGCAGAGGCGTGCCAGATCGGCGAGGGGCATCACCGCACGGCTCACGACAAAATCGAACTTGCGCTTTTCGTCTTCCACGCGGCTGTGGACAAATTCGACATTCTTCAGCCCGATGTTTTCGGCGATGTCGCCGGCGGCTTTCAGTTTCTTGCCGATGCTGTCGAGCAGGACAAACTGGCATTCGGGAAAGAGGATGGCCAGAGGAATGCCCGGAAAGCCGCCGCCCGTACCCACGTCCAGGATGCGGCTGCCGTCTTTGAAGTGCAGCATCCGGCAGATGCCCAGACTGTGCAGGATGTGGTGCTCGTACAGGAAATCGATGTCTTTGCGTGAAATCAGATTGATCTTGGAGTTCCAGTCGGCATAGAGGGGGCCCAGCGCGGCAAACTGCTCTTGCTGCCGTTCGCTCAGTGAGGGAAAATATTTCAGAATGAGGTCTGAGTTGTCCATAGGAAAGCGTAATTTTGTCTGACAAAAGTAATAAAAACTATGGAATATGTCGATTGGGGTCTGATTCCCTATGCCCAAGCCTGGGAACAGCAGAAACAACTGTTCGAAGCCCGTTTGGAAGCCAAAGGCCTGGAAGGCGTCAACCGCTTGCCCGACACGCTCGTCTGCTGCGAGCATCTGCCTGTGCTGACCTTGGGAAAAAGCGGAAAACCGGCCAATCTGCTGGTCAGCGAAGAGCTGCTGGCCACCCGTGGTGTGGAGTTTTTCCGCATCGACCGCGGTGGCGACATCACCTTCCACGGCCCAGGTCAGATTGTGATGTATCCCATTTTCGACCTCGAACATTTCGCCGATCCCTCTATGGCCGCCTCACACATCGGTCTGAAAGAATATGTCTGGCGCATCGAAGAGGCTGTCATCCGTTTTCTGCAGGCCTATGACATCAAGGGCGAGCGCCTGGAAGGAGCGACCGGCGTCTGGATCGACGCCCACACGCGCCATGCCCGCAAAATCTGCGCCATCGGCGTGAAAGCCAGCCGCTATGTGACCATGCACGGCCTGGCGCTCAACATCAACACCGATCTCAGCTATTTCCAATTGATCAACCCCTGCGGCTTTACCGACAAGGGCGTGACCTCGCTGGAACGCGAACTGTCTTATCCGCAGGACATCGAAGCCTGCAAACGCCTGTTGAAAAGCAAATTTGAAGCGCTGTTTCCCGAAAGGGAATTCTGAAAACACCCGTTTTTCAGGGCGGCTTATCGCCAGTCGATGGGGGAGAATCCGTATTGTGCCAGATAAGCGTTTGTCTGGCTGAAATGCCTGTTGCCGAAGAAACCCCGGTAGGCCGACAGAGGCGAAGGATGGGCCGACTGCAGCACCAGATGCCGTTTGGGGTCGATGAAGGCACCTTTCTTCTGCGCATACGAGCCCCAAAGGATAAAGACCAGATGCTCGCGATCCTGAGCCAGCCGGTGAATGACCGCATCAGTGAAGGTTTCCCAGCCTCTTCCCTGATGGGAACCGGCCTGATGTGCCCTCACGCTCAAAGTGGCGTTGAGCAACAGCACACCCTGACGCGCCCAGCGTTCCAGATTGCCGTCGTTGAAGGGCTCCACGCCCAAATCGCTCCTGATTTCCTTGAAAATGTTCTGAAGCGAAGGCGGAAAATCCACTCCGCTCTGTACGGAAAAACACAAGCCGTGAGCCTGTCCTGGCTCGTGGTAGGGGTCTTGACCCAGAATGACCACCTTCACGCGGTCAAAGGGACATTGGTCGAAAGCGTTGAAAATAAGCCGTGCCGGCGGATAGACGGTGGTGCTGCCGTATTCTTTTCGAACAAAGCCGGTGAGCTCTGCAAAATAGTTCTTGTCGAACTCTTCCTGCAGTTGCGCTTTCCATGACGGATCGATACGGACCTCCATGTCAGATGAGATTGATGCCGTGGGCCGCACATTCGGCTCTCATCTCTTCGGGCCAGATGCTCGACTGGATTTCACCGATGTGCGCCTTTTGCAGCAAAAGCATGCAGAGACGCGACTGCCCGATGCCGCCGCCTATGCAGAGCGGCAGTTCGCCTGCCAGCATGCGACGGTGGAAATAGAGTTCCTTGCGGTTTTCCGTATGAGTCAGCTCCAACTGGCGCAGCAGGGCTTCGCGGTCTACACGGATACCCATCGACGACAGTTCGAAAGCCATTCCCAATGTCCGGTTCCAAATGAGGATATCGCCGTTCAGTCCGGCCAGCCCGTTTTCGCCCATCGTGGTCCAATCGTCATAGTCGGGTGCGCGCATGTCATGAGGCTTGCCGTCTCCGAGAGCGCCGCCGATGCCGATGATGAACACGGCGCCGTATTCTTGGGCGATGCGGTTTTCGCGCTCCTTCGGACTCAGGTCGGGATAGCGCTGGCGCAGTTCCTCAGCATGGATGAAACGGATGGTGTCGGGCAGCCAGGGACGGATTTGCGGGTAGTGTTCATAGACCATGAATTCGGTCTGGCGCAGCACTTGATAGATTTTTTCCACACAAGCCTTCAGATAGGCCACCGTGCGGTCCTCCGGGCCCAGGACAGCCTCCCAGTCCCACTGGTCCACATAGAGCGAATGCAGATTGTCCAGCTCCTCGTCGGGACGGATGGCGTTCATATCGGTATAGATGCCGTAGCCTTTTTCAATCCGGTATTCGGCCAGCGTGAGACGTTTCCATTTGGCCAGCGAATGCACAATCTCGGCCTTCTGCTCCTTCAGGTCCTTGATGGGAAACTTCACCGGGCGTTCCACACCGGAAAGGTCGTCGTTGATGCCTTGTCCGCTGAGCACGAAAAGGGGAGCTGTGACGCGGCGCAGCCTCAAGGCCGATGCCAGACTCTGCTGGAAGAAATCCTTTATCTGCTTGATGGCCTGTTCCGTCTGCTGCAAACCGATCAGGGTCGTATAATCCGTAGGAATGATAAGATGGCTCATATGGCGAGGTTGTCAAAAATCACTGCAAAGATAAACGATTTTGTATTATCTTTGCCGACGAAAATGCAATGGACCCGTAGTTCAATGGATAGAATATCGGATTCCGGTTCCGACGATTGGGGTTCGACTCCCCACGGGTTCACCAGATTTTCCTAGTTTCGCGCCATTCCGGTATCGATTGCCCAAGCGCAATACGGATACTGTTCGTTGTAGAATGGCACATCAGCATCCATATTCGCCGTTTGAGGAATGTAGACCGTCAGGCCGCAGGCCTCGTCGTCCATCCGGAAAGTCACCGGACGGTCCAGATTGCTGTAGATGGTCGGCGTGTGATGCCAATACAGACGGCAGCGCTCCATCTGACTGGAAAAGGCGTCGTAGCGGGCCGTTTCAGAACGCGGCAATGCCATACGCAGATATTGGGCCAAGTCGTGGAAACGCGTGGGATTGTGGCCGTCGTAAATCTGGATCTGCTTCAGGTTGACCGTTTCGGGTTGCCACACTTCCGTGATGTCTCTCACGCAGGCGGCCAGAGAATCCATCTGTTCCAAATCGACCAGAATGACCGAGGCGGAAGCCACATCGGCATCCTGATAACTGTCCACATACGATTGGCAAAGCAGTTTCATGCCCGTTTGCGTGTCTTTCCAGAAAAGGAAAGGGACGATGCGGTCGTAGGGGAAACCGTCGCCCATCACTTCGGTGGGCGAGCCCACCCAGTATCGGGCGCACATGCGCATATCGTAGAGCGATTCGACCGAACCTCCGAAACAGGCATCCATAGCGATGAACTCCCAGTCGAAATCTCCGATGACGCGGGCGATTTCGTCGAAGTCGAACATATATTTCATTCCGTCCACACCGAAAGCCTTCTTCACATCGCTGCGGGTTCTGGGCAGCCAGCCGGTGCTGTGCGACCAGAGCAGCAGACCGTATTCGTCGGCGGGCGCCAGACGGCGGGCCTCACTGAGAATGGACTTCATGGTGGCCGGATGCGAATAGTCCAGATTGGGGTCGAAGGTCTTCAAAGTGACGGTATCGGCGATACGGTAAGACGAATTGCCGTTTTTCAACTGGACTCGGGGACACACCTCCATCAGATGAGGAGCACAGTTGTAGTCGCGGTAATAGATGAGCAGCCGACCGTTCTGAAGACTGGCCTCGTCGACCGAGCGGAGCAAAGTCCCTATGTTGGATTTGGCGAATTTGGCCAGGTTGCTGCGGGCCTCCATATAGATGATGACCGTGCGCCTGGTCTCATCGTCGTAGCGATGTTTCCAGCCGTCGCAGGCCGACAGCATCAGGCAGACAAGCGCGAGACCTATGATTCTGGAAAAATGCTTCATAACTGTACGGGTTTGACGATTTCAGGCCAGGCGGCCGCCAATTCGCGCATGCTGTGGAACAGCAGGTCGCAGCCTTCGTCCGTCAGATAAGAGTCTTCGAGCAGACCCGTGTTGACGGCCACCGTGAAGATGCCCGCGGCTTTGGCCGACTGCACCCCCAACGGCGCATTCTCGATGACGATGGCTTCGGAGGCTTCCACACCAGCTTTCTGCAGCCCTTTCAGATAGGGCTCAGGAAACGGTTTTCCCTGTTTCACATCGAAAGCCGTCACCATGCGGTCTTCGGAAAAATGGCCGGGAAAATGACGGTCGATGCGGCCCAACAGCAGTTTTTGTCCGCTGCCCGTCACCAGTACGCGGGTCAGGCCGCTCAGGCGGATCGCCTCCAGTGTTTCCGGGGCGCCGGGCATGACTTCAGCCTCTGGAAGAGCATCGAACAGACCGGCTTTCATCGCATAGAGATCTCTGACTTCCTGGTCGGTGGGGTCGCGGTGCAGTTCGCGACGGAAGATGATTTCGATGGTGCCGCGGCCGGTGCGTCCCTCGTGCTGATAGGCTTCCTTGGCGTCGAAAGACAGCCCGATGCTGTGCATGACCTGCACCCAACTGCTGGCGTGATGAGGCATGGAGTCGAACAGGACACCGTCCATATCGATCAGCGCAGCTTTCGGGCTGAAGGCCCGAAAGCCGTGCTGCTGAAGGTATTTCCGTTTCGCCTCTTGGTACATGTTCAGGAAAGACGCTGTTTGATGGCTTTGGTGGCTTCTTCGTAGCCGGGCTTTTCGAGCAGAGCGAACATGTTGCGCTTGTAGTCCTCCACACCAGGCTGGTCGAAGGGATTGATGCCCATCACATAACCGCTGATGCCGCAAGCCTTTTCGAAGAAATACATCAGCTGGCCGATGTAGAACTCGTTCAGCTGGGGCATCACCACTTTGATGTTGGGCACGCCGCCGTCGACATGGGCGATCTGAGTGCCCAGTTCGGCCATCTTGTTCACCTCATCCACCCGTTTGCCGGCCAGATAGTTGAGGCCGTCGAGATTTTCGCTGTCGGAAGGAATGGACACTTCACGTTCGGGTTTGGCCACGGAAATGACGGTTTCCAGAATGATGCGCTCGCCCTGCTGGATCCACTGGCCCATCGAATGCAGGTCGGTCGTCAGATCCACGCTGGCTGGGAAGAGACCCTTGTTTTCCTTGCCTTCGCTTTCGCCGTAAAGCTGCTTCCACCATTCGGACACGTAATGGAGTTTGGGATGATAGTTGACCAGAATCTCAATCTTCTTGCCGGAGGCATAAAGAGCCTGACGGGCAGCGGCATACTGCATGGCGGGATTGTTGTCGAAATCCAAAGCGCACTGCTTTTCCATCGAAAGCGCGCCGGCCACCAGCTGTCTGATGTCGAATCCGGCCACGGCGATGGGCAGCAGGCCCACCGGCGTGAGCACCGAGTAACGGCCGCCCACATTGTCGGGAATGACATAGGTCTTGTAAGCTTCCTGTGTGGCCAGAGTGCGCAGCGCGCCGCGGCGGGCGTCGGTGATGGCCACGATGCGGTTCTTGGCCTCTTCCTTGCCGACCTTATTCTCGAGCAGGGTCTTCAGCAGACGGAAAGCCAGCGCGGTTTCAGTGGTCGTGCCCGATTTGGAGATATTGATGATGCCGAACGATTTGTCCTGCAGATATTCGGTCAGTTCCGAGAGATAGTCTTCGCTGATGTTGTGGCCTGCAAACAGGATGGTCGGATTCTTCTTGTCCTGGCGCAGCCAGCCAAAGCAGTTGCTGAGGGCCTCAATGACGGCTTTCGAACCCAGATAGCTGCCGCCGATACCGGCCACGACGACGGCTTCGCAACGCTCGCGCAAACCCTGGGCGCAAGCCTGAATGTCGTCGAGGAAAGCGGCCTCGATGGAACTGGGCAGATGGAGCCAGCCCAGAAAATCGCTGCCTTTTCCATTGCCTTTTTCAAGTGTTTCCTGAGCCTGTTGACAAGCTGTCCGATAAGATGTTACGGTTTCTTTAGAGACAAATCCGTAAACTTTTTCGAGTTGAATGCTGATATTGTCCATTTGTATGATTCAATGAAGATATTCGCTGAGTAATTTGATTTCGATGCCGGGGGCGATGCGGTCGTACAGAATGCTGTACACGGCGTCGAGAATGGGCATGTTCACATGGAAGAACCGGTCGTTGAGCTCTTTCATGCACTTGGTGCCGTAGTAGCCTTCGGCAATCATTTCCATCTCCATGTGGGCCGTCTTCACCGAATAGCCCTTGCCGATCATGGTGCCGAAAGCGTGGTTGCGGCTGAATTTGCTGTAGGCCGTCACCAGCAGGTCGCCCAGATAGACAGAGTTGACGATGTTGCGGGCCACTTCCGGACATGCGGTGCTGATGAAACGGTTCATCTCTTCGATAGCGTTCGACATCAGCACGGCCTGGAAATTGTCGCCGCACTTCAGGCCCGAACAGATGCCCGCGGCTATGGCGTAGACATTCTTCAGCGTGGATCCGTATTCGATGCCCTGAACGTCGTCGGTGATGGTGGCCTTGATGAAACGGCCTTCAAAGCACTTGGCGATCATGGCCGCATTGTCCTTGTCGGCGCAGGCCAAGGTCAGATAGGAGAGCCGCTCGTAGGCCACTTCCTCGGCGTGACAGGGACCGCCCAAAGCCGCGATATGCTCCTCGGGAACGTTGTACACTTCGTGGAAATAGCGCGACACGGGCATGTTCTCGTCAGGGACGATGCCCTTGATGGCCGTCAGGATGAATTTCTCGCTGATGTCCACCTTCAGCTTGGCCAGATGGCTTTTCAGATAGGGTGAAGGCGTGGCGAAAAAAAGCGTGTCGGAATTGCGGACCGCCAGGTTGATGTTGCTGAAGAAACGGATGCGGTCGGTATCGAAGGGCACCAGCGTCAGATAGCTGGGATTGTGACCGGTCTGCTTGAACAGCCGGATCTGGTTGGGCTTCCTCATGTACCAGTTGATGCTGACCTGAGGATTGTTCAACAGCATCTTGGCGATAGCCGTCGCCCAGCTGCCGCCGCCCATGATGCATATTTTACCCGGATATTCCATAAGGGCTCATTCGTTGGTTTCCTGTTCCTTTTCGGGACGCATCTGCGGGAAAAGCAGCACTTCCTGGATGGTGGGCTGTCCCGTCATCAGCATGGTCAGACGGTCGATACCGATGCCGATGCCGCTCGTGGGAGGCATGCCGTACTGCAAGGCGCGCAGGAAGTCCTGATCGATGATCATGGCTTCGTCGTCGCCCTTGGCGGCCAGGCGCATCTGCTCCTTGAAACGCTCTTCCTGATCGATAGGGTCGTTCAGCTCGCTGTAGGCGTTGGCCAGTTCCTTGCCGTTGACCATCAGTTCGAAACGCTCGGTCAGACCGGGTTTGCTGCGGTGCAGTTTGGTGAGCGGAGACATCTCGATGGGGTAGTCGGTGATGAAGGTCGGCTGGATGAAAGTGCCTTCGCAGAACTCGCCGAAGATTTCGTCGATGAGTTTGCCTTTGCCCATCGTATCGTCGATTTCCATCTTGAGTTCCTTGCAGATGGCGCGGATTTCGTCTTCGCTCTTGTCCTCGAGGTCGTAGCCCGTCTTTTCGCGGATGGCCTCCAGAATCGGGAGACGGCGGTAGGGTGCCTTGAAACTGATGGTCTTTCCGTCGATGACGCTTTCGCTCGTGCCGTTCACGGCGATGCAGATGCGTTCGAGCAGCCGTTCGGTGAACGACATCATCCAGTTGTAATCCTTATAGCTGACATACAGCTCCATACAGGTGAATTCGGGGTTGTGGTTCTTGTCCATACCCTCGTTGCGGAAGTTCTTGCCGATTTCGTAGACACCTTCGAAACCGCCCACAATGAGACGCTTGAGGTAGAGTTCCGTGGCGATGCGCATGTACATGGGAATGTCCAGCGCGTTGAAATGGGTGATGAAGGGACGGGCCGAAGCGCCGCCGGGAATCGACTGCAGGGTGGGAGTCTCCACCTCGGTGTAGCCGGCCTCGTCGAGGACGGAACGCAGCGTGCGGATAATGGTGGCTCGCTTTTCGAAGGTATCCTTGATGCCTTCGTTCACAATCAGGTCCACATAACGCATGCGGAAACGCAGTTCGGGATCTTCAAACTTGTCGTAGGCCACACCGTCCTTGTATTTGACGATGGGCAGCGGACGCAGGGTCTTGGCCAGCACGGTCATCTCCTGGGCGTGGACGGAAATCTCGCCGGTCTGAGTGCGGAAGACGAAACCCTTGATACCGATGAAGTCGCCGATGTCAAGCAGTTTCTTGAACACGGTGTTGTACATTTCCTTGTCTTCGCCGGGGCAGATTTCGTCGCGGTTGACATATATCTGGATACGGCCCTTGGAATCTTTCAGTTCCATGAAAGAAGCCTTGCCCATGATGCGGCGGCTCATGATGCGTCCGGCCACGCAGACCTGACGTTTGGGCTCTTCTTCGTCGCGGAAATTCTCTTTGATTTCCACCGAAAAGGCGTCGGTGGGATATAAGGCTGCGGGATAAGGTTCGATGCCCATATCGCGGAGGGCCTGCATGCTCTGGCGGCGGCCCAGTTCCTGTTCGCTGAGTTCTTGTATCATATTCGGGGTATTATGAAAGCTTGGATGATTGGAAGAAAGCGAGTACGGCGTCCTTGTCGAGGCTGAGCTGTTCGCCGGTCAGCATATTCTTCAGGTTTATTTTGTTCTCGTCGATCTCATTGCCTCCGGCGATGGCCACGAAGGCGATTTTCCGGCTGTCGGCATAGGCGAACTGCTTGCCCAGTTTGACATTGTCGGGATAGAGTTCGGTTGCGATGCCCGCCGCTCTCAACTGGGCGATGACGGGCAGCACGTAGGCCGTTTCGGCTTGTCCGAAGTTGGCGAACAGCACCTGAGTGCGTTTCAGCGAAGCTTCGGGATAGAGGTCCAGCTGGTTGAGCACGTCGAAGATGCGGTCGGCGCCGAAGGAAATGCCCACACCGCTCACGCCGGGCAGGCCGAAGACGCCCGTGAGGTTGTCGTAGCGGCCGCCGCCGGTGATGCTGCCCATGACAGCGTCCAAGGCCTTCACCTCGACGATGGCGCCGGTGTAATAGTTGAGTCCGCGCGCCAGCGAAAGGTCGAGCTCCAACTGAGCCTTCAGCGGAAGCTGTGCTACAGTGCCCATGATGAAATCCAGCTCTTCGATGCCCTTCAAACCGGTCTCGCTGCCTGCCAGGATTCCCTTGAGGGCTTCCAACTTTTCGGTGTTGCTGCCTTCCAGTTGGAGAATGGGCTGGAGACGGGCGATAGCCTCGGCCTTGACGCCGTTCTCCTCAAGCTCCTTGTTCACATTCTCCAGACCGATCTTCTCGAGCTTGTCGATGGCCACGGTAATCTCCACCAGATGCTCCTCTTCGCCCAAAATCTCAGCGATTCCACTGAGAATCTTGCGGTTGTTGAGTTTGATGCAGATGCGCACGCCGAAACGGCGGAACACCTCGTCGATAATCTGGATGAGCTCGACCTCGTTCATCAGCGAGTCGCTGCCCACCACATCGGCATCGCACTGGTAGAATTCGCGGTAACGGCCTTTCTGCGGACGGTCGGCCCGCCAGACAGGCTGTATCTGATAGCGTTTGAAGGGGAAGGTGATTTCGTTGCGGTGCATCACCACATAGCGGGCAAAAGGCACGGTCAGGTCGTAGCGGAGACCCTTTTCACAGAAGAAACGGGTCAGTTTGGCCGAATCCTTCGACAGCAGCTGCTCGTCGCTCAGGGCGGCCATGTAGTCGCCCGAATTCTGAATCTTGAAAAGCAGTTTGTCGCCTTCGTCGCCGTATTTGCCCATCAGCGTGGAAAGCTGCTCCATGGCAGGCGTCTCGATCGACTGGAAACCGTAGAGCTCGTACACGCTTCGGATGGTGTTGAAAATATAGTTGCGCTTCGACATCTCTTCGGGAGAGAAGTCGCGCGTGCCCTTTGGTATGGAGGGTTTCTGAATAGCCATAAAGAATGAAAATTAGTTTCTGCGTCCTCCGGCGAGGATGAGAATGTAATAAATCAGAGTGGCCAGCGAACTGATGGCGGCGATGAAATACGTGTAGGCGGCCCATTTGAGCGCATCCTTGGCCATGGGCGCGGTGCGCGCGTCCGTGATGCCCGTGCTCCCCAGCCAGGCGATGGCGCGGCGGCTGGCGTTCACTTCGACGGGCAGCGTGACGATGCTGAACAGGGTGGTCAAGGCAAACAGCACGATACCCACTTCCAGCACCGCCGGGAACACGCTCACCAGCAGAATGCCGGCCAGCAGCACCCACTGCATCCAGCGCGAAGCGAAATTGACGGCCGGAACCAGCCGGCTGCGCAGCGTCAGAAAAGGATAGGACTTGGCGTGCTGGACGGCGTGTCCGGTTTCATGGGCGGCCACGGCCGCGGCGGCGATGCTGCAACTGCCATAGACCGTCTCGCTCAGGTTGATGACTTTGGTGCTCGGGTCGTAGTGGTCGGTCAGATTGCCCTTGATATGGCGCACCTGAACGTCGGTGATGCCGTTTTCGCGCAGCATCCGCTCGGCCACGTCCTTGCCGGTGAGTCCGCCGTTCAGCGCCACGCGGCTGTACTTGTCGAAGCGGCGCTGGAGCATGCTCTGAACCAGCCAGCTCAAGAGAGCGATCAGAATGAAAATGACGTATATGTTCATCGGCCGGTCTGCTTAGTCGGTGTAACGTTCGATGGTCTGTTCGCGGTCAGGTCCTACGGAAACGTACTTGATGCGGACACCGAGCTCGCTCTCCAGGAACTGGATGTACTGGTTGAACTCCTCGGGGAAATCGTCCTCCGACTTCATGCCTGTCATATCGGTCTTCCAACCGGGAAGCTCCGTATAGACGGGTTCGATGCCTTCGTCGATGGAGAAGGGGAAATCTTCGGTTTCCTTGCCGTTGACGCGATAAGCCACGCAGGCCTTGATGGTGTCGAAACTGTCGAGCACGTCGCTCTTCATCATGATCAGATCGGTGACGCCGTCAATCATGATGGCATAGCGCAGCGCCACCAGGTCAATCCAGCCGCAGCGGCGGGGACGTCCTGTGACACTGCCGTATTCGTGGCCGGCGTCGCGCAGCTGCTGGCCCGTCTCGTCGAGCAGCTCGGTGGGGAAAGGACCGCTGCCGACGCGGGTGCAGTAGGCTTTGAAAATGCCGAAGACGCGGTCGATCTGCTGAGGGGCGATGCCCAGTCCCGTGCAGGCGCCTGCGCAAATGGTGTTGGACGAAGTCACGAAAGGATAGGAGCCGAAATCGATGTCGAGCATCGTGCCCTGGGCGCCTTCGCAAAGCACCTTCTTGCCCTCCTTGAGCTGACGGTTGATGAAATGGTCGGAATCGATGAATTCGAAGCCCTTCATGCATTCCACCCCTTCGAACCATTCCTTTTCGGCGGCTGCCAGCTGAGCTTCGTCGATGGCGAATCCCATCTGCTTCAGCGTGTTGAGGTGCAGCTGCTTGTGCTCTTCGTACTTGCGCTGGAAATCGAGTTCGATGTCGCCCACGCGCAGACCGTTGCGGCTGATCTTGTCGGTGTAGGTCGGACCGATGCCCTTGCCGGTGGTGCCGATCTTGCCTTTGCCCTTGGCGGCTTCGTTGGCGGCATCCAGCAGACGGTGGGTCGGCAGGATGAGATGCGCCTTGCGCGAGATCTTCAGACGTTCGCGGAGCGGATGACCGCTGGCGGCCAACTGGTCCACTTCCACTTTGAAGAGCGCCGGATCGAGCACGACACCGTTGCCGATGACGTTGATCTTGTTGCCCTGGAAAATGCCCGAAGGAATGGAACGGAGAATATATTTGGCACCGTTGAACTCCAAGGTGTGACCGGCGTTGGGACCGCCTTGGAAGCGGCATACGATTTCATAGTCGGGAGTAAGCACGTCTACGACTTTACCTTTACCTTCGTCTCCCCATTGAAGGCCCAATAAAACATTTACACTCATAGTTTTATACTGAATATTTATACTGATTCAAAAGCGCATAATATGCGTGCGAAATTAAACATATCCCGTGGGAAAAGCAATCTTTTCGAGATATTTTCAACCGACGAACTCGCGGTAGAAATCAAGAGCCTCTTCGATGTCTTTGTCACTGACAGTCACGCCCGTATGCACCTGACCGAGCGCACTCAGAAGACTGCAGCAGATCTGCCCGTCGGCGTTTTTCTTGTCGTGCCGCATCCAGGCGAGCAGTTTCGGGTAGTCCTGGCAGCCGATCCGGAGGGTTTTCAGGGTATCTTTAAGGTGATAGACGCTGCGCTGGAAGACTTCGTGGGAAAGCCCTTCCAGTCGGGCCGAAAGGTAGAGCTCACAGATCAGTCCGCAGGCTACGGCCTCTCCGTGGAGCAGGGGTTGCCGCTCTTCGACGGCCGGTTCCGATGCGCGTCCTTCCGGGTTTTCCAAGCTGAACGATTCGAAGGCGTGGCCGAAGGTGTGGCCCAGATTGAGCGCTTGGCGGAGGCCCGTATCGCAGGGGTCGGCCTCGGCAAATTTCCGCTTGATGCCTATGGATTGTTCCAGAACGGCTTGGAACTGAGGAGAATCCGGATGGTCCAAATCGAGTCCCATGATGGTCTTCCACGTGGATTCGCCTTCGAGCAGCGAGTGCTTGAACATTTCGGCATAGCCGGCGCTCAGTTGGCGGTAGGGAAGTGTCGGTAGGAAAGAAGAGTCCACCAGCACTCCATCGGCCCGACG
This sequence comes from Bacteroidales bacterium, assembly GCA_045627385.1. Lineage (GTDB taxonomy): Bacteria > Bacteroidota > Bacteroidia > Bacteroidales > UBA1402 > UBA1757. The sequence goes on from JAZQNO010000010.1 coordinate 51,037, forward strand.
GAACAGCCCGATTTCATTCTTGATGCCGTGGAAATTGACGGCCGTCTTGCCGCCGTGGGCCGCATCGACCATGGCCAGCAGGGTCGTGGGAATGTTGACGAATGAGATGCCTCGTTTGAACAGACTGGCGGCCAGGCCGCCCAGGTCGCAGACCATGCCGCCGCCCAAGTTGAACAGCAGCGCCTGACGGGTAGCGCCGTACTGCTCGAAAAAGTCCCAGATGAGCGCGAGCGTCTCCATCGATTTCGACGTCTCGCCTTCGGGTACCACCATCAAGTGTTCGTGTCCGTCGAAACTGTCCGCGACCAGCGGCCAGCAATGGCGGAAACTGCCTTCGTCACAGAGGACGAAGCATTCCGAAAGCGGATGCTTGCCGCGCCATTCCCGTATGTCGGCATCGAGTTTCACAGGCGGAAGAAACTGAAATGGACACTGCCGTATTCGCGCATTTCGCTGAAATGGGGCAGCTCTTTGAAATCGTCTTTCTTGGAATGTTCCACAATCAGAACGCCGCCTTCATTGAGCAGGCAGGCGTCGAATATCCGCTGCGGAATCTCCGGCAACCTTGGGTCGGCGTAGGGTGCATCGGCGAAGATGATGTCAAACTTGCGTCCGCAGCCCTGAATGTACTGGTAGCAGTCACCTTTCACCAGCAGCAGGTTGTCGATTTTGAGCTTCTCGGCCACCGACCGGATAAACTGCACGTGAGGCGTATACTGTTCCACACAGGTCACCTGTCGTGCTCCGCGCGAAACGAATTCCAGCCCGATGCTGCCTGTCCCCGAGAAGAGGTCGAGCACGTCGAGGTCTTCGAAATCGACCGTGTTGCCGAGAATGTTGAACAGGCTTTCTTTGGCAAAGTCTGTGGTGGGTCTGGCTTTCAGATTTTTGGGAAGCTGAAAGTGACGGCCTTTGAATTGTCCGCTGATGATGCGCATGATTCAGATGATTTCGTCAGAAATGTTTTCCAGAAAACGCCGGGCTTTGTCTTCGCACAGATGACAGGTCTCCAGCCCTTTGAAATAGGGTTTCAGCCCTTCGGACAAATCCTCGGGAGCCTGGCTCTCGCCGACGGTCAGGCAACGGTCGCATGGGCCGAACTCCTGCTTCACGGCCAGGCTGAAATAGCGTTTCTCCTCGAGGGAGGCGCAGTCGAAAAGATTGGCGAAGCAGAGCTTGCCGCCGCGGGCCAGAAACACCTGTATCTGAGACCCCGCATCGAAGATGACCATCTGGCTCTGCCGTCGGCTGTGAGCCGTGGCGAAGCGGGCCATCAGGTAAGAGACCGGCAGGATGTAGTGCTTGGGGCTGACCTCCGAAAGCGCCTTTTCCAGCGTTTCGTCGGTTTCGAAGCACATCTTCTGCAGACCGTCGCCCAAAGGCAGGCTGGCCAATGCCATCCCGTCCCGCTCCGGAAAATCGGGAAACAGGATGCGGAAGAAATCCGGCTCCTGGGCGTCGAGGGGTAAAACGGCAAAACGCCCGGCTTCAGAAATGACCCGCAGCACTACATCGGTGTCACCCACCAGATGTTGCCGCCGGCATTCCTCCCCGAACGTCTCTACCGTAAAATATCTTCCCGGACGGGATAATGACTGGAAGCCTTGTTTGCCGAAAAGCAGTAAGACCGATTTCAATTATTCCCAGTTACCGGCGTTGTTGTTGGCTTCGAAGATGTTACCGACCATCAGACCGGGATATTTGCCCAGCTTTTCGGCCGTCAGGCGCAGGTTGAGCACCTCCTGCTTGTCCATGCCGTTGAGATAGACTTCGTAAGGAGTGTTGGCCTGGAACACGCGCACCAGCAGACCTGCGGCACCGGTCTGAACGTCACCGGCCTGCAGCTCGAACTCTTCGTTGTTGGCTCCGAAAGGAACATAGCGCAGCGAATCGGCGGGGAAACTGGCGCCGAAGAGGGTGTCCTTCACATTGACATAGGTGGTTTCGCGACGGAAACCTTCCAGACCCCACTTCTTGATTTCCCACTGGCGGCCTCTTTCCACGATGCGGGCGGCCTCCCATTCGGTCAGACCGTCTTCCAGCTGCTTGTCGTTGAGGACGCCTTCCTTCAGCACGAAAGGAATGGAACCGTATTTCACAAAACCGATCAGCGTGTCGAAGTCGGCGGCGAAGATGCCGTTGGCGTTCTTGAAAGCGATCTGAGCGGTACGGATGTCAATCAGACGGGCGATGACGGCTTTGTCTCTGACGGCCTTTTCCTGATCGAAACGGATAGGGCGCATGATGCTGTCATAGCAGAGATAGGCCATCAGACAGATGGCAAGAACCAGCAACGTTCTGAAGAAGATTTTCATAAGTTCTTATTTTTTTGAGTTTTAATCGAAAATGATGCAAATGAGACGGACAAAATTAGCACAAGTATTTGAATATCGCTACTTTTAAGGCGGAAAAATTTGTATTTGCCCGATGACCGTCAACGAAATCAGAGCCAGCATTTTAGGACTGTTCGGATTCGCTCCCACCTCAGACCAGGAGCGGGCTCTGGACGGAATTCTCGCCATGATGGCCGATTCCGGGCCACGGCAGACCTACGTCCTGAAGGGTTATGCCGGAACGGGCAAAACCACACTGCTGGCCGCGATTATCCGCTTTCTCGACCTTCAGCGTTACCCATGCGTGCTGATGGCGCCCACCGGCCGCGCTGCCAAAGTGCTGTCGGCCTACAGCGGCCATCCGGCCACCACCATCCACAAACGCATCTACCGCCAGAAGGAAGTCAACGGCCAGTTCGACGGCTTCGCCCTCAACGACAATCTCTACGACCGTGCCCTTTTCATTGTGGACGAGGCCTCTATGATTTCCAACAGCCAGGAGGACGCCTCGGTTTTCGGTTCGGGGCGACTGCTCGACGACCTGTGCCGCTATGTGTTCAAAGGCCGCTTCTGCAAACTCATCCTCATAGGAGACACCGCCCAGCTGCCGCCCGTAGGCCGCTCTGTCAGCCCGGCGCTCGACTTCAAGGTGCTGGAGTCGCTCGACCTGAATGTCCGCGGTCACGAACTGCGTCAGGTGGTGCGTCAGGCAGAGAACTCCCAGCTGCTTTCCGATGCCACAGACCTGCGTCTGCACATCGCCTCGGGCGAGGTGGCCGACCTGCCGCAGCTGTCTGTCAACCAGACTGATGTCATCCGATTGCAGGGCGAAGACCTCATCGAAGTCATCACCGCCTCCTATCAGAATGTCGGCATGGACGAATGCCGGGTGGTCTGCCGCAGCAACAGGCGGGCCGTGCTTTACAACCTGGCCATCCGTTCGCGCATTCTCTACAAGGAAGAGGAACTTTCCACGGGCGACCTGCTGCTCGTGGCCAAGAACAACTATTTCTGGTCGCGCGAGTATCAGGAAGTCCCCTTCATCGCCAACGGCGACCTGGTCGAAGTCAGGCGTGTGCGCAAGACCTACGAGATGTACGGCTTCCGCTTTGCCGATCTGGAGGTGCGCTTTCCCGAAACCGATTGGGAAATGGAGGTGCGCGTCATCCTCGACAGCCTTACGGCCGAAGCGCCGGCGCTGGACGAGGCATCCTGGCAGAAACTCTACACGCAGGTGACGGAGGACTATGCCCATCTGACCAACAAAAAGGAACTCTACGAGGCCCTTCGCCTGGATCCCTGGCTGAACGCGCTGCAGGTGAAGTACGGCTATGCGATGACCTGCCACAAGTCGCAGGGCGGACAATGGAAGCACATTTTCCTGGATCAGGGCTGGGTGACCGACGAAATGATGGGAGTGGAATACTACCGCTGGCTCTACACGGCCCTGACACGCGCCACCGAAAAGGTCTATCTGGTCAATTTCCGAGACGAATTCATCGCGCCTTCCCGATAAAACATTATTTTTGTCCGTCAGTTTGCTCCGGCCTATGTATTATCTCCTCTATGCGCTTCTGTGGTTGATCAACCTCCTGCCTTTGAGAGTGTTGTATCTGCTTTCCGATCTTGCCTGGCTGTTGCTCCAGTATGTGGTCCGCTACCGTCGCAAAGTGGTCCGCCTCAATCTGACACGCTCGTTCCCCGAGAAGAGCCTGCCCGAAATCCGCCGCATCGAGCGCCGTTTCTACCGCCAGTTCTGCGATACGCTGGTGGAGGGAATCCACGGCATCACCATGTCACCCGAGCAGCTGAAGAAACACATGACATTCGGTAACACCAAAGCCATCGAAGACTATGTCAATCAGGGCAGCACGGTCATTCTCACCTCGGGCCACTACGGCAATTACGAATGGCTCACCGCCGTCAAACTTTTCTTCGAGACCGACGTGCCGATGTACACCGTCTACCGCCGCATCAAGTCGGCTCCTGTGGAAAAGCTGATGAACGCCATCCGTTCCAAATGGCTGAACGTCAACATAGACAAGAACGAATCGGTCAGAACCATCGAAACGAACCAGCGCAACGGCATTAGAGCCGTCTACGGGCTGGTGTCCGACCAGAAACCCTCGCCAACCAATCCCAACCGCTGGTACTGGACGCGCTTCCTTCATCAGGACACGCCTTTTCTGACAGGCGCCGAACATTTCAGCGTCAAGTACGACTGCCCCGTCATGTACGGGCACGTCGAACGTCTGGCCAGAGGCCGTTACCATTGCGAGTTCGAACTGCTGGCCGAACATCCGGCCGCACTGCAGCCCGGAGAACTGACGGAACTCTTCGCCCGCCGCTTGGAAAAAGATCTGATGGAAGCGCCCGAATACTGGCTTTGGACGCACAAACGCTGGAAATACGCCGTTCCCGAAGGCGGCATTCCCAAACCCAGACGCTATTGAACCCGGAGGCGGCTTACATAGCGCCGTCTATCTGGATGACCTGTCCGCTGATGTAGGAAGAACGGTCGGAAGCCAGGAATGTGGCCAGTTCGGCTATGTCTTCAGGCGTGCCGCCACGGCGCAGAGGAATGCGCTGCAGCCAGCTCTGACGGATTTCCTCGCTCATCTGCGCGGTCATTTCGGTGATGATGAATCCGGGAGCGATGGCATTGGCGCGGATTCCCTTGGGCCCCATCTCCTTGGCAATCGATTTGGCCAGCGCAATCATACCCGCCTTGGAAGCCGAGTAATTGCATTGTCCGGCATTGCCGGCCACACCCACCACCGACGACATGTTGACGATGCTGCCGCCTTTCTGGCGCATCATCACAGGCACCACGGCATGACAGAAATTGAAAGCCGATTTCAGATTGACATTGATGACGCTGTCCCACTGGGCCTCGGTCATACGCATCAGCAGGCCGTCGCGGGTGATGCCGGCGTTGTTGACCAGGGCGTCGATGCGGCCGAAATCGGCCACGATCTTCTTGACGGTTTCCTGGGTTTGCTCAAAGTCGGCGGCATTGGAGACATAGCCCTTGACCTTCACTCCGAAAGCGGCGATTTCCTCGCAAGTGCGGGTGAAGTTCTCATCTTCCTGCAAATCGGTGAAAGCGATGTCGGCACCTTCCTGCGCGAATTTCAAGGCGACAGCCTTGCCGATGCCTCTGGCGGCTCCCGTGATGAGAGCGGTTTTGTTGTCGAGTAAACCCATAGTGATTATTTTGTAAATGTTCGAATCGTTTGGTCGGCACCCTTCAGGATGTCGTCGATGATGTCCTTGGCCGAACCGCGGCGGGCCACCAGTCCGGCACTCTGTCCGGCCATGAAACTGCCTGTCTGCAGATCGCCGTCTTCCACGGCGCGCCGCAGCGAACCCGTACCGAAAGCCAGGGCTTCCTGATTGCTGATGACGGCCTTGCGCTCCATTTCCGCATATTTGCGGGTGAAAGGCGATTTGAGCGCCCGTACCGGATGGCCCAGAAACTTGCCCGTGACAATGGTGTCGCTGTCATGAGCTTTGAGTATCTTTTCCTTGTAGACCTCGCTGATGCGGCATTCGTCGGCCACCAGGAAACAGGTGCCGCACTGGATGCCCTGTGCGCCCAGCATCAGCGCCGCTGCCAGCCCGCGGCCGTCGGCGATGCCTCCGGCCGCAATCACCGGAATGCTGACCGCGTCGCAGACCTGCGGCACCAGCGCAATCGTGTTCATTTCTCCGATATGCCCGCCCGATTCTCCGCCTTCGGCAATCACGGCACAGGCGCCCATCCGTTCGGCGCGAATGGCTATGGCGCAGGAACCGACCACCGGAATCACCTTGATGCCGGCTTCCAGCCAGGATTTCATATAGGGAGTGGGCAGACCGGCTCCGGTCGTGACCACCGGCACCCGTTCTTCGGCCACTATGGCGGCCACTTCGGGCACGTTGTCGGCCATCAGCATGATGTTGACACCAAAGGTGCGGTCGGTCAGCCGACGGCAGAGGCGGATCTCTTCGCGAACCGCTTCCGCATCGGTATTGATGGCCGAAATGATGCCCAGTCCGCCGGCGTTGCTCACTGCCGCAGCCAGACGGGCATCGGCAATCCAGGCCATGCCCCCCTGAAAGATGGGACAGTCCAGTCGGAGCATCCGGCAGATATCAGTCCTTATCATCGGTCTTCTTCATTTTGGCATCAATCCAGTCGTAGCAGACATGCTTGATGGTGTTCTTTTCTTCCTTGAAACGCTTGTCGATGACCAGTTTCTGCAGACACTGCTGATAAAGGTCCATGCTGATGCCGAAGCGCTGTTCGACGCTTCCCTTGGGAGAAGTGACGGTGAAGACCAGCTGTTCGCCGTCTTCGCTCAGACTGGTGAACCAGATGCCGCGGCCAATGAAATGGTTAGGCTCGATGACACGGCTGTCTTCGGGCGTCTCGCCGCTGCGGATGCCTACGATGCCGTTGCGGATGAAATACTTGATCAGCTCGATGACAATGTCCGACAGGCCTTCTTCGAAAATGAAGAGTTTCTCCTTGAGCGGCAGAATGCCGTGCACATAGCGCAGCTTGTAAGTCTTGTTGAACTGCTCGAAAGCCGGCTCGTCGGGAAACGAGTCTTCTTCGATGTCGGTCTCGTCCGCCTTGTGGTCGAAAAACAGCATGAACTGAGCGGTCGGATCGTGATAAAGCGTGCCGTAAGTGATATAGGCCTTATGTCCGCAATGGGGACAAGTCCAAGCGAACAGCGATTCATCGAGCAGCTTTTCCTTCAGTTCGGGATCGGTGTCGGCGTTGATGCTGTCCCAGATGACGAATTCGCCCCGGGTACCGCATTTCGGACAAGTGAGTTGTTCGTGACGATGTTGTGACATTCCTTTCGGTTTGGGGAGCAAAGGTAGCAATTATTCGCCAATTCGGATGTCGTTCACCGTCACCGAGTCGATGATGTCCGGATTCCAGGCCACGTTCTTCGTTTTCAGTTCGAGCCTCTCAAAGGTGAAATCGCTCAAGCTGTACTGGTCGGATGCCTCCACATTGAACCAGGTGCCGCACTCCATCCCGATGTCTTTCAGCGTGATATGGCTGGCGTAGGAAATGGGGATGTCCGTCCGGCCCTTCAGGTCGAAGAACTGGGTCCAGGGACGGATGTACAGAAAATGGTTGGTGTTGCCGCTGATGTTTTCCACCAGAATGTATTCGTACAGTTGAGGCGTGTCGGGACGCATCTTCAGCCACAGCAGGCGGTTGCAGTTGTCAAGACGGCAACGGCGCAGCACGATGTTGCGGTCATGAATGGATTCGCTGCCGCAGGTGAGAGCGCCGTGGCAGAATCCATAGACACAGTCTTCGATAACGATTTCAGTATTCTCGCCGTTGTTTGGATCCTGATCGGCCCAAGGGCCTTTTCCACCCTTCAGAGCCACGGCATCGTCGTTGACTTCCATATAGCACGACTTGACCAGCACCTTGCGGCAGACATCGATGTCGATGGCATCGGTGCTGGGAGCCTTCACGGGAGCGGCCGGCGAAAAGAAGACCACCCCGAGAATCTTCACCGCTTCACAGCGGTAGAGATGGCAGGTCCAGAAAGGCGAATTGATGAGATGGACACCCTGGATGCGCACATTGCGGCAATTCGACAGATAGAGCAGACGCGGACGCATCTCATCCATGTTGGTGCACTGAGGATTCCATTTTCGGCGCAGCCAGAAAGCCTTCCAGTAGCGCAGACCGTTTCCGTCGATGGTGCCCGGACCGCTGATGCTGAATCCGTCCAGTCCGTCGGCATTGACGAGAGCTGCGAAATAGCGCAGACTCTGGCCCTCCATACGGGTGTCGACCACAGGAAAATCGCTGATGTCGTCGCTGCCTTTCAGGCGGGCGCCTTCTTCCAGATAGAGGTGAGTGCCGGGTTTGAAGAACAGAGAACCGCTCAGGAAAGTGCCTTTGGGAATCACAATCACACCGCCGCCGTTTTCGGCCGCCAGATCGATGACAGCCTGAATGGCCTCGGTCTGAACCAGACTGCTGTCGCGCCTGACACCGTTGCGGCAGATGTTGTAGCGTCTGCCTTCGGGTTCGCGCAAGAGGTTGTCGGTGCGAAACCATTCGTCCACAGCCGTACCGTCGGGCCATTCGACAAAATCGGCATCCAGATCGGTCCTGATTTCAGGTGCCTGAATCTGACAGACGTTTTTGCCCTTGCCGATGTATCGGCCGAGTACGGTGCCCACCAGATAGCCGACGCCGAAGCAGAGAACAATGATGAAAACGGTACGGTATACGATTCTTGTCTTGTTCATATCATTTGATGATGAGGTCTTCCAATTTGATTTTGGGAACATAGTGGATGCCGTCCTGTCGGTAGTAACGCAGACTGTCACCTTGGGCGACTTCCACCATTTCAATCTGTTCGGTACCCTTGCCGATGGCCAGCAACAGAAGAGGCCGGAGGGAGAGATGGAGTTCGCGGCAGACCGCTTCCTTGTCGAAGGCGCCGATGCAAATGCCGTTGAGACCCATTTCGACGGCTTTCAGCAGAATGGACTGCGCGGCAATGCCCAGGTCTATGTCGACATAGCGGCTTTCCTCTTCGGTGGAACAGATGGCGATGAAGGCATTCGGTACGGTGCCCGGCAGAGGCAGATGCAACTCAGGCAGAGCGCCGCCAAGACGAATCAGAGGTGCGATTCTGGCAGCCTCTTCACCACAGGCCAGACGGTAGCGGAGCACCTGCTGGTTGCGGGCGGAAGGAATCTTGTTGCAGACAGCCACCATCCGGCGCAACTGGTCTTCGCTGACGCGGTACGAAGCGTCGAAACCCCGATAACTGCGGTTGCGGGCAATCAACTGACTCAGGCTGGGTTGCAGTTTGCCTGCAGGTTTCCCCGACTTGGCCAAATGTTCATCCATCTTATTTCCCAAATAATTGTCTGCCATCTTGTTCAATCTTTTCCAATCAGGGCAACGGCCAGAGCGGCAATGCCTTCTTCGCGGCCGGTGAAACCCAGACGTTCGGTGGTGGTGGCCTTGACGGACACATCCTCCGGCTCGAGATTCATCAGCGGAGCCAGGCAGGCCTGCATGGAGGGAATGTGGGCTTTCAGCTTGGGCCGTTCGGCGCAGACGGTAGCGTCGACGTTGACGATATGCCAGCCTTTCTCGGCCAGCAGAGCCACCGTCTTCTGCAGCAGAATCTTGCTGTCGATGCCGTCGAAATCGGCCGAAGTGTCGGGAAAATGATAGCCTATGTCGCGCAATGCGGCGGCGCCCAGAAGCGCATCGCAGATGGCGTGGATGAGCACGTCCGCGTCGGAATGGCCCAGAAGACCTCTGTCGTTGGGAATCTCCACACCGCCCAGAAACAGCTTGCGGCCTTCGGCAAAGCGGTGGACGTCAATTCCCTGTCCGATTCTCAGTTTCATTTTCCGATGATTTTACGAATGCCGTCGGCATCGAATCCCAGCGTGAAACGCAGCGTCTGGTCGAGGGGATTGGTCTGTGCCTGCGAAACCAGATAGGAGACGTCGATGCTGAAAGTGGTCATCTTGAATCCGGCACCGAAAGTGTAGTATTTGCGGTTGCCTTTGTATTCGTTTTCGTAATGATAGCCCGCACGCACGAAGAACTGCTCGTCATAGGCATATTCCAGACCGAAAGAAAAGTTGATTTCGCTCAACTCTTCCTGAACTCCGCCGGGAGCGTCGTGGAACGACATGAACATGCCGTTGATGGACGAAACATCGGTCCAAATCTCGTCCTTCGACTGCGGTGTGGGCACCATCAGCTTGTCGGCGTCGAGCGCCACGGTGAGCGCGTTGTAATGGTTGAAGGGGTACTTCAGAGCCGCACCGATGCGCAAGTCGGTCGGGATGAAATAGTAGTTGTTGCCGTCGTCGTAGGAAATCTTGGTACCGATGTTCGAAGCGTTGAATCCCAGCGACCAGAAGCCTTTCTCACGGCCGAAATAAACGGGCTGTCGGTAGTAGCCGCTGATGTCGGCGGCAAAAGCCTTGCCGGCAGGGTCGTCGCCGCTCATCAGGTCGGAGAAGATGTAGCGCAGGGCCACCGACATCGAAAAGTTCTCGGACAGCATGCGCGAGTAGGCCACATCGAGCGCCATTTCGTAGGGCTGTATGGTGTATCCCAGGTCGCCCAGCGATTCGCGCAGAATCACTTCACCCAGCGAGAAATAGCGCAGCGAAGCGCTCAGCGCCTGCATGTCGCCCAGTTTCATGTAACCGACCAGATAGGCCAGGTCGATGTCGCTGACCAACTGTGACAGCCAGGGTGTGTACGACATCGAAAGGCCGCCGAGCCTTTCCGACTGGGCATATTTGGAAGGGTTCCAGAACTGCGCAGTGATGTCGGGAGCCGTGGCGGCGCCGGCATCGCCCATACCGGTGGCGCTTGCGTCGGGAGAAATGCTCAACGAAGGGACAGAGGTGAGGATGGGGTTATAGTCTTTGGCGTCGGCTGAGGCTTCAAAACTCAAAGCGGAGGCCGTCAGCACGGCCAGCAGGGCATAAGCGAATTTAGTCTTCATAAGGAGTCAATCATTATCTTTTGGGTGGTCACGGCTTCCTGGCCGTCACCGAGGGTAATCGTCAATCGGCAAATATACACACCATTTTCCACTTGCAGGCCATTGTCACCCACATAATTCCATTCCAGGAGCGGGCTGGAGCCGTCTTGTGAGAAACTCTTGGTCGACGAGGTCCAGACAGTGCGCCCGTACAGGTCGCACACGCGCATCTCCAGCGTCATCCAGTTGGCCGGCCGGTCGTGGTCGAAAGTGAACCAGGCCTTCTCTGCGTTCTGATGGAAGAGCAGGTTGCTCAAGTGTATGCGGTAGTCTTCCACCACTTCGAAACCGAGCTGGGCACTGTTGGAATTGTTCTGCATGTCCCAAGCCTTCAGGCTCAGGCGGTGGATGCCGGGGTCAAGTGTCGGCAGCTGATAGCGGATGATGCCCGACGTGCAGCTGTTGAGGTCCGATTCGAAATAGGCGTTCAAATCGTATTTTTCCTGCCCGTCAATCTGTAGCGTGAAATCGTGGCCGATGCCGTTGCCGCTGGCGTTCAGACCGTTCGGGTCTTCAACATAGGCAATCAGCGTAGGTGTCCGGTTGCACCGCCCGCCATCGGCAAACAGCGTGTCGTTGAGGAAAAGGCGGATGGCGGGGCCGCAGGTGTCGTTCTGCAGGCTGTTGTCGGTGCCGCCCAGCAGAAAATCTTCGAACACGCCCTGCGCTTCCTGCTCGGAACTGTAGGCATACAGGTTGATCTGACCGTGTCCGTACCGGTAACTCAAATCTTTGGGCACGATGAAACGGAAACTGAAGCGGCCGTTCTCCACCGAAGCCTTTCCAGAATACAGAATCTTGTTGCGGTCCTTGTAGATGAAGACATCGTTGCTTTCGGCACCCAAGGTGCGTGCCTCCTCCTCGATGTCGAACACCGTGGGGCAGATGAAACCGTCGAAATCCTCGGCCAGCTGGCCGTCGGGCCGCAAAATCTCGCCCGAAAGCTCCACCGTCGACAGGGCACTGAGCGTGTCGGGACGCTCCGGATCGGGCTGGTGCCCGTCAATGGCGGTGATGCGGGCGGTATAGAGCGGATACGAAAGTTTCAGAGCCGGGTCTCCGATGAGGGCGAAATTGAGCTTGTTCTGGTCGTTCTGCAGGGCCGACGACTGCTTAGTGCGTCGGATGAGTTCGCCCAAACTGGCCTGCGAACCGTCGGTCTTGTTGAAAACCTGATTGATGAAGGCGCGGTTCAGCACGAAATTCGGACCGGAATAGACGATGCGCGAGGTGGTGATCAGAGCGATGGCGCCGCCGTCGGCATTGAGGAACACCAGTTCGCCGCCCGAGGTCTCGTGGCTGTCATAGCGGCAGAAGTCGCAGGTGGCCGTCACCCACAGAGGCAGGCGGGTGTTCTGCATCGACTTGATGGTGCCGATGGTCAGCAGCCCTTCGGTGGCCCAGGCGGTGGTCGAACCGTGGCCGTTGTAGTTGAGCATCAGCAGACCGTCGGCGAGCAGCTGGTCGAAGCGCTTGTTGGCATCGGGCACAGAGGTGCCGGAAGTGGAGGTGACCCGCTGGAAGGCATCGACGAAAATCTTGTTGACCATGAATTCCGGATGGTTGGACTTGATGGTCTCGGCCAGCACGTCGGCATGGTTCGTGTGGGAATTGTTGTCGCCGTCGTCGCCCAGGAAAAGCAGCCGGTTCTTCCAACTGCCCTTGTCCTTGTTCTCCATATAGGAAATGGCTTTGTCGACAGCGGTCCGAGCCTCCTGTAAAGTCCTCACGGGAAAACGACCCACGCCCATGTCGATCTTGCCGGCCGCCAGGTTGCCGCCCTCGGTGTCGTCCAGCAGACCGAAATAGTCGTCCGTCACATAGGAAGCGGTGCCTTCCAGGCTTTCTTCCGACTCGTAGGTGAGCAATTTGTTGGGCTTGTTACCGTTGCCCGAAAAATTCACCGTCACCAGACGGTTGTCGTAGACACCGTCGCCGAAAAGCAGCAGCGATTCGGGAATGTCTTTCACCTCCTCGGCCCGGTCGTAGAACATTTTCATGAAACGGCGGTAGGCGGTGGCGTCGGGCGTGCCCGAAGAGAATTCGTTGTAGACCTGCTGGGCGGTCACCACCAGACAGCGGGTACCGTCGTGACGGCGGTGCGCGTCGGCCAGCCGCTCGGCCTGCTCCAGAAAATCGGGATGTGTGATGATGATGAAATCCTGAGGCCCGTAGCCGTGCAGATTCTGGTTCTCCACCTTGCCTTCAATCGTGGGGCGGGGAATGCTGCCCTTCGTGTTGACGGCCACAAATTCATGCAGCGTGGAGGCATCGGACTGGAAATAATAGCAGCCCTTCTTCAGTTCGCCGGCCATTTCCAGCAACTGCCCGTCTTGAGTGACGTCGAACACGCGCGTGTCGGCATTGGCGTTCCCGATGCGGTAGCAGAGCTGCCGTCCGCTGGCAACTTTCGACGGCACGCGGAAACAGAGGGGCGAATCGTGCATCTTGAGTTCGCAGCAGGCATTGATGACGATATAGTTGAGATGGGCGCATTTGGACACCTGACCGTTGGAGACATACTGCAGATTGATGTCGGGATTGTTCTTGCCGGGGTTGAAACTGACGCAGATGCGCCCGCTGCTGGCATAGGTGTAGCTGTTGTCGGCCGAAATGGCGCCGAAATTCATCTGTCCCACCAGCTCTTGGTTGATGGAAAGCTTGCAGGATGTCTGGATGTTGCTGCGGGCGGCAAATTCGCAGAGCAGCTTGGAACTCTGTTCGGTGCACCAGTCGGGAATGTCGAAATGGAAGGTCTGCGAAGTGTTGGAGACGAAATCTTCGCCGAAACATTCCCTGCCCGTGTACCCCAGGTTGTACAGATCCTTTTCGTGAAGCGCGAAATAGGTGTATCGGGTGGCCGTGTCGCTCGGAAGAGACGTGGGCCTGTTCTGCAGGCTTGCCGTCAGGCTGCCTTCGGCGCGTTCGCCCACCAGGTAACAGCCCTTGGTCGAGTAGTGGTTATGCCTGCGGGTGTAGATCTTGTACGTGCTGTTGTAAATCCATTCGCAAGGGCCCTTGGCGTAGAACAGAATGTATTGTTCGCTTTCGTTCCTCCAGACGGGCACCTCGGGCAAATCGTCGATATACTCGGCTTCGCGGAAATCCTCTTTCTGCAGATGACCGCCGTAACCGTAGACCTGAGCCTTTTGCGGGTCAATGCCCATATTGCGCAAATCGCTGTAGGTGAGTTTGTAAATGCCGTTTTCCTTCACACTCACGCGAGCCCATTTCCCCTTGGCCAGTTTCGAAGCGGCCGCATAGCGGCTGGGGTCGTTGGGTACGGACTGCCGGGCATAGTTGGGCACGGGCGCGGCATAAGCGAATCCCACAGGCGTGCCGAATTGCCAGGCCCATTCGAAAGATTTCAGCCGATAGTAACGGTGGCCCTTGCGGATGTAGGGATAGTAGCTCACATCCCAGCATTCCCGCTTGCGTTCAGTCCCCACTTGAGAATCGATGACAATGGTTTCCTGAAGGGGAAGCGAATCGAGCCGGCTCTTCAGAGCGCGCAGCTCTTCGCCCTTGATTTCTTCGAAAACGGGATACTGCAGGCTCAGCCCCACGGCTCCTGCCTGCGGATACAGACTTTCGCGACGCAACAGGTCTTCACCCGCCGAAAATCCAAAAAGGATCCCCAGCCAGGCAATCACCGATGTCAGAAGAAAGCGTCGCATATGGGTCTTAACGAAAAAACAGCCGTTTTATTTTAGCGGATGCGCAAATCTAACAATTTTTCAGATTCCAACCATCCGGCCAGTTCATCTCCCACAGCCACCGGTCCCACGCCCGACGGAGTCCCGCAAAAAATCAGATCGCCTGTCTTGAGGGTGCAGAAGCGGCTCACATACGACACGAGGCGGTCGAAACCGAAAATCATATCTTCGCTGGAGCCTTGCTGCACGGTCTTTCCGTTGAGTTCGAGATGAAAATGCAGGTGCTTGAGGTCGAAATCGCCGACGGGAAGGAACCTGCTCACGATGGCGCTCTGGTCGAAGCCTTTGCTCAAGGCCCAGGGCTGAGCCTGACGGCGGGCCTCCTGCTGCAGGTCGCGGGCGGTCATGTCCAAGCCGATGCCGACGGCGTCGTAATAGCGGTGCGCGAATTTCTCGGCGATGTTCTTGCCCAGTTTGGAAATGCGCAGGACAATCTCGGTCTCGTATTCGATGCGTTGGGAAAAATCGGGGATGAAAAAAGGCATGCGGTCATTGGCCAGCGCCGAATCGGGCTTGAAGAAAATGACGGGTTCGACAGGCTCGACAAAGGCGGCCGCATTGCCCTGCTGGGCATTCAGTTCGTCGAGGTGCGGACGGTAGTTGGTGGCGACACAGATGATTTTCATTTCACTTCTCCTTTCAGCCGGTAACCTTCGGCCCGCAACAGTTGCGACACCTTCTGCCGCACATCGCCCTGGAGCAGTATCTCGTCGTCCTTGGCCGAGCCGCCCGTGCCCAGCGTGTTCTTCAGCTTGCGGGCCAGGTCTTTCAGTTCTTCGGCACTGCCCTCGAACTCGCTGACGATGGTGGCCGGTTTGCCGTTGCGCTTCTCGAAACGCAGACAGAGCACCTGCTTGCGGGCGGGGGAAGCCGAAGCGGCGGCGGAAGGTTCTGCGGGCGCCTGGCTTTCAGCCTCCCTGTCATTCCCCGACGCTTCGAAGCGAAGGTTAGAGAGTTGCTCTTTCCAATCCATATTGACCGATGTTAGACAGCACCAAAGTTATATCATTTTGGAGATAGAAAAAAGGGAGCGACCGAGAGTCGCTCCCTTTTATTCTGAAATCTGCAATGGATTACTCCACGTTCAGAGTGATGCGGCGGAAATCGGTTACGACAACGCCCGACTTGGTGAGCACGTCCTTGACGGTCTCCTTCGATTCGGACATCACGTAAATCTGACCCATCAGCGTGTTCTCCTTGAAGAACTTGGCCAGACGGCCCTGAGCGATCATTTCGATCTTCTTGGCCTGGTTGGCAAGATTCTTTTCGGCTTCGGCACCGACGGTAGCCTTGATTTCGCGGGCCATCTTGCCCTGCTCTTCGGTGATCCAACCCTTGGAGATGTTCGACTCGATGTGGTCGTCGCTGTCGACGTGCGAAGGATTGATGCCGGCTTTGCGGATAGCCTGCTCGATGGCGCGGTTGATTTCGTCCTGCTTGGTCTTTTCGATAGCCACGCTCAACTCTTTGTCCTTGACTTCCTGCGATACGTGATCGGCGTCGAGGGCGATAGGAGCCATGGCGGCCACCTGCATGGAGATGCCGTGAGTGGTTTCCTGGTTGGCGTCGGCGGCGCTGACGGCTACCAGAGAAGCCAGCTTGTTGCCCATGTGGTTGTAAGCATCCACCTTGGGAGCGTTCAGGAAAGTATAGTCGCTGAGCTCCATCTTCTCACCGGTCACACCGGAGCGTTCGGTAACGAGCTCTTCAACGGTCAGACCCTTGTCGGTCTTGATGGCCTTCAGCTCGTCGATGTTGGCGGGCTTCTGAGTCATGGCGATGTCGAGGATGGTCTTCACCAGACCGACGAAATCGGCATTCTTGGCCACGAAATCGGTTTCACACTTGACGGTGACGATGGCGCCGAAACCGTTCTCGGCCTTGGCCAGAACGCAACCTTCAGAGGCTTCGCGGTCGCTGCGCTTGGCGGCGATGGCCTGTCCGCGCTTGCGGAGCAGATCCTTGGCGGCTTCGAAATCGCCGCCGGCCTCTTCGAGGGCCTTCTTGACGTCCATCATACCTGCGCCGGTCATATCACGCAGTTTCTTGATGTCTGCTAATGTAATTGCCATAATGGTAATCTTTTAGTGGTGAGAAAATTAATCTTCGCTGTCGGTCTTCTGGATGCGCTCTCTCTTACCGGTGCGGGGACGATGTTCCTTCTTGGGAGCTTCGGCCTCTTCGCCTTCTTCCTGAGCGGCAGCGGCATCGGCGTCGGCCTTTTCAACCTTGCGCTCTTCCAGACCTTCGTTGATGGCGGCGCAGATGGCATCGAGGATGACTTCGATAGACTTGGTGCGGTCGTCATTGGCAGGAATGACAAAGTCCACATTGTTGGGGTTGGAGTTGGTGTCGACCATGGCGAACACGGGGATACCCAGACGGTTGGCCTCGTGGATGGCGATCTGCTCCTTGAGCACGTCAACGACGAACAGGGCGGAGGGCAGACGGTTCAGGTCGGCGATACTGCCGAGGTTCTTCTCCAGTTTGGCGCGCTGGCGGGAAATCTGCAGGCGCTCTCTCTTGGACAGGTTGCTGAACGTACCGTCGGCTTCCATCTTGTCGATGGTGGCCATTTTCTTCACGGCCTTGCGGATGGTCGGGAAGTTGGTGAGCATACCGCCGGGCCAGCGTTCGATGACGTAAGGCATGCCGACGGAAGTGGCCTTTTCGGCGACAACGTCCTTGGCCTGCTTCTTGGTGGCGACAAACAGCACCTTCTTGCCCTGGCGGGCGATATTCTTCATGGCCTCGGCGGCTTCGTCCAGGCAGACGATGGTCTTGTTGAGGTCAATGATATGGATGCCGTTGCGTTCCATGAAAATATAGGGAGCCATGGCGGGGTTCCATTTGCGTTTCAGGTGACCGAAATGTACGCCGGCTTCCAGCAACTGATCAAAACTTGTTCTTGACATAATGGTTGGTTTTATTCGTTTACATTCTTTTGGGGCTCATTCAATCTCCGGGTAGCACACAGGGTCCCGGGGATTTAGATACTAAACGTCTCTATTTTTATGATGAGCAGTGTTAAATAAATGTCGTCAGCCGCATTTCTCGAACAATGGGGCTGATTCCGGATAAAAATCGCTTAACGTTTGCTGAACTGGAAACGTTTGCGGGCCTTCGGACGACCGGCTTTCTTACGCTCGACAATACGAGAGTCGCGGGTCATGAAACCTTCGGATCTCAGAGCTGATTTGTCGTCAGGATTGATCTTGACCAGAGCACGGGCGATACCCAGACGGGCGGCTGCTGCCTGACCGTTGAATCCGCCACCGACCAGATTGATCTGGATGTCGTACTTTTCCATTACACCCAGCTTGTTGAGGGGCTGGAGCACCACATACTGAAGAAGGGGAGAAGGGAAATAAACCTTCAGGTCTCTCTTGTTGATGGTGATGTTGCCGTTACCTTCGCTGATGAAAACGCGGGCAACTGCTGCTTTTCTTCTGCCAACTGCATTTACTGCTTCCATAATTGCTTATTTAAGATTGTTCAAATCAATAAATTTAGGATTCTGAGCCTGATGAGGATGTTCATTGCCAGCATAAACGTACATGTTGTTGATGATGGCTTCACCCAGACGGTTCTTGGGAAGCATACCCTTGATGACTTTACGGTAAAGGTCTTCGGGGTTCTTTGCCAGCAATCTGGCGGGATTGGTTTCGCGCTGGCCGCCGGGATAACCGGTATGGCTCAGATAAACGCGGTCGTTCCATTTCGAACCGGTAAGTTTCGCCTTCTCGGCATTGATGATGATGACGTTGTCACCACAGTCAACATGCGGAGTAAAGCTGGCTTTGTACTTACCTCTCAGCAACTTGGCCACTTTAGTCCCCAAACGGCCGAGTGCCTGATCGGTTGCATCTACTACAACCCATTCTTTTTGCACAGTTGCTTTGTTCGCAGAAATGGTTTTGTAACTCAAACTGTCCACTGCTTAAAAGTTTTAATGGTTAATAATAAAAAAATCAGCCTTTCCAGATGCCTTCACACAAGGCGCTGAAAATGGCCTGCAAAAGTACGGCAAATTTTCTTAATGGCAAAAAGTTTGAAAAATTTATTTGTCCAACTCGTGCAAGGCATAGGCGTAAGCCCCGATGGAGGTGGCTCTGCTGGTGCCGAGTTTCGAGAAGACAAGGCCGATTTTCTTCACCGGATCGTAGTCGAGCGTGAGGTCCGAACCGGGTACTTTTATCTTTTTCAAGGTGTTGCCTGCAAAATCCTTCAGTCCCTGTTCGTCATCGAGACAGTAGACGCGGGTCATCATCCGGCTGCGCTGCTGGCCCGAGAGCGTGTTCAGCCGGCCGTTGAGCTGGCCCATCAGCGCCGGCAGAAAATACCGCCGGTTGCCGCAGAGACCGCCGCCCAGCACGATGAGCCCGTCGAGCAGCGTCATGGCGCTGGCGATGCCGTCGCCCGCAATCTCACCGAACTCCTCCAGACTCCTGACGGCCGCTTCGCGGTCGCCTTCCAGCTCACCGTCCGCAATCAGACGTATGTCTTTCGGGCTCAGGTCGCGCGCATCGTCGCAATGCTCGTGGTAGACCCGCTGCACCGCCCGTATGCTGACACCTTCTTCGATAAAAATGTCAGGCATGAGCTTGTGGCGCAGACCCACCATCTCGCCCGCACAGCTGTTGTCGCCCACATACAGCTCGCCATTGCAGGTGATGCCGCAGCCGAATCCGGTGCCGAAGGTGAAACCTGTCAGATTGCGAAAACGGCGGGGACATCCGATGGCCTCCAGACGCGCGTTGGTCTCGGGCAGCGCGCCGGCGATGCACTCGCCATAGGCGAACAGGTCGGCGTCGTTGTTGATGAAGACAGGCAGTCCGAACCGCAGCCTCAGAAAGTCGCCCAAAGGGACGCCCCCTTCGAAGGCTCTCAGATTGTTGTTGTTGTCGATGATGCCTCGAGTGTAGTCGGCAGGGCCCGGAAAGGCGAAACTGATGGCCACCGGTTCGATGTGCCGCTCGTGCAGTTGCCCGAGCACCTCTCTGAACCCCTCGCTCAGCACGGCCAGACACTCGTCCAGACGGTCGGCATGGGAAGGATAGCTGACGGGAGGCACGATTTCTTCATATCCGCGGATGGCGGAAAACACGAAATTGGTTCCGCCTGCGTCGAGGGTCATCACGACACGCTTGTCTTGGCTGTACATATATTAAGGAAGGATGATTTTGAATTGTTCCACGTGACGCCCCTGCCGGCAGCGCACCACATAAAGGCCGGGCTTCAGGTCAAGTTCTTCGGGCAAGCCGAATCCGGCATCGGAGGCGAGTCCTGCCTCCGATTCGAAGTGCTGCACACGCTGGCCCGAAAGGTCGAACACGTCCACTTCGGTCGGCCCGTCCCAGTCGGCGGTCGGTCCCTCGAGCGAGGTGACGGTCAGATAGCGCCTCATCTGCTTCACGAACACATCGCGGCGCTTGGGCAGGATGGTGTTCATCATTTTGTTCTGCTGGGGCTGGTAGGTGTCTTCCACCGTGCAGAGCTGGTAGTTGCTGCCGCCGTAAGGATGCACGTCGCGCCGGTAGTCGCCCCATCGGGCCGATTCGTCGTAGAGCGCCGTGGCAATCCGGTCGGAAAGGGCCGACCAGGTGGCCTTGGCACTGTCCGGACTGAGCATTCCCAAGTAGCAGTGACGGCTGATGCGCTCGTCGACCAGCCGGCAGAACGAATCGTTCTGGAGCAGATATTCGAACAGGTAGCTGGGCGTCAGGCTGTGCTTCTTCTTGCCGTAGCCGATGTCCGTGTCGAGCGATTCGAAGATGCGCTCCGAATCCCAGACCACCATGCGGAAACCCGTTCCCGGATGGGTTCGGTTGCGGAAAGCCAGCCAGTTGTGGTGGTCCCAGTCGGTGTTGCCCCCGTAGATGTTGATGATCATGAAATCGATGAAACTCTCCATGTCGAGCAGCGGCTCGTCGTCGGGGCTGTCCTTCCCGTGGACATCCTTGCCCTGAAGCTGCATGTAGACTTTCTGCGAAGAGGCGTTCTTGGCCAGACTGAACAGCTTTTCCCAGGCTTCGGTCGTGCCGGCGCTGCTGGTGACGTGCTCGTTGGGGCTGTCTTCAACCTTGATGACATCGTAGTCGTCTTCCGTGTCGCCGTAGTAGGTGGCGCACCAGGCGGCGTCGATGTGCTCCGTGGGCGTGTAGATGCCCCAGTAAAGCCCGTTGATGAACAGGTGGGCGTAGGTGATGTGCGAAGAAGGCTGCCCCATGGCCCGCCAGGTCTTCTTGGCCCAGGCGTCGCGGGTGTAAGTGGCGCGGGTGCGCTGACCGTCGTCGCCGTGGACCCAGGTGGTGCCGAAACCGGCCCTCAGCACGATGTTGTCGAGCTTCCCGGCGGCGTCTTCACCCTCGTCGAAAAGCGGATATTTCAGCTTCTTGGGCCCGAATTCGGGTTTGAACTTCAGACGGAACGAATGCTTGGGACATTTCTCCGGCAGACGGCTGTGTCCGCCGTGCAGCTTGATGCCGCAGTCCACCTGCCAGGAACGGCTGCCGTCGGCGGTGATGTATTCCACCGACACCGGCCGGGTCCAGCCCGTTCCCGGGTCTTTGACACTGCCGTATTTGTAGCCCGTAGGAGGATCGGTGTATATGTAAATGCCTCCCGCGTCGGCATCGTCGACATCGCTGAAGAAATAATCGCGGTCGGTGACCAGCGAAATGACGGGCAACGACAGCAGGCCCTCGCGGCATTTCGCGGCGAAAGACCTGTCGGCCATCAGTTCGGGGTCCATTTCGTAATCGGCGACGGCATTGCCCCTTATCTGAGAATAGAGCCCCCACTGCGAAGGATAGCCCTTGGGCGAATTGCTCTGCTTGAGCACATCGTCCACGAAGAGATAGGTGACTGTGGCGATGCGGCTGCCCGCCAGCTCCTCCGAAGGGCTCACGGCCCGTGCCCGCAACACCGTGGTGGTGGTGATGGCGATCGGCTGCTGGTAAAGGCTGCCGTGAAACTGGCTGGGTTCGCTGCCGTCGAGCGTGTAGTAAATCAGGCAGCCTTCGTCCGCATGGAGCGTGGCCGTGAAGGGCCGCTCGTAGAAGCCGTGTTCGGGCGCGATGGCAGGCATGCTTGTGCGGATGACATCTAGCTCGCTGTCAAAAGGGTCGGTGTAGCCGCTTTGGGCGCTCAGCAGGGCAGAGCACAAAACCAGCAGCGAAAGTGTCAGTCGTCGGCAAAACATGCTTGTACGGAAAAACTAGTCCGTTGCAAATGTAAAAAGAAATAAGGAAAAACCATCAGCAGGAGAAACTCTGCTCGATTTTCTGAGCCTCTTCGCGGATGATGCGGTCGGTCTCAATCAGGTCGCTCATCGTCTTGCAGGCGTGGATGACCGTGGCATGGTTGCGGCCGCCGACCTGCTGGCCGATCTGGGCATAAGACCAGTTCGTGTGCTTTCTGGCCATGAACATGACCATCTGACGGGCCACGACAGCGTCCTGCTTGCGGTTGTTCGAATGCAGGTAGTCCTTGCTGATGTGGTAGAACTGGCAGACGGCCTGCTCGATGGTGTCGATGGAGATGCGGTCGTCGTCGGTTACCTTGACGGAGGCTTCCACCACACGGCGGCAAAGGTCCAGGTCGATGCTGGCGCCGTTGATGATGGAGTGGGCCATCAGCGATGTGAGGATACCCTCCAGATCGCGCACGTTGTCCTTGGCGTTGCGGGCGATGTATTCGATCACGTTCTGCGGAATGTCCAGACCGTCACGTTCGATCTTGCTCTTGAGAATGTCGACGCGCAACTGATAGTCGGGACGCTGCATCTCGGCCGTCAGACCCCATTTGAAACGGGTCAGCAGGCGTTCTTCGACACCTTCCAGGTCCTTGGGCGAACGGTCGCAGGTGAACACGATCTGCTTGTTGGTCTGGTGAAGATGGTTGAAAATGTGGAAGAACACGTTCTGGGTGCCCGTCTTGCCCGAGAGCTCGTGGACATCGTCGATGAGCAGCACGTCCAGGCTCTGGTAGAAATGGATGAAATCGTTGATCTTGTTGTTCAGGAAAGCTTGCGAATACTGCACCTGAAAAAGGTTGGAGGAAACGTACACCACGCGGGCGCGGGGATTGCTTTCCAGAACGGCGTTGCCGATGGCGTGGAGCAGATGGGTCTTGCCGACTCCCGAGCCGCCGTAGACGAAGAGCGGATTGAAGATGGAGGTGCCGGGCTGTCTGGCAATGGAAACGCCGGCCGTGCGGGCGAGCTTGTTGCTCTCGCCGGCCACGAAATTGCTGAAACGGAGCGACGGCGACAGCTGCGGGTCAAACTGGGCCTGAGGCTTGGGCTGGGTGAAAGGATTGGCCAGTGTGTTGGTCGGAATCCTGGGCGCATTGCCGGCGCCCATACGGTCCGAAGGCAGATTCACCGAAGCGTTGGAAATGCTCACCTGATACATCAGACGGATGTGGCGCTGAGCCACCCGGTTGAGCGATTTGCTGATGAGCTCGGCATAATTCTTCTCCAGCTGTTCCACATAAAAGTGAGAGGGCACCTGAATCCACAGGCAGCTGTCCTCGAACCTGACGGGGACAACCGGGCGGATCCATTGGTCATACTGCGCGGACGGGATATTGTCTCTGACGATATCCGCACACTGACTCCAGATGCTTTCGGCTGTAAACTCCATTTATTGATTCCTCTCAAAATTTGGGATGGCAAATTTCGGAAAAAATACCACGCCGGCAAATTGTGAATATGCTTGAATATCGAGGAAAAATTGTAGGAGGTTTATTATGAATGACTTATGTTTAATTAACTGACAATCAATAATATAAACTTATTGTTAAAACTTATCTGCTTAGTAAATAGGGAGTTGTAAAAATGTCAGTTTTCGGCGGCAAAAATGTCAGTTGTTGCGAAAGCCTTTTGGGCAAAGGATTTTGCCTTTTGATGTTATTTTTGTGTTAATTATTTGAAACAATTATTTTACCGTATAAGTATGCGATTTTGTCAGGGGAGCAATTTTCTGGCCTCGTCCAGGGAAATCCTGTTTTCACCCTTCATCGCCACCACGAAAGCATCCGGGAACTTGCTGCGTATCAGCGCCCGGGCATCGGCGGCCTCTTTCTCCGAAGCGAAATGACCGTAGGTATATTTATAAAGTTTTCCATCCCGATAGTGGCCGATGCCCTCGTCCAAGCCCTTCAGACGGCTGTCGCCGACAGGCACAATTTCCTGAGAAGCAAATATTTGCACGCGAAATTCGAGCCCATCTTCCTTCGTATTCGGGTTTCCGGCCGCTGCCTGAGTCTCCTTTTCAGAGGCAGCCTTCAACTCTTCGCCCATCTGCCGGACCGACACACTGCGGCTGTCAATCTCCTTTTTGTAGGAAAGGATGGCATTGGCCAGACAGCCGGCCAGCTGGTCCTGCCCCTTCTCGCTCTTCAGATATTTCTCCTCCTCGACATTGGTGATGAACCCCAGTTCCACCAGGATGGCCGGCATGCCCGTGCGGTGCAGCACCCAGTAGGGCGCCTGCCTCACGCCGCGGTCCAGACGCTTGGCTCCGATGAAATTGTTCTGGACAAGCTGGGCCAGCCGGATGCTGTTCTCCATATAGACATCCTGCATCAGTTCGAAGATGATGTACGACTCCACCGATTTCGGGTCGAAACCCAGATAGCGTTCCTGATAGTTGTCTTCCAGCGAGATGACGCTGTTTTCGCGCTTGGCCACCTCCATATTGCTCTTCTCCTTGCTCATACCCATCGTGAAGGTGCCGGCTCCGTGCACGCTGCGGTTTTCCACCGCGTCCGCGTGAATGGACACGAAAAGGTTGGCCTTGGCGTTGTTCGCAATCTGGGCGCGCCGCTCCAACTCCACGAACGTGTCGTTGTCGCGGGTCATCACCACCTTGATGCTCCTGTCCTTTTCCTTGAGCAGGGCATTCACCTTCTTTCCCACCGAAAGCACGATGTTCTTCTCATAGCAAATCTTGCCCACGGCACCGGGATCCTTGCCGCCGTGCCCCGGGTCGATGACCACGGTGAAGGTTTCGTCTGCCGCCCACAGACAGCAGGGAATGAACAGAATCAGAAGGAAAAGTCGCAGTTTCATTGATAGTCGGGATAGAGAAGATATTTCAGACGGACAAGACGATAGGATTGCAGATCCTCCTGCCAGGACCGGCGGACCGATTCGAGGCTTTCGCCGGCCAGCATCTGCTCGCGCAGTCTGGGAGTGCCGGCCAGCAGGTCGAAGAAACGGGCTTGAGTGAAGAACGAAGCCTGGCTGCCGCCTTTTTCGAAAAGCTCGAACAGCAGGTCGGGCCGGAAACCGTGGCAGACCGTATCCTCTCTCAGGTCCACGCCGTGGCAGAGCACACCCTCCAGCAGCGGATGGGCGGCCCCGGGCGATGGCTTGGGTGTGAACTCAAAATCGCCGTATTCGGGCAAGGCTCCGCCGACCACTTCAAAAGGCCAGTCGGTGCCCCGGCCCACGCTGATGCCCGTGCCTTCGAACAGACAGAGCGAAGGATACAGCCCGATGGCATGGTCATTGGGCAGGTTCGGAGAGGGCCTGACCGGCAAAGAGTAAGCCAGACCGTGCCGCCATCCGTTCACAGGAACCACCTGCAGACGGCAACTGTCCTTTCCCAGCCAGCCTTCGCCATTGATCATCCGGGCCATTTCGCCCAGCGTGCAGCCGTGGAGCAGCGGTATGGGGTGCATGCCCACAAAGGAACGGCAGGAAGCTTCGAGCAGCGGTCCGTCCACAGTGTCGTTGGGGTTGGGCCGGTCGAGCAGCAGCAGGGGAACGCCGTTTTCGGCGCAGGCCTCCATCACATAGTGGAGGGTGCTGAGGTAGGTGTAAAAGCGGCAGCCCACATCCTGAATGTCAAACACCATCAGGTCGATGCCTTTCATCTGCTCGGGGCTCGGCTTCTTGTTTTTCCCGTAAAGCGAAAAGACGGGCAGACCGCTTTGCGCGTCCATGCCGTCGTCGACGGAAGCGCCGGCGTCTGAAGTGCCGCGGAATCCGTGCTCGGGCGCAAAGATGCAGACAGGCTTCAGTCCGGCCCGGCAAAGCGTGTCGAGCAGGCTCACGCCGTCGATCTGCGAGGTCTGGTTGATGAGCAGTCCCACACGACGGCCTTCCAGCAGGGGAAAATAGGCTTCGGTCTGCTGGGCCCCGGTCTTCAGCGGCATTTCCGTTTCACGCGCCACGACCCGTTCCGCACAGCCGCCCAGCAGGCACAGGCCGGCGGCCAGCGGCAGAAAAGCGCGGAAAAGAAAATCGGAAACGGCACGAAACATAGCGAGGCCCATCGGTTCATTTGTGAGGACAAAAATAATTAATTTCCTTTGCAGCTGCAATACGTCTACCCAGACAATACTTTCGAAATGAACGCTACAGAACTGCTTCACAAATATATAGACCCCAACCGGAAACTGTTCGACATCGTGTATGTCCACAGCCGCGCCGTAGCCGACCTGGCGCTCGAGCTCTGCGACCGCCATCCGGAACTGCCTGTCGACCGCGCCTTCCTGGAAGAGGCCGCCCTGCTCCACGACATCGGAGTGGTGGCCTGCGACGCCCCGGTCATCGCCTGCCACGGCCAGTCACCCTACATCTGCCACGGCTGTCTGGGGGCCGAAATGCTGCGCCGGGAAGGTCTCGAACGCCATGCCTTGGTGTGCGAACGCCACACCGGCACCGGCCTCACGCTCCAACAGATCGAGGCCCAGAATCTGCCGCTTCCCCACCGCGACATGAGCCCGCAGAGTCTGGAAGAACAACTCGTCTGCTTTGCCGACAAATTCTATTCGAAAACCCATCTCGACCAACGCCGCAGCCCCGAACAGGCCCGTGCCAAACTCGAGAAATTCGGCGCTGAATCACTGTTGCGATTTGATAAATGGTGTGAAAGTTTTCTTTAATTTTTTGAGTTTGGCGAGGCATGCATTAACTTTGTCGGTTTTTATTTAGGTATATAGCCCGACTCTTGTCTATGATTCGAAACGACAGACCGACAAAGCAAAGATACAATCCGCTGAATTTGTGCGGATTGGTCTGCCTTTTCATCTGTATCGGGCTTTCTTCTGTCCGTCCTCAGAGCCTCTCTGCCCAGTCGCTGGCCTCCGACAGCATCGCCGCTGCCGCCTCCGACACCCTGTCCGCACTGCCTTCCGACTCGCTCCCGGCCCTGGTCTCCGACAGCATCGCCGCCCTGGCCTCCGATTCCTCGACCGTGGCCGACAGCACCCGCAAGAAAAAGAACGATCTGAGCGAACTGAACGCCATCATCACCTACGAAGCCGCCGACTCGCTGGTCTTCGACGCCAAAGGCACGGCACTCCTTTTCCGCGAGGGCAAGGTGACCTACGGCGAAATGGACCTGACCGGCGGTTACATCCAGATGAACATGGACAGTTCCACCATCTACGCCGTCGGCATCCGCGACTCGGCCGGCGAGCTGACCGAAAACCCCGTTTTCAAGGACAAGAGCGGCGAATATGAAAGCCGCGACCTCAAATACAACTTCGTTTCGCAGAAGGGCATCATCTCGCACGTGGTCAGCCAGCAGGGCGAAGGCTATGTGGTGAGCGGCCGCACCAAGAAGATGGACGACGACGCCATGTACATGACCGACGGCAAATACACCACCTGCGAAAACCACGACCATCCGCACTTCTACCTGGCGCTGAGCAAGGCCAAAGTGCGCCCCGGCAAGAACATCGTCACCGGTCCGGCCCACCTGGTGGTGGAAGACGTGCATCTGCCCCTGGTGCTGCCCTTCGGCTTCTTCCCCTTCACATCGGAGTATTCCTCGGGCATCATCGTACCCACCTACGGCGACGAACTCTCGCGCGGCTTCTACCTGCGCGACGGCGGCTACTATTTCGCCCTCAGCGACTATATGGACCTGGCTCTCACCGGCGAACTCTATTCCAAGGGCTCCTGGGGCGTGAAGGCCCGATCCGCCTACCGCAAGCGCTACAAATATTCCGGCAATTTCCAGTTCTCCTATCTGATGACGGCCACCAGCGAAAAGCGCCTGCCCGACTACAGCGAATCCAGCAACCTCAACGTGGTCTGGAGCCATGCTCAGGACAGCAAGGCCAATCCCTACCGCAGCTTCTCGGCCAGCGTCAACTTCGCCACCAGCGGATACTCGCGCAGCAACCTCGATTCCTACTACAATGCCGAAGCGTTCGCCCAGAACACCAAAAGCTCCAGCATCAACTTCTCGCAGCGCTTCCCCAATTTCCCGCTGTCCATCAGTGCCAGCGCCAGCGTGTCACAGCGCAGCAAAGACTCCACCCTCACCGTGTCGCTGCCCAACATGAGCCTCAGCGTCTCGCGCTTCTATCCCTTCAAACGCAAAGAAGCCATCGGCAAGGAACGCTTCTACGAAAAAATCAGCATGAGCTACTCCGGAACGCTGGCCAACAGCATCAGCGAGGTCAAGGAATACGATTTCTTCAACAAATCGCTCGTCAGAGACTGGCGCAACGGCATGAAGCACTCCATCCCCATCAGCGCCACCTACACGCTGTTCAACTACATCAACATCACCCCCTCGTTCAACTACACCGAACGCTGGTACACCAACTCCATCGACCGCTCCTATGATCCCGAGCTTGGCCAGCTGGTCAACGACACCACCTGGGGCTTCCACCGCGTGTGGGACTACTCGGCCAGCGTGAGCGCTTCGACCAAACTCTACGGCTTCTATCAGCCGCTGCCCCAGCTGTTCGGCACCAAAGTGAACATGTTCCGCCATGTGGTCACACCCACGGTCTCCTTCTCCTACCGCCCCGACTTCGGACAGGAGCGCTACGGCTACTACGAGACCATTGATTATGTCGACGCCAAAGGCAATCCCCAGCAGACCACCTACTCGCACTACCAGGGCTCGCTCTACGGAACGCCCGGCAGCGGCAAATCCGGAATGGTCAACTTCAACGTGGCCAACAACTTGGAAATGAAAGTGCGCAACGACAAAGACACCACCGAAGAAGTGGCTTTCAAGAAAATCAGCCTCATCGACAACTTCTCCTTCGGCTCGTCCTACAACCTGGCCGCCGACAGCCTCAACTGGAGCAACATTTCGGCCAACCTGCGCATCAAGTTCGGCACCAAGTACACCCTCAACCTGAGCGGTTCGTTCGACCCCTACACCTACCAGCTCAACAGTTCAGGCACACCCTACCGCGTCAATGTCACCCAGTGGCAGAAAAACCGCATCCCCGGCCGTCTCATATCCACCGGCACATCCTTCTCCTACACCATCAGCAACACCACTTTCAAGAAGAAGGACAAGTCCGCCAAAAACACCGAGACCGACGATTCGGGCGACGATGGCTACGCAGCCGAAGGGGCCGCCGAAGCCGAGACTCCCGTCACCAGACAGAAGGCCTACGATCCCGAAGACGAGCTCTATGCGCCCTTCTCCCTGCCTTGGAGCGTGAGTCTGAGCTACACGGTGCGCTACGCCCGTTCCGATTTCAACAAGGAACGCCTCGAATACAACCACAAGCTCACGCACAACCTCAGTTTCAACGGCAACCTGTCCCTCACCGACAAGTGGAAAGTGACCGCTTCGAGCAGCTACAACTTCGACCTGCACCAGCTCTCCACGATGAACTGCACCGTCTCGCGCGACCTCCACTGCTGGACCATGTCGGCCAGCTTCATCCCCATCGGCCGCTACAAGTCCTACAACTTCTCCATCCGCGTCAAGTCTGCCATGTTGCAGGACCTCAAATACGAACAGCGTCAGAATCCCCGCGACAACATCGTCTGGGGTGTCCATTAACCTTCCGTCCTTATGTTTCAGAAACGTCTCATCACCGGCATTCTGTCTTCTCTGCTGATGCTGTCAGGCTGTCTTCAGGCCGCCGCAGACAACACCGACCGACTGCTCGAGCAGCTTCAGGCGCTTCCCTACGTCACATCGGTCAATGCAGTCGCCGACTCGGTCTTCCCCTCCAAATACGTGCTTTTTTTCGAACAGCCGGTCGACCACAGACATCCCCGCAAGGGCTGTTTCCGCCAGCGGGTGTTTCTCTCGGTGGTCCATCCCGACAGCCTCACGCTGGTGGTGACGGAAGGCTACAATGTCGATTACGCCGCCAAAAACGGCTACCGCAGCGAGATTTCCTCGCTCTTCAACACCAACCAGGCAGTCATCGAACACCGCTACTTCAAAGAATCCTGCCCCGAAACCCTCGACTGGGATTTCCTGACCACAGCCAATGCAGCCGCCGACCAACACCGCGTGGTCAGCTCGCTGCGTCAGCTCTTCCCCTCGAAGTGGATAGCCACAGGCATCAGCAAAGGCGGTCAGACCTGCGCCATGTACCGCTACTATTATCCCAAGGATGTGGACATCACCGTCCCCTATGTGGCGCCTTTCTGCCGCAGCCTCGAAGACGGCCGCCACGAACCCTTCATCCGCTACTATTGCGGCACGCCCGAGCAGCGCCGCCAAATCGAAGACTTCCAGCTGGAAGTGCTCCGACGCCGCGAGCGCCTCATGCCCCTGTTCGACTCTCTCTGCGTGGCCGACCATCTGCAGTTCTGGCTCCCCACCGACCAGATCTACGACTATTGCGTGCTGGAATTCTCCTTCGCCTTCTGGCAGTGGGGCAACGATCCGGCCGACATCCCTTCGACGGATGCTTCCGACCGGGACATCTTCGACTATTGGGCCGATGCCTCCGGTCCCGACTATCTGGTCAACAACTCCAAATCGCTGTCCTTCCACGTGCAGTCGGCCAAGGAACTGGGCTACTACGGCTACGACACCCGGCCCTTCGAAGAGTATCTCCATATCCAATCGTCCAAAGACTATTCCCTCAAGATATTCCTGCCCCAGCGTCTAGACGACGGCACGCTGACCTTGGGCGAGGGAAGTGACGGCTGCTTCAGCTTCGACGGCCGCACATACCGCCGGATGCGCCGTTTCCTCCAGAAGACCGACGCCCGCATGCTCTTCATCTACGGTCAGTTCGACCCCTGGAGCGCCGTGGCTGCCGAAGATTTCTGGAGCGAGAGCGTGGCCGCGGCTTCCGTGGAAGGCGCGGCCGCAGTGGCCGAACCCTGCAAGGGCGTGCCGAAAGGCATCGAACGCGACAACCTGCGCATCTTCATCCAGCCGCAGGGCAGTCACCGCACCCGCATCGCCACCTTCGACCCCGACACGCACGACGAAATCGTCCAAGTTTTGAGGACTTGGCTGGCAGAGTGATTCCTACAGAAGAGAAAATCAGATTTCGACCAACTCGTAATTGCGGCTTCCCAGACCGATCTTTTCGGCCTGGTCCAGACACGACTGCCAGTCAATCGTTGGCCGGCTGTTGAGAAATACGTCGTGGCGGTCTTCGAAATCCTTGTCCTTGAGATGGTCGCCCACCTGGCTGTTCTCGATGGGGCAGACCCGGTTGCAGGCATCTGCGCAGGCCTGGTCCAGAGCCACCGGATCGAAAGAGGCGAACATGCCGATATTGGGGATGATGGGCGCATCGTTTTCGCAATGGCAGTCGCAATTGGGCGACACATCCATAATCAGCGAAATGTGGAAATGCGGCCGGCCGTCCACCACCGCCTGGCTGTATTCGGCAATGCGGCGTCCCAACTGATGGTTGGCGAAATTGTCCGAAAAACTGATGGCGTCGAAATTGCATCCGCCCACACAGCGTCCGCAGCCCACACACTGGGCGCTCACCTGCATCTTGCGTGACTGGGCATCGTAGACCAGTCCGCCGTTGGCGCAAAGCGATTCGCAACGACGGCAGCCCCGGCACCGTTCCGCATTGATGCGGGCCTTGCCCCCGCTGTGCTGGTCCTTCTTTCCGGCACGCGAACCGCAGCCCATACCTATATTTTTAAGAGCGCCGCCGAATCCCGTCTCTTCGTGCCCCTTGAAATGCGACAGGCTGATGAACACGTCGGCATCCATGATGGCCCGTCCGATGTGGGCCTTCTTCACATATTCGCCGTTGCGCACAGGCACGTCCACCTCGTCGGTGCCCTTCAGACCGTCACCGATGATGATGGGACAGTCCACGGCATAGGGCGCGAAACCGTTGCGCCAGGCACATTCGAGGTGCTCGAGGGCATTCTTGCGGAACCCCGGATACAGCGTGTTGCAGTCGGTCAGGAAAGGCTTGCCGCCCAAAGACTTCACCACTTCCACCACGGCGCGCACATAGTTGGGACGGAGGAAACTCACATTTCCCCATTCGCCGAAGTGCATCTTGATGGCCACGAATCGGCCGTCCATATCGATATTCTTGATTCCGGCATTGAGAATCAGACGTTTGAGCTTGTCAGGAATAGGCTCTCCATTGATGGGAGTGCGAAAATCGGTAAAGAAAACTTTGCTGGGTACCATAGCTTGTTGAAAAAATGCCTAAATGTAGTTAAACGAATAGGTTCGTGTCAAGTCTTATAAAGACTTGTGTTGTAAAAAACGTATCTTTGACACCCAAATGCGTCAATTGTTTAATCAGATAGCCACTGTATTCTTCATCCTTCTTTTCTTTGCCGGATGCGAATCGCGCAAGGAAGGTGCCAAAATGCTGTATACGGTCGTCAGGACCGACTTCAGCGATGCCGTCCAGATAGAAGGTACGGTCAGGTCGGTCCATTCCACCCAGATTCTGTGTCCCGAAGACATACGCTGGCGCAACTGCACCATCCTCTACATGGCCGAAGACGGCCAGCTGGTGCGTAAAGGCGACACGGTCTGCGTGCTGGAAAGCCTTTCCTTGCTGGAACTCGAAGAAACCGTCAAAGAAGTCATCGACACCAAGAAGGCCGCCTACGACGTGGGTCTGGCCTCCCTGGCCAGCGAATACGCCCGACTCGAAGCGCAGGCCCGCAACAACGAGCTCGAAGCCTCGCTCTCCAATCTGGATTCCCTGCAGATGCTCTACTACAGCCCCTCGCAGCGCCGCATCGCCGAACTCAACCTACAGAAATCCCGCATCACCCAGCAGAAGATCGACCGCAATCTGGCCACCACCAAATTCATCAACGAAAAACAGGTGAAACTGCTCGAACTCGAGCTGCAGCAGTCTTTCGAACTGCAGGACTGGTATGCCTCCATGCTGGACCAGATGGTCATCCTTTCGCCCGGCGACGGCATGTTCCTGCGCAGCGAGAACCCCGACACCCGGGAAAAATACCTGGAAGGCGACGAAGTGGCCTCCGACGAACTGGCCACCTTGCCCGACCCCAGCGTGATGGAAGTCTACATGCGTGCGCCCGAATCCGTCTACAAACGCCTGGCCTACGGTCAGAAAGTGACTTTTTCCTTCGATGCCCTCCCCGGCAAACTGGCCTGGGGACACATCAAGTTCAAGGCCTCGGTGGGCCGCGCCTATTCCTGGCAGTCCAGCGTCACCGTCTACGACGTGGTGGCAGCCGTCGATTCGGCCACGGTCATGCCCACCGCCGGTTTCTCGGCCAACAGCCTCATCTCGCTCACCAGTCTGCCCGACACCCTCGTGGTGCCCCAGGTGGCCGTGTTCGACAAAGACAGCATCCGAGTGGTCTACATCAAACAAGGTATGTCCTACATCGAGCAGCAGGTCAACACCGTGGCCTTCTCGTCCAAGGAAATGGTGGTCTCCGACGGCCTCAAGGGAGGCGAAGTGCTGAGCCTCATCCAACCCAAACCTTCGGCCATCGGCGAAACCCGTCTTCTGTCGGCCGACACCTCATCCGTTTCGAAACAATTATGAAAAAGAAAGATATGAGATCATCCCAAGCCATCCGTTCCTGCCTTTGGACGAGCCTGCTGCTTGTGCTCATGGCCTCCTGCGGCAAGGACAAGCAGAGTGAGGAAATTCCCACGACCGGCCTCCGTCACGGAGTCTTCTACATCGACCTCTACGAAGAAGGTGAAATCCAGGCCACCCAGTCGCGTCAGATCCTTTCGCCCGAAATCTCGTGGCGCTACGGCAACCTCAAACTAGCCACCCTCATCGAAGACGGCTCCGAGGTGGAACAGGGCGACACCATCATGACCTTCGACCCCACCGACGTGCGCAAAGGCATCGTCGACGCCCAGCAGCGCCTGGAACTGCACTATGCCGAGCGCGAGAAGATGGAGGCCCAGCAGAAATCCACCCTTGAAGGCCTCATCTCCGATTTGGAAGTGAGCCGCATCTCTCTGGAAATTTCACGCATCAATCTGGAGTCGGCCCAGTACGAGGCCGAAATCTCGCGCAAGCAGATCGAACTCAATCTGCAACAGGCCGAAATCTCTTTGGAACAGGCCGAAAGCCAGATCGAGAACACCCGCAAGATCCAGAAGGAAGAAATGCTCCAGATGAACCTGTCCATCCGTCAGGCCGAAAAAGAGCTGGACGACGCTTACGAAACCCTGGAGAAGATGATTGTGCTGGCCCCCTCGCCCGGCATCGCCATCGTGGGCCGCAACTATTCCACAGGCTCCTCCTACCAGGAGGGCGAACAGGTCTGGGGCGGACAGTCCATCGTCCAGCTGCCCAACCTGCGCGAACTCAAGGCCGACCTCAAGGTCAACGAAGTGGACATCTCCAAAATCGAGAAAGGTCAGAAAGTGGTGCTCCGCCCCGACGCCTTCTCCGACTCGGTCTATGTGGGCGAAATCATCACCATCGCCAACCTGGCCGTCAACAAGACCAACAACAGCCGCATCAAAGTGTTCCCCGTGGAAGTGCTCATCACCTCGCCCGTCAACCAGACCTTCAGCTCCACCCCCGACCTGATGCCGGGCATGACGGTCAGCTGCCGCATCCTGGTGGATGAAATCCCCGACGTCGACTACATTCCCCTGGCCGCCATCTTCGAAGAAGACGGCGAGGAAGTGGTCTATGTGAAGAATGCCAACGGCTGGACCCGTCGCAAAGTGACGCTGGGCGCCAAAAACACCAACTACGCCATCGTGGAAGACGGCCTCGACAAGCGCGACCAGATTGCCCTCTCCAACCCGATGATCGGTGTGGAAGCCTCCAAAAAGCAGGGCAAGAAGGCTGAAGAAAGCCAGGAAGGAGCCGAAGAATGAAACGACTGACTGCCATTTCCGGTCTGTTGCTGCTCCTGCTCTGCTCCTGCAGCCATTCCGACGGCGAACACCGCCGCCGCAAGAATGTGGACACCATCGACCACGTCATCGAAACGGGCGAATTGATCACGGCCGACACCCGCACGCTGGTGATGCCCCGTTTCGGCCGCTACTGGTCCAATATGAAAATCATCGGCCTGCTCGACCACGGCACTCCCGTACAGGCCGGCGACTCCATCCTGCAGTTCGACCCCACCGAGGTGAAACAGTTCATCGTCGACCGCCAGACCCAGTTGGAGACCCAGACGGCCACCCTGCAGAAAATCCGTGTCAACAACGACATCCAGTCGAAGAATCTCGATGCCAGTCTGCGCAGCGAAGAGGCCAGTTTCGAACTGGCTCGCCTGCAGCTGGAGTCTTCGCGTTTCGAATCCGAAAAGACCCGCCGCATCCGCGAACTGCAGTTCCGTCAGGCCGAAATCCGTTACGAAAAAGTCAAACGCAACATCGAATACACCCGCATCATTTCCAAGAACGAGGAAAAAATCCAGCAGATCCGCATGCAGCAGGTCCAGAACATGCTCGACATGGCCTACGACGTGCTGCCCAAACTCACCATGCGCGCGCCCATTTCGGGCATTTTCCAAGTGTCTCAGAAACGCCGCAGCCGCGTCTTCCTCAAAGTGGGCGACGAAGTGCGCGTGGGCAACAATCTGGGCAGCGTGCCCGACCTCACCTGGATGAAGGTGAACACCTGCGTCAACGAAGTCGACTACCGCAAAGTGACGGTCGGCCAGCAGGTGCTGGTGCGCATGGACGCCCTTCCCAACATCGTCTACGAGGGCGAGGTGGAGAAAATCGGCATCATCTGCCATCGCTACAGCGACTCTGATACCCGCAAAGTGTTCGATGTTCTGGTCAAACTCAACGAATCCGACCGCAACCTGCGTCCCGGCATGACCGTCAGTTGCGAATTCATACCCGAGTAGATTATGCAGATAGACGAAATCATACGAATTGCCCTGAGCGCCCTGCTCGACCACAAGTTCCGCTCTTTCCTCACCATGTTGGGCATCATCTTCGGCGTGGCATCCGTCATCGCCATGCTGTCCATCGGCGAGGGCGCCAAGCGCGAAGCCATCGCCAAGTATCAGGACCTGGGCGTCAACAACATCATCGTGCGCGAACGCAACATGAGCGACGAAGAGCTCGAGACCGTGCGCGCCAAATTCTCTCCCGGTCTGAGCCTGGCCGACGCAGATGCCATCCTCCAGATTGTCCCCGGTGTGGACAATGTGGCCCCCCAGGCCGAAAAAGACGTGGAGACCCTGGTAGGCGACCAGTCGGTCAAATCCACCCTCATCGGCGTCACCCCTTCGTTCATCGAGATACTCAACTACGAGACGGGCGAAGGCATCTTCATTACCCAGGAACAGTGCGACCGCAACGAAAAAGTCTGCGTCATAGGCGCCGGTCTGGTCAAATCGCTGTTCAAGGGACGCAGCCCCATCGGCCAGCTGGTGAAGGTGGAAGACCAGTGGCTGGAAGTCGTGGGCGTGATGAAAAGCAAGGCCGTGTTCACCGAAACGGTGGGCGAACTGGCCTCGCGCGACCTCAACAACGATGTCTACGTGCCGCTGTCGACCTTCAACAAACGCTTCTCCAAGAACAATTCCCTGGCCAGCGAAATCCGGCAGATCACCGTGAAGGTGAACGATTCGGGCCGTCTGATGGAAGCCTCCGAAGTCATCCGCCATCTGCTTGACCGCCATCATTTCAACAACCAGGACTACAGCATCGTCATTCCTCTGGAACTGCTCAAGCAGGAGGAAAACGAGCGCCGCATCTACAATTTCCTGCTGGCCGCCATCGCCGCCATCTCCCTGCTGGTGGGCGGTATCGGCATCATGAACATCATGCTGGCCACCGTCATGGAACGCACCCGTGAAATCGGTATCCGCCGCGCCATCGGCGCCCGCAAGAACGACATCATGTACCAGTTCGTCGTGGAGGCGGTCGCCATCAGCATCACAGGCGGTCTCATCGGCGTCATCCTGGGCCTCTCGCTCTCCTGGGGCATCTCCATCTTCACCGACGTGTCCACCTACGTGCGCATCTACTCGGTCCTGCTGGCCTTCACCTTCTCCGTGGTGGTCGGTATCGCATTCGGCTATCTGCCCGCCAAGCGCGCCGCCGAACTGAAACCCATCGAATCCATCCGTTACGAATAAATCCGAGCCATTATGTTGATCGAAATAAAGAATCTCTACAAACAGTACGAATTGGCAGGTGGCTTGCTGGTTCCCGCGCTCAACGGCGTCAGTCTCAACATCGACACCAACGAATACGTGGCCATCATGGGTCCCTCGGGCAGTGGCAAGTCCACGCTGATGAACATCCTCGGCTGTCTGGATACGGCATCCTCGGGCGATTATTTCTTCCGCGGCCGCAACATCAACTCGCTCAACGACGATGAACTCTCGACCATGCGCAACCGCGAAATCGGATTCATCTTCCAGAACTTCAACCTGCTGCCCAAGCTGTCTTCGCTCGATAACGTGGAACTGCCGCTGATGTATGCCGGCGTGCCCCGTGCCGAACGCCGCGAACGGGCCATCCAGGCTATGGAGAAAGTGGGCCTGTCCGAACGTATGGACCACAAACCCTCGGAGCTGAGCGGCGGCCAGCGCCAGCGTGTGGCCATCGCCCGCGCGCTGGTCACGCGGCCGGGCATCCTGCTGGCCGACGAGCCCACGGGTGCCCCCGACTCGAAGACGGGTGTGGAAATCATGGCGCTTTTCGACGAACTGCACGCCGAAGGCAACACACTCATCGTCATCACGCACGAACGCGAGGTGGCCGAGTACAGCCGGCGCATCGTGTTCGTCAAGGACGGACTCATCGAGTCGGACGAGAAGAACGAACGCAAGGCCGATGCGGCCGAAGCCATCATGCGAACCCGCGGATAAAACGAATATGATTATGAAAAGATATCTCACTATTGGAATGGGCCTGCTGGGCATCTGCTTTTTTGGAGTTGCCGGTCTCAAGGCCGAAGTTTACTATCTCGACCTCGACAAGAGCATCGCCATCGCGCAAGACAAGAGCTACACCAAGCAGAGTCTGCTTCTCGACACGAAGATTTCCGAGTACAGTCTCAAATCGACCACTGCCGGGCTGAAGACCCACGTCACGTTCGATATGAACGTGCCACAGTACACCGAAACCATCCGCTCGTTCGAAGACACGGCCGGCATGACCTATTATCCCGTCCGCCAGCTCAACTACAGCGGCAATCTCACCATCAACCAGCCGCTCATCACCAACGGACGCATCTATCTCACCACCGGCCTGTCCGATGTGGACGATATCTACAACAGCAAACGTCTGATGAACCTGAACACACGTCTGGGCTTCTCTCAGCCCCTGGATGCCTTCTACGGCTACAACAGCGTAAGTTCCCAGCTCAAGCAGGCCAAACTCAGCTACGAGCAGACACAGAAGCAGCTGAAACGTTCCGACCTGGATCTGGTCTACAGCGTGTCATCGGCTTTCTACAACCTCTTGCAGGTGCAGAAAAGCGTCGAACTGTCCAAGTCGAATCTGGACCGCCAGCGCGAGATGTGCCAGATATCGCAGAACAAGTATGCGGCCGGCCTCATCAAGGAAGTGGACGCTCTGCAGATGGAAGTCGACCTGGCCGAGGCACAGAACAGCTACGACATGAGCCTCATCAATCTGACCTCAGCCGCCAACAGCTTCAAAAAACTCATCGGACTTGAAATTTCCGATTCCGTGGTCCTGAATCTCGACCTGGAATACAAGGTGGTCGTCGTGGACGCAGCCAAGGCAGTCGAACTGGCCATGGACAACCGTCTGGAAATCCGCGAACAGGAAATCCAGCACGAACTCAACAAGATGAGCCTGAAGCGTCAGAAAGCTCAGGGACTGCCCACAGCCAGCCTGACGGGCTACTTCGAAAAGTCGGGCGTGAGCGAACTGGGCCGCGACGGTCAGATTCAGACTTCCCTGAAAAACGTAGGCAACGATTTCATGCAACGTCCGCAAAACTTCGGTGTGGGCCTTACCGTAAGTGTGCCACTCATCGATTTCGGCGAAAACAAAGCTCAGGTGCGTGCGGCCGAGGCTCGTCTGGAGAAGACCCGTCTGCAGCAGGAAGAGACCCGACGCAACATCGAGAGCGAAGTGCTCAATCTGGTGGCCGAGGTCAACAGCAGCCTGCGCCGTCTGCAACTGCTGGAGAAAAATATCGCAGTGGCAGAGAAGAGCTTCGAAATCACCATGGCACGCTATGCCGACGGCGACATCGACAGCCAGGCCTACGCTCTGGAGCGTGACCGTATGAACAACGCCTACACCTCGCACCTGTCGGCCTACATCAACTACCAGCTGCGCCTTTCAGACCTCATGCGCAACACCTTCTACGACTTCGTCAACGACCTTCCCATCGAATAGTCCCGACGGCCTTTCCGCGCGGTTTCCCAGCTACCCGCGACTGAAAAATAAAAGAGCGGCTGAAAGCTTTCAGCCGCTCTTTCTTTTGTCTATGTCCTGAGATTCCGGAGGAAATCAGTCGATGATGTCGAAACCGCAGTAGGGCACGAGGGCCTTCGGGATGCGGATGCCTTCGGGAGTCTGGTTGTTTTCCAGCAGAGCGGCCACGATGCGCGGGAGAGCCAGAGCCGAACCGTTCAAGGTGTGGCAAAGCTGAGTCTTGCCCGTGGCGGCATCGCGGTAGCGGCATTTCAGACGGTTGGCCTGATAGCTTTCGAAGTTCGAAACCGAACTCACTTCCAGCCAACGCTTCTGGGCGGCCGAGAACACTTCAAAGTCGAAGGTCAGGGCAGAGGTGAAACTGATGTCGCCGCCGCAGAGACGCAGGATGCGCCAGGGCAGTTCGAGCGCTTCCACCAGCGTCTGCACATAATTCACCATCTTTTCCAGACGCTCGTAGGAACGGTCCGGACGCTCGATGCAGACAATCTCCACCTTGTCAAACTGATGCAGACGATTCAGACCGCGCACATCTTTGCCGTAGGCGCCGGCTTCACGACGGAAGCAGGCCGAATAAGCCGTATTCTTCACAGGCAGATCCTTCTCGTCCAGAATGACGTCGCGATACAGATTCGTCACAGGCACTTCGGCCGTCGGAATCAGATACAGATCGTCCAGATTGGCGTGATACATCTGACCCTCCTTGTCGGGCAGCTGCCCCGTGCCGTAACCCGAAGCGGCATTGACCACATACGGCGGCTGGATCTCGAGGAAACCCTCTTCGCGCGCCTTGTCGAGGAAGAACGAAATCAGCGCACGCTGCAGGCGGGCCATCTTACCTTTATATACAGGGAAACCGGCACCCGTAATCTTGGCACCCAGTTCGAAATCGATCAGATCATACTTCTTGGCCAGATCCCAGTGGGGAAGCGCGTCTTCCGGCAGTTCCGGCACCACGCCGCCCATACGCTCCACCAGGTTGTCGTCGGCACCGTTGCCCTCGGGCACACTGTCGTGAGGCGTGTTGGGAATGAGCAGCAGGAGCTCCGTAATCTTGTCTTCGGCCTCCTTGCGGTCAGCTTCAAACTTCTTGCCGTTTTCCTTCAGCTCGGCCGTCTTGGCCTTGGCGGCAGCGGCCTCTTCCTTCTTGCCTTCCTTCATCAGCAGACCGATCGACTTGGAAAGTGAGTTCATCTCGGCGGCAGCCTTGTCGGCCTGAACCTGAGCGCTGCGGCGCTTTTCGTCGAGAGCCAGAATCTGGTCGATCATCTCACGAGCATCGAAATGCTTCTTGGCCAAACGGGCGATGGCCTCTTCTTTGTTTTCGCTGATGTACTTAAGTGTAAGCATAATATAGAGAGTTATTTATCATTTCAATGAAGCGTTTCAGACTTTATCTGAAAGCGAGAAAGGCCGTTCCGATGTTGGAGCAGCCTTCCTCGATTGGTCGGGATGAGAAGACTCGAACTTCCGACCTCCACGTCCCGAACGTGGCGCGCTAGCCAACTGTGCTACATCCCGATTCTATAATCGGCTGCAAAGGTACGCAGGTTTTTGCGATTGACAAATTTTTTGGAGATTCTTTTTTGCAACAAAAAAAGGAACCGCAATTGCGATTCCTCTTTGAGGTGGTGCCACCGGGAATTGAACCAGGGACACACGGATTTTCAGTCCGTTGCTCTACCAACTGAGCTATGGCACCAGGCCTTGTCGTTAGACGGGCGCAAAAGTACGATGACTTTTCCACACTGCCAAATTTTCGGCGAAAAAAATTTCAGCCCCCTCAGGGAGGCGCTCCGTTTCGCCATC
Organism: Bacteroidales bacterium; assembly: GCA_045627385.1. GTDB lineage: Bacteria > Bacteroidota > Bacteroidia > Bacteroidales > UBA1402 > UBA1757. Next base: position 91,998 of record JAZQNO010000010.1, read on the forward strand.
GAAAGGCAGGACCGGGGTCAGACAAAAGGCCCGGCTGGCAACGCCAGCCGCGCCCTTCCCTTATGTCTTGAGCTTCAGACTCAAATCCGATCAGAGCTGCGGACCTGCGGCAACGAGAGCCTTGCCGGCTTCGTTGGTGGTGTACTTGCCGAAGTTCTTGATGAAACGTCCGGCCAGGTCTTTGGCCTTCTCTTCCCATTCGCAGGCGCACTTGTACGTGTCGCGAGGATCCAGGATGTTGGGATCAACGCCTTCCAGCTTGGTGGGAACGGTGAAGTTGAAGTAAGGAATCTGCTTCGTGGGAGCCTCGTCGATGCTGTGGTTCAGGATAGCGTCGATGATACCGCGGGTGTCGCGGATAGAGATGCGCTTGCCGGTTCCGTTCCAGCCCGTGTTCACCAAATAAGCCTTGGCACCGCTCTTTTCCATCTTCTTGACCAGCTCTTCAGCATACTTGGTCGGATGCAGCTCCAGGAAAGCCTGGCCGAAGCAAGCCGAGAAAGTGGGAGTCGGCTCGGTGATGCCGCGTTCGGTACCGGCCAGCTTGGCGGTGAAACCACTCAGGAAATAATACTTGGTCTGCTCCGGAGTCAGGATGCTGACAGGAGGAAGCACACCGAAAGCGTCGGCGCTCAGGAAGATGACCTGCTTGGCGGCGGGACCTTCGGAAGCGGGGCGGACAATCTTGTTGATGTGATAGATAGGATAGCTGACGCGGGTGTTCTCGGTCACGCTCTTGTCGGCGAAATCGATCTTGCCTTCGCCGTCGACGGTAACGTTCTCCAACAGAGCGTCGCGACGGATGGCGTTGAAGATGTCAGGCTCCGATTCCTTGTCCAGATTGATGACCTTGGCATAGCAGCCGCCTTCGAGGTTGAACACGCCTTCGTCGTCCCAGCCGTGCTCGTCGTCGCCGATGAGCAGACGCTTCGGGTCGGTCGAAAGGGTGGTCTTGCCCGTGCCGCTCAGACCGAAGAAGATGGCGGTGTTTTCACCGTTCATGTCGGTGTTGGCCGAGCAGTGCATGGCAGCGATACCCTGCAGAGGCAGGTAGTAGTTCATCATCGAGAACAGACCCTTCTTCATCTCACCGCCGTACCAGGTGTTCAGGATAACCTGCTCCTTGCTGCTGACGTTGAAAGCGACGGCCGTTTCCGAACGGAGACCCATCTCCTTGAAGTTCTCAACCTTAGCCTTGGCTGCGCAGTAAACCACGAAATCCGGTTCCTGGTCAAATTCGGCCTGATTCTGCGGACGGATGAACATATTGGTGACGAAATGAGCCTGCCATGCCACTTCCATGATGAAACGGACCTTCATGCGGGTGTCCTTGTGGGTGCCGCAGAAACCGTCCACGACAAACAGCCGCTTGCCGCTCAGCTGCTTGATGGCGAGAGCCTTCAGAGCCTTCCAGTTCTCTTCGGAGAGTTCGTGGTTGTCATTGGGATATTCGGGAGTGTTCCACCATACCGTGTTTTTCGATTTTTCGTCCATGACGATGTATTTGTCTTTCGGAGAACGTCCGGTGTAGACACCCGTCATGACGTTGATTGCGCCAAGTTCGGTCACCTGACCCTTATCAAAACCTTCAAGGCCCGGTTTGGTCTCTTCGTTGTACAGAACTTCGTAAGAAGGATTGTACAGGACCTCGGTCGTGCCGGCGATACCATACTTTGTCAAATCTAATTTGCTCATTTTTAATAAGATATTTGTAGTTAGACTTTTTGAAAAACCAAATTTTTTCCAATAGCAAAGGTAGAAAACATTTCTGTTATCAGAAAACCAAAACCAAAGCTTTTAAAGAAAGAATTCATTAAAAAAAGTCAATGCATCTTGTTGCATTTTCATACTGAAAAAGTGGGGCCCACCATAGATGGCCGTGCGCAGATTCTCCCCCGCATTCTGGCTCTCATACACCTCACGGACAATGTCATAGGCATCCTCCGTTCCCTCCACCGGAAACAGCTTGTCGTAGCGGCCGTTCATGAAGAAAGCCGGTTTCGGACAGGCCAGCGAAGCCACATCGGGATAGTCGAGCCAGCGCCTCAGGTCGGGCAGCAGCATCGAATAGGCGCTTCCGCCCTTGCTCTGGTTGTTCTGCTGAGTCATCAGATACTCCGTCGTGCAGAACCAGCACACATTGACCGAAGCCTTCACCACATCGCTCATGGCCGCCAGGTTCCACGAACGGTAGCCGCCCATGGAATGGCCGTAACAGCCTATTTTCGAATCGTCCACAAAAGGCAGCGACGCCAGGAAACGCGCGCTCTCCATATCCTCGAACAGAATCAGGCCGCCCCAGTTCATGCCCAGTTGGAACAGATTGGAAGCCATGGCCTGCTGCGCATCGTAGAGCGGACTGTCCTGCCGGCCCCGTTCACCCCAGAACAGAGCGTCCGTGGCCAGCACCACATAGCCGTTGCGCGCAAAGAAATCGCCCGTGAAGACACCGTCGTAGCAAGCCACCGACCAGGCGGCCGCATCGTCCCATACCGTCAGGTCCGACTGGCTGTCGCGCCGCACGGCCGAATCGCACTCCATGGGCCGTATCATCTTTTCCTTGCCTATGGTGAAATGCGCCCCGTGGTCGTGAAGCGCCAGCAGGGCAGGGAAGGGGCCCTCCCCGTCCGGCACCAGCAGATAGGCCGCCGTCCGGCAGTAGGAATCCACGTTGAAGACAATCTTGAAGGCCTCGTAACCCTCTCTCCGCTCACGGGCCAGCACCCGGCACTCGAAATCCTGTGCCGGCGCCGGCAACTGCCCCATACACCCGAAGACCAGCTCGCGGGCATCCTCCTTCCAGCGCTCGAAACGCCGGTAAGTGCGCGACTCCCGCGCATGGCGCCAGGCCATCGGAAAGCTCAGGCCGGCCTTGGCCTCCTCTGCGAAAGCGGGCATGGTGGCATACAGCCCGAAACCGGGCACCGCCTCGTTGGCAAGCGGCATCTCACGGATGTCGCCGACCTTATGCTCCGGTCCCGAAACCGACGCTTCCTGCACCGCCCGGTCCGAGGCAGCCCGTCCGCTGCAGGAGCAGACCCCCGCCATCAGCCCCAGGCAGACCAGCGCTTTCGCCAGCAACCGGCTGTCATGCCGGCCCGAATTATCGGCTTTCATAAACGCATTCAGGCTTTGCGCGCGGCTTTCTGGAGCGCCTTCAGCTGCTTGCCGGTAATCTTCACGATGGTGCCGTGCTTGTGGCCGGCCGGCACCGAAATCTTGTCGTTGATGTCGGTGAAAGTCTTGAAATCCTTGGTCGAAACCGCCTCGTAAGTGCCCTTGCGGTAGACATCATAGTAGATGAGCCATTCGTCGCCCACCTTGATGGCGCAGGGGCCCTCGCTGTATTCCGGACTGAACTTCTCGGTCGGATTGCCGAACGGACCCTCCGGACTCTCGCCAAACACACAGAAACAGTTGCTGAAACCCGGTTTGCGGTTGTCCTTCAGAATGAAGACATAGTCCTTGTCGCCCTTCTTCACCAGAAAACCGTCGATACTGTTGAAACCGCAGTCATAGAACGGCTTGGCCGGAGTGAAAGTCTCCCAATCCTTCGTCTTCGTGTAGTACGGACGGTGAGCGGCGTTGCTGCCCATACGGTCGGCCTCGGTGTAGCGGTCGTAGCGGATGCCCGACGACCAGACGATGATGAACTCCTCATTCACATCGTCGTAGAACAGCTCGGGAGCCCATACGTTGTTGGTGGCCGTGTCAGGCATCACCTCTATCACACGCTGTTCGCTCCAGTGGATCAAGTCCTTCGAATGGGCATAGCCGAAACCGCGGCTGCCGGCCCACTGAGTGGTCCATACCAGATGGAACGTGCCGTCCGGACCCTGACAGACCGAAGGATCGCGAAGCACGCGCGTCGGACAGTATTTCGGAGTCATCATACGCCCCGAGAAAGCATCCTTGTAAGGAGCGTCGTTGCCCACCTCAGGCACCATCCACACACCGCCCAGCGTGTCCCAATGATAGGCGTCCAGACTGTAGAGATACTGCATGCCTCTGATGGAAGGCTCGCGGAAAGAAGTGAAAATGTAAGCCTCGTCGGGCTGATTGCAGGCCGTCAGCGCACAGATGAACAGAGCCGGAAGAAGAAAATGGCGGATTCTCATTGTTTGAAAAGATTATAGTTTGTCAAAAGCTTCCATCCAACGGTCGGCCATAATCTGATGGCCACCGGCTGTAGGGTGAATACCATCCCAGATAAAGCAAGTCGGGTCGACCTGCGGAAAATCGGCCAGCGTCTTGTCAAAAATCTGCTGATAGGGCAAGCAGACGCAATCGTTTTCGCGGGCAAGCCGGGCAATGATTTCTCCCATCCTGTCCACGACCGTTTCGCGTATGCTCCCATCGCGCAGGGCGAAAGGCGAGCAAAGCACAATCCTCACCCCCGGACACGCCTGCTGAGTGCTCAGGATCAGAGACCGGTAATCAGATTCCCACTGGTCGAAACCAAATTCTTCGGCCGACTGAGGCCCTTTCCTGGCAAACAGCGCCGCATCATTGATGCCGATAAGAATACTCACCACATCGGGGTGCAGCATCAGGCAGTCCTCGTCCCATCTGGCTTGCAGATCGGCCAGCGTGTGCCCGCTGATGCCCCGGTTGAAAAACTCGTACCGGCCGGGGTAATAAGCCATATAATGAGCCGCACAGAGATACATGTATCCGTGCCCGAAGATATGATTCTGATCGCGCTGGTTGCGGTCCTTCGAGGGTCTGGCCTTTCCGCCACCCCCGCCCCAGTTGCCATCCGTGACAGAGTCACCGATAAACAACACACGCAACGGCCTTTCCTGCGAAGAAGCCTCTTCACTCTTCCGTCCGTTGCAGGCCGTCAGACAGACCACCGCCAACAGCATCCAGCAGACCATGAGAGCAGGCCTGCAAAACAACGGGCAGAGCAGTCGGCGGGTACTGTCCATAGACGCTGGTTTATTTGATCTCCCAGGTATCAAGCGTTTTAAAGAAATCGTTGAGAGAGTGGATGTTGGGGCGTTTTGCCTTGACGTCGGCCACCTGATTGGCCACCTCCTCTTCGTAGGTCGGAGCCTCCACATCGCGGATCACACCCAGTGCCACCGGGAAATCCGGACCGCACATCGTGCCCAGCTTGAAGTGAAGCGTATTGTCGGCACAATGGGCGTCGTGCACCAGCACGTCGTCCAGCGTGTAGCCGTCCTGTCCCACGGTCACTGCCTTCAGGCCGAAGCCATCGCGCACCAGACCCTTGTCGAGGTTCTTGCCGAAAAGCATCTTCTCGCCGTGCTTCAGATAGATGCAACGGTCGTCGCGCACCTCCTTTTCGGAAATGTCGCGATGAGTGCCGTCATTGAAAATCACGCAGTTCACCAGCGCTTCCACCACCGAGCAACCCTTGTGCCGGGCGGCCTTCACCAGCGCCTCCTGCGAATTCTTCAGATCCACATCCAGAATGCGGGCAAAGAAAGTGCCGCGAGCGCCCAGACAAAGTTCTGCCGGGCGGAAAGGCTCTTCCACCGTGCCGTAAGGCGAAGACTTCGAAACGAAACCCTTGGGCGAAGTCGGAGAATACTGGCCCTTCGTCAGACCGTAGATGCGGTTGTTCATCAGAATCACGTTCAGGTCGACATTGCGGCGCACCTCGTGGATGAAATGGTTTCCGCCGATGGCCAGACAGTCGCCGTCGCCCGTGATCTGCCATACGGTCAGGTCGGGATTGGCCGTCTTGGCGCCCGTGGCGATGGCGGCGGCACGACCGTGAATGGTGTGGAAACCGTAGGTATTCATATAATAAGGAAGTCGCGAAGAACATCCGATACCCGAAATGACGGCAATCTTGTCGGGAGCGACACCCAGTTCGGCCATAGCCTTGTGGAGCGTGTTGAGCACGGCATGGTCACCGCAGCCGGGGCACCATTTCACTTTGCCGCTGCTCTTGTAATCGTTGGCTGTATATGCTGTTGCCATAATCAATCAGATTAAATTGTCAGAATTCTTTTTCGATAGCCTCCACCACTTCGCTCACGTTGAAGGGCTGGGCCTGAACCTTGTTGAACTGCCTGATATCCATGCCGGCAGGCATCTTCTCGCGCAGATAGGCGGCAAACTGACCGCTGTTGAGCTCGCAGACCACAATCTTTCTGTACTTGCCCAGCACCTCCGACGTGTTCCTGGGCAGCGGGTTGATGTAGTTGAAATGAGCCAGCGCCGTCTTCTTACCCTTGCGGTTGAGTTCTTCGACCGCAGCGTAGAGATGGCCGAACGTGCCGCCCCAGCCGACCACCAGCACCTCGGCATCGGCATCGCCCTGCACCTGAAGCAGCGGCAGCTCCTCGGCAATGGCAGCCACCTTCTTGGCACGCAGCTGGCACATCAGTTCGTGGTTGGCCGGATCGGTGGAAATGGCCCCCGTCCTGGCATCCTTCTCCAGACCGCCGATGCGATGGGCGAAACCCTCGCGGCCGGCCACGGCCCAGTAGCGCACGAAATTCTTGTCATTGCGCAGATAAGGCGCCCACTTGCCCTGCATCTCTTCCGGAACGAAAGGCGGGTTGATGGCGGGATACTTGTCCATATCGGGAATTCTCCAGGCCGAAGAACCGTTGGCCAGGAAAGCGTCCGTCATGAAGATGACCGGCGTCATGTGCTCGAGCGCGATCTTGGCAGCCTGGAAAGCATAGTCGAAACAGTCGGCAGGCGTGCTGGCGGCGACCACCACCACAGGCGATTCGCCGTTGCGGCCGTAGATGGCCTGCATCAGGTCGGTCTGTTCGGCCTTGGTAGGCAGACCCGTCGAAGGACCGCCACGCTGCACGTCGACCACCACCAGAGGCAGTTCGGCCATCACAGCTAGACCGATGGCCTCGCTCTTGAGGGCGATGCCCGGGCCCGAAGTGGAAGTGGCGGCCAGATTGCCGGCGAAGGAAGCGCCGATGGCCGTGCAGACGCCCGCGATTTCATCCTCGCACTGGACCGTCTTCACACCCAGATCCTTGCGCAGCGCCAGCTCGTGCAGAATGTCCGTTGCCGGAGTGATGGGGTAGCTGCCCAGAAACAGCGGCAGACCCGACTTCTCGCTGGCCGCGATCAGACCCCAGGCCGTGGCCTGGTTTCCCTTCACGTCGGTGTAGACACCCTTCTCCAGATGGGAAGGATTCACCGTGATGGTCGAAACCGATGCGTGTATGTTGTGACCGTAGTTGTAACCGTCGGTCATCACTTTCAGATTGGCTTCCAAGAGCGTGGGCTTCTTGCCGAACTTGTTGCCCAGCAGCCGCTCGGCCTCCTCCAGAGGCTTGTTGAACAGCCAGCAGACAAAACCCAGGGCAAACATGTTCTTGCAGCGCATGACACTCTTGTTGTCCAGACCGCTGCCCTCCAGACTGGCCTTCGTCAGCGCGCTGATGGGCACAGCCACTATCTGGGCGCTCTCGAGATGAAGCTCGGCGATGGGATCGTCCGTCTTGAACTCGGCCTTTTCCAGCCCCTGAGCGTTGAAGGTATCCTCGTCGATAACCACCACCGCGTCACGCTTGATATGGCTGACATTGGTCTTGAGAGCGGCAGGGTTCATGGCAATCAGCACATCGGCCTTGTCGCCCGGGGTATAGATTTTGGAAGAACCGATATGGACCTGATAGCCGGAGACACCGCTTAGGCTGCCCTGGGGCGCTCTCATCTCGGCCGGATAATCGGGAAAAGTGGAAATCTCGTTTCCGAAAACAGCGGAAAGTGTGGAAAACAGCGTACCGGTCAGCTGCATGCCGTCGCCGGAGTCGCCGCAGAAGCGGATGACCGCCTTCTCCAACTCTTTTACTTGTACTTGCATAGCTCTAACAGTTAAAAATTGCGCAAAGGTACGCAATAATGTAATAGGTTATTTCACCACGACGATTTTAGTGGCCACTCCCATCTGTCCGTCGGCACTGGCCGACAGCACCAGATAAACGCCCGTGGCCGCCCGGCGTCCGTCGGGCAGACGGCCGTCCCAGACATACTGGCCGCCCAGCGAAGTGCCCATGGCGATCAGATGGCCTCTGATGTCGGTCACTTTCACCTGCGAACCCTCCATCAGACCCGTCACCACGATGTCGCCCTCGTAGCCCGAAGGCACCGGGTTGGGGAAGGCGTAGGCCTGGCTGAAATCCGCTTCTCCCTCGGTGGCGTCGCTGCGGAAAGACACGATGCCCGCCTCCGTGCCGAAGAACACCTCGCCCGTCTCGGGATGCACCGCAATGGAATAGACGGCATCCGAAGGCAGCGGCGAATTGTCCGAAGTGAAATGGTGTATCGTCTCCAAGCCGTTGGCCGACAGCAGGTAAGCGCCGTCGTTCTCCGTGCCTATCCACTTGCGGTCGGCCCCGTCCACGGCAATGCACCACACCCGCGAATTCTCCAGCAGATAGTCGGCCTCGTCGGTGCCGTCGTTGCGGGGCACCTTCACCCTGTAGAAAACAGGAGTGGTCACGTCGAATACCGTCCTAGGCTGGCGCATGATCACCGGCCCGTGAGTGGTGCCTATCCAGAGCGAACCGTCGCGGCCCTCGGCCACACAGTGCACCGTGAAGATGTCGATGCTCTTGCCGTCCTGGTCGTAGAAAGCCGAAATCCAGCGCGTGCGGTCGTCGCTCCTGTCCTCCAGCGTGCCCTTGGTGTCGAGCACAAACAGACCCGCTTCCACACGCTCCGAATTGATCCAGACCTGACCGCCGCTCGTAAACAGAATGTCGTCCAGACTGGGAGCTCCCTTCGGAAAATCGGTGTAATCGAGCGACAGCCAGCGCCGGTCAGGAGTGAGAATGCGGATGCCGCCCTTGCGGTTCATCTGGTCCGAATTCAGCATCCAAAGATTGCCGTCGGCATCGTAGCAGACACCGTCCACGCGCACGTAGCGCTCCGGCCGGTTATTGGGAAAATTGCTCACCAGCTTGCTGTTGAGATGATTGAAAAGAGCCACCTGCCTGCCATCGCGAAACTCGTACAGACCTTCGCCCCAGCTGGCCGCAAACACATGCGACCCGTCGCGCGGGTCGACGGCCATTTTCACAATGTCCTGGAAAGGCAGCCCGTTGTGCGCCTGCAGACTGTCGGCATTTTCCGTCAGCGAAACCCAATCGTAGCCGTCGTAGACCATCACGCCGCCTTCAAACTGATAGCGGTCGCCCCAGCGTCCGCCCGAGCAGGCATAGAGACGTCCGTTGAGAACCTCCATCTTCCAAGCCGTCGACACCGGCGGCCCGTTGGGGTGGATCCGACTGTTCTCCAATCGGTAAGACTTGCCGTCGCCCTGCCTTTTCCACCAGGCCAGGCCCTCGTTGCCGGCAGCTGCGTAGAGGTTGCGCGAAGCGTCGACCGACACCTCGCAGACCTCGTTCACACCGTCCAGGACAATCGGAGCGGAAGCGCCCTCCGAAGTGCGGATGTCCACACTCCCGTCCTGAAGCCTCACCAACAGACAGCCGCGCTCCGCCTTGATGTCGGCGATGCCCGTTTCATATTGGGCCTCCATTGTCCACGAACCGTTCTTCAAAGTCGTCAGATACCGGCCGTAGGCGACCAGCAGCCGGCCGTCCCAGACACTCAGGTGCTGGGCCTGCATCCAACTGATGAAAGGCTCGACATGCCAGTTGCGGTTGTCCTGGAGATTGTCGTTGCGGTTGCCGTGATACAGCGTATGGTCGGCCGTTATCAGATAATAGTCGTCTCCGTTGACGGCGAAATCGAGTATCGGCGTGTAGAGACCGCTGGCGGGCCGCAGAATGTAGCTCTCCTTTATCTCTTCCTTTTCGGTGTCGATGAGCAGCGCCCCCATCTCGGTGGCCACACAGGCGTAGCGCCCGAACATGGCGATGTGGTTCACATCCTTGGCCCCGTTCACAGACTTGTCCTTGAAATCGGCGATGTTGCTCACCTCGCCCCCGAAACCGATCAGGTCGAAATTGCCGTCCTCGTAGGCCACCAGCAGCTTGTGGCTGCTCTCGTTGTAGGAAATCAGCTTCACGGCGTTGCCCGTGAGCCCGTTCATCATCGTGTATTCTTCGATCGACAGATCCTCCGGGTCGTACGAATAGAGCTTCTTCATGGCCACCGCATAGGCACGGTCGCCCGCCCAGGCCACCTGGCGCGTGTCGGCAAACGAAAAATGCGTCCGCCACTGGCCCACCGCCATTTCAGAGCCGTCCGCGGGGCGGGCGGCCTGCAGAGCCGGCACCGAAAACAGCGTCAGCAAAAGCCCGAGAACATATGTCATCCGTTTCGAATACATCGTGTACAGCAGTTTACAAAGAAGCCAGAAAATCGGTCAGCCCGGCAATGGCCCGCGCCCGATGGCTGATGCGGTTCTTTTCCTCAGGCCCCATTTCGGCAAAGGTCAGCCCCGACTCTTCCGGCTGGAAAATCGGGTCGTAGCCGAATCCGTCGGTGCCCTTGCGCTCCGTGGTGATGAAACCCTTCACCTCGCCCTCGAACAGATACTCCTTGCCGTCGAGGATGAGCGCCACCACCGTGCGGAAACGGGCGCGGCGGTTCGGTTCGCCCTGCATCACGCGCAGCAGCTTCGACACATTGTCGTCGAAACTGCAGCCCTCGCCGGCAAAGCGGGCCGTGTACACGCCGGGAGCGCCGTCGAGCGCCTCCACCTCGAGGCCCGTGTCGTCGGCGAAGCAGTCCATGCCCAGACGCTCATACACATAACGGGCCTTCTGCAGAGCGTTGCCGCTGAGCGTGTCGGCCGTTTCGGGAATATCGTCGTTGAGCCCATAGGCGCGGATGCCCTCCAACTCAATGTCGGGCAGACGCTCCGCCAGAATGGCAGAGATTTCAGACAGCTTGTGGGCGTTATGGGAAGCAAACAGAAGTTTCATAGGTGTGGCGTTCATTTGGCGGAAAGTTCAAGCATGCGACGGATGGAGCGCACCGCCTTCTCGGCCGTGGCCGCATCCACCTTTATTTCGGGAGTCTCGTCGCGCAGACAGAGATACAGTTTTTCCAGCGTGTTCAGGCGCATGTCCTTGCACAGATTGCACCCCTCGCGCTGCTGCGAGGCCAGACGCTCGGGCCAGGAGGCGAAATCCTCCGGCAGTTCGGCCGGAGCCGCCAGCAGCCGCTTGTCGGGGCAGCGCTTCCGCATCTCGTGCAGCACGCCCGATTCGGTGGCTACGATGAATTCCCGACAGGGACTTTCCTGAATGTATTTGATCAGACCCGCGGTGGAACCGGCGTAGTCCGAAATGGCCACCACCTCCTCGCGGCACTCCGGGTGGCAGACCACCTGCGCCTCGGGATGCGAAGCCTTCAGTTCCCCGATCTTGGAGGCCGAAAAACGGTCGTGCACCAGACAGGCCCCGTCCCAGAGCAGCATCTGACGGCCCGTCAGCCGGTTGATGTAGGCGCCCAGATGACGGTCGGGCCCGAAGATGAGCTTGGCGTCGGCGGGAAAACTCTCGATCACCTTCACCGCGTTGCTCGAAGTCACCACCACGTCGGTCAGCGCCTTCACCTCGGCCGAAGTGTTCACATAGCTCACCACCTGATAGCCCGGATGGGCCTCGATGAAACGCTGCAGGTCCTCGGCGCGGCAACTGTCGGCCAGCGAGCAGCCCGCCTTCTCGTCGGGCACCAGCACCTTCTTGCCGGGACAGATAATCTTGGCCGTCTCGCCCATGAAATGCACCCCGCAGATCACAATGATGTCCGCGTCGGTGCGTGCGGCCTGCTGGGCCAGTGCCAGACTGTCGCCGATGAAGTCGGCCACGTCCTGTATGTCCTTGTCCTGATAGTAATGGGCCATGATCACCGCGCGCTTCTCGCGGCGCAGGCGGTCAATCTCCCGTATAAGTTCGTTTTTGTCCATTGTCACTCCATGTAATAGCTCACGTGCGGCGGAATGTTGTAGGCCACATTCTGCCAGGCGATGCCCAGGCGGTAGATGGGGTCGTGCATCAGCGTCACACGGCGCGTGTCGCAGGGAATCGGCGTGAAGAACACACGCAGCTCCCGGTTGTCGCGGGTGCGCAGCACCACTTCCTCGCGCCAGTCGCCGAAGAGGTCGGCGCTCAGGGCCGGCGTGGCCTTGGTGCCGTTGTTGGAGGTGCAGCCTACGGCTTCGAACAGCAGTTCCACCTCGTCGGTCTTCCAGTTGTATTTCGAAATGCGGTTGCGGTCGAGCAGTTCGCGCTGCGGATCGGCATCCCACCACACGGCAAAGTTGCAGCTGCTCGGCGTCTTGTCCGAAATCTTGTTGCCCTTGCAGTCGTACAGGCCCGAAATGCCCCCGCCGAACACCCAGCATTCGCTGCCCTTGTGGCGCGGATCGATGTCGAAAGCCACGTCGCGGCCCGGACCCTGACGCTTTCTCTCTTTGGCCACCGCCGCACTGTCGGTGGGCACGTTCCAATAGATTTCGCCCGTGCCCGCGTTGCGGAAATTCATGCCGTAGGCGCCCACAGGCTCCTGCGAATTGAACACTTCCAGCCCCGGCCGCGAAGGATCCAGGTCGCCCACATGCATGGCATCGGCGTGACCGATGCGCGTGGAGTAGAGCCCCGTGCCGTCGTGGTCGATGACCGCGTTGCCGTAGACGATTTCGTCGAAACCGTCGCCGTCGACGTCGGCCACACTGATATTGTGGTTGCCCTGACCGTGGAAAGCGCGGTTCTCGGGATGCTCGGGATCGTCACTGTCGAACAGCCAGCGCAGCTTCAGTTCGCCGTCGAGGAAATCCCAGGCGGCCAGCGTGGCGCGCGTGTAGTAGCCGCGGCACATCACCAGGCTCGGATGGCGTCCGTCCAGATAGGCCACGCAGGCCAGATAGCGCTCCTCGCGGTTGCCGTTGCTGTCGCCCCAGGTGGCCCGCAGCTGGCCGGCATCAAACTCAATGCCGCCGTCGGGCCGGCGCGAAGGCACATAGCCGACTGTCTGAAGCGCCTCGCCGGTGGGTCCGCTGAAGACGGTCAGATATTCCGGACCGCTCAGGATGTGGCCACCGCCACGGCCGTCCACTGAGGGCTGACGCCAGTCGGCCTCGGCATCGCCGATGACCCGGCCCAGGCCGTCCACCGTGCCGTCGGCCGTCTTGCAGGCCACTTCGGCCTTGCCGTCGCCGTCGAAATCAAACACCATGAACTGCGTGTAGTGGGCCCCTTCGCGGATGTTCCTGCCCAGATTGATGCGCCACATCAGCGTGCCGTCCAGCCGGTAAGCCTCGAGCAGGGTCTCGCCCGTCGGTCCGCTGTGCGAATTGTCGCGCGGCATCTGCTCCTGCTTGACCACGATTTCATACTGTCCGTCACCGTCGAGGTCGCCCGCGGAACAGTCGCCCGGCGTGTAGCGCTCGAGTGTCTGCAGCGGAATGCTGATGTAGTTGAGACCCACCCGACCGGCCTTCAGCGTGTAGCTGCAACCGGGTGCGAAGCCGGCCTTGCCGTCCGGCTGCGTGCCGGCAGGCACCACCCAGTAGGTGGCGTCGGCATCGGCGCTGTAGGTCAGGTCGCTGAAATTGGTGCCCTTAGCCAGAGGCTTGGCGTTCAGGCGCACCGGCCCGCTGCCGTTGTCGCGCCACACGTCAAACTTCAGTCCGGCGTCGTCGGTGCCCAGCAGCCGCCACGAAAGATACGCTTCGTTTTCCGAAACGGCCATGGCCACCAGACCCCTGTCGAGCACTTCCTGCTGACGGGGCAGCAGTTGGGCCGAATAGTCGTACCGGCGGCACGAACTCATACCTGCCCACAAGAGACAGACGGCCGAAAAGGCCATCAGAGAAAGATTCGAAAAACGGATGCGTGCTTTCATTTCAGTATCGTTTCAAAAAAGTCCTTGAATTATTTGCCCAGAAGTTTCTTGGCCAGAGCCACGGCGCTGTTGGCATTGTCGCTGTAGCCGTCGGCGCGGATTTCGTCGGCGTATTCCTGGCTGAGCGGAGCGCCGCCCACCATGATCTTCACCTGACTGCGCAGACCGGCATCCTCGATGGCCGCAATCACTTCCTTGATCTGAGGCATGGTGGTGGTCAGCAGCGCGCTCATGGCCACGATGTCGGCCTTCTGTTCGCGGATAGCCTCCACAAACTTCTCCTTCGAGACGTCCACACCGATGTTCACCACTTCGAAACCGCAGCCTTCCAGCATGGAAGCCACCAGGTTCTTGCCAATGTCGTGCAGGTCGCCCTTGACCGTGCCTATGACCACCTTGCCCAGCGTCTCCACCGACTTGCCGGCCATCAGAGGCTTCAGCAGCTCCATGGCACCCTTCATGGCGCGCGCGGCCATCAGCAGCTGGGGCACGTAGGCCGTACCCTCCTGGAACTGACGTCCGATTTCGCTCATGGCGCGGATCATGTCGCCGTTGATGATGTCCTGCGGGTCGAGACCCTTGTCGATGGCTTCCTGAGTGGCAGCCTTGGCATCTTCGAGCTTGCCCTTGAGAATGGCGTTGAAGAGCTTGTCGTCACCGGCAGGGGCAGCCTCGGCCTTGGGGGCCTCGGCAGCTTTCGGAGCCTCTTGGGCAGGCTTTGCGGCCTCGGCAGCCTTCGGCGCCTCGGCCACCGGAGCCACGCCCGGCTTGTGAGGCGTCACAAACAGACCCTCGTCGGCCTTCACCAGCTTGGCGATTTCGCGGATATGGCCCTCGTCGGTGCCGCAGCAGCCGCCGATGATGTTCACCACATGGTCTTCGACCAGCGGCCACACCACCTTCTGCATCATCTTCGGTGTCTGGCTGTATTTGCCGTCCTTGTCGGGCAGGCCGGCATTGGGGAAAGCGATCACGTATTGAGGCACTTCCGCTGCAATCTTGCGCAGGAAAGGCAGCATCATTTCGGCGCCCAGCGAGCAGTTCAGACCCACGCAGCAGACCGGTTCGTCCTTCAGGGAAAGCATGCACTTGAGCAGATCCTGACCCAGCATGTTGAAACCCTTCGGGTCCTTGATGGTGAAGCTCATGATCACCGGAATCTTGCTGCCCGTCTTCTTGAAAGCCTCCAGCGCAATCTTCGCGTTTTCGAAATCGAAGATGGTCTCGATGAGCAGACAGTCCACGCCGCCGTCCACCAGGGCCTGGATCTGTTCGCCGTAGGCCTCAGCCAGTTCTTCGCGGCTGATGTCGTTCAGGCTCACGCACTTCGAAGTCGGACCCACGCCGCCGGCCACATAGATCGGCTTTTCGGGGGTGGAGTGGAGCTCGGCCATCGAACGGGCGATGGCGCAGGCGCTCAGATTGATGTCGCGCACTTTCTTCTCCATGCCGAAACCCTTCAGCGAGATACGCTGGGCGTTGAACGTGTGGGTGGTGATGATGTCGGCGCCGGCCTCGATGAAACGGCGCTGCACATCGGCGCTGATGCCCGGGAACGTGAGCGCGAGCAGGTCGTTGCAGCCCTTGAGCTGACCGTCCCATCCGGCAAACTGACGGCCGCGGAAAAGCTCTTCGCCCATCTTGTACTGCTGCAGCGTGGTGCCCTGGGCGCCGTCGAGCACGAGGATACGCTCCTTCATGGCCTCCAGCATAGGCTTGCGCTGGGCCGACGAATAGGCCTGAGCCACAGCGGGCCAGTCCTGTGCGGCGGTTTTTACTGAAATGCTGTTTTCGGTTCCGTGGCAGCACGGACAACTGTCTTTCGACTGAAATTCTTCGATAATCTGCATAGCGCGTTCTATTTCTTGTTCATTGTGAAAATCCATTTCGAGATGCACCCCTTCGGTGCCGATATTGTCGAGCAAAGGCTTCAGCTCGTCCACGGTGACCCAGCAGGCCATCAGACTCTTGCCGCCTTCCAGAATCTGCCGGTACAGCGGATACCACTTGGCGTCGCCGCCCTGAGGCTGGCCCACGCCCGGCGTCCATTGGATCGCTTTCAGTTCCTCGATCTCCAGCAGAGCCGGCAGATGGCGCATGGCGCCCACGCCGTCGAGGTGGTAAAGCGTATAGGGAATCTTCTGACACTGCTCACGGATGAAAGGCTGCACGAAACGACGGTAGTCGTCCTCGCTTATCATCGTCGACAGGTCGCACTGGAGTTTGGTCATCTTGCCCGGCGCCCAGGCCGAGAAATAGCAGAAAGCCATCTCGTCGCCTTCGCGGACGATGTCGTAGAGCTCGTCGAACACCCGGAAATAGATGTCGTTGATCTGCTGCATCTGGCGCAGCACCGTCTCGGGCTGGGTCATCAGGTCGAGCAGGGTCTTGTCGGTGCCCTTGAGCGCCGCCAGAATGTCCAGACCCTCCATCAGGTCGGGCATGCCCACGTAATACTTGCCCTGCGCCTTGGCCTTGCAGGCCTTCAGCAGGTCCTTGTGCAGCTGCCAGGCGCGGTTGTTCTCCGGACGGAAGCGGATGTCGTCGCTGAAGTCAGGGTCGGGATGGATCCAGATGGTGTCCTCGCCGCCTTCCAGCACACCGCCCAGGATGGCCGCCAGCGAGCCGGGGCCCAGCTGCGTGTTGGCCACGGGCAGAATGTCGGCCTTCAGGCTGCTGTGGGCCACATACCAGTGGAGATAGTCGGAACGCCACTGCGGGTCGAACCACTTCTGGTCCAGACTCGACGCGGGAGCGGGCGCGGCTACGGCGGCATGAGGGGCGACACCTTCCTGAAAGTGCTCCCACATGTTCAGCACCAGACCCTTGTGCCCCCACCAGTCGAGGTAGTGGCGCTTGGTCTCTTCCAGATTGGGTTTCCAAGTATTCTGCAACATAAGCGTTCAGTGTATGGTTGGGTGCGTGTCAGTCTCCTTCGCGGCGGATGCGGTTGCCGTGCTCGTCGCGTGCCACGGCGCGCGTGCGCACCAGCTCGAAGTTCACGCCCAGATAGTTGCGGCGCACGATGTCGTTCGAGGCCAGCTCCTCCGGAGTGCCCTGGAAACGGATCTTGCCGTCGAAAAGCATATAGGCGCGGTCAGTGATGGACAGCGTCTCGCGCACGTTGTGGTCGGTGATGAGGATGCCGATGTTCTTGGTCACCAGGCTGGCCACGATCGACTGGATGTCGTCCACCGCAATCGGGTCCACACCGGCGAAAGGCTCGTCCAGCATGATGAACTTGGGATTGATGGCCAGACAGCGCGCAATCTCGGTGCGGCGGCGCTCACCGCCCGACAGGCGGTCGCCCAGGTTCTTGCGCACCTTCGTCAGGTGGAACTCCGCAATCAGCTCCTCCAGCTTGTCCAGCTGTTCGGCCCTCGACAGCGGCGTCATCTCCAGCACCGACAGGATGTTGTCCTCCACGCTCATCTTGCGGAACACCGAAGCCTCCTGAGCCAGATAGCCCACGCCGGCCTGCGCCCGCTTGTAGACGGGAAAATCGGTGATGTCGGTGTCGCCCAGCCAGATGTGGCCCTCGTTGGGCACCACCAGACCGGTGGTCATGTAGAAAGTCGTGGTCTTGCCCGCGCCGTTCGGCCCCAGCAGACCCACGATTTCGCCCTGATGCAGCTCGATGGACACGTGGTCCACCACCGTACGCTTGCCGTATTTCTTCACCAGGTTGTCGGTCCGCAGCACCAGGCCCGTATTCTCTTGTCCTATCATAATCACTTATGCGCTAATGGTTCACACAAATTCTTCGCCCAGCTTCATCCCCGTGTCGATGACAAACTGGCGGATATCCTGCTCGTTCTCCTTGGGGCAGATCATCAGCACATTGCCCGACTGGGCCACGATGAAACCCTCCAGCCCCTTCACCACGGCAATGTGGCCTTCGGGCAGGGAAACGATGTTGTCGCGGCTCTGATAGCAAAGTCCGCGTCCTTTCAGAATGGCATTGCCCGCCTCGTCCTTGTCGGACAGGTCGTAGAGCGAACCCCAGGTGCCCAAGTCGCTCCAGCCGAAATCGGCCAGCATCACATACACGTTCTGGGCCTTCTCCATCACGCCGTAGTCGATGGACACGTTGGGACAGGCGGCGAAAGTGCTGTTGATGAACTCGTATTCGCGATCGGTGTTGTACAGGCCCTCTCCGCCGTCCATGGGAATGGCCACCTCGGGCAGCAGCTCGTCCAGCGCCTTCAGGATGCTGCGCACGTTCCAGAGGAAAATGCCCGAGTTCCAGTAGAAGTCGCCGCTCGACAGGAACACCTTGGCCAGCTCCAGATTGGGTTTCTCGGTGAAAGCCTTCACCTTGGTGAAACCGTCCAGCTGGTCGTGGCTGGTCTGAATGTAGCCGTAGCCCGTTTCGGGGCGGTTGGGTTTCATGCCCATGGTCAGCAGCACGTCGTGGCGCTCCACAAACTCCAGGCCCTTGGCCAGGCAGTCGAGAAACGCGTTCTCATCGAGAATCATGTGGTCCGAAGGTGCCACCACGATGTTGGCCTCGGGGTCGATGGCCTGGATGTG
The DNA here is from genome assembly GCA_045627385.1 of Bacteroidales bacterium. Classification (GTDB taxonomy): domain Bacteria; phylum Bacteroidota; class Bacteroidia; order Bacteroidales; family UBA1402; genus UBA1757. Next base: position 110,307 of record JAZQNO010000010.1, read on the forward strand.
GTGGGCGGCGAAAGCGATGCAGGGAGCCGTGTTGCGGCGGCAGGGCTCCAGCAGCACCTGGCTCGCGTCGAGCTGCGGCAGCTGTTCCAGTGTGAGGTCGCGGTAGCTCCGGTTGGTGACGATGAAAATGTGCTCGGCAGGGATGATGCGGTTGAACCTGTCGAAGGTCTGGCGCAACAAGGAACGGCCCGTTCCGAAAAAATCGAGAAACTGTTTCGGAAAGGTACTGCGGCTGGCAGGCCAGAAACGGCTGCCGATGCCCCCGCTCATAATCACGCAATAGTTATGGTTGTCGCTCATAATCAGACGCTTGCTAAAATAAGAATGGGCTTTGCCCCAAGGTCGGAACAAAGCCCATAAATGTAGCGTATTTCGGCGAAACGGCAAAGCTTTCCGCCCCTTTTATTTCTTTTTGGCTTTTTTGCCTTTCTTTCCCTGATTCTCGCCCTGGGCGGCCTGTTCGCGCTCCATGGCCTCGCTCTGCGTTTCGAGCCAGAGCGACTGGGTCATGTCCTTCAGCTCCTTCTCCAGACGCACCTGCTCGGCGGCGATTTCCTCAGGCGTCTTGCAGTAGTCCATAATGTTCTGGTTCTGAAGATTGTAGACCTTGTAGATGTCGCCCTTGTAGCGGCGGCTCACCAGGTAGTCGTAGATGGTCGAACGGCTGGCGGCGTTGAAACTGCTGGTGCTGACGGTGTGCTGCGACAGCAGCGTGCTGACCGATTCCATAGGCACCCAGAACAGCGGGTACTTGCGCACCTCGCCCGTCTCGTCCTCGCGCACCAGCACGGGGCAGAAGGCAATCACCTTGGTGCGTACCGACGACGTGGTCTGGTCGAGATAATAGACCTCCTTCACGTAGTAGAGCGTCACCTCGTTGCTGGGGATGTCGGCCGTCTCCACCTTGTAGACAGTCTTCAGCTTGTCGGCCGGATTGGGCGCCGTCTCGTAGGGAATCCAGAAACGGTTCAGCAATTCTTCAAACTTCACCTGATACTCCTCGGTGAAGATTTCCTTGCCGTCGAGATAGTCATACACGGTGATGTCGCCGTTGGCGATGTGGTCGAACAGCAGCGAGAACAGGTTCCTGCGCTGGCCGTCGGGCTGCGGCGGAAAATACAGCGGCGCGTTCTGCTCCACCTTCAGGTCGAGCATGCGGTACACGTCGCGCTGCCAGGTGATGTTGTCGGCCGAAATGCCCATGGTCCTGGGGGCCTTGTTGCCCGACATGTCCACGGAAGGTATGTTGCTGGCCACGCCGTTCTGCGCGCCGGCCCAAGTCAGGCTCAGCGTCAGGGCCAAAGCCGTCAGACTGATTTTCAAAAGTTTCATATTCGCTTAATTGATAATGATTTCCATAGGAGACAGACTCTGTTCGATCTTGTCGGGACCCACCACGCGGATGCGCGAGATGAAGAAACGCTTGCCGCGGCCCAGCGCCCTTATCTGCGACTTCTGGCGGGCCGAGAACTCGGCGCCCTGCGACACCTCCACATTGGTGTTGCCCATCGAGTCATAGATGAGCGTTTCGAAAGAAAGCACCTTGAAGGGCACGTCGAGCAGATCGTCGTCGAGAGCGGCGATGATGCCCGGGGCATCCATGATGTTCTTCTTGGCGAAGGCCGTGCCGCCGCGGTATTTGCGGGTCACGCCGTTTTCGTCCTTATACTCGATGAAAGCGCGGGGTTCGGGCAGCGGACGCACGCGGAAAGGCATGCGCGCCACGTTCTGGCTGCGGCCGTCCATCACGGCGTTCACCGATACCACACATTCCTTGTTGATGTCGGTGGGCTTGGCAATCCAAGTGTTGCCCGAGCGGCTCAACGTGCCGTTGTTGACCGTGGCCGACACCTGATTGTCGGGCACGCCGGGCACGGAGATGCTCAGACGGTTGTCGATGCCGGCGTAGAGCACGTTCATCATCGTGTTGGAAACGGTGGCGGTGGGCTCCACCACGGTGAACTGTTCGTTGAACTCGTAGGTGCGGATGGTGCCGTCGCCGTGCTGCAGGTCGATGTGGCCCTTCACGGGGAACTGTCCCGTGCGGTTGGTCGCGATCTCGTACAGCCCGTTCTTGTCCATGGGCAGTTCTTCGCCGTTCACGAAGATGTGCGGACGCTGGGTGGAGTCTTCGGCCGAGAGGATGATGTTGGCGCGGTAGGTGTTGCCCCTGACGATGTTCTGCGAGTTGGGGATCACGTAGGCCTTGATCTGGTTCACGCGGAAGTCGCCCACGTCGATGTCGTTGGTCAGGGTGTGGAGCACTTCGCCTTCCGCATAGCGGATGTCGTTCTGCAGCTTGGAGAAGAACGTGAGCACAGCGCTCACGGGCATGTTGTCAAACATGGAGGTCTCCCAGTCCAGACCGCCGGCTTTGGCGCGCTCGGAGGGTTCGGTGGTGAAGTTGTCCAGGATGACTTTCTGCTTCAGACTGTCGGCGATCATGCTCACCATGTGTTCGCGGAAAGCCTCCATGTGGACGGCCAGTTCGTGGCCCTTGGTGCCCGTCGGGGGCAGCATGACCACGGCGGGGGCGTTGACGTCTTCGCGGCGCTGTATGTTGTCGATGTCGGCGTCTTTACCGTCGGCTTTGACGGCGATTTCCCATTTGAGCGATTCGATGTAGTTGTAGAGCGAATCGGCCAGCTGGCGCACTTCCTGCGACTTGGCGTAGGACTCGCCGCTCTTCTCGGGATTCTGCCGGAAAGATTCGTCCAGGTCGTCGTAGAGAGCCTGATTCTGCTGCTGGGCGTTCTGCGTGCTGCGCAGCAGGCTGTCTTCGACGAGTTCGAAACCGCCGAGCACATCCGACGACACGTTCAGGGCCAGCATGCAGAGGAGCATGATGTACATCAGCCCGATCATCTTCTGTCTGGGGGTCTCTGGAGCATTTGATGCAGCCATAGTGATATCTTGCTATCGAGGTTTTACGGTTTGGTTCAGAAGTCTCTGCCGGCTCAGGCGTCCTTGCTGTCGTTCTTGCTGTCGGCCTGCGGCATGCCCGGGAGGCTGTTGTTCGACATCATGGCCTGCAGCATGCGGCCGTAGATCTGGTTCAGGCTCGACAGGTTGTTGGCCATGGCCTCGGTCTCGGTGTGGAAACGTTCGCTGTCCTGAGTGGAACCTTCGTACATGCCCTTGATGTTGAGCAGCCCCTGGTTGATGCGGTCGATGGTGTCGATCTGCGAACTGATGCTCTTGAGCTGGATTTCGTAGATGGTGTTCAGACCTCTGAGGTTGAGGTTCATGGCGTCCATCTGCTCGATGTATTCCTTCAGGCTCTTTTCCAGCGTCTGGGTCTCTTCTTCGGTGAAACTTATCTGCGGGATGCGGCCCAGTTCTTCGGCCTGTGCGGCAGCCTGTGCGGCGCTCTGCGCGGCCATGGTGGCCTGGGCGGCCGTGGTTGCGGCAGCCTGCATGGCGGCGATGTCTTCGGCCGAAACGCCGGCACCTGCGGGCTGAACGTTTGCGGGCTGAACACCTGCGGGCTGAACACCTGCGGGCTGAACGTTTTCAGACTGGGCCTGAGCGACTTGCGCGGCGCCCATGACGGGACCTCCGGCCACGATGGGCATGCCGGCGTTCTGGACGGGAGCTTCGGCATTGGCCATCGGAGCCGCGCTCAGGGGAGCGCCTCCCACGATGACGGGACCGCCCGTCGTCTGGCCGCCTTCAAACGAGGGCCGGTCTTCGGGATTGCCCGATTTCAGCACCGGGAACACCTCGTCCCAGCGGTACTGGCGGAAAGGCGGTTCGAAAGCCGAAATGGCAAACATCAGCACTTCGGTTCCCAGACCCACGGCCAGCATCACGTTGGCACCGTCGAGGTGGAGAATCTTGAACAGCGTTCCCAGGATGGCCACAGCGGCGCCGAATCCGTAGAAATAGTTGAACAGGGTCTTGCCCTTATAGCTTTCCAGAAAGGCTCTCAGGCCTTTGCCTTCTTTCTTTGTTTCAGACATATGTCAAATGGGTTTTTATTGTTTTCAAACACTGGGCGAACTTGCGGCTTCCGGCCGTCAATTGCTTCCAATCTGGCTGCGCACACAGCGGAAACCGATGTACGAACGCGTCTCGTTCTGATATTCGTACGTGCGCGTGCTCACCTGAATGAAAGGTGCGGCATCTTTCCACGAACCGCCGCGCACCACTTTGCGCTTCATCAGATACGGCTCGTTGCCGTAGGTGCGGCAGTTGTATTCGGGGTTCACTTCGTTGATCTCTTCGTAGGCCGAAGCGCTCCAGGTGGACGAGGTCCATTCCGCCACGTTGCCGGCCATGTCGTAGAGGCCGTATTCGTTGGCGGGGAAGGAGGCCACCTTGCTGGTGATCAGGCTTCCGTCCTTGGTGAAATTGCCCTGCTGAGGCTTGAAGTTGGCGTAGTAGCAGCCCTTCTCGGTGTCGGCGTAGTTGCCCTTCCAGGGGAACTTGGTCTCCAGCTTCTGGCCGCGGGCGGCAAACTCCCATTCGGCTTCGGTGGGCAGACGGTATTCCAGCACTTCCTGGCCCTTGCTGCTGAGCGCCTGGTTCAGACGCTGCGTGCGCCAGTGGCAGAAGGCGCGGGCCTGCTCCCACGACACACCCACCACGGGATGGGCGCTGTAGCTCGGGTGCGAGAAATAATTCTTCATGTAGGGCACCGAATAGCTGTTTTCGAAATCGTTCACCCACACCGTCGTATCGGGATAAATCTCAATAATATAGGTGTTCAGAAAATCGTAACGCGAGCTGAGCGGTCGCGTGAGGGTCTCGCGCACGATCTTGCCGTCCTCGTCGTAGTAGGCCGTGTCCTTGGTAATCATCACCTGCGGCAGCGTGTTGGGATCGATGTCGGTGTTGCGGATACGCTTGGCCATGTTCAGCTGGTTGGCGCGCTTGGCAGCCTGCTCGAAATCGTACCATTCGTACTGGTAGGTGATGAGCTCGGTCTTGGTGCGATAGCCGCCCAGGATGGGGTCGGGCTCGCGCAGATAGTCCAGGGCCGTCAGCTCTTCCTCAGAGGCGCGCTTGCGGTCGGGGATGGGAAGCTTCCAGTTCAGGTAGGGCTTGATGGGGTCGCCCATCATGTTCTCCGTGATTTTGTATTCGTCGTTGCCGCCGTAGGCGGGGTCGGCCAGCCGTTCGCGGATGATGGAGTCGCACACCCACTGCACGAACTGCTTGTACTGTCCGTTGGTGATTTCGGTTTCGTCCATCCAGAACGAACCCACCGACACGGATTTCACGTTGTTCTGGGTGCCCCATATACTGTCGGTTTCCGATTGTCCGATTTCGAAATGGCCCTGCTTCACCAGCACCATGCCATAAGGGTTTGGCTCGCTCCACGACGACGATTTGACCCCGACGAGTTCGCCGTTGTCATAGGATCCGCAGGCGCTGAAAACCAGCCCTGCCACGAGTGAAACTGCTCCAAAGATTTTTTTCATACTCAATTCTTATCTGTTGCCTTGCGGCTTTTTAGTCTTGTCTGTTCTTGTCGGTCCCGGTCGGTCCGGTCTGTCTTCCGTTCCCGGTCGGTCTTCCGTTTCCGGTCTGTCTTCCGTTCCCGGTCGGCTCTTGTCGGCCCTGCCTCAGAGCAGCCGGATGCTCTTCTGCTGGCGGTTGTTGACCGAGGTGTCGATCTTCTTACGGTATCCCACGAATACCTCGTGCGAACCGCTCACGCGATTGAGCGAGATGTCGTAGGTGTAACCGATGGAGAGTCCGAAGTCGAAACGGGTTCCGATCATCACGGCCAGGGCGCTCCCGGGCCTGAACTCCAGTCCGCCCCAATGCTGCTGATTGTACTGGAGAATGGCCGACCAGTCGGTCTGCACGCTCACCAGGTCGCTCATGGCCATGAAGGACGGTTGCAGGGTCAATAACGGGTTTTTAAGAT